>NZ_JBVISU010000008.1:0-291196 GCF_055575355.1 Amycolatopsis sp. NPDC034160 | reverse complement strand
GGACGGGTTGGGGGGCCGTCCCTGTCCACCGGGTTCGGGGGGGGCGGTTCGGGTTCTAACCCGAATCGCCACTCACGACCAGCTGTACCGACATCTGTCTTATGCCGACTGCGCCAGCAGGAGCAGGTGCCGCTCCATCAGCGCCCGGAACGTGGGATGCACCGTCGTGCCCAGCGCCGGGTCGATTTCGACCGTGCGCCAGTGCTCACCGGCGGCGGTGAGCAGCACCACGGCCGGGTCGGAGAGCACGACGACCTTGCCCTCCGCGCGCAGTTCGGCCGTCCCGAGCAGTCGCGGGAAGACGACGTCGGCGGGGAGGCCGTCGCAGGTCAGCAGGAACTCCCGGTAGTCGGCGGGCAGCCGGAGCCCGAGGCGCGCTTCGGCCGTGTCGATGTTGCGGGCCGACGCCGCCGGGGGCGCGGTGCCGCCGCCGCGCAGCCGGAGGATGCCCGCGACCATCTCGCGCCAGCCGCCGGTGTCCGGTGGGTAACGCTGATACAGCGCCGCGACCAGGGACCCGGCGCACACTCCTGGCCAGTCACCGAGTCCGAGCGGGTCGGCGCCCGCGACGAGGCGCGGTGCGAGCCGCCGTGACGCGGCGAGCACGGCGACGTCCGGACGACCTTGTCGTGAGGCGATCTCCGCCCAGGCGTCGAGGTCGCCTCGCGCGACGGCCTCGCGGAGCCGATCCGGCCGCGATGGCCCGAGGTGCGACACCGCCTCGCCGATCGGGGAGCCGCTGAAGAGACCGTCCAAATCGGACACGCGCCGGGCCAGGTGCGCTTCGTGCGCGCGCTCCTCGGCATCGAGGTCGAGCGGGGTCAGCGTCGCGGCCCACTCCGGCCGCCCGCCGTTCGCTTCGAAGAGCATCGCCCACGCGCGTGCCTGCACGGCACCGGGGACCAGCGCGGTGACGGGCCGTTCGGTGAGCGCGTGCCAATGCGTGATCAGCCGGTCGGCTTCCGCCATCGCCCCGGAGGCGGCGAACAAGAGCGCCGCGTGTCCGATCCGGTCGTCGAGCGTCGCTTCGTCACCGCTGAGCACGTCCCTGATCGCGCCTTCGAGATACGCGTCCCTGTCCACGGAACCGACCCTGCCATGCGCGTGAAGGCCCCCTTCCCTCGGCTCGACCGAGGGAAGGGGGCCTTCACGCGCGTTCGGGGTGGGAGATCAGCCGTTGGCGGCGATGTCCGCGAGGACCGCGGCGATGGTGCGGACCGGGACGCCGGTGCCGCCCTTGCCGGTGTAGCCCCACGGTCCGGCGGTGTTGAACGACGGGCCCGCGATGTCGATGTGCGCCCAGGGCAGGCCGTCGGCGACGAACTCGCGCAGGAAGATGCCCGCGGCGAGCATGCCGCCCCAGCGGTGCCCGGTGACGTTGGCCAGGTCCGCGAGGCGCGAGTCGAGGTCGGCGCGCAGCTCCTCCGGCAGCGGCATGGCCCAGCCGCCCTCACCGGTCGCCTGCGCGATCGAAGCGACCCGGTCGCGGAACTCGTCCGAGCCCATGACGCCCGCGGTGCGGTTGCCGAGCGCGACGACCTGCGCGCCGGTCAGCGTCGAGGTCTCGATCAGGTAGTCGGGGTTCTCCTCGCCCGCGCGCACGATCGCGTCGGCCAGCACGAGACGGCCTTCGGCGTCGGTGTTGAGCACCTCGACGGTCTTGCCGCCGTACATGCTGAGCACGTCACCCGGCCGGTACGAGGTGGCCGAGGGCAGGTTCTCCGCCAGCGGGATGTGCGCGACGACCTCGAGCGGGTACTTCAGCTTCGCGGCGAGCACTACGGAGGCGAGCACGGCGGCCGCGCCCGACATGTCCGAGGTCATGTGGTCCATGTTCGCGGCGGGCTTGATCGAGATGCCGCCCGAGTCGAAGGTGATGCCCTTGCCGACGAGCGCGACCTTCTTCGCCGCCTTCGCGGGCTTGTAGGCGAGACGCAGCAGGCGCGGCTGACGCGAGGAACCGCCGCCGACGCCGAGGATGCCGCCGAAACCCTTGCGCTTGAGCGCCTTCTCGTCGAGGACCTCGAACTCGAGGTCGTTCGCCTCGGCCAGCGTCTTCGCGCGGTCGGCGAAGGAAGCCGGGAACAGGTCGTTCGGCGGGGTGTTGATCAGGTCGCGGGCGATGATCACCGACTCCGCGATGAAGGTGGCGGCCTTCAGCGTCGCCTTGTGGTCCTTGGCGGTGCCCTCTTCGGGGCTCACGAAGTCGACCTTGGCGACCGGGCCGTCGCCCTTCTCCGAGCGGTATTCGGTGAAGTTGTACGCACCGAGCGCGGTGCCCTCGACGGCGGCCTGCAGGTCGATCGCCGACAGCGTGACGAACGCGCGCTCGGTGCCGCCCAGCGCCCGCGCCGCGGCACCGGCACCCCGGCGGACCTGCTCGGCGGTGACGCCGTCCGCGCCTGCCTTGCCGAGACCGACGGCCAGCACGACACCGGCGGACAGCTTGCCGAGCGTCGGTACCTTGACGACCTCGTCGGGCTTGCCCGACGCGCCCAGCGTGCCGAGGACCTCGGCGAGCTTGCCGTCGAACGCGGCATCGGCGACGGAGGAGCCGGCGGCGAGCGCCAGGCCGTCCTCGCCCTGGAGGGTGCCGATGACGACGACGTCGGCTCGCGTCTTGGCAAGCGCCGCTTCGGCGTTCTCGGTCAGGGCAAGCTTCGGCACGGTCACTTCTGGCTCCTCGCGCGTTCGCGGTGGGTACCGGGCGGCCGCCCGGTCGGATCGTGAGCCATGCTAATGACAGTCGGACCTGGGGTAACAGCGGGGCCGACGGGGTCACTCGGTGCGGGAGGAAGGGAGACGGCGTGCGGCTGGCCGGCGGTCTGCTCATCGCGCTCGCGGTGGGCACCTCAGGAGCGGACTACTGGGTGCTTCTCGCCACCGTCGTCGCGGCCGTGCTCGCCGTCGCGACGGAGGCGTTGCCACCGCCGCTGGGAGACACCCGCCCGGAGCGGGTCGCGGGCGCTGTTTCGCGGCTGGGCCTGGTGCTGGTCTTCGCCACGACGTTCGGGCACTACCTCTTCCCGACGGCGCCCGGAGTCGCCGCCGCGGTGTTCGCGGTCGTGGTCGGTGTCGCCGATCTCGCCGGGGTCCGCCTCGGCGACTACGCCGCCCGCTGGGTCACCGGCCTGCTGCTGGCCGCGGCCGCCGCCCTGATCGCGGTCTGCGTCGGGATCCCGCCCCTGGCGCAGTTCATCGCGCCGAACCCGCCTTCGGTGCCCGGACTCGGCCTCGCCGTGCTGGTGCTGCTGCCGTTCCTGCTGCCCCGCCGTCCTGGCGCGGGCCGGGCGGCCGCGGTGGGCGTCGTGGCCGTGGCGATCGTCGCCGTCGCGCTCTACCAGCTGGGGCCGGTCCGGCTGGGACTCTCGGCGACGTCGTTCCGCGAACTCCTCGCCGCGGCCGACGCGGTCTCGCTGCTGCCGGTGCTGACCGTGGTGGTCGCCGTGGCGACCGTGCCCGTCGCGGTGGACGCCTTCACCGACGGCCGGGAACGGCTTTCCCCAGAACGTCCTAAGGCGACACTCGCTTGTGGACTGATCGTGGCCGTCGTCGCGGCCTTCGCTGGGCCGGTCGTGGCCCTCGGGCTCGCGGCAGTGGGAACGCTCGCCGAACTGGTTCTGCGGGTCCGCGCCCGTGGGTACCGTGCAAGGCGTGCGTGATCCCCTCTGGACCCCGGGCGACACGGTCGTCGAACGGTTCCTGCGACCGGACGGTTCGATCGGCCAGCATCACCCGCTGCGCGTCCTCGACGACGACGGCACCGTGCTGCTCGGCTGGCTGCCCGCGGACACCCCGATCATCGGCAGCAGGCTCGCCGACGGGCGGCACTTCCGGGACGCGCCGCTCGAGGAGCGGTTCCGGGTGCCGAGGGTGCGCGTCGCCGACTTTTGGCGCGACACCTCGACGCTGCGCCGGATCGCCGACGACGAATGGTCGTCGGTGTGGTGGTTCTTCGACGCGGACGGGCACTTCCTGAACTGGTACGTCAACCTCGAGGTCCCGCTGGGGCGCACGTCGACCGGGCCGGACCGCATCGACGGCATCCTCGACGTCGCCGTCGAACCCGGCGGGCGCTGGCGGTGGAAGGACGAGGACGAGGCCGAAGAAGCCGTCCTCGCCGGACGGATCACCGCCGGGCAGCTCGAGCGGCTGCGGGCCGAGGGCGAACGGATCGGGGCGCTCGCGGACGCCGGCCGGTTCCCCTTCGACGGGACGTGGACCGACTTCCGGCCGGAGCCGGACTGGCCGGCGCCCGGCCTTCCGGACGGGTTGCTCTAGCTCACCTGCAACAGGAGCAGCAGCATCAGCACGACGTTGATCACGGTGAGGATGACCACCGCCTTGGTGGACAGCTCGCGCGGGAACACCTTGCCTTGGATGCTCCGCCACCAGAAGATGCCGAAACCGGCGCCGACCAGGCCGAGGAACGCGCCGAAGCCGCTGTCCAGCAGGGCCCAGCCGTCCATCATCAGCAGGCCGGTGCCGAAGGTCAGCAGTACCGCCGTCGCGAACGTCTTGATGTCGGCCCCCGTGCCGGAGGCGGCGGGCTTGGCCGGGTGAGCGGGCTGCATGGGGTTTAACGTCACGTCGCCATCCTAGGGGCGGGAGGCCCCGCGTGTTCGTCGCGACGGACAGATAGCGGGAGGTAAAGATATGCGGACGTCCGACTAACGTGGGTCCGACCAAGCGTTATCGTCATAGTCATGACGACCTCGACGCAGTTCGACCATCTCCCGCACCCGAGCCCCGCGAGCCCGGAACGCGTCGCGGACGTATTGGCCGCACCCGGCTTCGGCTTGCACTTCACCGACCACATGGTGACCGTGAAATGGAGCGCCGAGCAGGGCTGGCACGACGCGACCGTCGGTCCGTACGCGCCCTTGACGCTGGACCCGGCGACCTCCGTGCTGCACTACGGCCAGGCGATCTTCGAAGGCCTCAAAGCGTACCGCCAGCCGGACGGGACGATCGCCGCGTTCCGGCCCGACGCGAACGCGCTCCGCTTCCGCAACTCGGCCGAGCGCCTCGCCATGCCGCAGCTGCCGGTGGAGGTCTTCCTCGACTCGATCCGCGAGCTCATCGCGGTCGACTCCCGCTGGGTCCCGACGAAGCCGGGCGAGTCGCTGTACCTGCGGCCCTTCATGATCTCCACCGAAGCCGGGCTCGGCGTCAACCGGCCCGCGAACGAGTACCTCTACGCGCTGATCGGCTCGCCCGCCGGCTCGTACTTCTCCGGTGGCGTCAAGCCGGTGAGCGTGTGGCTCTCGACCGAGTACGTGCGCGCGGTCCCCGGCGGCACCGGCGAGGCCAAATGCGCCGGTAACTACGCGGCGTCCTTCGTGGCGCAGGCGCAGGCCGTGGAAAAGGGCTGTGACCAGGTCGTGTGGCTCGACGCGGTCGAGCGGCGCTGGGTCGAGGAGATGGGCGGGATGAACCTGTTCTTCGTCTTCGGCTCCGGCGACGAGGCCCGCGTCGTGACCCCCGAACTGACCGGTTCGCTGCTGCCGGGGGTGACCCGGAAGTCGCTGCTGGAGCTGGCGAAGTCGTTCGGCCACCAGGTCGAGGAACGGCGGATCTCCACCGACGAGTGGGAGAAGGCCGCCGCTTCGGGCGAGCTGACCGAGGTGTTCGCCTGCGGGACCGCGGCGGTCATCACGCCGGTCGGGCACGTGAAGCACGCGGGCGGCGAGTTCTCCGTGGCGGGCGGTCAGCCCGGTGAGCTGACGATGAAGCTGCGCGGCGCGCTGACCGGGATCCAGGAGGGCACCCGGCCCGCTCCGGAAGGCTGGATGTACCCGTTGGGCTGAGTCGCGGTTCGCGCCGACGGCCGTGAGATGAGCCTCGCCGGATGAGATGAACGGGACTTTCATTGCAATTTTGCAATGAAAGTCCCGTTCATCTCATGCCGGGTGCCGGGGCGACCCCGCATCCAGAGGACTAAACGCGGGCTTCCGGCGCGCGAAAGGATCAGGAAGCGGGAGCGTCGATCAGCGGCCCGCTCACCCCCGCCTGCTCGTGCGTGGCCATCTCCGCGAGCACCCGCGTCGCCATGAACACCAGCGGCAGCGCCGCGACCGCGCCCGTCCCCTCGCCGAGGCGGACGTCCAGATCCAGGATCGGGTCCAGGTCGAGGTGCTCCAGCGCCAGCGCGTGCGCGGGTTCGCCGCCGCGCTGGCCCGCGGTCCACCATTGCCGAGCGCCGGGAACGAGTTCCTCCGCGACCAGCGCGGCCGCGGCGGCGACCAGGCCGTCCAGGATCACCGGCGTCTTCCGGAGCGAGGCCTGCGCGAGGAACCCCGCCATCGCGGCGATGTCGGCGCCGGCGGCGGTGCGCAGCAGCGCGACCGGATCGGCCAGCACCGTCCTGGCCCGTCGCAGCGCGTCACGGACCGCGGCGGCCTTGCGCATCCAGGCGTTGTCGTCGATCCCCGAACCGCGGCCCACGACGGCCACCGGTTCACTGCCGGTCAGCGCCGCGACCAGTACCGAGGCCGGGGTGCTGTTCCCGATGCCGAGATCACCCGCGATGAGCAGGTCGGCCCCGCCGTCGACCTCGGCGTCGGCGATCGCCCGGCCCGCGCGGACGGCGGCGCGCGCCTCGGCGTCGGTCAGCGCGTCCTCGACGTCGATCGAGCCGGACCCGCGCCGCACCTTGAACTCGCCGATCGACCGCGTGGCGGGGGCGTCGCTGTCGACGGCCATGTCGACGACGCGGACGCTCGCTCCCGCCGAGGCGGCCAGCACGTTGATGGCCGCGCCACCGGTCAGCATGCTGCCGACGAGTTGCGCGGTGACTTCGCTCGGATAGGCCGAGACACCTTTCGCGGCGATACCGTGGTCTCCGGCGAACACCACTACCCGTGGCCGGGTGAAGGGGCGCGGTGGCGACTGGCCCTGGCAGGCGGCGACCCACACGCCCAGCTCCTCCAGCCTGCCCAGCGACCCCGCCGGCTTGATCAGTTTCGAGTGCAGGGCGATCGCCGCCGAGCGCGCGTGTTCATCAGGCTGCTCGACTTCGGCGAATTCGAGGATATCGTCGTCCAACGCCCTGCCCCTTCGGATCGCTTCGGTGGCCGCGCCCAACCTACCGACCCGCCTGTGCCAGAGTTGCCTGTGGCTCAAACGAAGGCCGCCGGAGTGGTGCTCGCGAGCGGAGCGGGCACCCGGGTCGGCGCCAAGCTCAACAAGGTCTACTTGCCCGTTGCGGGCAGGCGGGTCGTCGCGTGGTCTCTCGACGCCTTTGCTCGCGTGCCCGGAATCGACGTGCTCGTGCTGGTCATCCGGCCGCAGGACACGGAACTCGCGCGGGAGGTGCTGGCCGCGCATCCGGGTGAGGTCGAACTCGTCCACGGCGGCGCCACGCGTCAGGGCTCGGAGCTGAATGCCTTGCGCCACTTGGCTTCCCGGATCGAGAGCGGTGAGATCGACGCGGTACTGCTGCACGACGCGGCCCGCCCGCTCGTCACCTCGGAGCTGATCGCGGACGTCCTCGCCGACACACGGCGGTACGGGGGAGCGGTGCCGGGGGTGGCGGCCGACGACGTCGTGCGCGTCGACGGCGACAGCGTTTCCGGCGCGCTGCCCGGCGCGATCCGGGTGCAGACGCCGCAAGGATTCCGCGCCGCGCCGTTGCTCGCGGCCTACGAAACAGCCGAGCGTGAGGGTTTCGTCGGCACGGACACGTCTTCGTGCATGGAAAGGTTCTCCGCGCTACCGGTGCGGTGGGTTCCCGGCAGCGCGGAGAACCTCAAGATCACCTACCCGCACGACCTCGTTGTCGCCGAGCAGGTGATCGGCCGAGGTCAGGGATCGCCCTGATCGGCGGTGGCTCCATTGGCGGGCAGGATGGTGACCGGCTGGCGCGCGTCCTTCGGGATCACGCAGTCCGGATGTGGCTGCAGCAACTGGATCGGCGCGCCGGGAGTACCGGGCGGCGGGATGGTGAGCACCGCGCGCAGCGTCCAATCGGCGGTCGAGTGGTATTGCCACGAAACGAGCGCGGGCTGGAAGACGTCCGTGTCCGGGAACGTGGTGACCCGGAAGGCGCTCGCCCGTTCCTCACCGCGCAGGACGAGGACGTCGGCACAGGTGTCCCACTGGAACACCGCGGCACAGACCTCCGGTTCCTCCCGTGGGCCGAAGATGTACACGACCCACCGGCGTCTTCGAAGCTCTTCGAGCAGTTCGTCGATGCTCAGGTGGTTCATCGAGCCCCCTAACGGGTTTCGGGAACTCTGCGGAGAGTAACAGGTGTACTAGAGCACCGTCCAGAATGTGTACTAGTACGTAATAATGGGGTGTGAGCAGGATCCTTGGTGCTCGCCCATTGGTGTGCTAGAACGCTTGTGCGCACCGCGCGACCTTGTGAGGAGTCACCTTGCCCGCCGTCGACCGACCTGAACCGCCGTATCTCCAGATCGCGGGAAGCATTCGCGACGACATCGTTTCGGGCAGGCTCAAGGAAGGCGACGCGGTCCCGTCCGCGCGTGAGATCGCCAGGAACTGGAACGTCGCCATGGCGACGGCGATGAAGGTCCTCTCGACGCTGCGCGCCGAAGGTCTGGTCCGCGCGATCCGCGGCGTCGGGACAGTGGTGCAAACCCGAGCGTTGCACCGTTCCGCGCAAGACAGGACGATCTCGATCGCGAGGACCGGCAAGGTCTATCCACCAGGCCACTACGCGAAAATCCGTGAAGCCGGGCTGATCCCGGCGCCGGAGAGGGTGGCGGACGCGCTCGGCATCGAAGAAGGCGCACCCGCGATCCGGCGGCGGAGGACCACATACGCGAGCGAAGGCCGTCCGGTGTCGACGTCGGTTTCGTGGTTCGACGGCGCTGTAGCGGCGAAGGCGCCTTTGTTGTTCGAGCCGGTGCGGATCGTCGAAGGCACGGTCAAATATGTGGCGGACCGGACCGGCCGGGTACTGACGTCGACTCATTCCCAGCACGCCGCGGGGCTGGCGGGTGCCGAGGAAGCGGCAGAGCTCGGCGTGGCCGAAGGTTCGGCGATCTTGTTGAGCCGCAACAGGTTTCTCTCCGCGGAAGGCGACGTACTCGAGTACGGCGAATCGGCGGCCTTGCCGAACCACTGGGTTTTCTACGAATACAACATCGAGGACGGGGCATGAAGCACATTCACGCGGGTAAGGTCCGGGACCTTTACGAAATCGACGGCGACATTCTGCTCGTCGCGTCCGATCGCGTTTCGGTCTACGACGTCTCGCTGCCGACCCCGATCCCGGACAAGGGCGCGCTGCTGAACCAGCTTTCCGCCTGGTGGTTCGAAAAGATGGCCGACGTCGTCCCGAACCACGTCCTCTCCACGACCGACGTCCCCGCCGAATTCGCCGGCCGAGCCATGCGGTGCAAGCCGCTGAAGATGATCCAGGTCGAATGCATCGCGCGCGGCTACCTCACCGGGCTCGGCATGCGCGAATACCGGCGTGACGGCGCGGTTTCCGGCGTCGAGCTGCCCGCCGGGCTCGTCGAGGCGGACAAGCTGCCCGAGCCGATCTTCACGCCCACCACGAAGATCTCCGACACCGGCCACGACGAGTTCATGACCTTCGCCGAGGTCGTGAACGACATCGGCAAGGAGACCGCGGACCGCCTCCGCGATCTGACGCTCGAGGTCTACACCAAGGGCGCGGAGCACGCGGCGAAGAACGGCATCATCATCGCCGATACCAAGATCGAATTCGGGTTCGACGCCGACGGTGTGCTGACGCTCGGGGACGAGGTCCTCACCTCGGACTCGTCGCGTTTCTGGCCTGCCGACGACTACGAGCCGGGCCGGACGCAGCACGCGTTCGACAAGCAGTTCGTCCGCGACTGGTCCACGACCACCGGCTGGGACAAGACACCGCCCGGCCCCGCGATCCCGGACGAGATCGTCGAGGCGACCCGCGAGCGCTACACCGAGGTCTACGAGAGGATCACCGGGAACACCTGGGTTCCCGGCGGTGGCCATGCCTGACCCGCAGGTCTACGACCCGTACCGGCTGATCGACGACGTCGAGGGACTGCTGATCCAGCGAGGTCACCGGCCGGAGCGGGTCGAGGGCCGGGCGGGCGACCGCGTCGCCGGTGCGAGCAGGTTGCTGCGGGGCTTGGGAATCGAGCCGCTCCGCGCGCCCGGTGACGCTCTCGACCTCGACGGTCAAATGGCGTATCAGGCGCGCGTCCACGGCGACTGACGACGCATTCGGTCGACTAAGTGCGAGGAATGCGTTCGCCGCACTTAGTCGACCGAATGCCGGGGATCAGGGGCTGCGGGTCAGCGTCGGGTCGGTCTCGACGACGCCGTCGAGGGCCTCGTCGATGGCGGCGAGCAGATCCGCGTCCAGCTTCACGCCGGCCGCCTTCACGTTCTCGTGCACCTGCTCCGGTCGCGAAGCGCCGATGATCGCCGAAGCGACGTTCGGGTTCTGCAGTACCCACGCCACGGACAGCTGGGCCAGCGTGAGCCCCGCCTTGTCCGCGATCGGCCGCAGCCGCTGCACCCGCTCGAGGACATCGTCGTTGAGGAAGCGGGCGACCATGTTGGCGCCACCCTTCTCGTCCGTCGCGCGGGAGCCCTCGGGCAGCGGCTGACCGGGCTGGTACTTGCCGGTGAGCACGCCCTGTGCGATCGGCGACCAGACGATCTGGCTGAGGCCTTCGCGTTCGGACGCCGGGACGACCTGCGCCTCGATGACCCGCCACAGCGCGTTGTACTGCGGCTGGTTCGAGACGAACGGCACCTTCAGCTCACGCGCGATCGCGGCGCCCTGGGTGATCTGCTCGGCGGTCCACTCCGAGACACCGACGTAGAGCACCTTGCCCTGGCGGACGAGGTCGGCGAAGGCGAGGAAGGTCTCTTCGAGCGGAACGGTCCGGTCGAACCGGTGCGCCTGGTAGAGGTCGACATAGTCGGTGCCGAGCCGCTTCAGCGAAGCGTTCGCCGACTCCATGATGTGCTTGCGGCCCAGGCCCTGGTCGTTGGGGCCCTTGGGACCGGTCGGCCAGTAGACCTTGGTGAAGATCTCCAGGCTTTCCCGGCGCAGGCCCTTCAGCCCGCGGCCGAGCACCGATTCGGCGGCCGTGTTCGCGTAAACATCGGCGGTGTCGAAGGTGGTGATGCCGGCGTCGAGCGCCGCCTTGATGCAGGCCTGGGCCTGGTCTTCTTCCACCTGGGACCCGTGGGTGAGCCAGTTGCCGTACGAGATCTCACTGACATTGAGGCCGCTGCGGCCGAGGCGTCGGAACTCCATGGGCGCGACTCTACCCCAAGCCGTTAGTCACGCTAACGACCTGGGATTCGCCTGCTCAGACCTTGTCGCCGGGCTTGACCCGCGGCTTCGGGACGCGGAGCTTGCGGATCTGGCTCGCCCGGATGAAGGCGTACCAGCCGACCGAAACGCCCTTGACCGTCTCGTCCGGGAACTTCAGGCGGACCATCTTCGCGATCCGGCGCCCGCTGAGCACGCCTTCGACGATCATGCCGAGCAGCATCACGGTGCACAGCAGCGTCGCGTAGCGCTGCACGTCCGGGTACGGGAGGATCAAGGCGACGAACACCAGGATCGCGAGCGGCATGAAGAGGCCGAGCAGGTTGCGCCGGGAGTCGACGAGGTCACGGATGTAGGCCTTGACCGGACCGCGGTCGCGCGGGAGCAGGTACTTGTCGTCGCCCGCCATCATCCGCTCGCGACGTTCCTTCGCGGCGTTGCGCTGCTTGGCCTTGTACTGCGGGTCGGCCTTCGCCGCCTTGCGGAGTTCCTTGTTGCGCTTCATCGCCTCCCGCATGCTGGTGGGCGGGGGCGCCACCGGGCCACGGCGCTTGGCCTCGGCCTCACGTCGTTTGGGCGTGGCCTTGCCCTTGCCGGGCGTGTAGGCCTTGGCCTGGACCTCGACGACCTCGGTGTCGGGCGTCTCGGCGTCGGTCGTGGCGGAGTCTGTGGTGCTACGGCGCAGGAACCTCACCTCACCAGGGTAGTTGCAGGCGTCACGGTGCCACGCACCAGGCCGAGCGATATGTCACCATGGAGGGGAACAGATCGGGACTCCGAAGTGTTGGACCATGTGCAAGACGAGTACCCGCAGCGAGTTCGACCAGAGGGAGAACCATGACGACCGCTGAGCAGGCAGCAGCAGCTCAGGCCGAAACCGCCGAGGAGACCCACGGCGTCACGTTGACCGATGCCGCCGCCGCCAAGGCGAAGGCCCTGCTCGAGCAGGAGGGCCGTGACGACATGCACCTGCGCATCGCCGTCCAGCCCGGTGGGTGCGCCGGCTTGCGCTACCAGCTGTTCTTCGACGAGCGCACGCTCGACGGCGACCTGTTCCGTGACTTCGACGGGCTCCGCGTGGCCGTCGACCGGATGAGCGCGCCGTACGTCTCCACCGCCGTGATCGACTTCGTCGACTCGATCGAGAAGCAGGGCTTCACGATCGACAACCCGAACGCGACGGGTAGCTGCGCCTGCGGCGACAGCTTCCACTGACCGGCGTCGGGCATGAAGAAGGGCCGCGAACCTCACCCAGGTCGCGGCCCTTCTTCATGCCCGCGGCTTTTCACGGCCGCAGCGGATCAGACGTAGGCGTCCAGATCGTCGACCTGGGCGAGACACCGTTCGTCGACGGTCCACGGCGGAGCGATCTGCCGGGGCAGTGGCAGGTTCTCGGCCTGGAGGGACGACGGGATGCCGGCGCAGTCGGCGATGAGCTCGCCGATGGATTCCGGTTCGAGGTGATGCGTAAAAGAGGGCACGAACGACAAGTTAATGACTCGCGTACGAGTAGGACACCACTACCAACCGGTAGTGTTCGTGGCCGTGCCTGAAGCAACCCGTATGGGGCATGACCTGCGGGTAACTTAGCCGTCCTCGTCCCACGAGGCCGACAGAACAAGGAGAACCGGTGGCAGACAGCGCCAGGATCGCAGTATCCGGCAGTATCGCAACCGACCACCTCATGCACTTCCCCGGCAGGTTCGCCGAGCAGCTCATCGCCGAGCAGCTGCACCGCGTGTCCCTGAGCTTCCTGGCCGACGACCTCGTCGTCCGGCGGGGTGGGATCGGCGCGAACATCGCCTTCGGTCTCGGCGTGCTGGGTCAGCGTCCGATCCTGGTCGGCGCGGTGGGCTCCGACTTCGCCGACTATCGCTCGTGGCTCGAGCGGCATGGCGTCGACACCGCCGGTGTGCTGGTGTCCGAGGTCGCGCACACCGCCCGCTTCGTCTGCACCACCGACGAGGACCTCTGCCAGATCGCCACCTTCTACGCCGGTGCGATGGCCGAGTCCCGCAACATCGAACTCGCGCCGGTCGCCGCCCACGCCGGTGAGTTGTCGCTCGTGCTGATCAGCCCGGACGACCCCGAAGGCATGGTCCGGCACGCCGAGGAGTGCCGCCAGCGCGGCTACACCTTCGCCGTCGACCCCTCGCAGCAGCTGGCCCGGATGGACGGCGAGCAGGTGCGCGCCTTCGTCGAGGGCGCGAAGTACCTGTTCAGCAACGACTACGAATGGGAGCTTCTGCTCCAGAAGACCGGTTGGACCGAGGCGGACGTCCTCGACCGCGTCGGCATGCGGATCACGACGCTCGGGGAAAAGGGCGTCGAGATCATCGGCAAGGACGGTCTCGCGCTGCAGATCGGTGCCGTCCCGGAGCGCGGCAAGGTCGACCCGACCGGTGTCGGCGACGGCTTCCGCGCCGGATTCATCGCCGGTATCGAGGGCGGCCTCAGCCTGGAGCGTGCGGCGCAGCTCGGTTCGCTGATCGCCGTTCTGGTGCTGGAGACCGTCGGCACGCAGGAATGGTCCTTCGATCGCGCTGATGTCCTGGGCCGTCTCAAGGAGGCCTTCGGTCCGGAGTCCGCCGAGGAGATCGCCGCGGTCCTGCCCGCTTGACCTGATTCGACGCGTGAAGGCCTCCTTCCCTCCGCTCAGCCGAGGGAAGGAGGCCTTCACGCGCGTCCGGTCAGGATTCCGGCGATCTCGGCGGGACGGGACAGCTGGGGGCAGTGCCCGGCGTCGACCTCGACGGCGGTGACACCGAGCCGGTCCCTGGCCGCTCGGCGCAGCCAGCCGGGCCTGAGGGTGCGGTCGCGGGTGGGGACGATCACCGTCGACGGGATCTCCGGCGCGGGCCCGGCCGGGTGCACGGCGAGAACAGCGGGGTCGAACAGCCGCAAACTGCCCAGTGCCAGGTGTTCGGTCTCCGAATCACAGTCGTGGAAGAGGAACTCGGACGCCTTCGCGGGATCGGCCGTCGGATCCACGCCGATCCAGTCCGGTTCGAGCACGCTTTTGGCCTCGTCGCGCAGGCTCTTCCCACCGGGGAAATCGGGAATGTAGGCGGCGAGCCACACCAGCGCCCGCGCGCCGAGCGCGTCGGCGATCGCGGGAAGCAGGACCCCGGAACCCGAATGGGCCACCACGACCGGCCGCTCGCCGACGTACTGCTCGCGCACGTGCTGCGCGTAACCCGCGACAGGCAGATCTTCCGGGGTCAGCAGGTCGACCGCGATCGCGCGGTGCCCGGCCGCGGTGAGCAACGTGGCCACCCGGTCCCAGCCCGCGGGGCTCTGCGTCGTGCCGTGCACGAGGACGAAGTCCATGACTCCATGCTGGCCTCCACCGCGCGAACGGTGAAGGCCGGCAGGGAGTGTCGTGACTGGGCCGTGTCCGGCAAGTCAGTCCGCGGTCTCCGCGCCCAGGCGGCCCCTGACGGTACGGCCGGTCCGGTCGAGTACAACCCGGTACGAGTCCGAACCGGCCGCACCGTCAGGAACCACCTGGAACACGAAGCCCATCGAACCGACTTGCCGGACACGACCTAGCTAGAGCTTCACCGGGTAGACCGGTTCCGGCACCTCGGGCTTGATGCGGTTCTCGACGAAGATGCCGTGCCACAGCATGAACACCAGCAGCGCCCACAGCTGGCGGCTGCGGTCGAGCTGCCCGGCCTTGTGCTCGTCGAGCAGGGCCAGCACGGCCTTCTTGTCGAGCAGCTCGTCGGTCTGGGAGTCCGAGATGATGCCCTTGGCCCAGTCGTACATCTCGTTGCGCAGCCACAGCCGGATCGGCACCGGGAAGCCGAGCTTGCGCCGGTTCAGCACATGCGCCGGGATGATCTTCGCCAGCGCCTGGCGCAGCGCGTACTTCGTGGTGCCGTGCGCGAGCTTCTGGTCGAGCGGGATGCTCGCGGCGACCTTGAACACCTCGGCGTCGAGGAACGGCACGCGCAGTTCCAGCGAGTTCGCCATGGTCACCTTGTCGGCCTTGACCAGGATGTCGCCGCGCAGCCAGGTGTAGAGGTCGACGTGCTGCATCCGCGCGACCGGGTCCCAGCCCTCGGAGATCTTGTACCAAGGAGCGGTGACGTCCTTGAACCCGACGCCTTCCTCATAGGTGCGGAGCACGTTGCGGAGCTGGTCGTCGCGGAAGTTGCGCGCGTTGCCGTAGTAGCGGTCCTCCAGCGGCAGCGCCCCGCGCCGCAGCAGGTCCTTGCCTCGCGTGCCCTCGGGGATCTTCGTGGAGACCTTGCCGATGATCTTCCGCATCCCGCCGGGGATCTTTTCGAACGGCGCCAGCGAGATCGGCTCGTTGTAGATCGTGTAGCCGCAGAAGAGCTCGTCGGCGCCTTCGCCGGACAGTACGGCCTTGACGTGCTTGCGCGCCTCGCGGGCGATGAACCACAGCGGCACGAGCGCCGGGTCGGCCACCGGGTCGTCGAGGTACCAGACGATGAGCGGCAGCGCCTCCATCATCTCGTCCGCCGACACCGTGCGGACCACGTGCTTCACGCCGATCGCCGCGGCCGTTTCGGCGGCGACGTCGACCTCGGAGTAGCCCTCACGCTCGAACCCGGTGGTGAACGCGATCAGGTTCGGGTTGTGCTCCTTGGCCAGTGTCGCGGTCGCGGTCGAGTCGATGCCGCCGGAGAGGAACGCGCCGACCGTGACGTCCGGGTCGGAGATCATGTGCTTGCCGACCGAGTCGCGCATCACATCGGCGATGCGCTCGTACAGCGCCTCCGCCTCGGCCTCGCTGTTGACCGGCTTCGCGGCGAACTGCGGGTGGAAGTAGCGGGTGAACTCGACGTCGCCGCCCGGGACGACCCGGAACGACGTGCCGGACTCGACGCGGCGGATCCCGGTGTGCAGCGACTCGGGCTCCGGCACGTACTGCAGCACCAGGTAGTGCTGCAGGGCCGTGCGGTCCAGCTTCTCCTCGACGCCGAGGACGCTCGAAAGCTCCAGCAGACTCTTCTTCTCACTCGAGAAGGCGATCTTGCCGGGACCGGCGGAGTAGAACAGCGGCTTGATGCCGAACGGGTCGCGCGCGCCGAAGACGACCTTCTCCTGGGAATCCCAGATCATGAAGGCGAACATGCCGCGCAGCTTCTTCACCGCGTCGTCGCCGAGATAGTGGTACGCCGCGACGATCGCCTCGCCGTCGCCCTCTGTGGCGAACTTCGCACCGTGTCCGGCGGCCAGTTCGTCGCGCAGCTCCTTGTAGTTGTAGATCTCGCCGTTGAAGTTCAGCGTGTAGCGCTCAGGGGCCTCCGGCGGGCCCCAGATCAGCGGCTGGTGAGCGTGGTCGACGTCGATGAAGGCGAGCCGGTTGAAGCCGTAGACGACCTCGGCGTCGGCCCAGGTGTCGTGCTCGTCGGGACCGCGGTGGCGCTGGCAGCGCATGGCGGCGTCGACCGCCTCACGGGCGCCCGCGGCGTCGGCTTCGGTCGAACAGATCAGTCCAAGCAGGCCGCACACGTCTAGTTCACACACCTCTTGTTGGCCGAGCGGGGAGAAGGGCCCAGTATGCCGGTGCGCGTGTACACCCGGATGTGGTGGGGGATACGCGTGTTGGGGTTACCCCTTAGTCAGCGCGGCGCCACAACTCGGCTAGGCTCCGCCATGTCACGAAGATCGGTCGAGGAGGCTCTGGGTGAAAGGGCAAGGCGCAGTGGGAAATCCAGAGCGCATCCCGGTTAAGCGGGCTGGTCGCGTCGCAGCGCTCGCCGCGCTGGTGATGCTGACCGCGACAGGTTGTTCCGGAGACGAGATCCTTCGCTTCGGCTGGCCCGTCGGGGTGACCCCGCAAGCGCACGACATGCGCACCCTGTGGACGTGGACGGTCGTCGCCGCGCTGGTCGTCGGTGTCATCGTCTGGGCGCTGATCTTCTGGACCGCGATCTTCCACCGCAAGAAGAAGACCGCCGACGGCGTGGAAGAGGAACTGCCCCGCCAGTTCCAGTACAACATCCCGCTGGAGATCTTCACGGTCGTCGTCCCGACGATCATGGTCTGCGTGCTGTTCTTCTTCACCGCGACCACCGAGAACCGCGTGCTCGCCGAGACGGAGAACCCGGACGTCACGGTCGACATCGTCGCGTTCCAGTGGAACTGGGAGTTCAAGTACAAGAGCGACTCCAAGAACCACGACGACCCCGAGATCACCACGGTCGGCAGCTCGACCGAGATCCCGCTGCTCGTCCTGCCGACGAACAAGACGATCCAGTACAACCTGCGGTCGGCCGACGTCATCCACTCCTTCTGGGTGCCGGAGTTCCACTTCAAGCGGGACGTCATGCCGGACCCGGAGAAGAACAACCAGGACTTCACCTTCCAGAACTCGATCGACCGGGAAGGTTCGTTCGTCGGCCGCTGCGCCGAGCTGTGCGGTACCTACCACTCGGGAATGAACTTCGAGGTCAGGGCCCTGTCGCCGGACAAGTACGCGCAGTACATCCAGCTCCGCGGCACGGTGAACCCGAAGAGCGGCAAGCCGAACACCGCTTCCGAGGCGCTGGCGGCGATGAACTGCGGCGACCTGTGCGCGCCCTACGCCGTCACCACCACCCCGTTCAACACCGACCGCACCGCGCGGGTCGCGTCCAACTGACCCGGCTGTTCGAGCCCGAAACAGGAGTGAGGCAACGTCCATGAAGGTCGAAGGACGGATTTTCTTCCTCGTCGCGGTCTTCTCCGTCGTCGTGGCGGGTATCTACGCGTACATGACCGGAACGATGACCCGGGACGGCGTCGAGCCGGTCGGTGTGGTGGCCCTGATCCTCACCGGTGGCCTGGCTTTCCTGGCCGGAAGTTACCTGCAGTTCGTGGCGCGGCGCATCGAGCCGCGGCCGGAGGACCGGGAAGACGCCGAGATCAGCGACGGCGCCGGTGAGCTGGGCTTCTTCAGCCCGGGAAGCTACTGGCCGATCGCTCTCGCGGCGGCCGCCGCACTGGCCGGTCTCGCGCTCGCGTTCTTCCACATCTGGCTGCTGATCATCGCGCTGGGCCTGGTCATCGTCGCCATCGGCGGGCTGGTGTTCGAGTACCACACGGGCCCGAACCACGAGTGACGTTCTGACGCTTCGCATTTAGAGGACTAAATGCGGGCTGTGGGGGTTTGGCCCACTTCGGGCTTTCCCACTTTGACTTCCTTCACTTCGGGCTTGGCCGCGCGTTTCGGTGCCAGCGCCGCCGCCAGTACCGCCAGCATCCCCACGATCTCCGGCCACGTCGGCCGGTGGCCGTAGGCGAGAACGTCCACCACCACCGCGACCACGGGATAGACGTAGGACAGCAGCGCCACGGTCGTGGTGGGCAGCTTGCCGATGCTCGCGTACATCAGGACGTACATCAGCGCGGTGTGCACGGTGCCCAGCAGCACCAGCCACAGCAGCCCCGACGTGTCCGTGGGCAGCGGTGTGACGAGCAGCGCGGGCGCGAGTACGACCGTCCCGGTCACCAGTTGGACGGCGGCCAGGACGTGCGGGCGGAGGTGTTTGAGCTGCTTCGCGACGAACGAGGCGCCGGCGTAGAGCGCGGCCGCTCCGAGGGCGAGGGCGATGCCCGCCAGTTCCACGGGCTTGCCGTCGGCGCCATGCGCGGACAGTGAGATGAGCGCCACCCCGCCGAATGCGATCAGCGCCCTGACCAGCTGGCTCTTCGCCATTTTCTCGCCGAGGAACGCCGCGGCGAGACCGACCAGCATCAGCGGCTGGGTGTGGTAGACGACGGTGCTCACCGAGATCGACGAAAGCGCGTAGGAAGCGAAGAGCAGCACCCAGTTCCCGACCAGGAACAACCCGCCGAGGACGGCGAACAGCAGGTCTCGCCGGGGCAGCGTCCATGGCCGGAACCAGCCGCGCGCGGCGCTCCAGACCAGGAGGAGCAGGCCGCCGACGAGGCTCCTCGCGAACGCCACGGCGGGCGCGTCGGCGCCGCTTTCGAGGACGACGGCGCCGATCGTGCCGGACAGCGCCATCGCGGCCGTCCACTGCAGCAGGGGGTTGTTCTTGTTCATGGGGACCACTTTCGGCCTCCGGCACCCGCGCGACCAGTGTCAGAGATGACATCGACCGCAAAACTTATGACACACTGCCCGCGTGGATGTGAAGAAGGTCGCGGTGGTGCTCGCCGACCACGTCTCGCCGTTCGAACTCGGCGTCGCGTGCGAGGTCTTCGGCACCGATCGCAGCGCCGACGGCATCGAAGGCTGGGACTTCGCCGTCTGCTCGCCCGGCGGCGAGAACGTCCTGAGCTGGTCCGGCTTCGGGCTGAACAGCCTGGAGACCCTGGACTTCGCGGCGTCCGCCGAGCTGCTGATCGTCCCGACCTGCGCGCCGCGCAGCGCGAGCCCGCCGGAGCCGGTGCTGGAGGTTCTGCGCGACGCGGCGAGCCGAGGCGCTTGGGTCGCGGGCTTCTGCGCGGGCGTCTTCTCGCTCGGGTACGCGGGGCTGCTCGACGGGCGCAACTGCACCGTGCACTGGGTCTACGAGCAGGAGTTCCGGTCGCGTTTCCCGACGGCGAAGGTCGACCCGAAGGCGTTGTACGTCGACGACGACGGCGTCCTCACCAGCGCGGGGACCGTCGCCGCCGTCGACCTCTGCCTGCATCTGGTGCGCGAACTGCGGGGCGTCGCCGCGGCCACCACGCTGGCCAGGCGGATGGTCGCGGCCCCGCACCGGGTCGGCGGGCAGGCGCAGTTCGTGCAGGCGCCGGTTCCCGAGACCGCCGCGCCCGACGACACCGTGCTCGCCGAGGCGCTCGAATGGATCGAGCGACGGCTGGATCAGCCGTTCACCGTCGCGGAACTCGCCCGCCGCAGCGGTTTGGGGGAGCGCACGTTCCTGCGCCGGTTCTCGGCGGCCACCGGCACGACCCCGCACCGGTGGCTCACCGAACGCCGTCTCGATCGCGCACAGGCGTTGCTCGAAGAAGGACGTCTGTCCATTGAGGACATCGCGGTCGCCTGCGGGTACGCCTCGGCCGCGGCGCTGCGGCATCAGTTCGGCAAGCTCCGCGGCACCAGTCCCAGCGCCTATCGCAAGACGTTTTCCGCCGGCTGAGCGGAAATGTCGTGTCCGACGGTTACGTCGACGTACTCGGGAACCTCTTCGTGCGCGTCGCCGACCGTGAGCGTTCCGGTCGGTTCGAACAGCAACAACGATGCACCGTCCACTGAGGACGGTTTGTGGTAGGTGCCGCGCGGGACGACGAACACCGAGCCGCGCGGCAACGTGACGACGCGTTCGCCCGCCTCCTCCCGCAACGCGATGTCCAAGGTCCCGTCGAGGACGAGGAAGAACTCGTCGGTGTTCTCGTGGACGTGCCAGACGTGCACGCCCGCGACCTTGGCGAGGCGGACGTCGTAGTCGTTGACGTGGGCGACGATCCGCGGGCTCCAGATCTCGTCGAAGCCGGCCAGTGCGGTCGCCAGGTCGATCGGCTGCTTGCTCATGTCCTCGATCCTGGCCGCTGGACCGGCAGGGGCGTGAGTGCTAGGAATCGCATATGTCGCATGATTTCTCGCACAGGGTCGCTGTCCTGGTGGACGAGGGGTCCAACCCCTTCGAAATGGGGGTGGCGACCGAGCTCTTCGGCCTGCGGCGGCCGGAGCTGGAGCGGCCTTGGTACGACCTGACGCTGTGCGCCGCCGAGCCGTCCGTGCGCATGCACCTGGGGATGTTCACCCTCACGGGAATTTCCGGGCTCGAAGCCGTGGCGTCCGCCGACACGGTGATCGTGCCCAACCGGCCCGATCCGGAGAGCCCGGCGCGGGAATCGGTGCTGAGGGCCGTCCGCGACGCGGCCGCACGAGGCGCCCGGCTGGTGAGCTTCTGCACCGGAGCCTTCACCCTCGCGCAGGCGGGTGTCCTGGACGGTCGGCGCGCGACGACGCACTGGAAGTGGGCTGATCTGTTCCGCGCCCGGTTTCCCGAGGTGCGGCTGGAGCCGGACGTCCTGTTCGTCGACGACGGCGACGTCCTGACCGCGGCGGGTAGCGCGGCCGCGCTGGACCTGGGCCTGCACCTGATCAGCCGTGACCACGGCGCCGAGATCGCCAACGCGGTGAGCCGCCGTCTGGTGTTCGCGGGGCACCGGGACGGTGGACAGCGGCAGTTCGTCGAACGTCCGGTGCCGTCGGTGCCGGACACCTCACTGGCACCGGTGCTCGAATGGGCCCGCGCACGCCTGGACCGGCCGCTCACCGTCGCCGACCTCGCCACGCGGGCGGCGACCAGCCAGGCGACCCTGCACCGGCGGTTCCGGGCCGAACTGGGGACGACACCGCTGGCGTGGCTCACGACGGAACGGATCGCGCTGGCGTGCCGGCTGATCGAACGCGGGGAGCAGCGGCTGGACCGGGTGGCGCGGGCGTCGGGTTTCGGTACCGCGGCGAACCTGCGTACCCAGCTTCGGCGGGCTACGGGGCTGACGCCTACGGCTTACCGGGCGCGGTTCAGCACCGCTTCGTAGGCGCCCCCCGTGCCATGAAAGGTCCTTTCCTTGCAAAATTTGCAAGGAAAGGACCTTTCATGGCACGGGCAGGAAGGATCCACCGGGGCAGCACCGCTCCACCCGGTCTCGGCGCGCGTGTCGTGTCCGTGAGGGCCTCCTTCCCTACTCTCAAGGTAGGGAAGGAGGCCTTCACGGACTTTCGAGACTTGAGGCTTGCCGCCGGGGTGCCCGTCAGCACCACGCGTGTGAGCAGAGCGTCAGGCGAAAGCGATCCACCGGTTCAGCAGATCGGCCGCCGCGCCCGAATCGATGGCCGAGGCCGCCCGCGCGAGCCCGGTCGTCAGGTCGTCTTCCAGTGATCCCGAGAAGCCGGTGAAGGCCGCCAGCGCGGCCGCCGAGTTGAGCAGCACCGCGTCCCGCACCGGCCCGGTCTTCCCGGCCATCACCTGGCGGAAGACCTCGGCGTTGTGCGCGGCGTCACCACCGCGGAGGTCGTCCGCGGTCGCCCGCGCGATGCCCAGCGCCGAAGGGTCGAAGCTGCGCTCGGTGATTTCGCCGCCGGAGACCACCCACACCGAACTGGTGGTCGTGGTGGTGATCTCGTCGAGCCCGTCGTCGCCGCGCACGAGCAGCACGGTCATGCCGCGCCGCGCGAACACCTCCGCCAGCACGCGGGTCTTGTCCTCGTACGCGCAGCCGATCAGCGAACTGCGCGGTTGCGCCGGGTTGGTCAGCGGGCCCAGCAAATTGAACGTCGTCGGCACGCCGAGTTCACCGCGGGTCGGGCCGGCGTGGCGCAGGGCGGGGTGGAACTTGGGCGCGAAACAGAAGCCGATGCCCAGTTCGTTCACGCTGCGCTGGACCGTCTCAGGCGGCAGGTCGATGGTGACGCCCAGCTCCTCCAGCACATCGGCCGCACCGGACTTCGACGACGCGCTCCGGTTGCCGTGTTTCGCCACCGGCGCGCCGGCCGCGGCCGTCACCACGGTGGCCATGGTGGAGATGTTGACCGAGTTGGACCGGTCGCCGCCGGTGCCGACGATGTCCACCGAAGGCCGGTCGATCGTCACCCGTTTGGCGTGCGCCAGCATGGCATCGGCCATGCCGGAGATCTCCGCCGGTGTCTCGCCCTTCGCCCGCAGCGCGACGGCGAACCCGGCGATCTGGGAGGGCGTCGCCGCCCCGCTCATGATCCGGTCCATCGCCCACGCGGTGTCCTCTTCGGACAGGTCCGTCCGCGCGATGAGCTGGTTGAGCAGGGACGGCCAGGTCTTGGCTGCCGCGCTCATCGGGTCAGCCGTGCACGACCGGCACCCGCCGGGCGCGCAGTACGTCGGCGACCGTCTCCGCGGCCGTCAGCGGGTCGAGCGGGTGGACGAGCACCGCGTCGGCCTGCGACCAGGTCGCGAGCCACCGGTCGTCCTTGCGCCGCACCGCCACCACGATCGGCGGGCAATCCTCGATCTCGTTCTTGAGCTGGCGGGTCAGCCCGATGCCGCCGGTCGGCTGCGCCTCGCCGTCGAGGATGGCCAGGTCCACGTTGCCCGCGTCCATCTCGACGAGCACCTCGGAGATGCCGGACGCCTCGGTGTAGTCCACCCGGCCGAGGTCGGCGGCGGGCCGGCGGCCGACGGCGTTGATGATCGCCTCGCGCACCTCCGCCTTGTGGCTGAACACCAGGATCCGCATCGCCTGCTCGCCCATGAGCGCGCCTCCGCCTCGTCTAGTCATCTCGACACCGGCGATGTTATCCGCCATGACCGACATCACGTGGACGCACCCGACGGCTGGAGCGCGTCCCAGCCCAGCGAATCGCCGCCGAGCCGCTGCGCGAGTCCCGCCATCCGTGACCGTTCCTGCGCGCAGTGCAGCGCGTCGAGGGGCTGGACGCGCAACGCGTGCGCCAGGATGAAGTCACCGTCCGGTCCCTGTTCCCGCAGTTCCCAGCCGTCCTGGGCGAGGATCGAGGTCGCCTCCGCCACCTTTTCGGGCGGCAGTTTCAAGTGGTGGCGCAGGATCGCCGGTGCTTCGGCGACCCAAGCGGGTGATCTCGCCAGCACCGAAGAGTCCGCCTCGGCGGGGTCGAAAGCCGTCACGACGATCTCCACGCCGGGCGTGTCGACGGTCAGACCTGGGAGCTTCGGCTTCTTGACCAGGTCACGAAGCCGATCTAGTAAACCCATGAGTAGCCCTGTCTCCACTTTCGTTCAGATGTGACCCGACACGCACGCGACTTGCCGTGGACCCACCCGGCGGGCCCCGTGCGTGAGAGGACATAATGCGACGCGTGACAACGGCAGCTCCCACCATCAGCCAGCGGGTCCACTCGCTGAACCGGCCGAACATGGTCAGTGTCGGCACCATCGTGTGGCTGTCCAGCGAACTGATGTTCTTCGCCGGACTGTTCGCCATGTTCTTCACCGTGAAGGCGCAGAACGCCTCCGGTCAGTGGCCGCCGCCGCTGCATGGTGAGCCCTTCCACCTGAACATCGCGCTGGCGATCCCGTTCACCGTGATCCTCGTGGCGTCGTCGTTCACCTGCCAGTTCGGTGTGTTTGCCGCCGAAAAGGGTGACGTGTTCGGCCTGCGCCGCTGGTACATCATCACGTTGATCATGGGCGCGATCTTCGTGGGCGGCCAGGGCTACGAGTACCTGAACCTGATCCACGAGGGGCTGACCATCCCGTCCGGCGCGTACGGCACGGTCTTCTACCTCGCGACCGGGTTCCACGGCCTGCACGTCATCGGCGGGCTCATCGCGTTCGTGTACCTGCTCATCCGCACCAAGCTGAGCAAGTTCACTCCGGCTCAGGCCACCTCGGCGATCGTCGTGTCGTACTACTGGCACTTCGTCGACATCGTGTGGGTGGGCCTGTTCGCGGTGATCTACATCCTTCCGTGAACGAAGCCGCCACCACGACCTATCGGCCTGAACTGACAGCAAGGGTTGCCGCAAGATGACCTCCAGCAAGGACAAGACGGATCGCCGCCGCTTCCGCGCGCGGTCCAAGCTGCACCGGCGGTTCGCCGGCGCGCTGGCGCTCGGGATCGCGCTGCTGAGCGTGGGCGGGCTGTACGCCGTCTTCGCCCCGGAGCCGCAGACCGCGCAGGCGCAGGGCGAGTCCGCCCTCCTGCGCGAGGGCGAGAAGCTCTACAACAACACGTGTATCGAATGTCACGGGCCGAAGCTCGAAGGCGTCCCCGACCGTGGCCCGAGCCTCATCGGCATCGGTGACGCGGCCGTGTACTTCCAGACCTCGAGCGGCCGCATGCCCGCGGTGCGCCAGGAAGCCCAGGCGCAGCGCAAGCCGCCGAAGCTGAACGAGGCCGAGATCAACGCGCTGGGCGCCTACATCCAGGCCAACGGCGGCGGCGCGCAGCGTCCGGCCGAGAAGGGTGACGCGCTGCGTGGCGACGACGTCGCGCGCGGCAGCGAGCTCTTCCGCCTCAACTGCGCCTCGTGCCACGGCTTCACCGGCCGCGGCGGCGCGCTCTCGTCGGGCAAGTTCGCCCCGAACCTGGACCCGGCCACGGAAGAGCAGATCTACACCGCGATGCTCACCGGGCCGCAGAACATGCCCAAGTTCTCCGACCGGCAGCTTTCGCCGGAGGAGAAGAAGGACATCATCGCGTTCGTGAAGTCCGTGAGTCACGGGAACAACTCACCCGGCGGTAACTCGCTCGGCGGACTTGGCCCGGCCTCGGAGGGCGCGATCGCGTGGATCGTCGGGATCGCCGCGCTGATCGGCGTGACGTTGTGGATTGGATCGAAGGCATGAGCGCCGAAGGGCCGAAGCCGCCGACAGAGGCGGAGTTGGCGGACATGGATCGCGACCAGCTCGTCAAGCTGGGTACCGCGCTCGACGGGGTCGAGATCATCGAGTACCCGACGCCGTGGCCGGTCGAGGGAACGCGGGCGGAGAAGCGCGCCGAGCGTGCGGTCGCCCTCTGGTTCGTGCTGGCCGCGCTGTCCGGCCTCGCGTTCGTGGTCCTGCTCGCGTGGCCGCACTGGTTCGAGTACAAGGAGCCGGGCAAGGCCGGCTACACCATGTACACGCTGTACACGCCGCTGCTCGGTGTCACGCTCGGCGTGGCCGTGCTCGCCATCGGTGTCGGCGCGGTCCTCTACACCAAGAAGTTCATCCCGGCCGAGGTCGCGGTGCAGGAGCGCGGTGACGGCGCGTCGAAAGAGGTCGACAAGGCCACCATCCTCGCCCAGCTGGCCGACTCGGGCAGCCGCAGCACCATCGCGCGCCGTTCGATGATCAAGCGGTCCGCGGGCGCCGGTGCCGGTGTGCTCGGCCTGGCCGTCGCGGCGCTGCCGATCGCGTCCTTCATCAAGGACCCGTGGAAGGACACCGAGAACCGCGACTCGCTGTGGCACTCGGGCTGGAAGAAGAACTTCCCGGACGAGAAGGTCTACCTGCGCCGCAGCACCGGGCGTCCGCACGAGGTCTCGCTCGTCAAGGTCGAGGACCTCGACGCGGGCGCCATGGAGACGGTCTTCCCGTTCCGCGAGTCCGAGCGTCACGACGAACACGCGCTCTCGGCCGCCTTCAAGCGGGTCGACAACCCGGTCATGTTGATCCGCCTCCGTCCGACCGACGCCGCCAAGGTCGTCAAGCGCCAGGGCCAGGAGGACTACAACTTCGGGGACTACTACGCGTACACGAAGATCTGCAGCCACGTCGGCTGCCCGACCTCCCTGTACGAGCAGCGGACCAACCGCATCCTCTGCCCCTGTCACCAGTCGCAGTTCGACGCGCTCCACTACGCCAAGCCGATTTTCGGACCGGCGACGCGGCCGCTGGCCCAGCTTCCGATTACAGTGGACGAAGAGGGCTACCTGATCGCGCGCGGAGACTTCAACGAGGCCGTCGGACCGGCCTTTTGGGAGCGTAAGTCATGAGTTCACTCACCACCCCGACGAAGGGGACGAACCCGGTCGAGAAGGCCGCGGGCGCTGGTGCGAAGTGGGCCGACGACCGGTATCACCTGGCCAAGGGCATGCGGCACCAGCTCAACAAGGTGTTCCCGACGCACTGGTCGTTCCTGCTCGGCGAGATCGCGCTCTACAGCTTCATCATCCTGTTGCTGTCCGGTGTCTATCTCACGCTGTTCTTCGACCCCTCCATGGAGGAGGTCGTCTACAACGGCAGCTACACCGGCCTCCAGGGCGTCGAGATGTCGCGGGCCTTCGCGACCACGCTGGACATCTCGTTCGACGTCCGCGGCGGTCTGTTCGTCCGGCAGCTGCACCACTGGGCCGCGCTGATCTTCGTGGCCTCGATGATGGTGCACATGTTCCGGATCTTCTTCACCGGCGCGTTCCGGCGCCCGCGTGAGGCGAACTGGGTCATCGGCGCGCTGCTGCTGGTCCTGGGCATGTTCGAAGGCTTCTTCGGCTACTCGCTCCCGGACGACCTGCTCTCCGGTACCGGTATCCGCGCGACCCTGTCGGGCATCGTGCTCTCGGTGCCGGTCATGGGCACCTGGATCCACTGGGCGCTGTTCGGCGGGGAGTTCCCCGGCAACGAGATCATCCCGCGCCTGTACACGATCCACATCCTGCTGCTGCCGGGCATCATGCTCGGCCTGGTGGCCGCGCACCTCGCGCTGGTCTGGTACCAGAAGCACACGCAGTTCCCGGGCGTGCGTCGCAAGGAGACCAACGTCGTCGGCGTCCGCATCATGCCGGTCTTCGCGCTCAAGGGCGGTGCGTTCTTCGCACTGGTCACCGGCGTCATCGCGCTGATGTCGGGGCTTTTCCAGATCAACCCGATCTGGAACATCGGCCCGTACAACGCGGCGCAGGTCTCGGCGGGTTCACAGCCGGACTGGTACATGGCCTGGGCCGACGGCATGCTGCGGATCTGGCCCGCGTGGGAGCTCTACCTCGGGAACTACACGGTCCCGGCGGTGTTCTTCCCCGGCGCGGTCGGGATGCCACTGCTGATCGGGTTGCTGGTGATGTATCCCTGGATCGAGCGAAAGCTGTCCAAGGACACCGCGCACCACAACCTGCTGCAGCGTCCGCGCGACGTCCCGGTCCGGACCTCGCTGGGCATCATGGCCCTGACGTTCTTCGCGGTCATCATGCTTTCGGGCTTCAACGACATCATCGCGTTCGCCTTCGACATCTCGCTGAACGCGACGACGTGGGCGGGCCGGATCGGTGTTCTGCTGCTGCCGCCGCTGGCGTACTACATCACCTACCGGATCTGCCTCGGTCTGCAGCGGGCCGACCGCGAGGTGCTGGAGCACGGTGTCGAAACCGGCATCATCAAGCGTCTGCCGCACGGTGAGTTCATCGAAATCCACCAGCCGCTCGGCCCGGTGGACGACCACGGCCACCCGCTGCCGCTCGAGTACCAGGGCGCGTCGGTGCCGAAGAAGATGAACAAGCTCGGTTCGGCCGGGCACGCCGTCGCGGGTTCGGCCTGGTCGCCGGACCCGGTCGAGGAGACGATCGCGCTGGAGCGCGCCCGGGCCAACGGGCACGGCAACGGCAAGGTCGACGACATCGGCGGCGAGCCCTCGGAGGAGCGCAAGGAGATCACCTCCGGGCACTAGTTCCCAGATACGTGTGAAGGCCCCCTTCCCTCGGCTGAGCCGAGGGAAGGGGGCCTTCACACGTCGTGGGGAGTACGGGCCGGAGGGTGAAGCGTCAGCCGGTGACCTTGAGTTCCCCGGGACGCATGTCGTCGTCGCTCGGGACGACGACCAGTCCCGCGGCGGTGAGGACGGCGGTGAGCGCCGTCCTCACCGCCGCGTGGACCGCGATCTGCTGCCGCACCCGGGGGTGCTGCTTGTCACCGGCCACCAAGAGGTGGAAGGCCTCGTCGCGCCAGGACATGGCCACCACCCAGTCGACCCAGACCCCGCAGGCGCCCTCGAACAGGTCCACCTCGACCACAGCGCCTCCGGCGTCCCGGTGATCGTCCGGATCGGGCTCGACGACCACCGGGAACCCCGCCTCACGCAACACGGCTTCGGTCCGGCCGCCCAAAGCGAGCAGCCGTTCCTGTTCGGCGACGGAGACACGGCGGAGCGGGGTCATCCGCCCGCTCCGCTGCCCACCAGAACACGCTCCGCCGCCTCGGCGTCCTTCGACGAAGCGGAGAAGAGACCACGCCTCTTGTAGGACTTCTTGATCATGTCGATCAGACTTCCCTTGTAGATCTTGTCGATCTCGGGATCACCGGTCCACGGTACCGAGAACGACGTCTTGAGATCGGGCGCCATCTTGCTGAGCCAGTTCCGTTTGCAATCGGGGCACGGCTCCCGTTCGCTGTAGAGGCCCTTGATGTTCTTGGGATCGAAACCCTGCTCGATGACCTGTTCGACGATGTGCTGCTCGGAGTGACGGCCGGCGTCGTTGCTGTTGCCCGCCACATAGCCGTCGGGGAGCTTTCCGTTCGGGTCCTGGTAACCGGGGAGGTAGGCGACGGCGACGTTCCGGCTCGTCCCGTAACCGTTTCCGATCCGGTAATCCAGCGCGATGCCCGGCAAGGTCCCCCCGTTGTCACCGTGATCCACCAGTCCGCAGGAGAAATCGGGGAGACTCGACGTTCTCGCGGTGGCGGGTACCTGGCTGATCCGGTTGCACCATTTGCGGATGGAGGTGAAGACCGGCGCGACCTTGTCCGCGACCTTGCGGAAGATCGCGGACCTGTTCAAGAACTTGGAAATGTTCTGGATGATCTTCACGACCGCCGAAGCCACCTTGGGCAGCTTCAGGAAGATGACGACGATCGACGCGACGTTGACGACGGTCCAGATGCAGGCCTCGATGTTGCCTTCGCCGAAACACCGTTCCGCGTCACGCCAGCCGATCACTTCGAGCAGGACTTCGGCTCCGACCTCCACCAGGAACGCCGTCACACTGCCGCCGTTCTTGGCCTGCTCGGCGGCCTGGCGGTACTCGTCCAGCAGCATCCGGCCGAATTCGGTCGTCGACAGCATGCTGATCTCTTCCGGGGTCAGATCGGGCAGTCCGGCCCCGGTCTGCTCCGCCGCGCGGCGTCTCGCTTCCTCCTCGTCCTTTCGTTGCTGCTCCTCCGCGCGGTCGGCGGCCTGCTGAGCCTCGGTCGCGCTTTGCCGTGCCCGTTCCGCGGCCGCGGCCGCGTTACGCGCGTGTTCCTCCGCCCGGTCGGCCGCGGTCCTGGCTTCGGCCGCCGAGGCTTCGGCGGCGGTCGCCGCGTCCCTGGCGACTTGGGCGTCCCGTTCGGCACGCGATGCCGTGTCCCTGGCCGCCTGTGCGTCCCGTTCCGCCGCGGCGGCGCTGCGGCCGGCGATGGCGGCGTCGGCGTTGGCCTCGTTGGCCGCGGCACGCGCGGTTCGCGCGTCCGCCCGGGCGGACGCGTCCGAAGCGTTCGCCCGTTCGCCCGCGGCGCGGGCCAGCGCGCCTTCGGCCGCGGCGACGGCTGCCGCTTCCTGCGCTTCGGCTGCCGACTTCGCCGCCGCGGCGGCTGAAGCCGCTGCCCGCGACGCCGCTTCGAAGGCGGGTTTCACCTCGTTGTTCGCCCGGGCCGCGGCCTCGGCGGCGCGCTCCGCCGCCTGCGCCGCTTCGGTGGCCCGGGCGCGGGCCGCTTGTGCCTGCTCGGTACCGACTGCCCTGGCCTGTTCGGCGACCAGGATGACGAAATCGGCGTCGAGGTCCGAACCCGCGTACGGCGCGACGACGGTGATCGCCCGGTTGGCCGGATCCGTGATAGCGCTCGACGACGACCGCGCGGCGGTGGACGCCCGCAGGGCGATATCCGCTTGCGTTGCCGCCGAGACCGACTCGTTGAACGCCGCGTCGGCCTCGGCGCGGGTACGCTCCGCCGCCATCAGCGAACGCATCGCTTCGCCGGCCGCTTGTTCCGCGAGCTGGACCGCGTTCCGTGCCGCCTCGGCCGCCTTGGTCTCCTCAGCGGTCGCCTCGGCCGCCTTCACGTTGGCCTGGGTGGCATGGTGATGGGTCTCCGCCGCCGAGGACTCGGCCCGGTTGGCCGCGTGGTTGGCCGCGGCGGCGGCGGCGCGGGCTTCCTGGGCGGCCGCGCGGGCCCGTGCCGCCGCTCGGGTCGCTTCGCCCGCTGCTTCCCTGGCGACCACGGCGGCACCGGTCGCCCGGTTGGCGGCGTCCCGGGACGCGGTGGCCGCGGCGGTCGCGTTGGTGGCCTCGTTCCGTGCCGCGAGGGCGGCGTTCTTCGCGTCCGTCTCCGCCGCGGTACCCCGTGCGGCGGCTTCGGCCGCGTTCAGCGCGTCCGCCTTCGCCTGCGCACTCTGCTTCAGTCGTTCCGCGGTGAAGGCTGCGTCGCGGGCGGCTCTCGCCTTCCCTTCTTCGTCCACCGCCCGCTGTTCGGCTTCGCCGGCGAGCCGTTCCTGGTCCTGTGCGCGGAGGTTGGAATCGTGGGCGATGCCGGCTTGGCGCTGGGCTTCGCCGCGGTGACGACGTGCTTCCGCGGCCGCTTGGTCGGCACGCTGACGGGCGGCGGCCGCGTTGGCGCGCTCGGTCTCGGCGACCCTGCGGGCGCTCTTCGCCCTGTCCCGCTGCCGTTCCGCTTCTTCGCGATGCGCGCGGGTGCGGTCGGCCGAGGCCCTGGCGGCGTTAGCTTCGGCTTCGGCTGCTTCGCGGGCCTGTCTGGCCCGGACAGCCGCATCCTTGGCCGCCACCGCCTGCACTCGCGCCGCTTCGGCCACCTGTGCGGCGGCGGTCGCGTGCTCTTGGGCGTGCAGACCCCATTGGCGAGCCTGCTCGGCGTGTTTCTCAGCGCGTTCCTGGGCGTTGCGAGCCTGGTCGGTGGCTTCGGTGGCGTCGATCGCGTGCTGCGCGGTCTCCGAGGCGTGGACCGCCGCCTGCCCGGCCGCGTTCATTCCTCTCGCCATGTCGGCCCACTGAGTGCCGTAAGGGAGTCCGACGGCGACCAGTTCGGCGGCCTGGACGCCTGCCTGCTCGGCCGCGCGTACGGCGTCGGTCGCGGCGGTACGGGCGTTGCCGACCTGCCGGGCGGCCTCGGCCTTGACCAACGTGAAGGAGTCGGGTGGGTGGTTGCCCGCCGCGTCGTTCGCGTCCAGGATCTGCTTGGCCTTACGGGCTTCGTTCCCCGCGAGCACCATCGCGTTCGCGATCCGCTTGAGCGCGCGCAGCGCGTCCCCGTGCGCCACCATCAGGTTCTGCCGCGCGGTCATCGCCCGCGCGGCCCGCTTGGCGAGGTCGCTCAGCTGCTCGGCGGCGCGTGCCGCGGCTTCCTGATCGCGGAGCTGCTTTTCCCGGTCTTCGGCGTCACGTTTCGCCGCGGCGAGGTAGCCGGTGTCGAGGAACTCCGCGATCGCCGCGTCACCCGCGTCGAGCGCGGCCTGTGCCGCCGTCTTCACGTGATGTCCGGCGACGCCGAGCAGCGCCGTGACCCTGGCGCGCAGCTGCTCGGCGCGTGCCTGGCCGCCCGCCGCGACCTGTGCGTCGCGCTCCTTGGCGATCTCCTTGCCGTAGGCGAGGAACTGCTCGCGGTCGGTATCGCTTCCCGCGAGAACCCGGGCGACCTCGGCGTTGAAGATCGGCCCGCCGGTGCCCGCCATCGCCTGGATGGTGGCCCGGTTCTGACGCGCGGTTTCGGCTTCACGCGCCGCGGCCCTCGCCTTGGCGGCGTCGAGACCGTTCTCGAGGAATTCGTGCAAAGCCGCTTCGGTGCCCGCGTCGAGAGCCGCCCGCGCGGCCTCACGTACTTCGGGCTCCTCGGCCAGCTCGGCCTGATCGGCGATGATCTGCCGGACGACGGGACTGCCCACCAGAGCGGGTACGCCCGATCGGCCGTCCCAGTTGCGGTACGGGTCCTCCGGCATGGGGCGGGCCGGGGACGTCGGTGGTGGCGTGGTCGGTGGTGGATCGGCGGCGGCCACCGCGGGCGCCGGGTTGATGAGTCCGGCGAGTACGGCGGTGGCCAAGAAGACAAGGAACGTTCTCAGTAGATATCTCGTTCTCGACATTAGAACCCCCAGGCATCGGTGAAAAGAAATACTGCGGGGTGAAAGAGGTGCCTTGCCGGTGTACCCGGCAAGGCACCTCGGGCTGGTCAGTTGTAGTACTCTTTCGCGCCTTCGGCGGCGGTGTGTTCGATCCTTCCGTACTGGAAGTAGCTCACGCGTTTACCGGGTACGCCGGGGAAATCCATCTCGTCGGAAGTGGGATAGCCGAGTCTGCTTCGTTCGTATTGCAGGGTCGCCCACCGATCGAGAATGGCTCCGTAGATCAGCTTCGGGCCAATGTTCGGGTGGTACCAGATGCCTCTGGGGCCGGCGAACAGGTTGCGCATGCCCTTCCCGTCGGGCAGGTATCCCGTGTCCCCGCTGGGAATGAATCCCGGGATGCTACGGCCACCGGATTCGAGGTACTTGGCGAGCAGCGGGTCCATTATCCGAACCACGCCGTGCTGGGCCGACCAGAAGGCGCCACCCTTCTGGAAGCGTTTGTACCGGATGCCGTTCAAGATGTTCTCAGGCTGGATTTGCGGCCCGAGTCCGTTCCAGCCCCACCAGTCTTCGTTGAGCCAGCGCTCGTCGATCTTCGTGGTGATCGAGGGATTGGGGCCGACGGGAATCCAGCTGACGTCGGCGGCGAAGTTGCCGTCGGTGTCGAAGTTGTTCTCCTTGCTCTGACCGTTGGCCGCCCAGAGCTCGCCCCAGTACTGACGCAGGTAGCGGCCGGGGTGGGCTTTCGCCTCCAGCGTCACGTTGGTCGGGCTGCCGTCCTTGCCCGCCTTGGCGCACCAGGTCGCATTGAGCTTGTAGACGTCGGTGCCGTCGTTGCCGGCCAACTGGACGCGCAGGTTGGCCGCGATACGCAGGTAACTGCCGACCCGCGTGGCCGATTCGAGGGAGAAACAGGCGGGGTCGGCGAGCCCTGGCACGATCTTCCAGGTGGCGTCACCCAGCGGTGCGGTGACGATGTTCGACGGCTGGGTCCCGGGTGTCGCCCAGGCATCGCCACCGGCGCTGCGGACATGCCAGCCTCGCCGTCCGGCGGTGACTCCGGCGAACGCCTGTTCCAGGACGGTGTACTGGCCTTTGGCGAGGAAGTCCTTGACCTGGTCCCAGGTGCCGTTCGCGGCGACGTCGGCCGCCGCCGCGGCGAGCCGGGGACGGAGCCTGCTCACGTCGGCCTTGGCCTTGATGTCGCGGACCTTCTGCCGGTCGGCCTCTTCCCGTTCGCGCAGGATCCTGGCGTCGTCCCTGGCGCGGGCCTCGGTGACCCCGGTCCTGATGTACCGGTCCCAGTCGGCCGCCACCCCGGCGAGGGCGACGGTGGCCGCGTTCTTGATCTCGCGGTGCGCGGGGTCGGCGAGTTCCGGGGTCTTGAGCAGCTCGCGGATGAAGTCGTCGTCGGCGAGGTCGAGCCAGGCGGGGACGGCGATGAGGGGGACCTTGTCGCAGGCGTCCTTTTTCGCCATTCTGGCGGCTTCCCGGCGGGCGGCCTCCTGGTTCTCCCGGTTCAACCGGTCGAGGTAGTCGAGCTGGTCCTGGTGGTGCAGCTCCCTGATCTTGTTCTCGATGAAGTCCTTCCACACCGCCGCGTCACCGCCGAACGCGTCGAAGGCACCCTGCTTGAGTTTCGGATGCTCTGGTTTGGCCTTCTGGTGGACCTTGTAGACGAACATCTGGTCGTTGTCGTTGAGCATGACGTCGTCGAAGTCGATGATGTCGGCGTCGATCAGGATTTCCCGGCGCAGCTGGACGGTGCGGTCCCAGGCCTCCTGGCGCCGCTGCCGTTCGATGCGGTCGCGGGCGGCGAAATCGAAGACACCGGTGCGGATGAACGCGGTGGCGTCGGGCGCGGTGTTGGTGTCGAGCATGACCTTGTAGACGCGGTAGGCCTCGGCCTTGGTGACGGGGAAGTTCGTCGGGCTGATCTTGTCGTAGACCTTGAAGACGAAATTCATGTCGGTGGCTTCGCGCCATTCCTTGGTGGCTTCGCCGACCTCGATTTCGAAAACCGCGCGTACCTTTTCGAGCTCGGTGGCGGACGGCAGTTCGGCCGCCGCGGCGTCCGGGCTTTCCTGGGGGACCGGTGCCGGGGGGACCTCCGGGGCCGGCGCCTCGACGGTCGGGCTCGACGGTGCCGGTGGAGCGGCGTACCCGGTGGCCGGGGTGAACAGGCCGCACAGCACGGTCGCCGCGGTCACAACAGCGACACTCCTGACAGGTCTTCTGCCGAATATCAGTGATCTTCGCATTTCGATACCTTTGTTCAGCGGAAAGGCCAGCCGGGGGCCTGGGAGCGTTTCCCAGGCCCCCGGCTGGAGCAGATCGAAATCGGTTACTGGCCGGAAATGGACCGGTACACGAGCATTTCGTAGGTGGTGGAGTTCCAGGTGATGTAACCGTGCTGGAAGTTACTTTGGCGGCCGATGGGGATGGTGAACTCGTCACTGGTCGGGAAACCGAGTACGCCGCTTTCCGCGCTGAGCGAATTCCATTTGTCGCGGATGGAGCCCATCACGTACTTGGCGCCGGTCGCGGGTGACCAGTAGATCGCCATGTTGTGGCCGTTGAAGTTGATCATCGACCGGCTGATCCCGTTGACCTGGTTGCTGCTCGGCAGCAGCCACTTGTGCCCGCCGAGACTCAGATAGCGGTCGAGGACCGGGCCGTTGATGAACTTCGCACCGGTCTCCGGGCCCCAGTACAGGCGGCCGTTGGTGAATTCGCGGAACCGGACACCCGCGTCGTGGACTTCCGCCGCCTTGGGGTTCCCGGCGAGTCCGCGCAGCGCGTCGTCGTTGAACCAGTCCAGCATCAGTGGCGTGGATACTTCGGGATTCGGGGCGACCGTCCGCCAGTTCGAGTCTTCGTGGAAGAGACGGTCGGTGTCGAACCAGTTGCCACCGCCCAGTTGGGCGATCCACAGTTGCGCGTCGATATGCCGCATGATCCGGCCGGGCTGCGCCTTCGACTCCAGCAGGACGTTGGCGCCGGTGCGCCGCGGGCACCAGGTGGCGTCCTTCTTGAACTGGTCGGTGCCGTCGTTGCCGTGCAGTTTGACCCGCAGATCCTGCTGCCGCAGGTAGTTCCCGGCGCGGTCGGTGGATTCCAGGGAGTAACACAGCGGGTCGGCGAGCCCGGCGGCCACCTTCCAGGTCGCGTTCGGCAACGGCTTGGTCCCGTCGGTGCCGGGGTTGCCGGTGGTGATCCACGCGTCGCCGCCGCCACTGTAGACGTGCCAGCCCCTGACGCCGGGGGTATAGGTCCCGAACGACTGGGTCAGTACCTCGTACTGGCCCGTGCGCAGGAACGTGATCACCGCCTCGCGGTTGCCCGCCAGCGCCGCGTTGGCCGCCGCGACCAGACGCGGCCGGAGTCCGCTGTTCTCCGCGCGGACCTTGAGCTGCCGGACGGCGTCGCGGTTCGCCTGGTCTTCCTGCGCCTCACGGCGTGCCTTGTCCCGTCCGGCCGCCGCCTTGAGCCCGGTGTCGACGAACGCCTTCCACACCGCCGGGTCCGTACTGCGGGAGGCGCGCTCTGTCGCGTCCTTGATCTCGATGTTCGCCGGGTTGGCCAGTTCGGGCAGCCGCAGCAGCTCACGGATGAAGACGTCGTCCTCGGCGTCCAGCCACACATTCTGGAAGCCGGCCGGGATTTCGGCGACGGCGGTGCGCCGCTTGATGTCGCGCTCTTCCCGAGCCGCCTTCTCGGCGTTTTCCTGCCGGAGGCGTTCCAGGTGTTCCACGATGTCCTGCTCGGCGAGGTCGAGGATGGTGACCTCGATGAAGGTCTTCCAAGCAGTGGCGTCGCCCTTGTACGCGGTCATCGCACCGCTCTGTACCTTGGAGCCGCTCTTGGCCCGGCTGGCGACCTGGAAGACGAAGTTCCGGTCGGTGAGGTCGAGCAGCACGGGATCCAGCGGGATGATGCGGGCGTTCTCCAGCGCCTTCATCCGCGCGCCGATCCGGTCCCGCCGCTCGATGTCGCGGAGGATCTTCTCGTCGTGATCGCGCTGGACGAATTCGTGGATACCGGTCCGGATGAACGCCGAGGCGTCGGCGACGGTGAGGCTGTAGATCCGTGACGCTTCCGCCTTGGTACGGGGAAAATTGTCGATGCTGATCTTCTCGTAGACCTTGAAGACGAAGTTCTTGTCGGAGAGCCTCAGCCAATCGTCGGTCGCCTCGCCGACCTCGATGGCCTCGACGGCCAGCACCTTGTCGCGTTGCGACGCCGGAGGAACCGTGGTCGACTCGATATCGGGTTCCGCGGTGGGCACGGCGGGCGGCACACCCTGGCCGGGTGGTGTTTCGACCGCGCCCGCCGGTGCGCCCGGCAGCCCCGCGAACATGGCGGCGACGGCGGCCACCGCTATGCCACGGCTGAGCCATGGCCTTGACATGGACGTTCTTCGCATACCCCAGTCACCTATTCTCGAGAAGAAGCCGCCGCGGGAAACCGGACGGCGGAATGATCAGCTCGGGTTCTTGATTCTCTGCTCGCCTTCGAGTGCCTTCTGCAGCAACGATTCCCAGTACGCGACGTGCTCGCCGGAGAGCGACCGGTTGTCCGTCCAGTCGCCTTCCGTCGTCCTCGCGGGGTCGATGATCGCTTTCCAGTTGGGGTTCTGCGCCGCCTGCTGCGCGGCGAGCAGGATGGCGTGCCAGGTCTCCGCCTGCCGCTGGGCGAAGTCCCTTGCCTCTTCCCATTTCGACCGCGCCGGCGCGACGTCGGTGCCGACCTTGCGCCAGGCGGCCGCCGCCTGATCACGGGCCTCTTTGCCTGCCTCGCCTTCGATTTCCCGCGCGGCCTTTTCGGCGGCTTCGGCGTCGACGATCAGCTGGGCGATCGTCTGCTGCCATTGGCGGTTCTCGCGCAGCAGCTCTTCACGGAAGGTCTCGATGTCCAGTCGCGCGCCCTGAGCCCAGCCCCAGGCGAAGAAATCGGTCAGGTCATCGTCGGTCGAGCCCTCGCGTACCGCGTAGGCCGCGGCGAAGCGCACCTGGGTACCCGGGTCCCGTTCGGCGAGCATCCGGACGTATCGGCGGTCTTCCTCGACGAGGGCACGTTTCTGCTCCCCGAGTTCGGCGCGGAACTTCTGATCCCGGCCCTTCGCGGCTTCGTAGCCGCCACCGTGACAGAACTGTTCCCGTTTGGACGCGGACGTCGTCAAGTAGAGGTTCGCCGCGTCGTAGACCTCCGGCGAATACGCTCGGAGGTGGGTTTCCAGCAGCCGCCGGAGGAATCGCTTGTTGCCTTCGTCACGGTTGAGCGCCCGCTGTGTCGCGTATTCGAGCCCGCCGCCCGGATAGCGGAGGAACTCGATGGACGCCGCCTCCGGGTCTTCGCTGAGCAAGGCGGTCCACGCGTCCGTCTTCACCGTGCTGTGGACGCTGTACCTGGCGTAGTTGAGCACCTCCCAACGGGCGATCTCGCCGGGTGTCATCGCCGCGGCCGCGGCGTGTACTCCGCTTTCGGCGGCGAGTCCCGCCGGAACGGCGACCGTCCCGGAGAACAGTGCCGCGGCGCAAAGCGCGCAGGACAAAATACGCTTGTACACTCCAAGCCCCCAGTCAGCTTCGGTGTAGTGGGTTCGACGAGAACCCTTCCCGGAACGTGCCGGAAAGGGTGCGCGGGAACGGCATGCGGAATCGATGCCAGATCAGGCAGTAAATTCGATGGTTTTCGAAGCTTTATCGTGGAAAAGCCGACGATTTCCAGGTGACTGATACGTTCATCGGGAAATTGTCACAACCGTGGTCAGTGGCCGCGCATACGGCGGATTCGACGAAAGGTGGTCCGGCCGCTTCGGCCGTCGTGTCGCGCGGAAGGCAGGCGGCGGCGACCGCCGCGATCCCAAGATGGATCGATCATCGGTACATACCTCAGAATCCCCAGTACCAGAATTCCCCCAGTGAAATTCCGGTTCTGTTCCCAGCTAACCGCGACTGCCCGGTTCGCGCAAGATGCACCCCGCCGGTGAAAAAGTCACCGGCGGGGCGGGGTTCTCGTTTGTCGTCAGGCGCCTTCGACGCCGATGTCGAAGGCGGACTCGCTGTCGGCCTTCGAGTACGAGCGGAACGCGATATGCGTGACCGTGCTCAGCACGCCGGGGACCTTGCCGATCTTCGCCGGGATCAGATCCGCGAGGTCCTCATGGGCCGAGACCCGGACCGAGGCGATCAGGTCGACGTCGCCCGCGCAGGAGTAGACCTCGCGGACCCCGTCGATGTCCGCGATCGCCTGGGCCGCCTCGGGGATGGCGTCCGCTTCGACTTGGATCAACACGATCGCGGTGATCACTGGAGGTCCTCCTACGTCGATGATTCCGGTGCCGCGATCCTAGCCCGCCACCCGCTCCAGCGCCGTCGCGCTCGCCGCCAGGTCGAGCCATTCGCCCCAGCCGCCCGCGACGGCGGCCGGCTCCGCCCAGGGGTGCGTGGTGCGCACGAGCCGGACACCGGGGCGGGCCAGCCAGCGCAACAGGATGCGGACCTCTTCCGGGAACGCGCCGAAGAGCGGGCCGGGGCCGGGGAGCACCGTTTCCGCCGAGGCCACCAGCATCTCGACCACCGGCATCGGCGGCACCCCGCGCCGCGCGACCCCCGCCGACGCGAGCCTGCCGTACCGGATCACCGCGAGTTCCCAGCCGCCGTTGCCGTCCGGCCCCGCGGCGATCAGTTCCGGGATACCGGCCAGCGCCGACTGCCGGTGCGCCCGGCCGACCGCGCGGATCAGCCCGGCCAGCTGATCGCGGTGCTGGGCGGCTTGTTCGTAGTGCTCGGCCGCGGCGAGCCTGGCCAGCTGATCGGCGGCGGCTCTCAGTGGCCGCCCGTCCGTCCCGGCGATGAGCCCGGACACCGCCAGTACGCCGGGCCGGTACTCCTCGACCGTCTGGAGCCCCGCGCAGGGCGCCCCGCAGCGCCCGAGTTCGGCGAGCACGCAGGGTTTGCCGTTCGGCGCGGTCGCGGAAATGCGCTGGGTGCACGTCCGCAGTCCGGAGGCGCCGGCGAGGGTGTCCGCGGCCGATCGGGCGTCCGTCTGGCTGCGAAAGGGCCCCAGCATCCCGTCTCGCGGCATGCGGACCACCGACAGGCGGGGGAACGCCTCCTCGGTCAGCGCGACCCACCAGGCGTTGCGCGGGTTCTTGGAACGGCGGTTGTACATCGGTCGGTGGGCGGCGATCAGCCGGAGCTCCCGGACCGCGGCCTCCAGCGCGTGGGCGCATTCGACCGCGTCGACCCGTTCGGCCAGCGCGACCATCTCCCGGATCCGGCCCCGGCTCTCCGAGCCGGTGAAGTACTGCCGGACCCGGCGGCGCAGGTCCGACGACGTTCCCACGTAAAGCACCTCGTCGCTGGGGCCGCGGAACAGGTAGACGCCCGGCCGCGAAGGCAGGTGTTCGGCAAGCGAACGTTTGCGCCGCTGGGCCGGAGTCACCTCGGGCAGGTAATCCAGCAGTTCTTCCAGCGTGTGGACGCCGATGTTGCCGACGCGTTCGAGCAGCGCGTGCAGGACGTCCACGGTCGCCCGCGCGTCCGCGAGGGCACGGTGGTTGGGCGTCGTCCGCGCGCCGAACAGCGCTGCCAGCGCGGAAAGCCGGTAGCTGGGCGTCTCGTCGCGGGAAATGACCCGGCGGGCGAGCCGGACCGTGCAGACGACGGCCGTTTTCGGCCAGTGGTACCCGTGGCCTTCGCAGGCCGCGCGCATGAAACCGGTGTCGAAGGGGGCGTTGTGCGCCACGAGCACGGCCCCTGAGATGAATTCGAGGAAGGCCGGCAGCACCCGATCGATCCGGGGAGCGTCGTAGACCATCGCGCCGGTGATGCCGGTGAGCTCCACGATCTGCGGCGGGATCGGCATCCCCGGATTGACGAAGGTGGCGAACTCGCCGAGGATCTCACCCGCGCGGACCTTGACCGCGCCGATCTCGGTGATCCCGTCCGGACCGGGTTTCGTGCCGGTGGTCTCGAGGTCGAATACGACGAAAGTGGTGTCCCGCAAAGGGGTTCCCAGCTCGTCGAAGGCGAGTTGCGCCGCGCCGGGCCGCCGTCCGGTGTCCATGATCGGGCACAGTAGGGGCGGGCACCGACAATCCCGGGATCGTCGCAGGCCGTCCCATCCAGCGCGCCCCGAGCCCATGGGGCCTACGCTGGAGCGATGCAGCCGCAGCCCGCAGTGCCCGAACTGCCCGAGGACGCCACCGGCGGACCCTCGGGTGTCGTGGCGTCGGCAGGTGGGCACGAGGAGTCCGAAGAGGTCCCGGCCGACGGCTGGACGGCCTTGCCGGAGGCGGTGCGTGAGCGGATCGCCGAGCTCGCCGCGGCCGCCGTCGGCAAACTGCCGGCCGCCGACGTGCCGAGGCAACTGCGCCCGGTCGCGAAGTTCGCCCCCGCGAAACGCGCGAAACTCGGCGGGACGGCGTTGCTCGCCGCGCTGGGGGAGTCGTCGCAGTTCCGGGTCGCGGTCACCGAATGGCTGCGGGACCACCGCAAGGACGCACTGGACCCGAACGCCCCCGATTCCGTCGCCGCCGCGGCCGCGGCCGTGCTCCTCGGCGAGGCGGGTGCGGCCGGACGCGTCCGGCTGGTGGCGAAGAACGCCGACGAGACCGCGTTGCGGGCCGAACGTGATGCCGCGCTGGCCCGCAATCAGCGGCTCGAGGCCGAACTGGCCCAGCTCCGCGGAGAGTTGCGCGAGGCCAAAGAGATGGCGGCCAACGCGCGGGGTGAACGCGAAGCCGAGGTCGAGAAACTGCTGAAACGCCTGCGAGAGCAGGGTGTCCAGCTGCGCCAGGCCAAGGACGCGGTCGCCGAGGCCCGCGCCGACTTGGAGACCGGCGGCGCCGAGCGCGCCGAGGAGATCAAGGCGCTGAAGGCCCAGTTGGACCGTGAGCGGCAGCGAGTCGCGGCGGAGAAGGCGCGGGCGGAGAAGGCCGTCACGGACGCCGAGATCGCCCGTCAGTCCGCCCGCGAAGCGCGTCAGGCCGACGAGGTCAGGCTCGGGCTGCTGCTGGACACGATCGAAGGCGCCGTCGGCGGGCTGCGCCGGGAACTTTCGGTGAGCGCGAGGGGGCAGCGTCCGGCGGACATGGTCCGCGGTGCGACGTCGGGGCTGGGAGCGGGCGGCAAGATCCAGGACGTCACCGCGCTCGACCGGCATCTCGCGCTGCCCAACGTGCACCTGATCGTCGACGGCTACAACGTCACGAAGACCGGCTATCCGGAATTGGCGCTTTCCGACCAGCGCGACCGGCTGATCCACCAGCTTTCCGCGCTGGCCGCGCGGACCAGCGCCGAGGTGACCGTGGTGTTCGACGGCGCCGGTGTGCTTTCCGTGCCCGCGGCGGTGCCGCGCGGGGTGCGGGTGCTGTTCTCCGAACGCGGCGTGCTCGCGGACGATGTCATCCGGTCGCTGGTCGCGGCCGAGCCGCCGGGGCGGCCGATGGTGGTCGCGAGCACGGACCGGGCGGTGGCGGACTCGGTGCGGCGCAAGGGCGCGCACCCGGTGCCGTCGGCGGTACTGGTGTCGCGGCTCAGCCGGGTGTGAAGAGCGCGGCAGGCCGTCTGGGCTCGTGAGTGGTAATGACGGTTAGAACCGTCATTACCATTCACGAGCAGTCCGGGCAGGTGACGCGGTCGGCCGCCGGTCGCCACCCTTCCCGGAGGAGGATCGTGCGGACCTCGGCCGCGACTTGGCAGGGTGAGGCCCGGACGTCCTGCCAGCCGTAGACCAGGCGTGCCCGGTCCGCGAGCTCCGCGGCGTTGTCCCGGCGGCGGTCCCGGAAGGCGACGTCGGCCATCGCGTGGGTCGCGCGCCCGTCGAGGCGGACCGTCACGGCCGCACCGTGGGAGTCGTAGGTGACGTCCTCCCACAACGTCTTCCCGTCGACCTCGACCGGCGTCTGCCGGTCACCCGGCGGCAGCCCGTGCCTTTCCTCCACCTGGTCCTTGAACTCCACTTCGAGCGCGGACATGAGACCGCTGCCCACCAGATCGAGACCCCGCAGTATTTCGGCGCGAAAGCGGAACGGCGGGCGCATCGAGACGCAGTCCCGCATCGACGGCACCGCGACCTTGCTCCGGCTCACCAGATCGACGACGACGTTCACGGCTTCCCTGGCGGACTCCGCGGAAGTCGCCAGGTCGACGATCGTGTCCGTGATCTTCGTGCGGGGTGGCCACGTTTCCACCGTCGAATGATCGAGTGCGCGGGAACGGTGCACTTTCACCAGCGGAGGCTGGGAGATCGCCGAACTCGAATAGGGCACGGTGATCTCCACCGGCCCCTCGGTGAGGGGCAGAAGACCCCATTCTTCGGCCGCGGTGTGGTGGCTCAGCACCGCGTGTCCGCCGCCGTAGCGGAGAGCGGCGTGGACCATGGCCGCCCGTGAGAGAGCACCGGTGAAGGTGGCGTAGACCCGCGGAAGTACCCGCTGCCATCGCCCGGCCTCCAGGTTGGCGACGATGTCCGCCGCCGAGTGCCCGTAGGCCCGGAGCTGCGCTCTGGTCACGATGCCGTGTTGCTCCTGCAGCAGGATGGGCCAGCTCGGCCGTTGTTCGGCCGGGATGGCTTCTTCCGACCAGCGTTTGTGTAAGGGCACCTCCCCACGATCTTCGGGGATCCGGTCCAGTGGGGACGGCGGGCGAAAATTGTGGATGGTTGGAGTGGTTGTGGACAACACCAGTCTCGTGAGTGGTAACGACGGTTCTAACCGTCATTACCACTCACGAGCCCGAAACTGTCAGTGGTCGCTCTTATCGTGTGTGTCATGACCGAGATAGCGGATAGAGAGACGCTCGTCATCGATTGCGATCGCTGCGCGGTCCGGGGTGACGCATGTCATGACTGTGTCGTCAGTGTCCTCCTCGGCGCGCCCCCGTCGCTCGAATGGGACGCCGACGAGCGAAAAGCGGTCGACGCGCTCGCGGAAGCGGGGATGATCCCGCGCCTCCGGATGGTCCGGAGGGTCGAGCGGGAGCGTCGGATGACGGCCTGAGACACGCTGCGACCGGGGCGTTCGACGAGTGGTCGATCCGACCAGGCGAACGGTAGGTAGTCGTAATGGTCCCCAGGATGTAATGCCCGTCACATTTTTCCACTCATGCTGGTCCGAAGGTGTTTCGGCGCATCACGGAGAGTTTTTGCGGTTGGCGTGGTGGACGTGGTGCCTGTGGTTTCGTAACCTGTCCGAGATCTCGTGGCCGGAAGTCGTCGCCAGACGGCGACACGGGATCGCCACTGAAGCAGCTTTGTCGGGGAGTTGCACCAGAACCAGCCGGGCGCCAAACCTGTTGCGATAGCAGTCGGCCAGGTGCCAGGTGGGAACGCGGAGAACCGCGCGGGCTTCACGGCCGGCGACGCGGCTTCGCGGAAGAGGGCCCCCGACCTCTTCGTCCCCGGTTCGGAGTCAGTGGCCGACAGCAAAGGAGACACGCGCGACCGTGCAGTCGCATCCAGTCAAGCGCGTGGTGTCAGGAGCTTTGGCCGCGGCCGCGGTGATCACCGCAGTAACGGTCGCTCAGCCTTCCGCCACCGCTGCCCCAGTCCCCGCCCAACAACAGCCCCCGTCCGGTTCGGAAGCGCTCGCCAAGTACCGCGACCTCGCGGCGCAGGCGGAGAAGGCGAACGAGGACCTTCTCAAGGCGAAGGACGATCTCGCCGCGAAGCAGGGCGAGCTCGACAAGGCCACCGCGGACGCCGCGGCGGCCAAGGACGCCGGCCTCAAGGCCGCCGGTGACGAGAAGACGTTCCAGGCCGAGGTCAACAAGTTCGCCGGTGCGTCGTTCACCAGCGGTGTGCAGCTGAACAAGCTGTCGTCGCTGCTGTCGGGCGCGTCGACCCAGGACTTCCTGGACCGCTCCTCGGCGCTCGAGGTCCTCGCCGCGAACAAGAACACCGCTTTGAACAACTTGAGCGGCGCCGTCGCCCAGGCCGCGGCCTCCGCGAAGATGGCAGCGGACGCGCAGGCGGCGGCCACCGCCGCCCGTGACGCCGCCGCCAAGCTGACGACGGACATCGAGGCGCGTCAGAAGACGCTGAACGACCAGCTCAAGGAAATCGAGCGGGCCAGCGGCAACCTGAGCGCCGCGGACAAGGCCGCCCAGAAGGACAAGGGCGGCGCGTTCCCCAACCTGCCGGCTCCGGGCCCCGCCGCCGCCGCGGCACTTTCGGCGGCGAAGAGCAAGCTCGGCAGCGCGTATGTGTGGGGCGCGACGGGTCCGTCGACCTTCGACTGCTCGGGTCTGATGCAGTGGGCCTACAAGCAGGCCGGTCTTTCCCTGCCGCGGTCGAGCCGTCAGCAGGCCACCTTCGGCGCTCCGGTCGAGAAGTCGCAGCTTCAGCCGGGCGACCTGGTGTTCTACTACTCGCCCGTCTCGCACGTGGGCATGTACGTCGGCAACGGCATGATGGTGCACGCGCCGACCTCCGGTGACGTCGTCAAGGTGTCGCCGCTGCAGAACAACTACGTCGGAGCCCGTCGCCCGACGGCCTGACGAAGGAATTTTCGTCCCCTCACGGGGACGGTGAAAGGGGCGGTACCGCGCAGGCGGTGCCGCCCCTTTCGCGTGCCGGGGGCCAAGTAGCCTGCAGGGGTGCTGAGGACGCTGCTGGTGACCAACGACTTCCCTCCCCGGCCGGGCGGTATCCAGAACTACCTGAACTCGCTGGCCACCCGTCTGCCCGCGGACGATCTCGTCGTGTACGCGCCATCCTGGGAGTCGAGCACCGGCTCGCACACCGAGTTCGACGCCGCCGCCCCGTTCGAGGTGGTACGCCATCCGACGTCCCTGATGCTGCCGACACCGGACGTGCTCAAGCGGGCCAAGGAGATCATGCGGGCCCGCGACTGCGAGGCCGTCTGGTTCGGCGCGGCCGCGCCGCTGGCGTTGCTGGGGCAGCCGCTGCGATCGGCGGGTGCCCGCCGCTTGCTCGCCTCGACGCACGGCCACGAGGTCGGCTGGTCGATGCTCCCGGGGTCGCGGCAGGCGTTGCGGCGGATCGGTGAGACCGTCGACGTGATCACCTACGTCAGCAAGTACACGCGGTCCCGGTTTTCGGCCGCTTTCGGTCCGATGGCGGGGCTGGAGATGCTGCCGTGCGGCGTCGACACCGCGCTCTACCGCCCGGATCCCGCCGCGGGCAAGGAGATTCGCGATCGGCACGGTCTCGGCGACCGGCCGACGATCGTGTGCGTTTCGCGGCTGGTGCCGCGTAAGGGCCAGGACATGCTGATCAAGATCCTGCCCGAACTCCGCAGGCGGATCCCGGACGTGGCGCTGCTGCTCGTCGGCGGCGGCCCGTACCGCAAGACGCTCACCGGGCTGGTCGGCGCACTGGGTGTCGAAGACAACGTGGTCATCACCGGGTCGGTGCCGTGGAAGGAGTTGCCGGCCCACTACAACGCCGGTGACGTCTTCGCCATGCCTGCCCGGACGCGCGGAAAGGGCCTCGACGTCGAAGGGCTCGGCATCGTCTACCTGGAGGCTTCGGCGACCGGGCTGCCGGTCGTCGCCGGCAATTCCGGTGGGGCGCCGGAAACGGTGCTGGACGAGGTCACCGGGCACGTCGTCGACGGCCGTGACGAACAGCAGTTGCGGGAGACGCTGGCCGCGTTGCTGGCCGACCCGGTGCGGGCGCGGCGCATGGGGGCCGCCGGCCGCGAATGGGTCGCCGGACATTGGCGGTGGGACACCATGGCGAGCAGGCTTTCCGGCCTGCTCGACGGCGACCCGGTCGCCGCGGTGCGCTGACGGCGAGTGCCGTCAGGGTTCGTAGCGTGCCGGGTGGTTCGGGTCGTCGACGCGGATCACCAGGTCGGCCAACGCCACCGGGTCCACTTCGGCTTCATAGCGCTCGTAGGCGGGCAGCGCCCATTTGTCGGGCACCCGCCGCTTGAGCGCGGCGGGGGAAAGCCACAGGTGCACGCTCAGATCGAACGCGAGGCCCGCGCCGAACAGGAACTCGCCGTCCAGCAGGACGACACCGCCCTCGGGAAGGTCGACGCGCTCCGCGCGGGTGGCGCGGTCGCGGACCGGATCCCGCAGCGAGGGGAGTACCTGTCCGCTGCCGCCCTCGGCGAGCGGGTCGAGTACCTCGCGGCGCAGGGCGCCGAGGTCCAGCCAGTCGGTGTAGCGCGCGTCGGGGTCCTCTTTGCCGCGTTCGAAGCGCAGGGACGCGGGGCGGAGGAAGTCGTTCGCCGAGACCCGCAACGCCGCGTGACCGGCGACGCGCAGGGGATCGACCAGGGCGTCCGCGAGTTCTGTGGTGTCGGTCGCACCGGCCGCGCCGTCGACGGCGACCGCGATCCGGCGGCGGCCCGTGATCGTCGTGATGCGTTCGGTCAGTTCGGAGACCAGCAGAGCGGGAGAAATCGGACGGTAGCGCACGGAATGAGATCCTCCACCCGGACCGGTGAACCTCGCACGGTACACCCGATGCGAGGATGGGCCGGTGACGAGAGCAGTGGCCAAAACAGCCGGAAGTGGTTGGCAGGTAGGTGTTTCCCAGACCGTGCCGTACAGCGGCGCACAGGTGTGGGACTTCCTGGTCGGACGCGAGGGCGTGGAGATCTGGCTCGGCCCGGGTGCCGACCTGGGCCGTGAACTGGGCGCGCCCTACGAGACGGCCAACGGGACGACCGGCGAGATCCGCGGCCGTTCCGAGGGCGACAAGCTCCGGCTGACGTGGCGGCCGAAGGACTGGGATCACGACTCCACCCTGCAGATCACGGTGAATGGCACCGAGCAGAAGACCACGCTCCGCTTCCACCAGGAGTGGCTCGCGGGCGCCGACGAGCGCGAAGAACAGCGGGCGTACTGGACCGAGGTGACCGAGCGAGTGGTGGCCGCGCTGGCCGGACGCTGACCGGCGCGCCGGAGAGGAACTGCTGGACGGGATCGGCGACGCGGAGCGCGTCGACCTGCTCACGCGTATCTCGTCGACCTCGTCGAGGAAAAGCGTGCGAAGCCCGCCGAAGACCTGCTGTCGGGCCTGATCCACGCCAGTGGCGAAGGCGCTTCACTCGCCGGGGAGCAATTGCCGGCCATGGCGTTCCTGCTGCTGGTGGCGGGCTTCGAGACGACCGTCAACCTGATCTCGAACAGCGTGTTCGCCCTGCCGCGCGAGCCGGAGCAGCTGGCGGCGCTCCGCGCCGAGCCCGTCCAGGTCGGCGACGTCGAGATCCCGGCGGGCGAGTTCGTGTTCGTCTCCCTGCTCGGCGCCAACCGGGACGCCGGACACTTCCCGGATCCGGACCGCTGGACGTCACGCGGCCGGCGAACGGGCATCTCGCGTTCGGCCACGGCATCCACTACTGCGTCGGTGCCCCGCTGGCCCGCCTGGAGGCGGAGATCGCCTTGCGCTGCCTGCCGGAGAGGTTCCCGCGGCTGAGTCTCGACGCCGAGCCGGAAACCTTGCGGTGGCGGGAAAACGCCCTGGTCCACGGTCTGAAGACCCTCCCTGTGCTGCTGCGCTGACCAGGGCATGTCGTAGGGTCGCGGGATGGACGCCGCAGAACTCCTCGCCCTCGACGCGGAACACGTCTGGCATCCGTACTCACCGATGCCGGGCACGGTCGACCCGTTGCTGGTCCGCGAGGCGAGCGGGGTGCGGCTCACCCTCGAAGACGGCCGCGAACTGGTCGACGGCATGTCGTCCTGGTGGTCGGCCATCCACGGCTACCGGAACCCGGTGCTGGACGCGGCGCTGGCCGACCAGGCCGGCCGGATGAGTCACGTCATGTTCGGCGGACTCACCCACGAACCGGCCATCACCCTGGCCAAGACCCTGGTGGACCTCGCCCCGGACGGGCTGCGGCACGTCTTCCTGTGCGACTCCGGTTCGGTGTCGGTCGAGGTCGCCGTCAAGATGTGCCTGCAGTACTGGCAATCGGTGGGGCGGAAGGATAAGCGGCGCCTGATGACCTGGCGCGGCGGCTACCACGGTGACACGTTCACGCCGATGAGCGTCTGTGACCCCGACGGCGGGATGCATTCGCTGTGGCGCGGGATCCTGCCGGAGCAGCTGTTCCTGCCCAAGCCGCCGGGCGCGTTCGACGACGAACCGGATCAGGCGTACCTCGGCCTGCTCGCGGCCGAGGTCGAGCGGCACGCGGGCGAACTGGCCGCGATCATCGTCGAGCCGGTCGTGCAGGGTGCCGGCGGAATGCGGTTCCACCCGCCCGCGTACCTGCGCGCGTTGCGGGAGATCACCGAAGCCAACGACGTTCTGCTGATCTTCGACGAGATCGCCACCGGGTTCGGCCGGACCGGCCGGATGTTCGCCGCCGAACACGCCGGGGTGACCCCGGACGTCCTGTGTCTCGGCAAGGCGCTGACGGGCGGTTACCTGACGATGGCGGCGGCACTGTGCACGCCGCGGATCGCCGACGGCATCTCCCGCGGCGAACTGCCGGTGCTCGCGCACGGGCCGACGTTCATGGGGAACCCGCTGGCCTCGGCGGTGGCCAACGCCTCGCTGGGGATCTTGGCCGAAGGCGGCTGGAAGTCCGACGTCCCGAGGATCGAGGCCGCGCTGAAAGCCGGGCTCGAACCCGCTCGTGAGCTGTCTTCGGTCGCCAACGTGCGGGTGCTCGGGGCCATCGGCGTGGTGGAACTGGACCATCCGGTGGACATGGCGGTGGCGACCGAGGTCCTCACCGCGAACGGGGTCTGGCTGCGGCCGTTCCGGAATTTGATCTATGCGATGCCGCCCTACATTTCCGACGCCGACGACCTCACGGCGATCACTTCCGCAATGGTGGCGGCCGCACAAAAAGCGTAAAAACGACAAAATTCCGCCTAAAGAGTGTGACGGCAGTCACGGGAAACCGGGAAGGCCACGCTCGGTACAGTCCGTGATCATCAGTTGATCTTGGTCAGGCGAACGGGCGAGTCCGATCGGGATGTTTGACGGGCGATTTGTCGTAAAAGACCGCTATGCCCCAGTTCTTCGGTGCACAAGCAAACCTGAGAATCCTTTGCGTAGCGGACTTTTGCGCGCCGATCCGGTTTCCTGCCCCCATGATCGACATCGTTGGTGACGAACACGACACCGGGCCCCCGGGCCGCCGCAACCCCACATCGACCCTCCTGAAGAACCTTCGCCACGACATCCCGGCTTCGGTCGTCGTCTTCCTCGTGGCCGTCCCTCTCTCGCTCGGCGTCGCACACGCCGCCGGAGCACCCTTGCTCGCCGGACTCGTCTCCGCCGTCGTCGGCGGACTCGTCGCGAGCCTCTTCGGTGGTTCCGCCCTTCAGGTCAGCGGCCCGTCCGCCGCGCTGACCGTCGTCCTCGCGGAGACCATCGCCACCTTCGGCTGGGCCGCCACCTGCGCCATCACCGCCGCCGCCGGCGTGGTCCAGATCCTCTTCGGCGTCAGCCGCGTCGCCAGGGCCGCGCTGGCGATCTCGCCGGCCATCGTGCACGGCCTGCTCGCCGGGATCGGCCTGATCATCGTCCTCGGCCAGCTGCACGTCGTACTCGGCGGAGCGGCACAGGGTTCCGCGATCGCGAACGTCCTCGCCCTGCCCGGTCAGCTCGTCGGCCACCACGACCAGGCCGCGCTGATCGGCGTGGTCACCGTCGGTGTCCTGCTGGCGTGGACCCGGATGCCGAGTCCCGTGCGCCGCGTCCCCGGCCCGCTCGCCGCCGTCGCGGCGGCCACCGGCCTTTCGCTCGCGGCGGGGATGGACCTGCCGCGCGTCGACCTCCCGAACGGCTTGCCGGGGCTGGGTTTCGTCCCCGAGGCGCCGTCCGGTTCCTGGGCGGCCATCGCCGCCGCCGTGCTCAGCATCGCGCTCATAGCCAGTCTGGAAAGCCTGCTGTCGGCCCTCTCCATCGACAAACTGCGCGACGGGCCGCGCACCGACCTCAACCGCGAACTGATCGGCCAGGGGTTGGCGAACGTCGCCGCCGGCTCGTTCGGCGGCTTCCCGGTCACCGGCGTCGTCGTGCGCACCATGACCAACTTCGAAGCGGGCGCCCGCACCCGGATGTCGGCGATCCTGCACAGCGTGTGGATCCTCGGCTGCTGCCTCTTCCTCACCGACGCGCTGCGGCTGATCCCGCTCGCCGCCCTCGCCGGACTCCTCGTCTACGTCGGCGCCAAACTCGTCAACGTCACCAGCCTCCGCGAAGTCCGTCGCCACGGCGACCTGCCGGTCTACCTCGCGACCCTGCTCGGCGCGGTCGCCGTCAACCTGCTCACCGGCGTCGTCGCGGGGATCGCGGTGGCGCTCGTGCTCATGCTGCGCCGGATGCTGTTCTCCGGAATCCACATCGAACCGGACGGTGCGCGGACCCGCGTCGTCATCGAAGGCGCGCTCACATTCCTATCCGTGCCAAGGCTGACGACCGTCCTTGCCGCAGTTCCGGAGCGTTCGGAAGTGACACTGGAACTCTTCGTCGACTATCTGGACCACGCCGCTTTCGACTGCCTGCGCGGCTGGCAGCGCGCGCACGAGCGGGGCGGGGGAGTCGTGGTCGTCGACGAGATCGGGCATCCGTGGTTCGGCCGTGGCAAGGCCGGGGTGCCGACCGTGCGGCGCGGCGTCGCGTCCCGCGTGGTGCCGCGCTGGCTCGCGCCGTGGTCGGAATGGCAGGCGGAACATCTCGAACTGCCGGGTCAGCGCGGCGGCAGTGTCCCGTTGTGCCGCGGTGCTTCGGAGTTCCAGCGGCGGACGGCGCCGCTGCTGCGGCGGACCTGGGACGGACTGGCCGACAAGCAACGACCGCATACGCTGTTCGTCACCTGTGGCGACGCGAGGATCGTGCCGAACCTGATCACCACCAGCGGACCCGGTGACCTGTTCACCGTGCGGAACATCGGAAACCTCGTCCCGCACGCCAGTACCGAAGCGGATTTCTCGGTGGGGGCGGCGATCGAGTACGCCGTCGGGCTGCTGCGGGTGCGGGAAGTGGTGGTGTGCGGGCATTCCGGCTGCGGTGCGATGAAGGCGCTGCTCGGGGACGCGCCCGCCGGGTTCGCGCGGCTGGGCGGCTGGCTGCGGCACGGCGAACAAACGTTGCGACGCTGGGAAAGCGAGGGGCCGGTGCTGCTCGACGGCGCCCGTCCCGCCCGCGAGGCCGATCGGCTCGCCCTGCACAACGTGGTGCAGCAACTGGAGAACCTGCGCTCGTACCCGGTCATCGACGCCGCGCTGGCGCGCGGTGAACTCCGGCTGACGGGGATGTACTTCGACGTCGGGAAGGCGAACGTGTATCTGCTCGACGCGGCGCGCCGGTCGTTCACTTCGGCGGCGACTCCCGTGAAGTCCTGAGCCCCCTTGCCTCATCACTGGTCCGTGAAGGACTCCTTGAGGGACTCAGAAGTCCTTCACGGACCGGTTCGCCCGGCGTGCGTCTTGGCCAGGCGGCCGATCGATAATTCCCAGTATCCGGGAGCTGGCAAGGGTTTCTGAAAGGTAGAAGACATCTCCAAGTAACAATGCAGCCCAAAAGTGGGCTACACCACCCGCTTGAAGGACAAGATTCACTCGATTAGGTGGTGCATAGCGGACAAATCACCAGTTTCCTGGTGATCATGCTGGCCACGTCAAAGAAGTTCCAACCTCGCGTCGTGCTTCGGCACGACCTGCCCGCATCGCTGGTGGTGTTCCTCGTCGCCGTCCCGCTCTCGCTGGGCATCGCGCTCGCTTCAGGGGCGCCCATCGTCGCGGGGTTGATCGCGGCCGTCGTGGGCGGTGTGGTCGCGGGCGCGCTCGGTGGCTCGCCCCTTCAGGTCAGCGGTCCGGCCGCCGGACTGACGGTGATCATGGCCGAAACGATCGCGACCTTCGGGTGGGCGACCACTTGCGCCATCACCGTCGCCGCCGGCGCACTGCAGATCCTGCTCGGCCTGAGCCGGATCGCCCGCGGGGCGCTCGCGATCTCGCCCGCCATCGTGCACGGCATGCTCGCCGGGATCGGTGTCACCATCGTCCTCGGTCAGCTCCACGTCGTGCTGGGCGGATCGGCGCAGAGCTCCGCGCTCGCGAACATCGCCCAGCTGCCCGCCCAGATCATCGGCCACCACGACACCGCCGCCCTGATCGGTGTCCTCACCATCGGCATCCTGCTGCTGTGGCCGCGGCTGCCCGCGTCCGTCCGGAAGATCCCCGGCCCCCTGGCCGCCATCGCGGTCGTGACCGTGCTGTCCGTGACCACCGGAATGACCCTGCCCCGCGTCGACCTGCCCGGAGACCTGCTCGCCATCCGCTTCGCTCCTCAACTGCCGGACGGCGGCTGGGGCGCGTTCGCCGTCGCGATCATCACCATCGCGCTGATCGCCAGCGTGGAAAGCCTGCTGTCGGCCGTCGCGGTCGACAAGATGCACACCGGACCGCGCTCGAACCTCGACCGTGAGCTGATCGGCCAGGGCGCCGCGAACATGACCTCGGGCGCGCTGGGCGGTCTCCCCGTCACCGGCGTGATCGTCCGCAGCTCGACCAACGTCGCCACCGGTGCCCGCACTCGCGCCTCCGCGATCCTGCACGGTGTCTGGATCCTGGTGTTCGTCGCCGCGTTCGCCGGGCTGATCCAGAACATCCCGCTCGCGGCACTGGCCGGTCTGCTCGTCCACGTCGGTGCGAAGCTGGTCAACCCCGGGCATATCAAGGTGGTCCTCAAGCACGGTGACCTGGGCCTGTACCTGGTGACCCTCGCCGGTGTCGTCGTCTTCGACCTGCTCACCGGGGTGCTGCTCGGTATCGCGTTGTCGGTACTGCTGATGGTGCACCGCACGGTGTGGTCCGGGATCCACGCCGAACGCGACGGTGACGAGTGGCGCGTCGTCGTCGAAGGCGTCCTGACGTTCCTTTCGGTGCCGAGGCTCAGCCGGGTGCTCGCGACCGTGCCCAACGGCGCGAAGGTGACGCTGGAGCTTGTCGTCGACTACCTCGACCACGCCGCCTTCGAGAGCCTTTCGAACTGGCAGCACGGCCACGAGCGCGCCGGCGGCGAAGTGATCGTCGACGAGATCGGGCATCCGTGGTTCGCCAACGGCAAATCCGACGATCCCACCTTGTCCAGGACGGCCGCGTCGCGTTCGGTGCCCCGGTTGCTCGCGCCCTGGTCGGACTGGCAGGCCAAGGACGTCGAGGTGCCCGGCCAGCGCGGCGGTCCGACCCTGCGCGGCGCCACCGAGTTCCAGCGGCGCACCGCCGCGATCATGCAGCCCGCGCTCAGCAGGCTGGCGGGCGGTCAGTCGCCGCATACCCTGTTCATCACCTGCGGTGACGCGCGCATCGTGCCGAACATGATCACCACCAGTGGGCCCGGCGACCTGTTCACCGTCCGCAACATCGGGAACCTGGTGCCCGCCCGCCAGGCCGATCCGTCGATGGGTGCCACCGTCGAGTTCGCCGTCGGCGTGCTGAAGGTGCGCGAAATCGTGGTCTGCGGGCACTCCGGCTGCGGCGCGATGCAGGCGCTGGCCACCGGAGCCCCCGACGACACGCCGATGCTGACCTCCTGGCTGCGGCACGCCGAGCCGAGCGCCGAGCGCAAGGTCCCGGTGACCCTCGACGGCGAGCCCCCGGAGGCCGAGGTCAACCGGCTGGCCCTGCAGAACGTGCTGCAGCAGCTGGACCACCTGCGTGACTACCCGCTGATCGCCGAGGCGGAGGCACGGGGCGAACTGCACCTGACCGGGATGTACTTCGACGTCGGCGCCGCCCAGGTCTACCTGTCGGACGACGGTGGACCGTCCTTCTCGCCCGTCGGCGCCGTCACCGCCGTGCCCAATCAGGGGAGCTGACGGAGCCGTTCAGCACGACTCGATCCGGACCCACTAAGTTCTCGGTACGTGAGCATGCTGGTCATGACCGGCACCGGTACGGGTGTCGGCAAGACGATCTCAACCGCCGCCATCGCCGCACTGGCCGCCGGTCAAGGCCAGCGTGTCGCCGTACTGAAACCGGCGCAGACCGGGGTGGGTCCGGACGAACCCGGCGACCTCGCCGACGTCGTCCGTCTCGCCGGTCCGGTCACCACCCGGGAGCTGCGGCGATATCCGGATCCGTTGTCGCCGGAAGCGGCCGCGCGGCTGTCCGGGCTGCCGACGCTTTCCCCGAGCGAGATCGCCGCCGCCGCGAGTGAGCTCGACGGCGACCACGACCTCACCCTCATCGAGGGCGCGGGCGGTCTGCTGGTCCGGTTCGACGCCGACGGCGCCTCGCTGGCCGACGTCGCCTGGTCGCTCGGCGCGCTGGTCATCGTCGTGGCCGAGGCCGGGCTGGGCACACTCAACGCGACCGCGCTGACCGCCGAGGTCGCGACCAAACGCGGCCTCACCGTGGCCGGGGTGATCGTCGGGGCCTGGCCTGACGAGCCCGACCTGGCGGCGGTGTCGAATCTCGAGGACCTGCCGGTCGCCGCCGGTGCCCCGCTGCTGGGCGTGCTGCCCGCCGGGATGGGCACGGCCGAGCTGGCGGAGTTCACCGCGCTGGCCAGGGCGGGTCTCTCGCCGTGGTTCGGCGGGGAATTCGACCCCGAACGCTTCGCCGGCCGCGCGTCGGCCCAGAAGTGACCTGCGTCGCTGTGTGCGAGGCGTCCGGTCGTGCACGATGATGTGCCTTTGCTTTGCCGCCCCACCCCGAACAGGAGCCGCCTCGTGACCACAGCCCCGGAGACCGTCGACATCCTCGCCGTGGCGCGCGACCAGGTCCTCGAGCGTGGCGTCGGGCTCAGCGAGGAACAGATCCTCGAAGTGCTGCGGCTCGACGACGACCACCTGACCGATCTGCTGGCGCTCGCCCACGAGGTCCGGATGCGCTGGTGCGGCCCCGAGGTCGAGGTCGAGGGCATCATCAGCCTCAAAACCGGCGGCTGCCCCGAGGACTGCCACTTCTGCTCGCAGTCCGGCCGGTTCCCGACGCCGGTGCGTTCGGCGTGGCTGGACATCCCCGGCCTGGTCAAGGCCGCCCGCCAGACCGCCGAGACCGGCGCGACCGAGTTCTGCATCGTCGCCGCCGTCCGCGGTCCCGACAAGCGGCTGCTCTCGCAGGTCCGCGAAGGGATCAAGGCGATCCGCGAGGACGGCAACGACATCCAGATCGCCTGCTCGCTCGGCATGCTCACCCAGGAGCAGGTCGACGAACTCGTCGAGATGGGCGTGCACCGCTACAACCACAACCTGGAGACCGCGCGCTCGCATTTCGCGAACGTCGTCACCACGCACACGTGGGAAGAGCGCTGGGAGACCCTGCGCATGATCCGCGAGGCGGGCATGGAGGTCTGCTGCGGCGGCATCATCGGCATGGGGGAGAGCATCGAGCAGCGCGCCGAGTTCGCCGCGCAGCTTGCCGAGCTGAACCCCGACGAGTGCACGATGAACTTCCTCATCCCGCAGCCGGGTACGCCGTACGAGGGCTACGAGGTCGTCGAAGGCAAGGACGCCCTGCGCACCGTGGCCGCGTTCCGGCTGGCGATGCCGCGGCCGCTGCTGCGGTTCTCCGGCGGCCGTGAGCTGACCTTCGGCGATCTGGGCACCAAACAGGGCATGCTCGGCGGGATCAACGCGATCATCGTCGGCAACTACCTGACCAACCTCGGCCGCCCGGCCACCGCGGATCTGGAGATGCTCGAAGAGCTGAAGATGCCGGTGAAGGCGATCAGTGACGTCCTCTGAGCGACCGGCCTTCTGTGTCCATTGTGGACAACCGTCCGATGGCGGCGCCGAACATCCCGCTTGCCACAACCCGAGAACGGCACTCGAACCGCCGCGCTACTGCACGTTCTGTGCGCGGCGGATGGTCGTCCAGATCACTCCGGTGGGCTGGACCGCGAGGTGTAGCCGTCACGGCGAACTTGCGGGCTGACGCGCTCCGCGTTTAGTCCTCTGAATGCGGTCCTCGCGCGTGCAACTACCGCATTCAGAGGACTAAACGCGCGAGAGAGAGGGGCGCGACTCGGTGCCGGGTTGCGTGCGCTGGGGCCGTCATTGGTTACGCTCTGCACAAGCAGCGTGAGAGGGGTCCGGGTTGGGCGAGACGTCGGGCAAACCGGCACACCTGTCTTCCAGCGTGCCCGACCCCTGGTCGGTCCCCATGCTGCCGAGGCCGCGCCGCCCGTACCCCAAGGTCGTCGTCAAGGCCGATCTGCTGCCCGCGGTCAGCGTGCTGTCCACGGCCGGGCTGCTCGGCTTCCCGCTGGCGTGGCTGTGGGCACGGCTCGCGCCGCCGCAGCGCATACGGGTGCTCGACGCCGAAGGTGGCCTCGCGCCGCTGGAACTGGAGAGCTGGCACCGCTTCGACGACCTCGCCATCTACGGGTTCCTCGCGCTCGGCGCCGGGCTGCTGATCGGTGTCGTGACCTGGCTCCTGCGCGAGCGCCGCGGTCCGGTCGTGCTGATCGCCGCGACCGGCGGCGCGACCCTCGCGGGCTGGCTGGGCACGACGATGGGCGTCTCGTTCGCCAACAGCCGCTACGAGATCGGAGCGGCGCCCGCCGTCGGCGACGTCATCATGAAGGCGCCGCAGATCGAATCGCCCTGGATCATGCTCGCCGCGCCGCTGATGACCACGCTGGCCTACACGCTGCTGACCGCGTGGAACGGCCGGGAAGACCTGGGTCGCAGACTCGGCTGACGGTTTTCCTCTAGGGTGGGCCGGGACTTCTCTAGGGGGCTTTCTTGACTGACGACATCGAGGTTTCCCGGCACAACGCCGTCCGGTTCCCGGGCATCAGCCCGCGGGCCTACGAACACCCCGTCGACCGTGGGGCACTGGCCACCCTGCGCGCGGTACCCGGATTCGCGCAGGTCGTGAAGGCGATTTCGGGTTTCTACAGCGAACGCGGTGAGCGGCTCATGGCGTTGGCCTCCGCGATCCGGGTCGGCCCGACGCAGTATCCGGAACTGGACAAGCTGCGCAACGAATGCGCCGAAACGCTCGACCTCGACCGCGTGCCGAACCTGTTCGTCGCCCGCAGCCCCGAGGTCAACGCGCAGACGATCGGCATGGACGAGCCGTTCATCGTGCTCAACACCGCGACCGTCGAATCGATGGACCTCGCCTCGCTGCGGTTCGTGATCGGGCACGAGATGGGGCACGTGCTGTCCGGGCACGCGGTGTACCGCACGATCATGCTCCGGCTGATCGGCCTGCAGATGTCGATGTCGTGGACACCGGTGAGCGCGATCGGCATCCGGGTCGTCATCGCCGCGCTGCGCGAGTGGTACCGCAAGGCCGAACTGTCCTGCGACCGCGCCGGGCTGCTGTGCTCGCAGGACCCGACCGCCGCGCTGCGGTCGCAGATCCTGGTCGCGGGCGGCATCGACCCGTCGAAGATCGACATCCCGGCGTTCCTGCGGCAGGCGTCGGAGTACGAGTCGGTCGACGACATCCGCGACAGCTACCTGAAGCTGCGCTACGTCGAGACGATGTCGCATCCGCTGGCCGTCGTGCGCGCCGCGCAACTGCAGAAGTGGGCCGCTTCGGAGGAGTACCGGGCGATCCTGGCCGGCGAGTACCCGCGCCGCGACGAGGACGCGCCGTCCGCCAACTGGACCGACGACCTGAAGTCGGCCGCGAAGTCGTACAAGGACTCCTGGAACAGCTCGGCCGACCCGCTGACGAAGGTGTTCAGCGACGTCGGCGAGGCGGTTTCCGGGGCGGCGGGCAAGGTGTGGAGCAAGTTCGGCGGCGGGAACGGGGCCGAAGAGGGCTCTGAAGGGGCTTCGAAGTCCGGTAAGTAGGGTCTCGCGCGTGCTATGAAAGGTCCTTTCCTTGCAAAATTTGCAAGGAAAGGACCTTTCATAGCACTTGACGGGTCTCAGTTCAGGTTCGAAGGGCGCGTGAACTCGCCGAGTTCCCCCGGCGGCATCGGCACGGCGCCGAGGGTGTTCAGGAATCCGGCCTCACGCGTCAGCAGGCGGCATGCGATCCGCAGCCGCCGCAGCGGGTTGGTCTCCTCCAGCAGGCGCTGCCGGTCCTCCAACGGGACCAGGCAGTCCGCGGTGAGCCGGTAGGCGAGCGCGGCGATGTCGCCGTCGTCGGGCGGGGTGGTCCAGTCGTCGGCGTGCCAGGCGGATTCGCAGTAGCGGCGATGCGCGGTCTTGGCGACGTCGGCGAGCCTGGTCACGGTGTCGCCGTGCACCGTGGAAAACCGGTCGTCGGGCACCCATTCGACCGAGCCGATCAGGTACGGCGCGGAAACGCGGTCGATCTCCAGCAGCCGGAACCGGCGCCGCGCGGTGGTGACGACGTCGAATCTGCCGTCCGGCAGCCGTTTCGCCTCGCGCAGCACCGTGCTGCAGCCGACCTCGTGGACGTGCTCGATTCCGCTGACCTCCCTGTTCATCGTCGTGCGCAGCGCGATGACACCGAATTCGCGGTCCGGGATGACGTCGCCGACGAGATCCGTGATCAGCTGCCGGTATCGCGGTTCGAAGATGTGCAGTGGGAGGTGTGTTCCAGGCAGAAGCACGGTCTGTAGCGGGAACAGCGGCAAGATCGCCTTCCCGGTGGACTCCTCGCTCGGCTCGGTCACCCGTTCAAGGTACGGGGACCGCGAGGACTTCGCAGGACGGTCACTTCCGGACAGGCGGGCGGAACACCGCGAACGGGTCGGTGATCTGCATCCCCTTGCCCGCGAAGGAGAACAGCGCCGCTGGCCGACCACCGCTCCGGCCCGGCGGCGCGGTGTGCCCGGTGGGGACGAGCAACCCGCGCCGGGACAGCACGCGCTGCAAATTCGTCGCGGACACCCGGTAACCCAGCGCAGCCGAGTACAGCCCCCGTAACGCCGATACGGTGAACTCTTCCGGGGCAAGCGCGAACCCGAGATTCGTGTAACAGAGCTTCGAACGGAGCCGGTCGCGCGCGCGCAGCACGATGGACTCGTGGTCGAACGCCGTGCGCGGCAACTCGGAGACGTCGTGCCATTCGGTGTCTTCCGGGATCTCTGGGTCCACATCGGACGGCACGAGGCCGAGGAAGGCCGTCGCCACGACGCGCGGGCCCGGCACCCGGTCCGGTGCGCTGAACACCGCCAGCTGCTCCACATGCTTCAACTGCCGAACGTCGACCTTCTCGGCGAGCTGCCGCCGGATGGACGCCTCGACGTCCTCATCCGGCCGCAGCCTGCCGCCGGGAAGCGACCAGCGGCCCAGATGCGGATCGAGCGCGCGCCGCCACAGCAGGACCCTCAGTGTGTCCGAGCGCACTTGCAGGACCGCTCCCAAAACCTCGTGGGCGAGGGGGGTCTGGGTGTTAAGATGACTTCGCACGGTTTTCGATTGTAAGGCGAAAACCGGGAGTGGACAAATCGGTCCGGAGGGCCAGAACGATGACGAGCACGCTGCAGAACGACCTGACCCCGTACGGTGGCGTCGTCGCCGACGCCGCATGGGCGGAGGAGGTGCGGAGCCTCGCTCGCAAGCGCGACGCCGTCCTGCTCGCGCACAACTACCAGGTCCCCGAGATCCAGGACATCGCCGATTTCACCGGCGATTCCCTCGCGCTCAGCCGCATCGCGGCGAGCAGCGACGCGTCCACCATCGTCTTCTGCGGCGTGCACTTCATGGCCGAGACGGCGAAGATCCTGGCGCCCGAGAAAACGGTCCTGATCCCGGACGCGCGGGCGGGCTGCTCGCTCGCGGACTCGATCACCGGCGAGCAGCTGCGCGCCTGGAAGGCCGAGCACCCCGGCGCCGTCGTCGTCTCGTACGTGAACACCACGGCCGAGGTCAAGGCGGAGACCGACATCTGCTGCACGTCGTCGAACGCCGTGGACGTGGTCGCCTCGATCCCCGCTGACCAGGAGGTTCTGTTCCTGCCGGATCAGTTCCTCGGCGCGCACGTCAAGCGGGTGACCGGCCGCGAGAACATGCACATCTGGGCCGGGGAATGCCACGTGCACGCCGGCATCAACGGGGCCGAACTGGCCGAGCGGGCCGCGGAGAACCCGGACGCCGACCTGTTCATCCACCCGGAATGCGGCTGCGCGACCTCGGCGCTGTACCTGGCGGGAGAGGGCGCTGTCGCCCCGGAACGGGTCAAGATCCTCTCCACCGGCGACATGGTCCACGCCGCCCGCGACACCAAGGCGAAGTCGGTCCTAGTGGCCACCGAGATCGGAATGATCCATCAGCTGCGCAAGGCCGCGCCGGAGATCGACTTCCGCGCGGTGAACGACCGGGCGTCGTGCCGGTACATGAAGATGATCACGCCCGCCGCCCTGCTGCGGTCGCTGCGCGAGGGCGCCGACGAGGTCCACGTCGACGTCGAGACCGCCGCCCGCGCCCGCGCTTCCGTGCGGCGCATGATCGAGATCGGGCAGCCTGGCGGCGGAGAATGACCGATCCGGTTACCGACCTACAGGCGAAAACCCGCCCGGTCTGGGAGGCCGCCGCCGACCTCGTGGTGATCGGCAGCGGGGTCGCCGGGCTCACCGCCGCGCTGCGCGCGCGGGAACTCGGGCTGCATGTCCTGGTGGTCACCAAGGCCGCGGTCTCCGACGGGAACACCCGCTGGGCGCAGGGCGGGATCGCCGTCGTGCTGGAGGGTGAGCACGAGCGAGGCGACTCGGTCGGCAAGCACGCCGCGGACACACTCACCGCCGGTGCCGGGCTCTGTGACGAGGACGCCGTCCGCTCGATCATCGCCGGTGGCCCGGCCGCGGTGGCCAGGTTGCGGATCGACGGCGCCCGCTTCGACCCGGCCGTCGAAGGCCGTGACGAACTGGCGCGCACGAGGGAAGGCGGACACAGCGCGTTCCGCGTCATCCACGCCGGAGGTGACGCGACCGGGGCCGAGGTAGAACGCACACTGGTCGCGAAGACCGGTGACCGGCGGATCCCGGTCCTGGAGCACCACATCGCCGTCGACGCGATCCGTACCCCCGCCGGCGAGGTGGTGGGCGTGTCCGTCCTGGACCGCAACGGTGTTCCCGGCGTCGTCCGGGCACCGGCGGTGCTGCTGGCCAGCGGCGGGCTGGGGCAGCTCTACCAGGCGACGTCGAATCCGGAGATCGCCACGGGGGACGGGCTCGCGCTCGCGCTGCGCGCCGGAGCGCAGCTCGCGGACGTCGAGTTCGTCCAGTTCCACCCGACGGTCCTGTTCACCCCCGGCGCACGCGGCCGCCTTCCCCTGGTCACCGAGGCGGTGCGCGGTGAGGGCGCGACCCTGCACGACGCGACGGGCGCCTCGGTCATGCACGGTGTGCATCCGCTCGGCGATCTCGCACCGCGGGATGTCGTGTCGGCGGCGATCACCCGCCGGATGGTGCAGGCGCCCGGCGGCATCGACGACCACGTTTTCCTTGACGCCACCGGAATCGCGGGCTTCGCGAAGCGGTTCCCGACCGTGCACGCGGCGTGCGCGGCGATCGGCCTCGACCCCGCGAAGGATCCGATCCCGGTCACACCCGCGGCGCATTTCGCCTGCGGTGGTGTGGTGACCACTGTGGACGGACGGTCCGGGGTGCGCGGGCTCTACGCGGCGGGTGAGGTCGCGAGGACCGGTCTGCACGGCGCGAACCGCTTGGCGTCCAACAGTTTGCTCGAAGGCCTCGTCGTCGGGCAGCGGGTCGCGGAGGCGATCGCCATCGATCTCGCCGCCGGACTGCTGGCCGACCCGCGCCGCGGGGTGCTCACGCCGCCGCCGACGGTCGCGGTGGCCGACCGCGACGCGCTGCAGCGGGCGATGAGCCGGTACGCGGCGATCGGCCGGGACGCCGACGGTCTCGCGGTCGTCGGTTCGGTGCTCGACCTTTCGGTGATTGAAAGTCCTTTGTGGACTCCTCGGCTCGTCGAGGACGCGGCGCTCACCCTGGTGGCGGAGGCGTTGGTCGCGGCGGCCGCACGGCGGACGGAGTCCCGCGGCTGCCACGTGCGGACCGATTTCCCCGAACGCGACGAAGGCACCTGGCAACGCGGTCAGCTCATCCGGCTCAGCCCGTCGGGCCAGCCGGTGCTGGCCGATCCGATCGCTTTGGAAGGTGTGGCATGAGTGAGTTCTCCCCGTGGATTGTCAAGGCGCTGGCCGATCACGGCCTCGACGTCCCCGACGCGCACCGCGTCGTCACGACGGCCTTGACCGAGGACCTGCGGTACGGGCCCGACGCGACGACGAACGCCACCGTGCCCGAGTCCGCCACCGCGCTGGCCGAACTCACGCCGAGGACGGCGGGCGTGGTCGCCGGGATCCCGGTGGCGCTGGCGGTGTTCGACCTCGTCCTCGGCTCCGGACTGGAGGTCATGGCCGCCCGCGACGACGGTGACCGGCTGACCGCCGGCGAGCCGGCGCTGGTCGTGCGCGGCCCGGTGCGCGGTCTGCTCACCGCCGAACGCACCGCGCTGAACCTGTTGTGCCACCTGTCCGGCATCGCCACCGCGACCGCGGCCTGGGTGTCCGAAGTGGACGGTACCGGCTGCCGGATCCGGGATTCCCGCAAGACTTTGCCCGGACTGCGCTTGCTGGAGAAATACGCCGTCCGCGCGGGCGGCGGGGTGAACCACCGGCTCGGCCTCGGCGACGCGGTACTGATCAAGGACAACCACGTCGTCGCCGCCGGTTCGGTGACCGCGGCGCTCGCCGCGGCCCGTGAGCACGCGCCCGAACTGCACTGCGAGGTCGAGGTCGACGACCTGGCCCAACTGGAGGAGGCACTCGCCGCCGGTGCCGACGAGGTACTGCTCGACAACTTCACGCCGGGGGAATGCGCGAAGGCCGTCGACCGGCGCGACGAGGTCTCGCCGAAGACCCGGCTGGAATCCTCAGGCGGGTTGCGGCTAGACGTCGCGCGGGCCTACTCGGAGTCCGGTGTGGACTTCCTCGCGGTCGGGGCGCTCACTCACTCCTCACCCGCGCTGGACCTCGGGATGGACCTGCGCTGACCTGGAGCACTAGAATTTCCTTGTGTGACAAGGGAATTCTGGAGGAATGGTGGGCTTTGCCGGTAAAAGTGCCGTCGCGGGAAGCGCCCTGTCCGTGGGAGCACTCAGCGTGGTACTGCTGGGCGCACCCGTCCCGGCGACGGCGGTCGCCGAGCAGTGCGCGAACCCGACGGGCACCTACACCGCCGCCGTTCCATGGGGACAACGGCTGATCGATCCCGCGCGGGTCTGGCCGCTTTCGCGCGGCACCGGCCAGCTGGTCGCGGTGATCGGCACCGGCGTGGACGGCGGCAACCGCCAGTTCGCTTCCGGACAGCTCGTCGGCGGACAGGGCACCGCGACCGACGACTGCGACGGCCGGGGCACGATCGCCGCCGGCATCGTCGGCGCCCAACCGGATCCGTCCACGACGTTCGCCGGGATCGCACCCGGGGTGAAGCTCCTGCCGCTCCGCTACACGCAGGTGAACGGCGGTGGCGACCCAGGCCAGCTCGCGTCCGCCATCGAGACCGCGCTGAACCGCGGCGCCGGGATCATCCTGATCGCCGTCCCGGCCGCTTCGGACAGTCCCGCGCTGACCGGCGCGGTGTCGCGCGCCAGGGAGAAAGGCGCGCTGATCGTCTCGCCCGCCGCGGGCACGCAGCAGGGCCAGACGTCCTACCCCACCGCGACGCCCGGCGTCCTCGCGGTGGGTTCGACCAACCAGACAGGCGAGGCCGTGCAGACGGAATCCGGCTCCTATCTGGGGATCTCCGCACCCGGCGCCGAGCTGGTCAGCACGTCGGCCGGAGCGGGCGGGACCGTGGCGCACCGATGGCCGGTGAGCGATCCCAGCCTGGCCGCCGCGCACGTCGCGGGCGTCGCCGCGCTCGTCCGCGCGTATCACCCCGAGTTGTCGCCCGAACAGGTCGTCACCCGGCTGACCTTGACCGCGCACCGCGGCCCGAGCGGCGGCCACGATCCGCGCCGGGGCTGGGGTTCGATCGACGCCTACGCCGCCGTTTCCGCCGTCATCCCGGCTGGTACGCCGGGGCCGGGAGGGCCGCCGAGTGTCGGCCCGGAGACCGTCGTCGTCCCGGCGGCCGCACCCGCCCGCGGAGGCGCGGACAAGGTTTCCGGTGTACTCGCCATCGCCGGGGTGGCCGCCGCCGTCGCGGCGGGCGTGGTGGTGGCGGCGGTCCGGCGCGGCAAGCGCCGGGGCTGGCGGCCTTCGCGTTTCCGTGCCTCGTGAGCGGCAGCGGCGTACTGGGGGACACCACTGCCGCTCACGAGGTCTTTCGCGACCCCCGGGGTCCTAGGGGACGGATACGCAGGCTGTCGAGCCCACGATGGCCACGCCGTCACCGACGCGGGAGACATGCACGTTGAAGTCGGCGCCGTCACGGCTGAACTGGGCGATCAGCTCACGCGGATTGCTGCGGTCGCGCGTCCGCCAGCCCTGACCTTCCAACATGGGCAGGACGACGTCGACGAGTTTGCGGACCGCGTCGGAGGCGTCGTCGACGCGAAGACCGTACTGCCGGCAGAAAACCCGCCCCGGCTGGGTCGGATCGCAGTCCAGTTCGCCGTCCACGGTGCGCTCCGCGCTGGTACCGAAGGTGCCCGCGACGCCGTCGATGACCGCTGTCAGCTCCTCGGCCAGCCGGTCGAGTTCGGTGCTCCCGGTGATCATTCCCCACCCCTCACAGGCCTCGGCCCACGCCTTCGACGGCCATCTCACGCAGCGAGCCGCCGGTGAAGCCCTCGTGCGTGACCGGTCCGCCCGTGAGCACACCGTAGATGTTGTTCCACGAATCCGAACCGGGTTTGAGCACACCGCTGTGGGAATCCATACCCCACTGCAGATCGCCGTTCGCGTCCCGGCCGGTTTCCAGTTCGACGACGCCGGGGAAGCGGTCGGGGTCCGCTCCGTGCCCGGCGCCGAGCCCTTCGATCAGTCCCGCGTTGCCCTGCGCGACCACGATCGGATCGAGGGGGGCCGTCATGGAATACCGCTGCACCCCGGCCTGGCTCGCCGGAAGGTCGTCCGGGCGCCAGATCCCGTGGCCCATCCCCGCGGACTCGACGTGCAGCACCTGGTCGGCCTTGAGCCCGAGCTGCTCCGCGAGCCCCACGGTGGCGCCGCCGTAACTGTGCCCGACGGCGGTGACGACCACGCCGGGACCAGCGTGGCTGTCGATCTGCCCGCGCAGCTCGTCGCCGAAAGCCTTGAGTTCGGGGGCCATCGTCTGCGCGTAATGCGCGGCCGGTCCTTCGGTGATGACGTTCTGGGGGAAGACGCCGTCGGCCCAGACCACCATCGCGGTCCGCCCGGTGGCGTCCGCGGCGACCAGGCTCGTGCCGAGGTCGGCGTAGCTCTGGAAGTTGCCGAACGAGGTGTTGACGCCGGGGACGAACAGACCGACGTTGCGGGTGCCGGGCTCGATTCTGCCGACCAGTTCGGCGATACGCCCGTTGCCCGCCGGGTCGAACCGCAGAATCTGCCGGTCGTTGGCGAGGATGTCTTCGTACAGCGCGATCCTGGTGCGCGCGTTCGCGATGTCGTCGACTTTTCCGCCGTGCGCCAAGAGATTCGCGAGCCTGTCACGTTCCGCCGTCAGCGCGTCGGAGACCTTGACGCGATTCCGGGCGATCGCCGTGGCCCACTGCCCGGTGTCCGCCGCGCCACCGATACCCGCCGGATTCCCGGCTTTGGGCAAGGGATTCTCCGGCATCAGCGCCCGGTAGGAGGCGGCGACCTGGACGTCGGCGCGCCGATAGCCGCCCGCCGCCGCGGTGAGTCCCTGGTGGATCACCGTCGCCTTGGTGAGCTGCCCGTCCAGTTTGCCCGCGACGTCCTTGATCGTCTTGGTGAACGTCGCCGAAGCCGCGTTGGACGCCGAAACCTTGCCGAACGCGGCGGCGGGGACGTTCTCACCCGCCAGCGCGGTCTGCGCGGTCTTGAGCACGCCGGCGCGCTGTTCGAGTTCGGCCGCCGCCGCTTCGAGCCTGGCGGGGGCGACCCGGTAACCGCCCGCACTGGATGCCATCACCGAGCCGCCTCTCCTGTTTCAGGGAATCAGTACTGTTCGGGTTCTTCGCCGAGCACGGCCGGAGCGACCGGGGCCGACTGGCCCCAGACGTTCTCGGTCTCCACGAGCCACGGCGGGATCCGCCGTCCGGAGCCGAGGTCGCCGCCCGCGCCCATGCCCATCGGCATCATGGGCATCATCGGCATCGCGCCCTTGGCCGCCGCCGCGCCCGCGGCACCGGCGGCTCCGCCCGCCAAACCGCTCATCGCGCTGCCCGCGCCGCCATCGCCGGCCAGGCCGGAGAACGCGGCCGGTGCCTCGCCGGGACCGGAGAACCCGCCGCCGCCGGCGCCGATCGCGCCACCGTCCAGCGACGGCGCGCCGCCACCGCCGATCGGGATGCCACCCCCGGCACCGCCCGCGGTCGCGCCAGTGCCCGCACCAGCGCCTCCGCCGACGACCTCGCCGTCTTTCTTGTCCTCTTTGGGATTCTTGCCGGTCGCCCAGCCGGGTACGCGCGGCATGATCGACCCGAACCGGCCGAACGCGGCGGCCGAGGCCGCGGCGAGACCGGCGGTGAACATGTCGCCGAACAACGGGTTCGACTTGCCGGGCTGGCCAGGCTGTCCCGTGGTGGGCGGTGTCGCGCCGTCCGACGGCAACGGGTGCGTGTTGTCGCCCGGCACGACGCCGACACCGGGCGTTCCGCCGACGTTGTTGCCGACAGAGCCGCCGCCAGGGGCGGTGCCGCCACCGGTGACCGGGGGCGCGGACACGGCGTTCGGCGAGGCCGGAATGGACTCCTCGGTCGCGGTGTATTCGCCCGCGAGCTGGGTCATCACCACGATCGCCTTGCTGTGCGCCGCGCTGGCCGCCCCCGCCGCCTGCTGCTGGGCTTCGACGTTCGCGATCGCCTGCTGCCGCTGCTGGGCGGCGTTGATGATCGTCGCCGGTGACGAATCCGGGGGCAGCAGCGGCGGATTGACCGCGAGCGCCACGTCGGCCGGGGAAACGTCCGGCACCGCGACCGGCGGCGGCATCTCCTTCTTGGCCTTCACCAGCGCGTCCGCCGCGTCCTCGAGAAGGTTGTTCATCGCGAGCGCGGTCTGGGCGACCTTGCGGATTCCGCCGACCAGGTCGGTGATCATCGTGTGGTACTTGTCGGCGGCGCCGCCGGTCCAGCTGCCGGAGAACTCCTTGAGCTCGCCGGTGAGGTTCTCGGCCTGTTCGAACAGGCCGGATCCCGTCGACTGCCATTTGTGAGCCGCGTGGCGCGCCGTGTTGGGGTCACCCGCCTGCAGCATCGCGTAGAGCTGCTGGTGGGAATAGGCGGCGAAGTTCGTGTGCGCGGTGTCGGTCATCCCTTGTTACCCCCGCCCTGAGAACCGCCAGTGCCCCCGAGGACTCCGCCGAGCACGTTGAGCAACGGATCGAGCAACCCGGTCTGCTGGCCGGCGTGGTTCATGTCACCCGCCACCGACTCGTCGGCGGCCGCGTAGCCGTCGGCGACGGTCGTGGTGACCTCCTGCGCGAAGGTGATCGCGCCCTTGACCTGATCCAGCAGGCCCTGCATCTCGGCGACCGCCGCCTGATGCGCCTTGGTGAGGGAGCCCGCCTCCCCGAACTCGCCGAACAACAGCGGCTGTTCGCTCAGGGTCAGCAGGAAGTCGTTCGGCTTCGACATCGCGTGGATCTGGGTCTCCAGTTCCCGCACGAAGTCCTTCAGAGATTCCAAATGGACGTAGTACGACTGGTCTTGCATTGATCCCGGCTCTCTCGTGATCGGCCATGCCATCGAAGGACGACTACGCGCGAAGCCGGCCGGCCGGTGCCGAGGGGGGTGAAAGCACCGGCCGGCCGACGGATGGGGATCAGCCGGCGAACAGGCCCTGGTTGCGGTTCTCCAGGCTGTGCTGGAGATCGTGGGCGTCGCCGACCTTGCCGCCGAACTGCGCGATGATCGCCACGATGTCCGCGGTGGCCTGACGCAGGCGGGTTTCGGACGCGCGGGCCGCCTCACCGGCGGAGCTGCCGGAGGCGTACCAGGTCTGGGTGATCGGCTGCAGGTTCGTGTGCAGCTGTTCGAGCTGTGAGGTGAGCGCCTTGGCCTTGGCGGCCAGCGAGGCCGAGCTGTGCTGCAGCGCGGCGAAGTTGATTTCGACGACGTCAGCCATGATTGGTGGTCCTCTCGCGGATCAGGGGTTCAGCCGGTGGATCACGGTCTGGTCGACGGTTCCGCTGACCCCGGTCAGGCTTTCCCGGACCTGCTCGTCACCCGAGTTGTAGTTCCGGTTGCTTTCGTGGACAAGGCGCGACATCGTGTTGAGCTCGTTCACGGCGATGGTCATCTTCTCCTGCAGACGGCGCTGCAGATCCCAGAACGCGACCGCCTGGTCACCCTTGTAGTTGTGCAGGGTCTGGGTCAGCTCGCTCTCCAAGCTGGCCATCGTGGTCTTGGCGTTCGACGCGGTTTCCTCGAACCCCTGGACGGCGCGCGCCATCGCAGCTGCGTCTGCCTGATATCCCGTACCGGTCATTGATGGGCCACCTCCTCTCATCTCGCTGGAAATCCCGGTGAGCACCAGGGCGCCCCTGTCTGCTCTTGTGAAGGACACGCTAGAAAAGAGGGGAGTGCGGTCAAACGGCACAACTGCCGGTCGGGGTGACGGCACTATTACCCACAGGTCGGCGGTAGGGCTTTCCCCACCCCCGATCCGGGGGAGTACGCCAGTGTCTCCGGAAGGGCCCACCGGCACCCTCGAATCCATGGTGGACAAGGGATCCAGGACAGTACTGCACCGGCCGCTGATGATCTTGGCGACGGCGATGGCGGTACTCGGGGTGATCGCGCTCGGCGGCCTCGTTTTCGACGATCGCAGCCTCGTCAACGCGCCCATCTGGCTCAAGCCGCTCAAGTTCACGATTTCCGTGGGCCTCTACGCGGTGACACTGGCCTGGCTGATCGGGCAGCTGACCCGCGGTCGCCGGATCGGCTGGTGGCTCGGCACGGTGTTCGCGGTCGGCCTCGGCCTGGACATGGTGTTGCTGTTCTGGCAGATCATCGTCCGCGGCCGGACATTGCACTTCAACCAGGCGACACCGACCGACCAGTGGATCAACAACATGGTCGCGAACGGCGCCTTCATCGGCTGGGGAGCGACCGCGGCGATCGCGATTCTCCTGTTGTTCCAGCGTCTTCCCGACCGGGCGATGAACACCGCGTTACGCGCGGGTGCCGCGTTGTCGGTGGTGGGTATCGGGATCGCGCTGCTGATGTTCGGCCCGAACGAGCAGCAGAAGGCTCAGTTCCGGGCAGGGGAGCGGCCGTCGATCGTCGGCGCCCACGCGGTCGGGGTACCCGATGGCGGGCCAGGACTGCCGGTGGTCGGCTGGAGCACCGTGGGCGGGGACATGCGGATCCCGCATTTCTTCGGGATCCACGCGATCCAGGTACTGCCTCTGGTCGCTTTCGGACTGCTCGTGCTCGCCCGGAGGCATCCGGTGCTCGAATCGGACTTCGTGCGACGGAATCTGGTTCGGACCGCGTCCGTGGGGTTCGCCGGACTGCTGGCACTGCTCACCTGGCAGGCGCAGCGGGGGCAGTCCATCGTGCACCCCGACTTCTGGACGCTGGTCGCGGGCGCCGGGATCGTGGCCGTCGTGGCGGCCGGTTCGATGCTTTCGCTCCGGGCGCGGCGGCCTATGCACCAGCTGGCGTGATCTTCACCGTACCTCCACGAAATCCACTCGGGACTTCCATCGGGATCGGATAGCTTTCGGGGCGATAAAGGGGGTATACGTGCGCAAGACACGTACTTTTCGGCGAATTCCGGGCAGACGCGCGGGCATCGTGCTCACCGCCGCGGCGGTGCTGACCGGCGGGGTGGCGTGCTCGTCGGCTTCGCCTGAAGCGAATGGCACGGCGGGTGCTTCAGCGGCTACCTCAGCGGCGCCCGAGGTGTTCGGCCCGGCGGGATATCGCGGCCTCACCCCGGGGATGGCCAAGGACGCCGCGCTGGCGGGTGGAAAGCTCGCCTCGGCACCGACGTCCACTTTGGATGGTTGTGTCGACTTCTCCTACGCCGGAGGCCCGGCACCCGACCCGGCGCGGATGAAGGCGGAGGCCGACGTCGAGGCGAAGGCCAAGGAGCTGAACAAAAAAGCCGACGAGTTGCAGGCGAATCCGGACCAAAAGCCGGTCTCGTCCGCGGCGGACAGTGCCAAGGCCGCGGAGAAGGACGCCGCAGACGCCAAGCTGTACGCCGACGCCGCGATGGCGTCGGCGGATCTCGCGACCAAGCGGGAAGAACGCGACAAGTTGTTCGTCACCGCCGGGGGTGCGTCGTTCGGCAAGGACGGGTTGCGCGAACTCGCGGCTCCTTCGGATACCAAGACGGCCGAAGGGATCGGCGCAGGTTCGTCGTTGAACGAACTGAAGACCGCTTACGACACCGAGGGGATGAAGGCGGGCGACGACGGCCGGTTCCAGGTCCCTGTCGACGGGAAACCGGACTGGGTCTACGAGTTCACCGTCAACGGTGACAAGGTCGGCTCGGTGTCGCTGGTCAACCCGAAGTCGAAGTGCGCCTGAACTTCGTGCGCGAGGAAAGGGCCGTTCGTTCGTTCTTGAACGGCCCTCTCCCGTGTTTCAGGCTGCTCGTGTTTCAGGCCCTGTGGTGTCAGACTCCCGCGGTGGTGCGGATCCAGCTGCGGCTGGCCGCGACGCTGGCGTAGTTCTGGGTGCCCTGCGGGTTCGTGCCGGAGTTGCTGCCGGTGGAGCAGACGCCGACCTGGACCCCGCCCGAGAGCTGCGGGCCGCCCGAGTCGCCGTGCCAAGCCGAACCGTTGACGCCGACGCTCGCGATGGCCTGGCCACCGTAGGCGTCGCTGCTGGTTCCGGTGATGCGGACATTGGCCGTCTTCAAGACACTCGACGGCGGGTTGGTGCCCTGCGTGCGACCCCAGCCGTAGATCTGGTTGGTGGTGCCGGTGGCCGGGTTCGCGGTGCCGAGCTTCATGTACGTCGTGTTGACCGCCGTCGTGAGGTGCAGCAGCGCGATGTCACCGCTCGGGGCGGCCTTCTGCTGGTCGACGTCGGCCTCGGTGCCCTGGCCCAGGTTGACGTTTCCGACCTTGACGTGCATGCCCGGCTTGTTGAGGCAGTGCTTCGCGGTGAGGACCCACTGCGGGGCGATGATGGTGCCGGAGCAGTTGAAACCGCCGAACGCGGTGGCGTCGTCCCAGTAGATCTGGGCGCCCCACGGCGCGGAACTCACGGTGCCGCCCCCGATGATGTCCTGGCCCGCGTTCGCGGCAGGGGTTACGGCAAGGGTCAAGGCCGCGGCGGCACCGACCACCGCTGCGACGATCTTGGACATACGCATGAATACGCCCTTCGGCCTGCTTCGGGGAGTCCGTTTCGACTTGAAACGGTTTCACCAAGTTAGGCGGCGGTAAGGGTTTTCGTAACCTACCGAAGTCGGTAACCGTTGCGAGGAAAGTAGTGGGCCGTCCGAGTGGGACAGCCGCTTCGGCGGCGGAATCTCAAGAATGGCCGGTCCCGGGGCTTTTGACGTGGACGTCCGTTGTATCCGTTTCATTGTGACCCGCCCATTCCGTGCTTCGGGGTTCGGAAGGGGTTGTCGCTCTAGGGTGTCCGGGTGACGACTCGGGTGATCGTGCTGAACGGTGGGTCCAGTTCGGGTAAGTCCGGGATCGCCCGGTGCCTGCAGAAGGTGCTGCCGGATCCTTGGCTCACGCTCGGGGTGGACACCCTGATCGACGCGATGCCTCCTTTGTCCGATGGGATCTCCTTCGCCGCGGATGGCGGGGTGGGGGTCGGCGCTGGTTTCCGGCGTCTCGAGGACGCGTGGATGGCCGGTGTCGCGGCCATGGTGCGGGCGGGTGCGCGGGTCATCATCGATGACGCGTTCCTGGGTGGTGCGGAGTCGCAGCGCCGGTGGCGGCTGGCGTTGGACGGGCTCGAGGTGCTCTGGGTCGGCGTCCGGTGCGACGGTGCGGTGGCCGCCGGCCGGGAGGTGGCGCGAGGGGATCGGGTCGAGGGTATGGCCGAGTCGCAGGCCGAGGTGGTGCACCGCGGTGTGGTTTATGACCTCGAGGTGGACACAGGGACGGCTGAGGCGTTGGTCTGCGCTCGGAAGATCGCCTCGCGGGTGAGTGAGGACGACGGCGGGAACCCGGCCACGACCACCGACGCCGGCGGTCGTCCCGCCGAACCGGTTGCCGAGGAAGGTTTCTGACGCGCGACGGGGCTTACTCGATGGCCGTAGCGCTTGGCTCATCGCCGGGTCAGGCGGCTGCTTCGGCTGGACTGTTCTCGCCGACGGGGGTCACGGTCTACCTCCGTCGCTATGTCGTCCGCTGAGTCCTTTTTGGACGTCGCGCCCGCGGAAAGCCGAGTCAGTCCGATGTGTCGTCGTCTTCGGATGGCCGGCGCGGATCGTGAAGCGGTTCCGGCGCCGCTTCGTAGGTGTGTCCGCAGGGGGTGGTGATGGTCATGCCGCCGTTGCCGGTGGGGTTGATCGACCAGCCGGGTTCTTCTTTGAGCATGTTGTGGATCTTGCAGGCGCTGTGGCAGTTGTGGCGATCGGTCTTCCCGCCGCGAGCCCAGTTGACGAGGTGGTCGATTTCGGAGAACTCGGCGGGACGGTGGCAGCCGGGGTGGGTGCATTCCCGATCCCGTGCCTTGATCAACCGCGCCAGCGAGGCCGGTGATCGATACCGGTCAGCGCCTGCTTCGAGGAGTTGCCCGGAGGCGGGGTTGGTGATCAGGCGCGACCAGGTCGAGTCCGGGTCTGAGGCGATCTCCCGCACCAGCCAGTCCGGGACCGGCCCGTACCCGGCCAGGTGTGCGGGATCCTTACGCGCGCCGATCAAGGTCAGGAAATCCACGTAGACGTGGATGTGCGCACGAGGCTTTCCGCGGCCGTCTTCGGCGAGCAGTCGCTCGGCGAACACATCGGCACGATGCTGCTCAAGGGTGCGGGACTTGTCCTGCGCCCGGCGTTCTCGGGCAGCGCGGACCAACGAGGCGTAAATGGAACTGGCGACCTCGACGGGGAGATGGCCGGACAGGGTGGACATGGTCTCGTCGTCATGTTTCAGCGAGACATGTCTCAAGGCGCGTTTCTTCGCCGCTCGTTCCCGATAGCCGTCGGGGTCGAACTTCTGCACCGCGTAACTCACCGAACTGCGAATCGCCGTCGGATCGCGATCGGCCAGCCGCTTGACCAACCATTCGTCCACCTGCGCGGCGACCTCGTCCGACACTTCCCTGGTCAGCTGCGTGACCTTGGAAGCCTTGTACAGGTCGATATCGCCTTTCTCCAGTGCTGCCAACGTGTTCGGCAATCGCGCTACCAGGGCGCACGAGGTTTCGACGAGCAGGAACGCTTGATTGCGGGAGACCGAGAAGCATAACGCCACCTCCTCGGTCACCGATCTTCGCGAACCGCCCACTGCGGCGAAATCGGCTAACGCGCGCACTTGGCGGCCCTGCGCCTGACGAAGCAGAACCTCTTCGTCGAACGCGGTGCCAAGAAGGCGAGCGGCTTTCGGATTATAAACAAGAGTTTGGGTCATGCCGATGATCATACTCGAACGTGAGTTCGATCACCACCGAGTTCGGTGACCGGATTTACGCGGAGAGTGAACGGTGAAAAATCACGCTATCTGCCACTTCGGGAGGGTCGAAGGTTCCGCGGTCGATGGCGTGTTCGAGCCGAAGCGGAGAAGGTGACGAGATTCAATCCACTGGTAGCAGCTTCGGCTTGACCCCTACAAAGGTGCAGGTACGAGGGTGGTCACAGGACGACCTCGTACCCTTGCGCGACATGGTGCGTGACGCGAGTCTTGTCGCGCTCGGTGCCTCGACCCGTTACACGCACGAGCCTTCGTCATTTCCCATCGAATACCGAGGTTCCTCGTCGAGGAGCCGGGCTTCCCCTCCTTAGTGCTCGAAGGTGACGACGCGACGAGCGTTGCCGGCCAACGCAAGGTCATTCGGGCGGCCCGCGGAACTCCTCGATGTCGTTGGCCGGATGCGTCGCCACAACCAGCGGTATCCGGCCTATCCGGTCAGCGTCGCCAACACGGCCGAGGGTGTCCGGCACATCGAGCCCCAGCTTGAAGTCTCGGTGACGGCGAAAAACACTTGGCTCAGAACGCGATTCGGTGGCACAAGCACGCCGGACACAAGATCGTCCACCGGGGTGGCATGACGCCTATGGTCAACGGCGCGTCACGCACCATCCCCGGGAGGCCGCCGGCCGTCCACCGCAGTGCAGTGCCGGTAGTCACCTGCGTGAGCACTTCGGCTCCGGCTACTTTCCTGTGGGGCTGACCTTCCATCACGGCTTGACGTCTGCTGCTGGATCTGCGTGTCGCGAGTCCGGCCGGCGAAGCGCCGGTTGGTCGGCCCCGGCGATGATGCCGCTCACCACCTGACCGGCAGTCTCGGCGAATGGGTCGATGTCAACGCCCACTGCCAGGAAGTGACGCGGCCGAACATGCTGGACGGTGCTGCCGGTCCCGGCATCCTCGATGAGCGCACCCCACTTTTGGTCTCACAGCGGCAGGACACGACCCGACCCGCACCCCGCACGCCGCAAATCGATGACGCTTTCCCAAACAGGCACTGAGCTGTGTCGTTCTCCCGCCAGTGAAGCGCCTGTGCGCGGGCTGAACCCTAGGGCAACCAATCCTCCCCTTCGGGCGTGTACGTCCTGCATGCAACAAGGGAGGCCCAGCATGACCTTACGAAGATCACTGACGTTGCTCACCGTCGCGCTCGCCGTCGCGCAAACCGTCACAGGTGGCGCGACGGCGACGGCGGAAACCGCTGGTCGACAGCGTTCCGAGGTGACGCTGTCCGCGACGTCCTGGGGGCACGTCGACTCGGCGACACCGACCACCGCCTACTTCAAGCCATCCGGCAACTCGCCGATCGGCACCTGGGACAACACGCCGCACCGCCAACGCTCGTACGTGAATTTCGACCTGAGCTCGTTGCGGGGTGCGCCGTTCACGACGGTGCTGCTGTCGGCCGGCGAGACGCACTACGTCGGCTGCGACAGCCGCGCCACCGAGGTGTGGCGGACCTCCGCCTACACCAAGCAGTCGACCTGGCAGAACCGTCCGGCGGAGCGGACACGGGTAGCGTCCAGAGGCGCCGACGGCACCTGTATCGACAACGACGCCACGTTCGACGTCACCAGTGCGGTGCGGGACGCGGTCGACCACAAGGTCCGTAACCTCACGCTGGGCTTCCGCGTCGCCGAAGCCCACGAGGCGGACCCGGCGTTCTATCGGCTGATCGAGGCCCCGGCAACGCTGCGGGTGGTCAACAACGCGCCGCCCGCGACGCCGACCGACCTCCGCACCAACGACGAACCCTGTGCCAAGGACGGCACCGGAGCGCTGGTGAGCCGTCAGCTGAAGCTGAGCGCACAGGTGTCCGACCCGGACGGTGACTCCACGTCCGGGCAGTTCACCTGGTGGCCGGTGGCGAACCCGTCGCAACGCCACACGGGTACCGGGCCGGGCAACCCCGCCGCGGTGTACCCGGACACCTCGGCCCTCGCCGACGGCACCTACGCGTGGGAGGTGTACGCACAGGACAGCTGGGGTTCGAAGTCGTCCACCGCGGCCCCGTGCCGGTTCACCGTCGACCGCACGGATCCGAACGCACCTGCCGTCGTCTCCGCGACGTACCCGGAGGGCAACGAGGGCGGCGGAGTCGGTGTGGCGGGCGAGTTCACCTTTTCTCCCAACGGTTCCACCGACGTCGTGCGGTACGACTACAACTTCGGCGCGGACACGCGGGAGATCGCCGCAGGCCCCGACGGCACGGCCACCGTCAGCTTCACGCCAACGGCCAACGGCTGGCAGTCGGTGGTCGTACGGGCTTGGGACCGGGCGGGCAACCTCTCGCTCAGCACCTTCTACTCGTTCATCGTCAAGGAGACGCGGCCGACGGTCACGTCCGGCCGCTACCCGCCGCAGGGCGGCCCGGACGGCGGCATCGGCGTGCCGGGCGTGTTCCGGTTCGCGCCGGGGATGCCGAACGTCGTGGGGTACGACTACCGGCTGGACGGCGGCGCGTCCGCCACGGTCATGGCCGGCGAGGACGGCGTCGCCGAGGTGACGATCACGCCGGCCACCGGTGGTGAGCACGTGCTGTTCGTGCGCAGCACCGACACCTCGGGCGTGAAATCGCCGGAACGGGAATACCGATTCCTCGTCGATGCGTCACCGGTGGTGAGCGGGCCCGAAAACGTCGACCTGGGCACGTCGGCCACGTATACGGCAAAACCGAGAATGCCGAACGTCGTCGAGTACGACTACTGGTTCGCGAGTGCCGAGAGTACGAAGTGGACGGTCAAGGCGAACGCCGACGGAACCGCCACGCTGCCGGTCGAATTCACCTCAGCCGACCAGAACCTGCTGCGGGTCCAGGCCCGCGACGCGTCCGGCGGGCTGACCCCGGTGACGGAGAAACGGTTGTCGCTCAACACCTGGCGACCGGCGATCGGCCACGTCGGCGACATCGGGACGGAGGGCAAAGGCGCCACGTTCACCTTCACCACCCCCATGCCGAACGCCGTGGAGTTCGAGTACTGGCTGACGGCGGACCCGGCGACCAGGTGGACCGCGCCGGTCAGCGGGAACACCGCGACGGTGAGCTACACCCCACCGAAGATCGGCGACTACGAGATGGTGGTGCGCGCGAGGAACACGGCGGGCGTGTGGTCGTCGACGGGCAACATCACGTGGAGGGTGACGAACGATCCGACGGTGACCTCGAAGGAGTTCCAGGCGAACGGGCGGGTGTTCCCCGGCAGCTTCACGTTCGAAGCCCGCCAGCCGGGCGCGATGGCGTTCGAGTACTCGTTCGACTGGGGTCCGTTCCAGCGGACAGCCGCTCAGAACGGGCGCGCCGAGCTGGCGTGGACTCCACCGCTGCCACCGGAAGGCTCGGCCTATCACAACCTGCGGGTGCGTACGGTGACCGCCGACAACGTCTCCTCGCAGGAGAACATGTACTACTTCAACATATTGAGCGCGCCGTACGTGTCGTCCAAGGAATACCCGGAAAGCACCTGGTCGGGCGGCGCCGGTGTGCCGGGGACGTTCACCTTCACGCCGGGTATGCCGGGCATCGTCTCGTACACCTACTCCGTCCGGAACGACCGGGGTGCCGTGACAGAGGACCTCACGGTGCCGGCGGATAGTGCGGGTGCGGGGACGATGACGTGGACTCCACCGAACCGAGGTATCTACTCGGTTCACGTGCGGGGCAACACGGCCGACGGCACCAGGTCGGGTGGCATCGGCTACTCGGTGTACGTCAACTGACCGCGTGACCGGCGGCCCCGCTCCCACCAGGGAACGGGGCCGCCTGCTGGCATCCCACGCGGCGACGCTATCGGGCGAGTCGAACCGCCCGAATGGGAGTCCGGCGGGCAAGCTGGCGAGGTGAACATGGAAGAAGTCAGCGCGAGGTTAGTGAGTCGCTTCGGTCCCGACGCCGAGGGTTGGCTCGCCGAAGTCCCCGATCTCGGCGCGAAACTGGCTTCTCGATGGGGTTTCGCGCTCGGGGAGATGTTCGACAGTGGAGCTTCCTCCGTCGTCCTGCGCTGTCGATGGCCGGACGGGACCCCGGCTGTCCTCAAGCTCAGTCTGGATCGGGAAGTGGTGGCCAGGCAGGAGGAGATGCTGCGGATCTTCGCGTCCTCGCGACGGACGCCCGCCGTCTTGGCCGCGGACGCGGAGGCCGGGGCGATGGTGCTGGAGGAGGTGCTGCCCGGCACCATCGCCGAAGACCTGCCGCGAGAGTCCCTGCCACAGCGCTGGGGCGAGTTGCTGACCGCGCTGCACACCGTGCCCCTGCCCGAGGAGTGGCCGTGGGATTTGCGTGGCCGGTTCGACGAGGCCTTCGCCCGGATCGGCGGAAGGCTGTCCGATCCGGTCATCGGTGCCCGGATCGGCCAAGCCGACTGGCGACGGTCGATCCAGCGCTGCGAGCGCTTGCTGGACACGCAAACGACACGGGTGTTGCTGCACGGCGACCTACACCTCGGCAACGTGCTGGACGGCGGCCCGGAACGCGGACTGATCGCGATCGATCCCAAGGCCTGCGTGGGCGATCCGTGCTTCGACGCCGTCGACTACGTGGTCGCCGGTGCCGGGCACGAAGGTGTCGAGACCCGTTGTCAGCAGGTGGCGGCAGCGTGCGGGCTCGACGGCGACCGGTTGTTCGCCTGGAGCCGGGTGATCGCCCCGATGTTCGCCATCGCGCACCTCACCTACGGCGGTCCAGAACAGGCGCTCGACGAACTACTCGCCCTGACCCGGTGAACTCAATCCTCCACCGGCTTCGTCCAAGCCACCTGGACCAGCCCCGTCCCGTGCCGCCGTGAGACCAGCACCCCGCGCCCGGCGGGCTGCGGTTCCGGCTTCACGTCCCCGAGCAGCGCGCCTTCCTCACGCGACCCGGACATCACGATCCCCGGCGATCCCAGCTCGCGGATCCGTTGCAGCACAGGCTCGAACAGCGAACGTCCGGCGCCGCCGCTGCCGCGCGCGACGACGAGGTGAAGCCCGATGTCGCGTGCCTGCGGCAGGAACTCCAGCAGCGGCTGCAGCGGGTTCCGGCCCACGGTCGCGACCATTTCGTAGTCGTCGACGAGGACGAACAGCTCCGGTCCCCGCCACCACGATCGGTTCCGCAACTGCTCCGGCGTGACGTCCGCGCCGGGAAGCCGGTTCCGCATGGCCTGCTGGCACTGGTCGATCAACCCGGTCAACGCGGTCTCGGAACCCGCGTAGCCCAGCAGGTGCGATTCCGCCACCGCGCCGAGCATCCCTCGCCGGTAGTCGGCGACCACGATCGCCGCCTCCTCCGGCGAATACTTCGCGGTGATGCCGTGCGCGATCGCGCGCAGGAGCGAACTCTTGCCGGATTCCACGTCGCCGAACGCCACGAAGTGCGGTTCCGTCGCGAAATCGAGGTACACCGGCCGCAGATTCGATTCCGCGATGCCGAGGGTGACCTGTTTGCGTGGCCCCGCCTCCAGCGAGTCGAGCGGGATCTCGGGCGGAAGCAGCCGCACGGACGGCGCGGGCTGTCCTTTCCAGGCAGCGGAAATCCGCCGGTTCAGGTCCAGCCCGCCTGCGCCGACGGTCTCCGGTCGCTGATCCGAATCGATCCGCGGGAGCGCCGCGAGAAAGTGCAGTCTGTCCGCCGTCAGCCCGCGGCCCGGCTTGTCCGCCGGGACGTTCTGCGCGATCTTGCGGTCGATCAGCGAATCCGCGGGTTCGCCGAGCCGCAGTTCGAACTTGGTGCCGATGGCGTCACGCAGCGGCGCCCGCATGCCCATCCACTGGTTGATCGAGACGACGACGTGGATCCCGAAACCGAGCCCTCGTGACGCCAGGCTGGTGATCTGCTCCTCCAGCTGTTCGTATTCCTGCCGGATCGTGGTCCAGTTGTCCACGAACAGGAAAACGTCGCCGAATTCCCTGCCTTCGGTGCTTTCGCGGAATTCCGAGCGCCGCTGGCGGAACGCGGTGATCGACTCGATCCCGTTGGCGGAGAAGAACTCCTCACGCTGTTCGAGCAAGGTCGTCAGTTCCGCGACGACCCGGCGGCAGCGCTGGGGGTCGCGCCGCGTCGCGTAGCCGGACACGTGCGGCAGCCCGGCGATCGGTGCCAGCGCGCCACCGCCCATGTCCAGGACGAACAGCTGGACTTCTTCCGGAGTATGGGTGAGCGCGAGCATCGCGGCGATGTCACGCATCAGGGTGCTCTTGCCGCTCTGCGGCGCCCCGACGATCAGCGCGTGCCCGGCGGCACCGGAGAAATCGGCCCACAGCATGTCGCGCCGCTGTTCGAACGGCTTGTCCACCAAGGCGACCGGGATCATCAGCTTGCCGTTGCCGCCCCAGCCCAGCGGACACAGACCGCGTGCGGGATCCTCGCCGAGCGGCGGCAGCAACTGGTCCAGCGTGGGTGGCTCGGCCAGCGGCGGAAGCCAGATCTGATGCGCTTCCGGGCCTTTGCCTTCGAGACGCGAGAGCATCGCCCCGATGATCGTTTCGCCGGTGCCTTTTTCCACCGGTTCTTCCGCCTCGACGGTCACCGGGATCTCCACCGGCGCCAGCGTGAACGGCATCAAGCCCAGGGTCTGCCCGTCCTTGCGTACGATCTTGCTGCGCGGCGGAAGCTCACCCGACACGTACGCGGCCTTGAGCCGGATGAGAGTGTCGTTGTCGGACTTCAGATACGCCGAACCCGGCACGGGCGGAAGCTGGTAGGCGTCCGCGACACCGAGCACCGCGCGGCTTTCCGACGCGGAGAACGTCCGCAGGCCGATGCGGTACGACAGGTGGGAATCCAGTCCGCGCAGCCGTCCCTCCTCCAGTCGCTGCGACGCCAGCAGCAGATGGATCCCGAGACTCCGCCCCAGCCGCCCGATCGCGACGAAGAGATCGATGAATTCCGGCCGCGAGGACAGCAGTTCGCTGAATTCGTCGATGATCACCAGCAACGACGGCAGCGGCCGCAGGTTGACGCCGGATTCCCTGGCCTTTTCGTAATCCCGCACCGACGCGTAGTTCCCCGCCGCGTGCAGGAGCTCCTGACGCCGCAGCAGTTCGCCGTTCAGCGCGTCCGCCATGCGGTCGACCAGCGCGAGATCGTCGGACAGGTTGGTGATGACGGCGCAGGTGTGGGGCAGTCCGGTCATCCCCGCGAACGTCGCACCGCCCTTGAAGTCGATGAGCGCGAGGTTGAGCTTCTCCGAGGAATGCGTGACGGCGAGCGCGGTGACCAGTGTCCGCAGCAGTTCGCTCTTCCCGGATCCGGTCGCGCCGATGACCAGCCCGTGCGGGCCCATCCCGCCTTCCGCCGACTCCTTGAGGTCCAGGTCGACGGGCCTGCCTTCGGGGTTGACACCGAGCGGGATCCGCAACCGGTCACGGGCCGAACGCGGTGCCCAGGTGACCGCGGTGTCGGTGTCACGCGGGTCGCCGATGCCGAGGAGCCCGGCCAGCCCGAAAGTCGCCGACATCGGCGCTTCGCTGACCACCGCCGCCCCTTGGAACAGCGGGGTGAGCATCCGGGCGAGCGCTTCGGCGGCCCCGCGGTCCAAGGTGTCCGGTGTGCCGAGGAAACCGAGCCGCTGCTCGGTGCCGTCACCGACGACCATCCCGAGTTGTTCCGGGCTCGTGTGCAGGCTGAGTATCCGTTCGGACGACGCCGAGCGCGGCTGCTCCGTGCCGATCTCCACCACCGTGACACCGAGCCTGCCCTCCTCGGCGACGAGCCGGGAGTCCCCGAGGGTGTGCCCGCCGTCCACGATCACGACGACCTGCGGCAGGTCCAGCCGGGATTCCGGCCGCCGGGTGAACGCGGGCCGGTCACCGAGGTCGGGGCCGAGCAGGTCGGCGAGCTTGCCGGAGTCGGCGTCGACGAGCCGCCGCGGACCGGCGGCGTCGGCGGCGGTGGAGGCGACGTGCGGCAGCCACTTCGCCCATTCCCAGTCGTGCAACCGGTCGTCCTTGACGCACAGCGCGATCCGCAGGTCGCCGGGTGAGTGGAAGGTCGCGAGCTGGGTCAGCAGCGCCCGCGCGGTCCCGAGCGTGTCCGGGCGGCGGCCGGAGAGCATGACCCGCGCGAACGACCGCAGCGAGACCGCGACCGGGAGTCCGTCGACCGTCGAGTAAGTGCGGATGAAGTGCTTGAGGTTCGTCGAACACACCGGGTCGAGGTCTTCGAGCGGCACGGTCTGCGGCGCCTTCAACGGCGTCGCGAGCCGCTGCGGCCCCGTCCCGATACGCACCTGCCCGAACTGCGAGTCGGATCGGCGGCGATCCCACAGCCTGCCGGTTTCGATGTACGCCCACAGATCGGCCGGATCCGGCTGCAACGCCGTCATGGCCGCGCGCTGGTTGTCCGCGATGTCGCGGACCTGGCCGCGCAGACCGGTCAGATACCGTTGGTAGTCCCGGCGTTCCTCGTTGATCTGCGCCTTCTTCGCCGCGCCGCCGCGACCGAGCGACATCACGACCATGCCCGCCATCGCGGTGAGGAACAACGCGCCGAAGATGTAGGTCATCACGCCGCCGTCGCGTCCGATGTAGACGAACGACATGGCACCCATGCCGAGCATCATCGGCATGAACATCAGCAGCTGCATGGCTCCGCCGCCAGCGCCTTTCGGCAGCATCGGCGGGGACTGCAGGACGATTTCACCGGGCTGCTCGCCCAGGGCCGGCAGGCGGTCGCGAGTGGTGCTCATCAGGGTCTTTCTGGCCGCTTGTGGGTAATCCTGCCGATCATTCTGGCCACTCGTGCCGCCCTCGCGGTGGGTACTTTTGCCGTCCGCTCGCGTCTGGTGACGAACTTACGCTGCTGGCACAGGCGCAGACGTGGGGGAACGAGAGAAGGAGAACCATGGTCGGCACGGGCGAGTACCGGGCGGAGCCCGAGGCCATGCGCTCGGCGGTCGGGAACCTGGGCGGCATCATCATGCAGGGCATCAACGTCGTCGCCGACCTCGAGCGCACCGTACTGCAGCCGACGTCGTTCGCCACGTTCGGCAGCGCGGTGGCGGCGGCCAACGCGGCCATGCAGAGCCAGCAGGTGGTCGCCGTCCGCACCCTCCTGCAACTGCTGCAGCAGATCAACGGCTTCATCAAGAGCAGCGCCGACGCCTACCAGGCCGCCGACGAGGCGGTCGCGGGTGGGTACGGCGGCCGTCCGGCGGGCGGGGCCGGGTCGGGGTCGTCGATCTGGGGGAATTCGCACGCTTCCGAACTCGCGACGCTGGCCATCAACGACAGCGCCGGCGCGAACGGGGAGCCGTCGTCGGTCGGCAACGTCCTGCGCTACCTGGGGGACGCGCGGCTCGGGCAGCTCGGTGACCACCCGATCACCGACGCGCGGTTCCAGGGTGTGTCGGACTTCAACGACTGGCTGGCCGGCGACGCCGACAACCAGGCGCGAGTCGGGGTCATCGAGGTGTACGCGGGTACGGCGCGCAACTTCGGCGACGTTCCCGGTGGGGTGCACAGCGGTGACGTCGTCGTGGTCGAACCGCTCCTGTTCTCCGACAGCAAGCCGATCATCGCCATCGCCGGAGAAGGCGGGCTGCTCTACAACCACGGAATCGTCGAAGCGGACATCAACGGCCTGGCGAAGGTCAGCGTGTACCGCCCGGCGTCCGTCTGAACTTCCGGCCTGAGGAGCGAGGTTCCATGCTGACTTACCCGAATTCCAGCGCGATGGACGCCACGGCGTCCTCGGGCGGGCCGATCACCATCCTGCCGCAGATCCTCACCGGGCAGCCGGAGCAGATCGCGAAGCACGTGCTCGAGGTGCTCAAGAAGGCCAACGAGTTCCTCACCATGTACAACGAGGTGACGAAGGCCGCCGAACAGCTGGGCAAGGTCTGGTCCGGTGGCGCGTCCGACTCGGCGCTGAAGAAGATCACCGACTCCCTGAACTCGCTCAACAAGATCATCCAGGTCGTGCAGAAGGGCGCCGAACTGCTCGGCGTCGCCGGGACGCTGATCAAGACCGCCCAGGCGGCCTACAAAGCGGTGGTCTCGGCGGTGAACCCGACGGTCGCGGGCCTGATGTCGAATCCGTGGACCTATGGTGCGGCCGTCGCGCTTTCCACCGCCACCAGTGCCTCGCTGCGCGCGTTCATCACCGCGATCGGCGCGCTGCTGAAGGCGCTCGGCGTCGTCGACCTCGCGAACCAGATCACCCAGATCGCCACCATCATCGGCGAAGTCCAGAAACTGTTCGGACACAACGACTCCGGCAATCCTTCCGCGGGCAACGCGGCCGTCTCCGGTACGCCGGTCACCAGCCCGCAGGCGCCGGGTTCGGTCGCCAGCGGTGCGGGGCAGGCCGCGATCGGCGGCACCGGTGGCGGCGCGGGCGGCGCTTCCGGTGGTGGTTCGGGCGGTGGTTCGACGCCGGGGGAGACGCCGCCGTTCACCCAGTACCGGCCGCCCGCCTTGGGCGGCAACGGCTCCCAGGGCAACTGGCCGGGTGGCGCGGACGCCTGGATTCCGGTGGACAGACCCTCCGGCGGCGGCGCGGGTTCCGGTTCCACCGGCGGATCGCTGCCGGGCGCGGGCAACGGCAACCAGGTCACCATCACCACCGATCTGAGCACCGGTCGCTCCACGGTGCAGGCGCCGGGCGGGCAGGACATCGATATCGACATCGACATGAATTACGGCGGCAAGCACTTCGAGCAGCACATCGACATCGATGCGGGAGCTGACTCACCGGCGAAGGGCAGGTAGCCGTGTGGGGGAGCGGTGTGGTCGACGCGTCGGGTGTCGTCGGTTCGATCCTGTCGAATTACCGGCGGCTCGTGGTCGAGTACCAGCAGCGGGTCACCGGTGATCCGTCGGCGCTGAACGCGTCGGCGCAGCGTTGCGGTGAGCGGGCCTCGACGGTTTCAGGCCGGGCGGACGAGATCGGCAAGGCGGCCAAGGCGCTGAACGCGTCCTGGGAGGGAGACGCCTACCTCGCCTTCGCCACTTCGGCGGCGAAACTGAGCCAAGAACTCGCCGAACTCGGCGCCAAACTGAGCGACCAGTCGAGCAGGCTCCGCGCGGGTGCGCGGGCGCTGCAGGGCGCCCGGTCCTGTGTGGACTCGATCCTCGCGCAGTTCGACCAGTACGCCGCCCAGCTCACCAGCCAGGCGCGGACGGCGAACGCGGGCGCGGTCGACGCGTTCATTTCCGCCGCCCGGCAGCTCGGTGAACGCGCCGCGCAGGCGGCGCAGGAGATCGCCGACGAACTGAGCGACGAACTCGCGCGGCTGTTCCCGCCGGAAGGCGTCGGCCGGATCGAGCACGAACTCGGCAAATGGGGCCGCGGCCCGCTGTACTGGCTCAACGGCGAAACCCTCGACGGGCGCAAACGGCCGCGTTCGCATCCGTCCTGGTTCGGCAATTCCGGCTGGAAGAAGCTCACCTGGGATGGCCTCGAAGGCACACGCGCCCCGCGTGCCGCCGACACCCCGTTCGGCAGGCCGAAGCCGGAAGGCCTGCGCGACAAAGCCTGGAACAGCACCGAGATCACCTATCTCAAGTGGAAGCAGGAACAGGACGGCCTTTCTCCGGGCTGGGACGCCAAGGTCTCTTCGCAGGGCTGGGACGTCAAGGCGTCCGGGCACGCCGAACTGGCGGCGTTCAAGGAAGAACTCGAAGAAAAGAAGCACTGGGGTGTCGCTTCGGGGAGTGCCAAGGGGACCGCGTTCGTCGGTGGTGAGGTGAACGGTTCGCTCCAGGCGGGAGCGCACGGTGTCGGCTTGCACGCCAACGCGTTCGTCGGCGGCAAGGTCGAAGGCGAGCTCGCGGGGGACGTGGCCGGTATCGGGATCGGGGGAAGCGGCACCCTCCAATATGGACTCGGGGCGCAGCTCGACGGCCAGGCCGTCTACGACGCCGGGCACCTCAAGGTCAACTTCAAGGCTGGTGTCGCGCTCGGCCTCGGCGCCGGGCTCGGCGCGAAGATCGACATCGACCTGCCGAAGATCGCGGACACCGTCGGCGAGTACGGCGGCGCGGCCGTCGACGCGGTGAGCGGCGCCGCGGGCCAGGCGGCGGACGCCGTCGGCGAGGCGTGGGACGACGCGATCACCTACGTGGGCACGTGGTGAGCGGGATGACCACGCAGGACCGGGTTTCCCTCCCACTGGGCTTCGACATCCCCGAAGGCTGGGTGCCGGTCGAGCCCGCGTCGGTCGGCGCCGACGGCGCGGTCTTCGTGGCCGTGCACTCCGGATCCGACGGAGAGTTCACCCCGAACATAACCCTGAGCGTCGGGCAACGGCCGGATCCGGCGCAGATCACCGACATCGCCGACGAGGCCGTCGAACGCCTCGGCCGGTCCATGGCCGCGCTCGAAGTGGTGCGGCGCAAGGTTATCGGTACCCCGGCCGCCCCCGGTGTGACGCAGGTGCTGCGCATCCGCACCGGTGAGGGACAGGACCTCGTGCAGACCCAGGTTCAGCTCACCGTGCCCGGCGCGCGCCCGGCCGAACGGTTGATCCTCCAGATCGTCTGCACCGCAACACCCGAGACGGCACGCCGGCTCGGCGACGACTTCCGCCGGTTCGTGGGCAGTGTCCACGTACGGCGGGATTTCCCCGTGGATGAAGGAGAAGACTCGTGACCACCGACCCCTACGCCATGCCGGACATGGACGAGTTGCTGGACCAGGTCCGCAGGCAGACCGAAGAGGTGCAGCGCATCCAGCGGTCGGTCGAGGCGATGGAGGTCAAGGCGCACTCGCGGCAGAACGAGGTCACCGTCGTGCTGCGTGGTGACGGCCGGTTCACCTCGATCGACATCGACCCACGCGCGTTGCGGCAGTACGACGCGCGCAACCTTTCGGAGATCGTGCTGGAGGCGGTCAACAGCGGGCTGCAGAAACTGGCCGAGGCCAGCAGCGCCAAATTCGCGCCCGTCATCGAGTCCGCCAAGTCGATCGAAGCATGACGGCCGCGATCGCGGGCTCCACCCGGCGCGTCACGGTGGTGACACCGAGGGCGCGTGTCGACGTGGCGCTGCCGCAGCAGAGCACGTTCGCCGAGCTGGTCCCGCAGCTCGTCCGGCTCGCGGGTGCGTCCGGGCAGGCGTCGGCCGAGCATCCGGGCTGGGTGCTGTCGCGGCTCGGCGGCGCCCCGCTGGCACTCGGGCTCACGGTCGCCGCGGCACAGGTGCGTGACGGCGAAGTGCTGCATCTGACCCCGCGGGAACGCCCGCGGGGTCCGCTGCTGTTCGACGACGTCGTCGACTCGATCGCCAGCGTCGCCGAGTCGGGTCCCGGCCGCTGGGGTCCGGCGGTGGCGCGCAAGGCGGGCATCGTCGCGTCGGTGGTGCTGCTGCTCGCCGGTGGCCTGCTGGTGCAGGCGGCCGCGTCCGGCAGTGTGCTGGCGCCGATCGGGACCGGGCTGCTCGCGCTGGTCCTCGTGCTCGGCGGTGGCGCGCTGAGCCGCGCGTACGGTGACGCGGAAGCCGGTGCCGCCGGCGCGCTCGCCGGGGTCGGTGCCGCGCTGCTGGCCGGGATGTCGATCCTGCCGCCGCATCCGCTGTTCTCGCTGTCTGCCGGGCCACTGGCCGCCGGACTCGCCGTCGTGACCGTGTACGGCGTGATCGCGGCCGTTTCGGTGGCGGACCGGCTGCCGTGGTTCGTCGCGGTGACGGTTTCCGCCGGGCTCGGCGCGATCACCACCGCCATCACCCTGCTGGCCGACGTCCGCCCGGTTTCGGCGGCCGCGGTGGTCGCCGTCGTGGCGACGGCGCTGGCCGCGGTGGCGCCGATGCTGGCGCTGCGGCTCGGCAGGCTGCCGTTGCCCCGGGTGCCTGACGACATGGACGCGTTCCGCGCCGACGAGAACCCCTCGCTCGGCGAGGACATGGTCGGCGGGACGACTTACGCGCAGGCGTTGCTGACCGGGCTGCTCGTCGCGCTCGGGCTCGTCGTGGTCTCGGCTTCGGTGGTGCTGTCCTCTTCCGGCGGGGCTTGGGAAGCGGGCTTGTGCGCGCTGCTGGGACTGGCGCTGATGTTGCGCTCGCGCGCGTTCGCCGGTCGTTCGCAGCGGGTCGTGCTCATCGGTTTCGGCGCGGCGGCCTTGGCGACCGCCGGTCTCTGGCTCGCCGCGGGCGGGCCGCGTTCCTTCGTGTTCGGCGCGGGCTGCGCCGTCGTCGTCGCGGCGGGCGTCTGCCTCACCTACGCGACGCGTGTCGCGAAAGGCCGCCGTTCTCCTTACTGGGCAAGGACTCTCGACATCATCGAGTTCCTGGTGCTGCTCTCGCTGATCCCGTTCGTCGGCATGATCGCCGGGGTCTACGAGGCCGTGCGCGGCTGACCGCCCACGTCCCGCGTTTCGTCCTCTGAATGCGGTACTTGCGACGCGCAACTACCGCATTCAGAGGACGAAACGCGGTGGTTTTACGTCCGTGGAGGGCTCCTTCCCTACCCTCAGAGAGGAAAGGAGCCCTCCGCGAACCGTCCCCTCAGTCCTCCAGCGCCAGCGGCAGGGTCCGCCGGACCGCCGCCGCGTGCCGTCCGTGCAGCGGGGTCACCGCGACCCCGCCCGGCCGCACCGGCTCCGCTCCCGGCCGTCCGCCGACCCGGATGGTCACCTCGGACTTCTCACGCCCGCCGGGAGAACGGTGCAGCGTGTAGGAAGTCGCGGTGAAGGCCGAGCCCGGTACGTGAAGATCCAGTGTGCGCGCGAGATCCCGCTCCGACCTCGGCCGGTAGCAGACCTGCGAAGCGCCGCCCCAGTCCCAGGACCGCCAGCCGTGCACCGGCGCGTCCTGACCGCTGCCGAGCGCCACGCGCAGTTCCCGCGCCACCTCGCCGGCTTCGAGCACGGTGCTCTCGAATCCGGCCTCCGCCAACGAGCCCATCAGCGCCAGCGCCGCGCAGGCGGTGCTCCGCAGCGCGCCGAGTTCGCCGCCGCCGCGCGCGAGCGCCGCGATCGGTGCGTTCTCGGGCCGGTACCGGACGGCGAGCCAGCGGACCCGGAGCACCGACTGTCCATTGGGGACGGTCCAGGTCAGCAGTTGCGCGCTGGACAACGGGATCCCGGTGCTCGCATAGGCCTCGCGCAGGATGCCGACCAGGGTGTCCGGTCCGGGTGACACCACGCCGGGGGTGAGCCGCACGATGGCAGTCCAGCCGTCGCCGACCTCGGCGACGCCGAACCGGTTGCCCGCGCGGTCGACATGCTGGCGCACCCGGACAGGTCCGGCGAGCCGGTGCAGCGGATCGGGGATCTCGCTCTTTTCACGACGCTTCAGCCGGTAACCGGCCCAGGTGAACAGCCAGCCCGCGGCGTGGCGTCCGGCGAAGCGGACCGACGTCGTCAGCACGAGGATTCCGGCCGCGACAGTGATGCTGATCCGTGCGGACTGCGGGATCCCGTCGACGGTGCAGGCCAGCAGGACGGCGATCCCGGCGATCTCCCAGAGCGCCGCCTGCAACGGACGGATCGGGAGCAGCCAGGGCAGCGGCGCCGTGCCCGCGGTGCCGCGAGCGGGCGCCTGTTCCTGGGCCGGGCGGGCCGGGGCTTCAACCGACAACGAATTCCCCTCCTCCGTGCACGAGCCCCGACGGTAGTGCCCGCTCGCGCGCGGGAGGGCGTAAAAATTACCCTCACCGCGAATCGCGGTCGGAACCTAACGTGAACACCCTCGATCGGGGCGGGTACGAACGGCGGGGGACGGGAGCGTGTGGACGCAGCGGGACCAGATCCAGGCCTACCAATTCCTTCGCAGGAGACTGGTTTCGGCATTGGTCTCGGCGGACGCCAACCATCCCGTCGCCCCGAGCCGCAGGCTGGTCATCGGGACGTTGTGCGGCCTCGGCGTCGCCCTCCTGGTCACCGCCGTGTTCGGCGTGATCGGCCTGCTGAACCCCTCCGGCGGTAAGGACTGGCTGGCGGGCGGCAAGGTGATCGTCGAGGAGGAAACCGGCGCGCGGTACATCCTCGGCCAGGACGGCGCGCTGCATCCGGTGCTCAATTACGCCTCCGCGCGGCTGATGGCGGGCGGCAACGGCGAGGCCACCGTCACCGTCCCTTCGGAAAAACTCGCGAAGGCGCCGCGCGGTGCGCAGGTCGGCATCCCCGGCGCCCCCGACTCGCTGCCCGCGACCGGCGCGCTGGTGAACACACCGTGGACGAGCTGCTCGCGCACGACGCAGGACGCGCCCGCGTCGGCCGAACCGGCGACGACGGTGCTCCTCGGCGCGCCCGCCGCCGGAATCGACCTTCCGAGGGATCAGGCCGTCGTGGTCCGCGTCCCCGAGGGCGAGCGCTATCTCGTGACGGCGGGGCGGCGCTACAAGCTCACCCCGGAAGCCGCCGCGACGCTGCAGTTCGACACCTATCCGGCGATCGCGGTGTCCTCCCGGTGGATCGGCACCGTCGCCGCCGGCCGCGATCTGGCCTACCGCGCGGTCGAGGACGCCGGGCGGACCGGCCCCCGGGTCGGCGACACCGCGACGAAGGTCGGCTCGGTGCTCGGCGTGATCGACGCGATGGCGTCGCCGGGCGACGCGACTTCGTACTACCTCGTCCACGCCGACGGCCTCGAACCGATCGGCCAGACCGCGGCGAGCCTGCTGATCAACACCCCGCAGAACGCCGGCGCCTACACCGGCGTCCCGGCGCCCGTCGAGGTCCGCGCGGCCGACGTCGCCCCGGTGCCGAAGGTCGGCACGGCGAGGGCGGGCGGGGCCGATCCCGCGGAGTATCCGGACCGGATCCCGCGAAAAGCGCCCGTTACCGGACAGTCCGTGACCTTATGCGCGCAGGGTTCTCGAATCGTTATCTCCGCACAGGTCCCGTTGCCGCAAGGTGCGAAGGCGATCCCGGTGACGGCGCGTACGGACGCGTTGGTCGCCGATGAGGTTTTCGTGCCTCCGTCGGGAGGTGCGGTGGTGACGGAATCCGGTTCCGGCACGGTGTACGTCGTGACCGACACAGGGTCGAAGTACCCGGTGGCGAGTACCGAGGCACTCGCTTCGCTCGGTTACGGCCAAGCCGAACGGCAACCGGTTCCGAATGGATTGCTGGCACTGGTGCCGCGAGGACCCGCGCTGGATCCGGCGCGGGCGGGCCGCACGGTGTCCTCGGCAGGTGGGACGGGGTGAGCGGGAACGTGCAGATGACTGAAGACAGGCCGGAGACCGACCGGGTCGACGTCGCGGTGATCGAAGACCATCCGTTGTACCGGCATGCCGTGGTCCGGGTCCTCACCGAGGCCGACGGGATCGAACTCGGCGCGGTGGTCGATTCGGTCGCCAAGTTCCACGTGCACCCGCAGCCGCCCGGCAGCGTGGTGCTGCTCGACCTCGGCCTGCCGGGGATCGCCGGGGCGGCCGCCGTGCTGCAGGTGTGCGAACTGGGGCATCACGTGCTCGTGGTGTCCGCGCAGGCGGAAGCCGAACAGGTGCTCGGCGCGATCGCCGCCGGTGCCAAGGGATTCCTGTCCAAGGACGTCGACGTCGACGAACTGCTGATCGCGATCAGGACGGTCGCGCAGGGCCGTGCCTACGTTTCCGCGGTGGTGGCCGGAATGATCATCAAGGACAACGCCGACCGGCCCGTGCCGGCCCCGGACGTCGCGCTCTCCGCGCGGGAGAAGCAGGTGCTGCGGCTGGTCGCCGCGGGCGAACGCGACGTCGACATCGCCCGCATCCTGGGTATCGGAGTCCGGACGGTCCGGGGTTATCTGGACCGGATCCGTGACAAACTCGGAGAAAGAAGGCGGGCCGGTCTGGTCCGCAAGGCCATCCAGCTCGGGCTCGCGTCTCCGTCGGAGGTGCCCGGCCCGTCGCGGCCGATCGCGCCCCGCGACGACGCGGGCGGATTCGAAGGACGCCGGTGAACGCAGACGAGCAGCAGCCGAAACGCACCACACCGATCAACGTCGGGGTGATCGAAGACCATCCGCTGTACCGGGACGCCGTCGCACGTGTCCTCACCGAAGCGCCCGACATCGCGCTGGGCGCCGTCGCCGACTCGGTCGCGCGGTTCGCCGTCCAGCAACAGCCTCCGGGCAGCGTCGTCGTCCTCGACCTGAAGCTGCGCGGTGTCCAGGACGCCGCGGCGGTCCTCGAAGTGGGCCAGATGGGGCACAAGGTGCTCGTGGTGTCCGCGCACGCCGAACAGCCCGAAGTGCTGGGCGCCATGCAGGCCGGGGCGAAGGGCTTCCTCTCCAAGGACGTCGACGGCGACGAACTCCTGCGCGCCATCCGTACCATCGCCGACGACAACGCGTACGTGTCGCCGACGCTGGCCGGAATGATCATCCAGGACAGCGAAGACCGGCACGCCGGTCCGAAGATCGTGCTGTCCGAACGGGAGAAGCAGGTCCTGCGGCTGGTCGCGGCCGGTGAACGGGATGTCGACGTGGCGGAGATCCTGAACATCAGCGTGCGGACGGTGCGGTCCTATCTCGACCGGATCCGGGACAAGACCGGGGAACGGCGGCGGGCCGGGTTCGTGCGAGTGGCGATCCGGGAAGGCCTGCTGCGCTAAAATCGCGGCCCGGAGAAGTTCACCCGCAGCGTGTAGACCGAACCGGACGCGGTGATGAACAGGTCGTTCCGTCGCGGCCCGCCGAAGGTCAGGTTCGAGCACACCTCGGGGACGAGCAGCTTCCCGATGCGCGTGCCGTCGGGCGCGAAGCAGTGCAGACCGTCGTGCGCGGCGGCCCACACCCGCCCGGTGGCGTCCACGCGAACGCCGTCGAAGCCACCGGCGTCGCAGGTCGCGAAGATTCCGCCGCCGGAAAGCCGTCCCTTGTCCACTGAGAAAACCCTGATGTGACTGGGTTTCTGTCGCGTATCCACGATGTAGAGCCGCGATTCGTCCAACGAGAACGCGAGCCCGTTCGGCCGCGAGAAGTCGTCCGCGACGATGCGCACCGAGCCGTCCGCCGGGTCGGCACGGTAGACGTGGCAGGCGCCGATCTCGCTTTCGGCCTGATGACCTTCGTAGTCGCTGTCGATCCCGTAACTGGGGTCGGTGAACCAGATCGCGCCGTCCGAGGCCACGACGACATCGTTGGGACTGTTGAACTTCTTGCCCTGATACGTCTCCGCGAGCACGGTCGTGGTGCCGTCGTGCTCGGTGCGCGTCACCCGGCGGTTGCCCTGTTCGCAGCTGACGAGCCTGCCCTGCCGGTCGACCGTGTGCCCATTGTGGAACCCGGCCGGTTCGCGGAACACGCCGACCGCGCCCGTCGTCTCGTCCCAGCGCAGCACACGGTCGTTCGGGACGTCGCTGAAGACCAGGTACCGGCCGGCGGGGAAGTAGGCGGGCCCCTCGGCCCACCGGCAGCCCGTGTGCAGACGTCGCATCCACTCGTCTCCGTTGACGCGGGCGAACCGCTCGTCGAGAACCTCGAAGTGTGCCTTGACCATGTCCATGAAGACCCCAGTGTTCGAATGAAATACTGTGATTATCATGAACCGCCGAACTTGATATGGTCAACACATGGATGACGTAGATCGCATGCTGTTGACCGAACTGCAGCGGGACGCGACTCAGGCGTACGCCACGCTCGGGAAGACGGTCGGATTGTCCGCGGGCGCCGCGCACGAACGGGTCCGCAAACTGCGGGAGCAGGGCGTCATCCGGCGCACCACCGTCGACGTCGACCCGGCCGCGGTCGGCCGAGGGGTGATGGCGTTCGTGCTGGTCGAGGCCAACTCGTGGATGGGCGATTCGCCGACCAAGGCCGCGCTGGAGGCGCTGCCGGAGGTGGTGGAGGCGCACGTCATCGCGGGTCCGGCTTCGGTGCTGGTGAAGGTGCGCACGCCGACCACCGAGGAACTGCAGGCGTCACTGCGCCGGCTGTACGCCATCGAAGGCGTCACCGGCACACAGACGATCGTGGTGCTCGAAACCTTCTTCGAGCGATCAGTCGACGCTAAAGGCGACGGTTCGCCAGCGCCCCTGTCGCCGCCCTCGCCTTCCCGCTGACCGCCGGATCGATGTCGACGACCACCATCTCCGGTCCGGCCCCCAGTTGCGCATGGACGCGCCCGAAACCGTCGGACACCGTCGAGTAGCCGATCCCGGTCGGCGCCTTCGGGTTCACCCGGGTCCCGCTCGCGGCCGGATCGGCCTGCCCGCAGCCGAGGACCCAGCAGCCGGAGTCGAGCGCGCGGGCGCGCACCAGTACTTCCCACTGCTCGCGTTTGCCTTCGCCCGCGCCCCAGGACGTCGGCACGAGGACGATGTCGGCCCCGTCGTCGGCCAGCTTCCGGAACAGCTCGGGGAAGCGGATGTCGTAGCAGGTCGCGACGCCGAACGTGACCCCGTCGACGGCGAACGTGACCGGCGCCGTCCCCGGCGCGACCGTGTCGGACTCGGCGAACCCGAACGCGTCGTAGAGGTGGATCTTCTCGTAGCCGAAGTGATGTCCGCCGCCGGTGACGAGCAGCGTGTTGCTCACGCGCCCGTCAAGCGATGGCGTGAACATGCCCGCCACGAGCACCACACCGTGCTCTCCGGCGATGGCTGCCACAGTGGACGCCCACGGTCCGTCCAGCGGCTCGGCCAGTGGTTTCAACGGGACGCCGAAGCGCGCCATCGTCGCTTCGGGGAAGACCACGATCCGAGCGCCGTCGGCCTTCGCGGCCGCCACGCCTTCGCGAATCAGCTTCAGGTTCGATTCGGGATCCTCGGCCGCGGTGAGCTGGCACAACGCGATCCGCGGCACGGCGATCTCCCTCATCGTGGGATCACTGGTCACCACCCCAGTGTGCCTGCTCGGGGCGATCCGGCCACCTCGTACCCTTGACCCATGTTGAACCGTACCGACCTGCGTGGACTCCTCCCGTCCGTTGCCGAGCTCAGGAGCACGCTCCCGCGTGCCGAGTACGACGTGGACGCGGCGCTGCATCACGTCCGGCCGGTGGTCGAGGCCGTCCGCGACCGCGGCGTCGAGGCGGTGCTCGACTACACGGAGAAGTTCGACAAGGTCCGCCCCGGCGGTGTCCGGGTGGCCGCCGGGGAGCTCACCCGCGCACTGGAAAACCTGGATCCGGCCGTCCGCGAGGCGCTGGAGGAGTCCATCGTCCGCGCCAGGAAGGTCCACGGCGATCAGCGCCGTCGGGACGTCACGACGGAGGTCGTCGACGGCGGCACCGTCACCGAGCGCTGGATCCCGGTCGAGCGTGTCGGGCTGTACGCGCCGGGCGGGCTCGCGGTGTACCCCTCGACCGTGGTGATGAACGTCGTCCCGGCGCAGATCGCCGGGGTCGGCACCCTCGTGCTGTGCTCGCCGCCGCAGGCCGCGTTCGGCGGTCTCCCGCACCCCACGATCCTCGCGGCCGCGGAGCTGCTGGGTGTCGACGAGGTGTGGGCCGTCGGCGGGGCGCAGGCCGTCGCGCTGCTGGCCTACGGCGGTACCGACACCGACGGCACGACGCTGGAGCCGGTCGACATCGTCACTGGGCCCGGCAACATCTACCTCACCGCGGCCAAGCGGCTGCTGCGCGGGATCATCGGCATCGACTCCGAGGCGGGGCCGACCGAGATCGCGATCCTGGCCGACGAGACCGCCGATCCGGTGCACGTCGCCGCCGACCTGATCAGCCAGGCCGAACACGACCCGCTCGCCGCGAGCGTGCTGGTCACCACGTCCGAGGAACTCGCGGACGCGGTCGACAAGGAACTGACCGGGCGCGTCGCCGCGACCAAGCACGCCGAGCGGGTGACGGAGGCGTTGAACGGCAAGCAGTCCGGCATCATCCTGGTGTCCACTATGGACGAGGGCATCCGCGTCGTGGACGCCTACGCGGCCGAGCACCTGGAGATCCAGACCGCGAACGCCCGGCAGGTCGCCGCCCGCGTGCGCAACGCGGGCGCGATCTTCGTCGGGGCGTACGCGCCGGTCTCGCTCGGTGACTACTGCGCCGGGTCGAACCACGTCCTGCCCACCGGTGGGTTCGCGCGGCACTCGTCCGGGCTTTCGGTGCAGAGCTTCCTCAAGGGCGTGCACGTCGTCGACTACAGCCAGGACGCGCTGCGCGAGATCGCCGGCCGCGTCGTCGCGCTGGCCAACGCCGAGGACCTGCCCGCGCACGGCGAGGCGATCACGGCGCGGTTCGAGGGGGAGCAGGCATGACCGTCGGCGAGGAGATCACGCTCGACTCGCTCCCGTTGCGGGAGGACCTGCGGGGCAAGACCCCGTACGGCGCGCCGCAGCTGGACGTGCCGATCCGGCTCAACACCAACGAAAACCCGTACCCGCCGCCGGACGCGCTGGTGGAAGACGTCGCCGAGGCCGTCCGCGCCGAGGCCGCTTCACTGCACCGCTACCCCGATCGCGACGCCGTCGCGCTGCGGCAGGACCTGGCGGATTACCTCGCCGTCTCCACGCGCGTGCTGCTCTCGGAGTCGAACGTGTGGGCCGCCAACGGTTCCAACGAGATCCTGCAGCAGATCCTGCAGGCCTTCGGCGGCCCCGGCCGGTCGGCGCTGGGCTTCGAGCCGTCGTACTCGATGCACCCGATCATCTCGGCGGGCACCCGCACCGACTGGCTCCCGGTGCCGCGCCGCGACGATTTCACCCTCGACACCGAGAAGGCGGCCGCGCTGGTGCGCGAACGTCGTCCGGACATCCTCTTCGTGACCAGTCCGAACAATCCCACGGGCGGGTCGATCCCGTTCGGAGAGCTGCGCGGGCTGCTCGAAGCGGCACCGGGCATCGTCGTGGTCGACGAGGCGTACGCGGAGTTCTCGTCGCAGCCGAGCGCCGTCGAGCTGATCGAGGAGTACCCGGCGAAGCTGATCGTGTCGCGGACGATGAGCAAGGCGTTCGCCTTCGCGGGCGGACGGCTCGGTTATCTCGCGGCCGCGCCCGCGATCGTCGACGCCTTGCAGTTGGTGCGCCTGCCGTATCACCTCTCGAAGCTCACGCAGGCCGCGGCTCGGGCGGCGCTGCGGCACGCGGACGCCACCCTCGCCTCGGTCGCCAAACTCGCGGCCGAACGCGACCGCGTGGTGGAATCGTTGCTGGGCTTGGGATTCACGCCGGTCCCGAGCGACGCGAACTTCGTCCTCTTCGGACGCTTCGCGGACGCGCCCGTGACTTGGAAGTCCTATTTGGACAACGGCGTGCTGATCAGGGACGTCGGCATCGAAGGGCATCTGCGGGTGACCATCGGGACGCCGGAAGAGAACGACGCCTTTCTCGAGGCCAGCAAGGAGGTGCCGCGATGAGTCGCGTCGGCAAGGTGGACCGCACCACCAAGGAATCGTCCATTTCGGTCCAGCTCGACCTGGACGGCACGGGGCAGGTGGAGATCGACACCGGTGTCCCGTTCTACGACCACATGCTCACCGCGTTCGGGGTGCACGGCTCGCTCGACCTGAAGGTGCAGGCGACCGGTGACGTGCACATCGACGCGCACCACACCGTCGAGGACACCGCGATCGTGCTCGGCCAGGCGCTGCGGCAGGCACTGGGCGACAAGAGCGGCATCCGCCGCTTCGGCGACGCCTGGATCCCGATGGACGAAACCCTCGCGCACGCCGCGATCGACGTCTCCGGGCGCCCGTACTGCGTGCACCTCGGTGAGCCGGAGCAGTTCAACAGCTTCACCATCGGCGGGAACTACCCGTTCGTGCTGACGCGGCACGTGTTCGACTCGCTGTCGTTCCACGCCCAGATCGCGTTGCACGTGCGTGTCCTGCACGGCCGCGACCCGCACCACATCGCCGAAGCCGAGTACAAGGCCGTGGCGCGCGCTCTGCGTGCCGCCACCGAGCCGGACCCGCGAGCGGGCGGAATCCCGTCCACGAAGGGTGTCCTCTAGAACGCGTTTCGCCCACTATTAAGGGGTAAGGCGAACGTGGCGCGTTCGGGCGGGGTGAGGGCCTGGGTGGCGTGGCGCCGCACTCGCGTGCTCAGAGACGGGTCTCGTGTGTTTGGAGCCGGATCTCGTGTGCTTGGAGGCGTAACACCCGAGTGCGGGCTCCGGGCACGCGAGTCCCGTTTCTGGGCACGCGAGTCCCGGGTTCGAGCACGCGAGTTACGCCTTCGCTCTGCTCGCCACCTTGGCGAACAGGCCCATCCACAACCACGACACGGTTGACCTTCGTCCTCTGAATGCGGTCCTTGCGTGGGCAACTACCGCATCTAGAGGACGAAACGCGGTGGTACCCGGGGGCTGGGCGTGGGCGGCCGTGTGGCAGGGTGGCCGACGTGAGTAACTCGACCATCGCCGTGCTGTTGTTCGCGCTCGGCGGCTTCCTGATCGGCGGGGTCTACGCGACCTGGAAGAGCGTCAAGTTCCTGGCCGTGATCCTGGGCATCGGCGCGCTGCTGGCGATCGGCGGCGCCATCGCCTGGCTGGCCTGAGGCCGCCAACCGGTAAATCGCGTGCGCGCCGGATCGACGGCGAGCATGCTTTCCGGCATGTCCACGAACCCGCGTTCGGTCGCCGATGTCGTCCGGCTCCAGCGAGCGGGGCGCCGCGTCAAGTTCCTCTTCTTCTGGGGCCATCAGCCCCGGCGTGACGGCACGATCGACCCGGAGTGCTTCAGCCAGTGGTGGCCCGCCCGGTTCACCGCCGACGGTGAAACATTCCCGACGGCCGAGCACTACATGATGTGGCGCAAGGCCGTCCTCTTCGGCGACGTCGAGAGCGCGGCACGAATTCTGAAGGCCCGGCATCCACGCGAAGCGAAGGCGCTGGGGCGTGAGGTGCGCGGATTCGACGAGGCGGGGTGGGAAAGCGAACGCCTGCGAATCGTTATCGACGCGTCGATCGCCAAATTCGGGCAGAACCCGGAGCTTCGTGCGTTCTTGCTCGGTACGGCCAAGCGCGTCTTGGTCGAAGCCAGCCCGCTGGACGCGATCTGGGGGATCGGGCTCGCCGCCGACCATCCGCAGGTGGAAAACGCCGAGTACTGGCGTGGGCTGAACCTGCTCGGCTTCGCACTGGGGGAGGCACGCGCGGCGCTCGCCTGAGTACGTGAAGGCCCCCTTCACTGCGTCTAGCGCGGTGGTCCCGGCAAAATCGGGAAGGTACAGGCCTGATTCTGGGCGTCGAACGGGCTTCAGTGTCCACAAGGGACACAACTTGACGAGCGGGTGTCCGGTTGGTGTTTCTATGCCTGTTTCCGCGTGGGGTCGTGAGTGTTGAGAGGTAAGGCAAACGTGGCGTGCGGTTTCGATGCTGAGGCAGCGTTGTTCCCGCTGTCGTGAAAGTCACTTTGAGGACATGTAGTGTCCCGAAAGTGGCTTTCGCGACATGAGCAGCAGCGGTCGCGGCTTCGGAAGAATGCGCCGTAGCGGTGTCGGCCACGCCACGTTCGCCTTACTTCTCAGATACGACAAACGCGGCGTGTTGCGTCTGATGTCGGCTCGCGCGGCGGTCAGTGCCCCCAATGTGGCATTGGGGACACTGACCGTCTCCAATGCCACATTGGGGACATGCCCGGCTCCCGATTCCCTGCTCGCACCGCCAGGGTGACCAGCTTCGCCAAGCCTCGACGAGGTGTTGCGAAAGTCAACGCCAGAGAACGACCCCAATCACTCACGACCCCCTCGTGAAACCGCGTAAAGCATCGGCAACGGACGCCGCGGTCGCGAAAAATGTCCTTTATGGACAGTCGAGAGTGGGTCGATCCTGATCGGGGTGTGGTGAGGTCGCGACGGTGAAGGAATGGGGACGTCGAGTGTCCCGATTCCTTCGCCGTCGATCTTCGGCGACCTGGATGCCGACGTGGATGAGCGGAGCCCTGCCCGAGGTCGTGACCGGACCTGACGTTGATCAACGGAGGATCGGGGACGCTCAACGTCCCTGATCCTCCGTTGTCGATTCCGGCATCCGCTGAACCGTCACCCTCGCGCAGTGAAGGGGGCCTTCACGTACTCACTACTTCGAGGCGTCGACCAGTTCCCGCTCGTCAGGGCTGTCCAGCTGCTTCGTGAGCTTCTCGCCTTCGACGTCGACGTCGGGCAGCACCCGGTCGAGCCACTTCGGCAGCCACCAGGCACCGCGTCCGAGCAGCGACATCAGTGCCGGCACGATGGTCATCCGGATCACGAACGCGTCCACCAGCACGCCGAAAGCCAGCGCGAACCCGATCGACTGGATCAGCGAGGACTCCGCGAGGACGAAGCCGGCGAACACGCTGATCATGATCAGCGCGGCGGCGACCACGACGCGGGAGCCGTGCCGGAAGCCGGTGACCATCGCCTGCTGCGGGTCGGCGCCGTGGACGTACTCCTCCCGCATCCGCGTCACCAGGAACACCTGGTAGTCCATCGCGAGCCCGAACAGCACGCCGATCAGCAGGATCGGCAGCATGCTCATGATCGGCCCGGTCGTCTTCACCCCGAGCAGGTCGGTGAGCCAGCCCCACTGGAACACCGCGACCACGGCACCGAACGTCGCGACCACGGAGCCGAGGAAGCCCAGCGTCGCCTTCAGCGGGACCACGACCGACCGGAACACCAGCATCAGCAACAGGAACGCCAGCCCGACGATCAGCGCGAGGTACGGCAGCATCGCGTCCGCGAGCTTCTCGGAGACGTCGATGTTGGCCGCGGTCTGCCCGGTCACCGCCAGCGACGCGCCGGTGGCCGTGCCCAGCCCCGCGTTCAAGCCACGGATGTCGCTGACGAGGTCTTCGGTCGCGGTACTGCTCGGACCACTCTTCGGAATGACGGTCAGGAGCGCGAGGTCGCCGTCCCGGTTGGTCTTCGGCGGCGTGACGATCGGACGCTCCGGCAACCCGCTGATCCCGGCCGCGGCCTGCTGGAGCGCGGCCTGCCGGTCCTTGCTGCCCGCCAGGTCGACGACGATCACGAGCGGCCCGTTCGCGCCTTCGCCGAAGCTGCGGGTGACGGTGTCGTAGGCCTTGCGCTGGGTGGTGTCCGGCGCGGCGGTGCTGTCGTTCGGCAGGCCCAGCTGCATGCTCGCGGCCGGGACGGCGACGATCGCGAGTCCGGCGATCGCGGCGATCAGCACCGGGATCCGGTGGCGGGCCACGAACTTCGCCCAGCGCTCGCCGTGCGTCGTCGCGCCTTCCTTACGGCGCAAGCGGATTTTGCCGCCTGCCAGTTTGCCGCCCGCGAAGCCGAGGATGGCGGGCAACAGGGTGAGCGCGATGACGACGGCGATGGCGACGGTGATCGCCGCGGCGACACCCATTTCACCGAGGAACGGGATGCCGACGACGGTCAGCCCCGCCAGCGCGATGATCACGGTCAGCCCGGCGAACACCACGGCGGAGCCCGCCGTGCCGGTGGCGCGTCCGGCCGCTTCTTCCGGATCGCGGCCGATCTCGAGTTCGTGCCGGTAGCGGGAAACGATGAAGAGCGCGTAGTCGATGCCGACGGCGAGGCCGATCATCAGCGCGAGCACGGGGGTGTTCGTGTTCAGTTCGAAGAATCCGGACGCCGTCGTGATGCCCGACATGCCGATGCCGACTCCGATGAGCGCGGTCAGCAGCGGGATCCCGGCCGCGAGCAGCGAGCCGAAAGTGATGATCAGGACGACGGCGGCGATGGCGACACCGATGCCTTCGGTGGCGTTCGTGGCGGGCATCGCCTGGACGGCGTCACCGCCGAATTCGACGGTGTACCCGGCGGCCTTGGTGGGGTCCGCGGCGGCCATCAGGCCCTCGCGGTCGGCGTCGGTGAGTTCGAAGCCGGGCACGCGGTAGCTGACCTGGGCCATCGCGACGTGCTTGTCCGGTGAAATGGCCTGGACCTGCAGGGGGTCGACTACTCCGGCGACCTTCGGCGCGTCCTTGAGCCCGGTGACGAGACGCGCGATCGCCGCCTTCCCCGCCTCACCGGTGATGTCACCCGGGGTCGAGATGACCACCCGCGCGGTCGCGCCACCGGCGGCCGCCTCGGGAAAGCGGTCCGCGAGCAGGTCGATGGCCCGCTGCGATTCGGTCCCGGGGATGGTCACGGAGTTCGAAAGCTGGCCGGACAGGGTCAGCGCGCCCGCGCCGAGGGCGACCAGGAGGGCGGCCCAGACCGCCGTCACCAGTGCTCGGCGCCGGAACGAGAACCGGCCAAGGCGGTACAGGAAGCTGGCCACAAGAGTCTCCCGTTCACTCGATCAGGTTCACTTCAAGCTAGCCGATCGGCTAGGGTGCGACAAGCCGATCGGCAAGTGTGTGACTAGCCGCACGGCTAGTACTGGTTTGGTCAGACGGCTACGCTTGACGTAACCTCCGACGGCTGAACGAGGAGGGATCATGGACGTCGTCCAGGCGGAGGACACCCGCACGCGACTGCTGCGCACGGCGTTGCGGCTGTTCACCGAACACGGCGTGGAAGGCACCTCGCTGCAGATGATCGCGGACGCACTGGGGGTCACCAAGGCGGCCGTCTACTACCACTTCAAGACGAAGGCGGAGATCACCGAATCCGTCGCCGAGCCGGTGCTGAGCGAGTTGGAGGGCATCGTCGACGACGCCCGCGCCCAGCGCAGCCGCGGTGCGCAGATCGACCATCTGCTGGACGGCTTCGTCGACCTCGTGGTGCGGCACCGGGCACTGGTCGCCCTGTTCTCCAGCGACCCCGGCATCGCGCGGGCGGTCGAAAAGTCCGTCCACCGCTCGGAAAGCTTCAAGAACCGGCTGCTGGAGATCCTCGCCGGACCGGAGCCGGACGTGCTGGGGATGGTCACCGCGCAGGTGCTCCTGGCCGGTATCGCCCTCGCCGGCGGCTCGCCCGAGGTCGCCTCGCTCGACGACGAGACGCTGCGCGAAACGCTCCTCAGCGTCGGCCGCAAGCTCTACAACCGCCCTCGCCGCCGTAGCTGACCGATGTGTTCAAGACAGGCGCCGCGATCCGCGCGACCCTGTCGGTATGAACATCGATCTTCAAGCAGCGGCTCGCTTCATGGCCACCCAGGCCAGGTTGCTCGACCGGCGGCGTTTCGAGGTCCTCTTCCGCGACGGCGACCCGGCGGCCGCGCTCGCCGCGCTGGAGGGCTACCGCAATCCCGACGGCGGCTACGGCCACGGGCTCGAACCGGATTGCCGCTCGGCGACCAGCCAGCCCGGCGGAGCACTGCACGCTTTCGAGGTCTTCGCCGACATCGCCCCGGTGACCAGCCCGCGAGCGGCCGAACTCTGTGACTGGCTCGACTCGGTCTCCTTGGCGGACGGCGGTGTCCCGTTCGCCCTGCCGATGCCGGACCCGTTCGGCAGCGCGCCGTTCTGGGCGAACGCGGATCCGTCGGTCTCCTCGCTCCAGATCACCGCGATCGTCGCGGTCGCCGCGCACCGGGTCGCCGCGCACGATCCCGCGGTCGCCGCGCATCCCTGGCTGGCGAAGGCCACCCGCTATTGCCTCGACGAGATCGAGAAGATCGACGAAGCACCGCACGCGCTCGTGCTCGCTTTCGCGATGAAACTGGTGGACGCGCTCGGCGACACCCGGCTGGTCGAAAAACTCGGCCGGTTCATCCCGGACGACGGTGTGGTCGCGGTCGACGGCGGGATCGAGGGTGAGGCCATGCGCCCGCTCGACTTCGCCCCGGAACCCGACGGCCCGGCACGGAAGCTCTTCGGATCCGAAGTCATCGAGGCCGATCTCCGGCGGATCGCGGGCGGGCAGCGCGAAGACGGCGGTTGGCGGGTCGACTACACCAGCTATTCGCCCGCGGCCGCGCTGGAGTGGAACGGAATGTTCACCGTGGGCACGCTGGGACTGCTGCGGGCCAACGGCCTGCTCACGCGAGACGGCGGAGGAACTCCGGGGGAGCCGCGGGGGTGAGCCAGACGCCGTTCGCGCTCACCTGGAATTCGTGGCCGGCGGCGGACATCCGCCGAGCGTCCACGGCGAGCAGAACCGGGACACCGCGCCGGGCTCCGACGGCCCGCGCGGTGTCCACGGTCGCCGCGAGATGCACGGCATGCCGCTTCATCGGCCGGAGGCCTTCACGCAGGATCGCGTCGAGGAACCGCGACACCGTCCCGTGATAGAGCACGTCGGGTGGGGTGGCGGTGGGCAGTCCGAGGTCGACGTCGACGCTGTGCCCCTGGCTGGCGCGGATCCGTAGCCCGTCGTCATCGAAGGCGAAGCGCTGTTTGTCGTTGCCCCCCACCACTTCGTCGAGTTCGGCGCGGGTGAGATTCAAGCCGTTGCGCCGCAAGGCGGCCAAGAGCGTGTCGACTTCGACCCAGCCCTCGGAGGTCAGGGTGATCCCGATGTCGCCGGGAGCGTGCCGAAGATGCCGTGAGAGCCGCTTCGAGGCTCGGATGAGGTGTTTCTTGTCCATTTCGCGTCCCAGTGACGCACATCCGGCCGCCGCGTGGCAACGGGAATTCGGAAACCGGGAATTCAGATGCCGCCCTCGGAGGCCGGGCGCAGTTTGCCGGCGCCGGGGCCGAACCGCGACATCTGGTCGTCGGCGTTGTACAGCCCGCAGCTGCGCAGGGACAGGCAACCGCAGCCGACGCAGCCGGTCAGCCTGTCCCGCAGCCGCTGCAGCGCGTCGATCCGTGCGTCCAGTTCGTCCTGCCAGCCGCGGGAAAGCCGCGCCCAGTCCGCCTTCGTCGGGGCGTGATCTTTGGGTAAGGTATCCAGTGCCGAGCTGATGTCGTCGAGGCTGAGCCCGACCCGTTGCGCGGCCCGGATGAAGGCGATCCGGCGCAGCACCGAACGCGGATACCGCCGCTGGTTGCCCGCCGAACGCTCCGAGCTGATCAGCCCTTTGTCCTCGTAGAAGCGCAAAGCGGTGTGGGGCACGCCGCTGCGGTCGGCGACCTGTCCGATGCTCAGGTGTTCAGCCAATCTCGTCACGTCGCCAGGCTAGCCTTGACTTCGACTTAAGTCGAGGTTGCACGCTCGGTGTCATGACCACCGACACGAAAACCGGTTACGAGGATCTGCCGAGGCTGATCTCGCTGATGACCGGGGACGAAAAACACCAGGCCGCCGCCGAGTCCACTGTGGACGTCCTGTGGGTGCTCTACGACCGCGTGCTCGACATCGCGCCGGAGAACTTCCGTGAGCCGGGCCGCGACCGTTTCCTGCTGTCCAAGGGCCACGGCCCGATGGCCTACTACGCGGTGCTGACGAAGAAGGGCTTCATCCACGAGGACGAACTCGCCGGCTGGACGTCGGCGGAATCGCGGCTCGGGCACCATCCCGACCGCGTGCGGCTGCCGGGCGCCGAGATCGCCAGCGGCTCGCTCGGCCACGGCCTCCCGCTGGCCGTCGGCACCGTGTTCGGTCTGCGCGCCAAGGGATTCCGTGAGGCGAAGGTCGTCACGCTCATCGGTGACGCGGAACTCGACGAAGGGTCCAACTCCGAAGCCATCGCGGTGGCTGGCCGGATCGGCATGCCGCAACTGACCGTCGTCGTCATCGACAACTCCTCGGCCACGCATGGCTGGCCGGGCGGGATCGGGCGCCGGTTCGAGGTCGAGGGCTGGGCGGTCCGCACCGTCGACGGCCGGGATCACGACGCGCTCTACGAAGCCTTCACCACACCCCATCCGGACCGGCCGCTCGCCGTGGTCGCGACCGTCGAGCGAAAGGGCTGAACCCGTGAACATGCGTGAAACGTTCCTCGAAGCCGCGGCCGAGGTGCTCGACGCCGATCCGAACGTCGCCGTCGTCCTCGCCGACATCTCCGCCGCGCAACTCGCCTTCGCCGCGCGAAAACATCCGGACCGCGTGCTCAACGTCGGTATCCGCGAGCAGCTGATGATGAGCACCGCCGGCGGCCTCGCGCTGGCCGGGATGCGCCCGATCGTGCACACCTTCTCGTCGTTCCTCGTGGAGCGGGCGTTCGAACAGATCAAACTGGACCTCGGGCACCAGGACGTCGGCGCCGTGCTGGTGTCTTCGGGCGCGTCCTATGACATGCCGACCGCCGGGCGGACACACCAGGCGCCCGGGGACGTCGCCCTCATCGACACGCTGCCGGGCTGGACCGTGCACGTGCCGGGGCACCCCGAAGAAGCACGGCGCCTGCTGCTGGAGTCCATCCCGGGTGACGGACGCGTCTACCTCCGGCTCTCCGCCCAGGAGAACGCGAAACCGCATCTGGGCGTCGGGCTGCAGACACTGCGCGAAGGCGGCCGGGGTGTCGTGGTGGCCGTCGGGCCGATGCTCGACCGGGCGATGGAAGCGACCGCCGATCTCGACGTGACCGTGCTGTACACCTCGACGATCAGGCCGTTCGACGCCGCCGGGCTGCGTTCGGCCGTCGAGGCCACCGGCGTGGGCGACATCGTGCTGGTCGAGCCCTATCTCGCGGGAACTTCGGCGCACGCGGTGTCCGGCGCGCTGGCCGAGACGCCGCACCGGCTGCTCTCGCTCGGCGTCCGGCGCGCGGCGGAAGTGCGGATCTACGGCGAAATGGCCGACCACGACCTCGCGCACGGTCTCGACGCGGGATCCATCGCCCTGTCGGTCAAGGGATTCCTCCGCTAGTTTCAGGGAATGCCCACCATCCGCCCGCTCGCGCTCGCGGTCGTCCGCCGCGGTGACGACCTCCTGGTGTTCGAAGGCCGGGACGAGGCCAAGGGCGAGACCTACCATCGCCCGCTCGGGGGCGGGATCGAGTTCGGCGAGACCGCGGCGGAAGCGGTCCGCCGTGAGCTGCAGGAGGAACTCGCGGCGGAACTGACCTCGGTCGCGCAGATCGCGGTACTGGAGAACGTGTTCACCTACGAAGGCAGGGCGGGACACGAAATCGTGTTCCTGTTCGCCGCCGAACTGGCCGACCAGGCGTTCTACGAGCGCGACGAGGTCGGCGTCGTCCTCGACGAGGGCGCACGCGTGCACTGGCTGCCGCTGGCCGACGTGGCGAGCGGCAAGGCGATCCTGTATCCGGATGGGCTCGCGGAACTCCTTTCAGCGCAGGCGTGACCGCGGGGTCGGCGTGAGTTCCAGCTGCCGCCAAGGGCGTTCGAGCCTGTCGGCGAGCCCGGCGCCTGTCCGGTCGAGAAGTTCCCGGTGTTCTTCGCCTGCCTTGGCGAACCAGACGAACACTGTTTCGTTCCAGACGAACACTGTTTCGTTCTCTCGTACGGGAAGGCGGGGGAAGGTGTTCTCGGCGGGTTCGGTCTCGAAATGGCCGAAGGTGAGCACACCGGCTTCCCGCAGCGCCGGAGCCACAGTGTCCGCGAAATACGCCGAGAATTCCTTCACCGGCCCGGTGGGATGGCAGATCGTCGCCAGCACCCGAGAATCGGGTGCGCCGTCCGGAGCGAGGAATCCCGGCCCGGACGGCCGCAGCAGCAGGACGTCGGAAGCGTCGATCATCGTCTCGTTCGCCGCCGGGCCGTGTTCGCGCCACACCGGCCCGTAGTAGAACGACTCCAGCGCGGTCCGCCTGGTCTCCATGTCCCGGAAACCGCGCAGCCACACGAACTTGTCCGGTTCGCCCGCCTCGCGGAACTGGCCGAACAAGCGCATGCCACAGGCTTCCTGCGTCTCTACGAACTCGCGTTCGAAGAGCTCGATCAGCTCGTCCCGGCGGCCGGGGTGCAGGGTGTACCGGCGCAGCTCGACGACGGACTGGAACTCGGCGAAATCGGTCATGCGGCGGACCCTAGAGGCCTGCACCGACAGTTTCGGAACGGTTCAGCGGAAGGCGGCGAGCCCGGTGACCGACTGTCCCAGCGAGAGCGCGTGCATCTCCTCGGTGCCTTCGTAGGTCAGCACGGTTTCGAGGTTCGACATATGCCGCATCACCGGGTACTCCAGCGAGATCCCGTTGGCGCCGAGCATGGCGCGCGCCGTCCTCGCGACCTCCAGTGCCGAGCGGACGTTGGCGAGTTTGCCGAAGCTGACGTGGTTGTGGTGCAGCGTGCCCGCGTCCTTGAGCCGCCCGATCCGCAGCGCGACCAGCCCGGCCCGGTTGACCTCGACGACGAGATCGGCGAGCTTGCGCTGGGTGAGCTGGAACCCGGCCAGCGGCTTGCCGAACTGTTCGCGGCTCAGCGTGTACTCCAGCGCGGACTCGTAGCAGGAACGCGCGGCGCCGACGACGCCGAACAGGATTCCATAGCGCGCTTCGTTCAGGCACGACAGCGGTCCGCGCAGGCCGCGGACCTCGGGGAACGCCGCCGATTCCGGCAGGCGCACGCCGTCGAGCACGAGTTCCGCGGTCAGTGAGGCCCGCAGCGACAGCTTGTGCTTGACCTCGTTCGCGGTGAAGCCCGGGGTGTCCGTGGGGACGACGAACCCGCGCACGCCTTCGTCGGTCTGCGCCCAGACGACCGCGACGTCGGCGACGGTGCCGTTGGTGATCCACATCTTCGTGCCGCTCAGCACCCAGTCCGAGCCGTCGCGGACCGCGCGGGTCCGCATGCTGCCCGGGTCGCTGCCTGCGTCCGGTTCGGTCAGGCCGAAGCAGCCGAGCGCCTCACCGGCGGCCATCCGCGGCAGCCACTCCTGCTTGTGCTCGTCGGTACCCCATTTGTGGATCGCGTACATCGCGAGCGAACCCTGCACCGAGACGAAGCTGCGCAGCCCGGAGTCGACGGCCTCCAGTTCGCGGCAGGCGATGCCGTAGGCGACGGCGCTGGTCCCGGCGCACCCGTAGCCCTCCAGGTGCATGCCGAGCAAGCCGAGGTCACCGAATCCCTTGGCGAGTTCCACGGCGGGCAGTGCGCCCGTTTCGTACCACTCGGCGATGTTCGGCAGGAGCTGGTCGTGCGCGTACGAGCGCACGGCGTCACGGATAGCGCGATCTTCGGCGGAGAGTTCGGCGTCGAGATCGAGGAAGTCGCGCGGATCCGGGCTGCTGCTCATGCGGTCACTCCTGGTCGGCTCGGTGGGGCATCTTCCTATGAAGAAAACCACACACGTGACCGGAGTCGGGTGTCAGCGATCGCGCCATCCGGTGGTCTTCGTCACCTGAACCGATGCCGTCGCGGTCCGGCCGGGGGCGACGCGCTGTTTCTGCGCGGGGATCAGCAGCTCCGCGAAAGTGGGGAAGGGGACACTCTCGATGTCCTCGCGCCAGGCGTCGAGAAGGCAGGTCAGGTTGTCGGCGTCCCGCATCGTTCCTCCAGAAGTGCAGGCGGTCCTGCGCCGGCCTCTCACTCGGCGTGGTTAATACCCAGAGGAGTGACGACCGAAACAAGAATCCGGAGAAAATCCGGTCCGCTAACCTGGGGCGCGTGGCTACTCCTCGTGTGGTGATCCTGGACTACGGGTCCGGCAATCTCCGATCCGCCGAACGCGCCGTCGAGCGCGCAGGCGCCGATGTCGAGGTCACGGCCGACCCCCATGCCGCGCTCGAGGCCGACGGCCTGGTCGTTCCCGGTGTCGGGGCCTTCTCCGCCTGTATGGAAGGCCTGCTCTCGGTGTCGGGGGAGAAGATCATCGGCAAACGCCTCGCCGGCGGCCGTCCGGTGCTGGGCATCTGCGTCGGCATGCAGATCCTGTTCGAACGCGGGGTCGAACACGGCGAAGAGGCCGCGGGCACCGGTGAGTGGCCCGGCACGGTCGACAGGCTGGAGGCCGACGTCCTGCCCCACATGGGCTGGAACACCGTCCGTGCGCCGGAGGACTCGCGGCTGTTCGCCGGTCTCGACGCGGACACCCGGTTCTATTTCGTGCACTCCTACGCCGCGCGGACCTGGGAACTCGACTCCGGGCTCGCCGGGCAGCAACCCAAGGTGACCTGGGCGAACCACGGCCAGGACTTCGTCGCCGCCGTCGAAAACGGGCCGTTGTGGGCGACGCAGTTCCACCCGGAGAAGTCCGGGGACGCCGGGGCGCACCTGCTGCGCAACTGGCTCGGCACCCTCGCTTAGAGTGTGCGCGTGACTTTCACGCTCCTTCCCGCCGTTGATGTGGCCGATGGCCAGGCCGTCCGACTCGTCCAGGGCGAGGCCGGCACCGAAACCTCCTATGGCAGCCCGCTGGAGGCGGCGCTCGCCTGGCAGCGTGACGGGGCGGAGTGGATCCATCTGGTCGACCTCGACGCCGCGTTCGGCAAGGGCTCCAATCGCGAGCTGCTCGCCGAGGTCGTGCGCAGGCTGGACGTCCAGGTGGAGCTGTCCGGCGGTATCCGCGACGACGCCTCGCTGGAGGCCGCGCTGGCCACCGGTGCGCGCCGGGTCAACCTCGGCACCGCCGCGCTGGAGGACCCGGGGTGGACCGCGAAGGTCGTCTCCACCTACGGCGACCGTGTCGCCATCGGGCTGGACGTGCGGATCACCGAGGCCGGGCACCGGCTGTCCGCCCGCGGCTGGACGCAGGACGGCGGCGACCTCTGGGAGGTCCTCGACCGGCTCGACCGCGACGGCGCGCAGCGCTACGTCGTCACCGACGTGAGCAAGGACGGCACCCTCCAGGGCCCGAACGTCGACCTGCTCCGCGAGGTCGCCGCCCGCACCGACGCGCCGGTCATCGCCTCCGGCGGGGTGTCCAGTGTGGACGACCTCCGCGCGCTGGCCGCGCTGGCCCGCGACGGTGTCGAGGGCTCCATCGTCGGCAAGGCGCTCTACGCGGGGGCGTTCACCCTGCCGGAGGCGCTCGCGGCCGTCGCGGAGTTCTGAGCTTTACCTCCCGGGTAATCGACGCCACGCGGTCGTTCGGTCAGGATTCCTTCCAGGACAACGAATCTGGAGGGACACCATGACCGCCTACGGAATCGCCCACCTGCGCCCGCCCGCCGTGACGGCGGAAGAGGTCTTCGAGTACCTGGAGCGGATCCAGGACACGCTGGATCCCTTCGGTGGCAAGTTCCTCGTGCACGGGGCCGCGGTGCAGGTCCTCGAAGGCGAATGGCCGGGAACGCTGGTGATGATCGAGTTCCCGAGTGCCGAGATCGCCCGCGAGTGGTACGACTCGCCCGCGTACCAGGAGATCCTGCATCTGCGGGCGGACCACATCCCGGGTGACCTGATCCTGGTCGACGGCTGCGGACCGGACCACGACTCGGCCGCGATGGCGGCGGCCATGCGGGCGGCGCAGGCCGCTTGACCGTGCGATGACCGATGGGCCTCGTGAGTGGTAATGACGGTTAGAACCGTCATTACCACTCACGAGGCTGGCGGGGCTATTCCGCGAGCTTGACCGCGATCCCCACCGTCCGGTCCTTGGGGCCGCGCAGCTTGCTGAAGAACATCGTGACCCGCCCGGTGATCCCGTATTTCCGCGCGATCACCTTGCGCACCCGTTCGGTGTCGTCGAGGTCCAGCAGCCGGGCCTCGCCCGTGACGACGGCGCCATGGGTCTTGTTACCGCGGAAGTCGCAAGCTTGGACCTCGACGCGGCCACTGTTGCGGATGCGCTTGACCTTGCCCGCTTTCCGTTCGGACCAGAACACCAGTTCGCCGCCGTCGCCCGCCACCCAGATCGGCGTCGGCACCGGGGCGCCGTTCTTGCGGAAGGTGGTGAGGACGACGTACTTCTCGGCGGCGAGCCGCTCGAATTCCGATCCCATGCGGAGAGTTTAGGGGTGCGGAACCCACGGGTTCAGGGCAGCCGGACCGCGATACCGGGGTAGTCGACGACCAGCAGGTGCTCGTCGTGGCGCAGGACGCGGGAAAAGCGAAGACCGGTGCCGTATAAGCGAAATCGCGGTCACCGATGCGCTCGTAGCGCTGCTCCAGCCGCTCCACGGCGAGGTCGCCCGCACGGACGTACGCGGCCGGAGTCTCCTCGGCCGCGCCCAAGGCGAAGCCGAGCCGATGTACCGGCGGGGTGTTCGCGAGCAGCGTGCGCCGGCTACCCGTTGCCGACCGCCCGGAGATCTCCGCGCGCCGCGTGTGCCAGGCGGCGTCGACGGCGATCGAGTACTCGACGAACCAGGCTCACGGCACCAGGACGAGCTTGCCCCGGACGTGGCCCGCTTCGCTCTCGTCCTGGGCGGCGCCCGCTTCGGCGAGCGGGTAGACCCGGGCGATCGGCAGCTCGAGTTTGCCTTCGGCGGCGAGTGCGGCGCCTTCGTCCAGTGAACCGGGGACCTGCTCGGCAGGGCCACCTGAGGTGAAGTGGACGCCGTGATCGGCCGCGTCCGGCGCGGCGATGGTGACGACGCGCTTCGGGCCGCCGGTCAGCTCCACCAGGGTGCTCAGCGAGCCTCGGCCGGAGGCGTCGAAGGACGCGTCGATGCCCTGCGGCGCGACAGCGCGTACGCGCTCTTCGAGCCCTTCGCCGTACTTCACCGGGATGGCGCCCAACGACCGCAGGTATTCGTGGTTCGCTTCGCTCGCGGTGCCGACGACGGTGAGCCCGCGCGCGACGGCGAGCTGGACGGCGATCGTGCCGACACCGCCCGCCGCGCCGTCGATGAGCAGCGTCTCGCCCTCAGCGAGGTCCAACAGGTTGAGCGCGCGATAGGCGGTGGTGACGACGACGGGCAACGCCGCGGCCAGCTCCCAGGACAACGCCTCCGGCTTGTGGGTCAGGCCGGCGGGATCCGCGAGCACGAACTCCGCGTATCCGCCGATCCCCCTGCCGAGGACCTCGTCGCCGACGGCGAATCCGGACACGCCTTCACCCACGGCGTCCACCACACCGGCGACGTCCCCACCGGGGACCGCCGGGAAGGTGGCCGGGTATACCTCGGCCATCTGCCCGGACCGGATCTTCCAGTCGATCGGGTTCACCCCTGCGGCGCGCACGGCGATCCGGACCTGGCCGGGGCCGGGCTCGGGAAGCTCCCGTTCGACGACGCGGAGAACGCCGGAGTCGCCGTATTCGGTGAACGCGATGGAGCGGTAGGTGTCCGTCATGCCGTCGACAACCTCCGCTCGCCTGTGCCTATTCCGGCGGCTTCCCCGACCAGCTGTAGTCCCCAGGAACGATCTGCAGGCTGTCGGCGATGTCGAGCAGGGTCGCGCGGTCCCGGTCGCCCGAGACGGTCAGCCACCGTCCGTCTTCGAGCTGGACGGCGATTGTTTCGTCCTGATGGCCGAGCCGCCCCTCCCGCGCCGGGAGGTACAGGCCGTCGATGCCCCTGACCTTGACGGTGACCGGTTCCGCTCCGCCCGGATCCGGCCGCTCGCCACCGATCGACGCGGTGACGACCGCGGCCGCGGCGGGTTGTCCGGCGGTGGTGGCTTCGAGTTCGGTCGTGCCCCCGCTGACCTGCATGAAGGTCTTCACCCCCGACAGCGCCAGATCGGCGGGCAGCCTGCCGAACCGCAGTGCGCCCGAGACCCGGGCGCGGTCGTCCTTGACCATCTCGTCGGCGATCCGCTGACCGACCTCACGCGGCTCCTTCACCCCGGCCAAAGTCAGGCTCAGCAGGTAGATGTCGTCGGGAGACCACGTCAGCATCGTCGCGTCGCCGTGCACCTCGGTGACCATCCCGACCCTGCCGTGCACGATGATCTGGTTCGGCGCGGGCGCGATCGTCCACGGTCCGCCCTTGTCGTCGAGCGGAGTGGTGGTCAGCTGGACCTGGCCCTGTTCGCCGCCGCTCCATTCCCTCATCTGCGGTGCGGGGTAGGGCTTCGCGCTCCGGCGGATCTCGCGGTAACCGTCGGGCAGCCAGCCGGGCTTGTAGGGCAGCACCGCCCAATCGGCGTTGCGCGGCGAGGCAGGGGTGACCGCGGTGTAGGCCCGCAGGCCGAGCGGCACGCCGAGCGCGATGATCGCGACCGCCGCCGCGACCAGTGCCAAAGCCATCTTCGGACGGCTTCGCGATCGCTGGTTCAACGCGGCGCGGATCTCGGCTCCATCGGGCGCTCGCGTCGCCAGGCGTTCGAGGCTCTCCCGGATGAGGTCCTCGGTGTTGTCTTCACTCAGTCGGGTCATTTGTGCGCTCCCGTGTGCTGAACAGGTGTGGCCGGGCCGGTTTCCCGCAGCGTGGCGAGCGCGCGCGAGATCTGGCTGCGCACGGTCGACGTCGCGCAGCGGAGCACCGCGCCGATCTCCTCGTCGGAGTAGTTCTCGTAGTAGCGGAGCACGATCGCGGCACGTTGTTTGCGCGGGAGTCTCGCGAGCCTGTCCAGCATCGCGTCGCGTTCGTCGTACTCGATGGCGTGATCGGAGACCGGCGGGCTGACCAGATCGAGGGCTTCCGGCGAGGACGGCACCACCCGGCGGACCGCGATGCGCCGTCGCCACGAGAGGTACTCGTTGGTCACCATCCGGCGGACGTAGGTCGGTGGCGAGTCGATCTTCGGCCAGCGTTGCTGAGCACGCAGCAGCACCTCCTGCACGATGTCCTGCGCCAGATACGGATCGTCGGTCAAGACGGTCGCGTAGCGCAGGAGCCCGTCCAGGCGATCCGCGACGAACTCGTCGAAGGTCGCAGGCACGTTTCCCCTTCAGCCGGTGGTCTCGACCCTAATGACGCGTGAGACCACCTGGCTGATGCATCGGGAGCGGAGCTTTCTCGGTGAGCGCGGTCACCGCAGGGCGGTCTCCAGCCGGACGAAGGCGAATCCGGTCGTCGCCAGTTCCTCACCGGCCGGATCGGTGACCGCGGGCCGCCGTTCGCCGTCGTGCACCACCAGCAGGCCATGCGGGAACAGCGGCCCCAACGCCTTGGCGGTGATCGCGGCACCGTCGGAATGCTCGACCGAGTCGGTACCGCGCCCGGCGACGATCCGGAAGTCGTACCGCGGGGAGTTGCGGCCGTTGCGGTCGTAGACCACGAACCGCGAGTCGCCCTGGCTCGACGCGACCAGCTTGTCGGCGGACAACGCCAGCCCTTCGGCGTCCGCGGTCAGCCACTCGCCGCCGAAGCCGGGGTCGGGGCCGTCGGCGACGCATTCCTCGGTCGCCTCGTCGAAACGCTGCGGCGCCCCGAACGAGCGGACCTTGTCGACCAGCTCGGGTCGGCCGAAACCGTTGCCGCTCACCGGGATCCGCCAGATCCCGACGTCCTCCTGCGCGGTGTAGAGCACGCGGTGTTCGACGTCGAGGACCGAACCCTCCAGCTGCGGGCGCTCGTCCGGTTCGCCACACGGCGACCACGTCTTCCCGTTCGGCAGCCGGAACGAGGTGGGCAGATCGATCGTGCCGATCGGCGCCGTGCCGACGGTGCCGCCCGGTTTGTCGACAAGTCGCAAAAGTGCCACGCGGGTCTCGTGCCGCCGGGTCACCGCGACCCAGCGCGCGCCGGTGCGCGGATCGCGCCCGGCGGTGAGCCCGTACGCCGTCCGCTGTTCGTCCACTTCGGACTCCGACGCGGAGAAAACCGGTGCGGCGGACGGATCCGTGACGTCCCGGAGCACCCGCGATCCGGCCGAGGCACCGGCCGGGTCGATCCGGTGGACGCGCACGCGATCCCGCCCGCGGTCGCTCACCACCGCGAGATCGCCGACGACGTCGACGTTGTTGAACCGGCCGGGCGCCGCGTCTTCGGCGGGCGCCTTCGGGGCCGGGAGCAACTGGAGTCGCCTCGCCTTCAGATCGAACGCGGCCAGCCCGCCTTCCTTGAGCGTGCCGAGGACGACACTCCGCTCCGGATGCGTGGGGTGGACCCAGATCGCCGGGTCGTCGGCGTCGGCGTTCGCCGGGTTCGCGCCCGCGTCGTCGACGAACGCCCTGGTCTGCGCCACGGGTGAGGGATCGGGGCTCGCTTCGGCCGGGGAACCGGCGAGAAGGGAGGCCGCGAGCAGAGGCAGGGGGAGGAGAGCAGCGATGCGCACGCGGGGAAGTTAGCCGTGCCGGGTGTCCGGCCGGTGAACGCCGTCGGTCAGGTGGTAACTGCGCGACGGGCGGCGGCACCCGCGTCCCGGTCCGCCCCGCCTGTGCCATTCCGCGAGCTTGGAACGCCCTTGACTACGCTTGTCCCCATGTCTGTCGCAGTCAGGGTCATCCCGTGTCTCGACGTCGACGCGGGCCGAGTGGTGAAGGGCGTCAACTTCGCCGACCTGCGCGACGCCGGCGACCCCGTCGAGCTCGCCCGCCTGTATGACGCCGAGGGCGCCGACGAGCTCACCTTCCTCGACGTCACGGCCTCCTCCGGGGACCGCGAGACCACCTTCGACGTCGTCCGCCGGACCGCCGAGCAGGTGTTCATCCCGCTCACCGTCGGTGGCGGCGTGCGCACGAACGGCGACGTCAACCGGCTGCTGCGCACGGGCGCGGACAAGGTGAGCATCAACACCGCGGCCATCGCGCGGCCGGAGTTCCTGCGTGAGGCGTCCCGCCGGTTCGGCGCGCAGTGCGTCGTCCTGTCGGTGGACGCGCGCCGGGTTCCCGAGGGGACCGAGCCGACCCCGTCCGGATTCGAAGTGACCACGCACGGTGGCCGCCGGGGCACCGGCATCGACGCCGTCGAATGGGCCGCGCGCGGCGAAGAACTCGGCGTCGGCGAGATCCTGCTCAACTCGATGGACGCCGACGGCACCAAGAACGGCTTCGACCTCGAACTGCTGACCCAGGTGCGCCGGGCGGTCCGCGTCCCGGTGATCGCCAGCGGCGGCGCCGGTGCGCTCGAACACTTCCTGCCCGCCGTCGAGGCAGGCGCGGACGCGGTGCTCGCGGCGAGCGTGTTCCACTTCGGACAGTTGAAGATCGGCGAGGTCAAGGGTGCGCTGCGCGCCGGGGGAGTCGTGGTCCGGTGATCCCGAACAAGTGGAAGGTCGCCACCGAGGTCAAGGTCGTCTGCGCGCTGCTGGTCGGACTGGGCCTGGCGTACGTGGCGATGGCCGGGATCCTCATGTTCGCGCCGTACTCCTCCGCACGGACGTTCCTGCTGCCGGGGACATCGCTGCTGCTCGGCGGGCTCGTCGTGGCCGGACTGGTGCTGAGGATGTCTTCGGCGCGGTTCGCCGGTTTCGGCGTCAGTTTCTTGTTCGCGTTGCTGCACGCGCTTTCCATGCTGGCGGCGGAACTCTTCTGGGTGAAGATCGTCTCCGGGATCCTGTTCGCCGGGTACATCTACGCGGCGGTCCTGCTCAACTCGATGCCGGTGAAACGGTACCTGCTCGGAGCCACGAATGACGCTTGATCCCGCCCTCTCTGACCGCTTGAAGCGCACCGCCGACGGGCTGATCGCCGCCGTCGTCGTCGAACACTCCACCTCGGACGTCCTGATGATGGCGTGGATGAACGACGAGTCATTGGAGCGCACCCTCACCACCCGGCGAGGGACCTACTATTCGCGCAGCCGTAAGGAACTGTGGGTCAAGGGCGAGACCTCCGGTCACGTCCAGCACGTGCGCGAAGTGCGGATCGACTGCGATGGCGATACCCTCCTGCTGCGCGTCGACCAGACCGGCCCGGCCTGCCACACCGGCACGCACACCTGCTTCGACACCGGCGAACGGCTGCTGCTGGCCGACGAGAGCGAGTAGAACCTGTGAACGTCGTCGCCAACGTCCTCGTCGGCATCGTGGCCCTGATCCACCTGTACATCGTCGTGCTAGAGATGTTCCTGTGGACCACGCCGCGCGCCCGCGCTTCCTTCGGCACCACCGAGGAATTCGCGAAGGCAAGCTCCGCGCTGGCGGCGAATCAGGGTCTGTACAACGGTTTCCTCGCCGCGGCGCTCATCTGGGGCCTGATCGCGACCGGTAGTACCGCCTGGCAGTTCAAGATCTTCGGGCTCGCCTGCGTGATCGTGGCAGGGCTCTACGGGACGGCGACGGCGAGCAAGAAGATCTTCTTCGTGCAGGTCGTCCCGGGCACGCTGGCGCTGATCGCGGTCCTGGTCGCGGGCTGACGCCGCGTCGGGCGGAAGTTCTCGCCACTTCTATGACCGGTTCTGTGTGGGGTCGCGAGTGTTGATGAGGGTTATTGAGGGGTAAGGCAAAGGTGACGTGCTGCATGCGACGTCGGCTCATGCCGCGGCCTGATGTCCCCAATGTGGCATGGGGGACGCTGACTGTCTCCAATGTGGCATGGGGGACATGTCCGCTTCCCGATTGCCTGCTCACGCCGCCAGGGCGCCCGCTGCTCGTGTCGCGAAAGCCACTTTCAGGACATGTGATGTCCCGAAAGTGGCTTTCGCGACACCTTCGGGACGCCACCGCCCAGTGCCGAAGCCTGCTGCCAACGTCTCACAGGCCCTCCCGAACACGACACCTTTGCCTCACCCCTCAATAGAACGACCCAAATCAAGAGCGGGCCGATCCGAGCCTGGAGGCCGATGTGGACGAGCGGGGAAGATTTCGGCCGTTGAACGTCCGGAATCTTCCCCGCTCGGAGCCTGCCGGAGGTCGTGACCGGATCTGACGTTGATCAACGGAGGGCTGAGCCGCCTGCTCACTTGCACGCTCGGGCGCGGCTCGCGATTGCCCCGGAGCGACGGTGAACTCGTTATCCGGAAATGCCGCTGTCCGCCGTTATTCTCGCCGAATGAAACTGGGGCGAGGGAAGAGAAGGCCGGGAAAGTCCGACCGTCGGAGAAGACGTCCGCACGTCGCTGGACGGCCTCAGTTCACTTTGGAGGGTGACGTCACCGAAAGCCATGACTCGCTGGTACACGAAGCCGTGGCCACCCCGCTGATCGGGAAACTGGCGCACTTCAAGGTGCGCGCGCTGGCGTTCACGGTGCTCTGGCTGGCTTTCTTCGTCGCCTGCCAGATAGGTATCGATCTCTCCCAGAAAGCGGCCGTGGAGCTGGCGAAGACCGGGATCCACGTGGAGGGCACGGTGGAAAAGGTCGAGCCGTCCGCCAAGCCGAACCGCCACAGGATCACGCTCATCTACCCTGCGGGCACGAAGCCGCCCACCATCGTGGTCGGCGCGGACAAGTCGCGCGGCCTCGATGTCGGGGACAAGATGTCTCTGGTCTACACGCCAGGAGATCCGACGAAGCTTCTGGCGATCGATGGATACGCCGCGGACAACCCCGACGACGACTTGCTGACTCCGCTGTCTTTCTCGGCTTTTGTGGGCATTCCGGCTTGCCTGTACGCCGCTTGGCTCTGGCGGAGCCGGTATCGCTCGGCCTTGAAGACCGGTTTGCGCGAGGCGACGGCGACCGTGCGACCAGGCTGGTTGTTCCCCAAGGTCGACGTTTATCTCGAAGGGGACTACAAACTGCTTCAAACGCGACGGTCGCTGCGCATCGCTCCCCGTTTCGAAGGGCTCGAGAAAGTCCCCGTCTTCATCGGCGGCGAAGAGACGGACATGATCGTGATCTTCCCGCGCGGACGGTTGCTCAAGGACCGGCTCCATACGGTTCCCGTGAAGGAGATCGAGCCGGACACGGACTGAGTCAGTCGATGTTCCCGGTCAGGTAGCGCTGCACGGTCGGCGCGATCGCGGTCACCAGCGGCTCGATCTCGCTCGTCGCCATGGGCTCGAACTTCGCGACGTACCGCACCAATCCCATCCCGACGAGCTGCGAGGCGCAGAGCGAAGTCCGCAGTTCGACGCGGTCCGAGCCGAGTCCGGCGATGATCTTCGTGAAGAAGTTCTGGAAGAAGCTGCGGAGCACCAGCGCGGCCTGCTCGTGCCCGGCGACGCTGCGGACGAGCGCTTGGAACACCTCGCCGCCCGCGCCGTCCCAGCGGGTGAGGAAGGTTCGCACGATCCGGCCGCCGAACTCGTCGTCGGGGCCGTTCTGCAATTCCGCGAGCAGTTCATGCGGGTCGAACGGCAGTTTCAGCACGGCTTGGGCGAACAGCCCTTCCTTGCTGCCGAACCAGTGGTTGACCATCGCCGCGTCGACCCCGGCGCGGGTCGCGATCGCCCGCACCGTCGCGCCGTCGAAGCCGCTCTCGCCGAACACCGCGCGCGCCGCTTCGATCAGCGCGGTGCGGGTGTCCTGCCCGCCCGGCCGCCGTCCCCGGCGCCGGACGGTAGTGTCTTCAGCAGCCATGGCGCCATCATGAACGGACCGGCCGCAAAATTCAACAATACTTGAATTTTGCCCCCGCTCCCGGCGCCGCCCGCCGTTGCAGCACAATGAGCGGCATGGTCAGCGCCGCACACGCCAGCCCGTCGGGGCTCGGCTCGGTCAGCCCTTCGCGCGACGAGTTCCGCGCGCTCGCCGAGGGCCGTCGCGTCATCCCTGTTGTCCGTCGCGTGCTCGCGGACGGTGAGACCCCCATCGGGGTCTACCGCAAGCTCGCCGCCGACCGGCCGGGGACGTTCCTCTTCGAATCGGCGGAGAACGGCGCTTCCTGGAGCCGGTGGTCGTTCATCGGCGTCGACAGCCCCGCCGCGCTGACCGTGCGTGACGGCGAGGCCGTTTGGACGGGCACCCCGCCGGTCGGGTTGCCCACCGAGGGTGACCCGCTCACCGTGCTGCGTGAGACCGTCGCCGCGCTCCACACCGAACAGCTGCCCGGGATGCCGCCGCTCACCGGCGGGATGGTCGGCTACATCGGCTACGACGCCGTCCGCTGGCTCGAACGGCTCCCCGAACTCGCCGAGCGCGACCTCGACATCCCGGAGCTCACCATGCTCCTGGCGACCGACCTGGCCGCCTTCGACCACCACGAGGGCACGGTCACGTTGATCGCCAACGCGGTCAACTGGGACGACTCGCCCGAGCGGGTCGACGCGGCGTACGACGACGCCGTCGCGCGCCTCAACGCGATGACCAAGCAGCTGCACGTCGCCGCCCCGGCCACAGCGGCCGTCTTCGACCGTCCCGCGCCCGAATTCACGCGCCGCCGCTCCAAGCCGGACTTCCACGCGGCCGTCGAAAAGGCCGTCGAGGCGATCAAGGCGGGTGAAGCGTTCCAGATCGTGCCGTCGCAACGGTTCGAGATCGAGACCCAGGCCGACGCGCTCGACGTCTACCGAGTGCTGCGCACGTCCAACCCGAGCCCGTACATGTACTTGTTGCGCCTGGACGGCTTCGACATCGTCGGCTCCAGCCCGGAGTCGCTGGTCACCGTCCGGGACGGCCGCGCGACCACGCATCCGATCGCGGGCACCCGCTGGCGCGGCGCCGATCCGGAAGAGGACGCGCAGCTCGCCAAGGACCTGCTCGCGGACGAGAAGGAACGCGCCGAGCACCTGATGCTCGTCGACCTCGGCCGCAACGACCTCGGCAAGGTCTGCAAGCCCGGCACCGTGCGTGTCGTCGACTTCTTCGACGTCGAGCGCTACAGCCACGTCATGCACATCGTCTCGACGGTCACCGGCGAACTCCTCGGCGACAAGACGGCCTTCGACGCGGTCGCCGCCTGTTTCCCGGCCGGGACGCTCTCGGGCGCGCCGAAGGTCCGCGCGATGCAGCTGATCGAGGAGCTGGAGCCGACCCGCAGGGCGCTCTACGGCGGCGTCGTGGGCTACCTCGACTTCGCCGGGGACGCCGACACCGCGATCGCGATCCGTACCGCGCTGATGAAGGACGGTGTCGCGTACGTCCAAGCGGGCGGCGGCGTGGTCGCCGATTCGGTGGCCGACTACGAGGACACCGAGTCGCTCAACAAGGCCCGTACCGTGCTGTCCGCCGTCGCGGCGGCGCAGACGATGATCGCGGCGGACGAACTCGACCCGGCGGGTGACCGCACTCGTGTCTGAGGCCCCGGAAGGCGCCACACCTCGGGCGAAGCCGGCCAAGCGTCCACTGTGGATCGCCGTGGTGGGGCTGCTGCTCGGCGCGGTCGCGCTGTGGGGATCCTCGCGGCTGGTGTGGTTCGCGGAGTTCCGCGACGGCGGCGTGCGCGGCACGGTGCTGTACACCGAAATCGGCACACAGCGTGCGGTCGCGTTGATTCCGCTCGCTCTGCTGGCGCTGGCGGGCACGGCGGGACTGATCGCCACCGGCGGCTGGCCACGCCGCGTGCTCGGCGTGGTACTCGCGGTGGCCGGTGTCGCGGCCGTGTGGATCGGCGTGGTCGGCGGCGCGTTCACCGGATTCGCCGACGGTCTGCCCGTAGCCCAAATGGTGGGAGCGAGGGGACTGGCGATCCTCGGGGGAATTCTCGTGACCGCGGGCGGGTTGGCAGCCATCAAGGGCGCGGGCCGGATGCCACGCCTCGGCGCGAAGTACTCGGCGCCGGCGGCGAAGAAGCGGGCCGCGAAGGATCCGGAGACCGAACTGTGGGAGGCGCTGTCCGAAGGCGAAGATCCCACGGCGACCCGGTGACGACAGCGGAATTCGCGGGTTTCGGAGATCTTTCCCGGCAAAGATGACACGGTGGGCATTCGGAGTAACGGACATACCCGGAACCAGGCCGTATTCGTGCGGGGGTTAGCATCGTTTCGGCGGGAAGGGGAAGGTTTTTGTGAGCGACCTTGCGAAGGAATCCGTGAGTACGACAGCCGGTGAGGTCCGCCGGTGAGCGTCCTCGAAGACATCGTCGCCGGCGTCCGCGCCGATCTCGCCGAGCGCGAGGCGGCTCTGCCGTTCGACGAACTGAAGAAGCGCGCGACCCAGGTCGCGCCTCCCCGAGATGTGCTCGCGGCCCTGCGCGAGTCCGGCATCGGCGTCATCGCCGAGGTGAAGCGGCGCAGCCCCTCCAAGGGCGATCTGGCCGAGATCCCGGACCCGGCCGCGCTGGCGAAGGACTACGCCGACGGCGGAGCACGCGTGATCAGCGTGCTGACCGAGCAGCGGCGGTTCGGCGGTTCGCTCGCCGACCTCGACGCGGTCCGCGCGGCGGTCGACATCCCGGTGCTGCGCAAGGACTTCATCGTCAGCCCCTACCAGGTCCACGAGGCCCGGCTGCACGGCGCGGACATGGTCCTGCTGATCGTGGCGGCACTGGAGCAGAACGCCCTGATCGCGTTGCTGGACCGGGTCGAATCCCTCGGGATGACCGCGCTGGTCGAGATCCACAACGCCGAAGAGGCCGACAAGGCACTCGAAGCCGGCGCGAAGGTGATCGGCGTCAATGCCCGCAACCTGCACACCCTCGAGGTCGACAGGGACGTCTTCTCGCGGCTGGCCCCCGGCCTGCCGATGGACGTCTTCAAGATCGCCGAGTCCGGTGTCCGCGGTCCCGGTGACCTGATGTCCTACGCGGGTCACGGCGCTGACGCCGTCCTCGTGGGCGAAGGGCTCGTCGCGTCCGGCGACCCGAAGGGCGCGCTGATCAAGCTCGTCACCGCCGGTTCGCACCCTGCCTGCCCGAGGCCTTCTCGATGACCACTGAGTACCACGAGGAACCGCACGGCAAGCACGACCCGGACGGCCGGGGCTACTACGGCCCGTACGGCGGCCGGTTCATGCCCGAGGCCCTGATCGGCGTCATCGACGAGGTCGCCGCCGAGTACGACAAGGCGAGGACGGACCCGGAGTTCGTCAACGAGTTCCGCCGTCTGCTGCGTGACTACGCCGGTCGCCCGTCGCTGCTCACCGAGGCCAAGCGCTTCGGCGAGCACGCGGGCGGCGCCCGGATCTTCCTCAAACGCGAGGATCTGAACCACACCGGTTCGCACAAGATCAACAACGTGCTCGGCCAGGCGTTGCTCACCAAACGGATGGGCAAGAAGCGGGTCATCGCCGAGACCGGGGCCGGGCAGCACGGCGTGGCCACCGCCACCGCCTGCGCGCTGCTGGACCTGGAATGCCTCGTCTACATGGGCGAGGTCGACACCGAGCGGCAGGCGCTGAACGTCGCCCGCATGAAGCTGCTCGGCGCCGAGGTCGTCCCGGTGAAGACCGGTTCGCGCACGCTCAAGGACGCGATCAACGAGGCGCTGCGCGACTGGGTCAGCAACGCCGACACCACGCACTACCTGTTCGGTACGGCGGCCGGCCCGTACCCGTTCCCGATGATGGTGCGGAACTTCCACAAGATCATCGGTGAAGAGGCCCGCGTCCAGATCCTGGAGCAGGCCGGGCGCCTGCCGGACGCCGTCGCGGCCTGCGTCGGCGGCGGATCGAACGCGATCGGCATCTTCCACGGTTTCATCGACGACCCGGACGTCCGCCTCGTCGGCCTCGAGCCGGGCGGCGAAGGCATCGAGGGCAACCGCCACGGCGCCACACTGACCAAGGGCACCCCGGGCAGCCTGCATGGCGCGATGACGTACCTGCTGCAGGACGAGGACGGCCAGACCGTCGAGTCGCATTCGATCTCCGCCGGCCTCGACTACCCGGGTGTCGGCCCGGAGCACTCGTGGCTCAAGGACTCCGGCCGCGCGGAGTATCGGCCGGTGACCGACGCCGAGGCGATGGACGCGTTCAAGCTGCTTTCGCGCACCGAGGGCATCATCCCGGCGATCGAGTCGGCGCACGCGCTGGCCGGCGCGCTGGTGCTCGGTCGCGAACTCGGTCCCGACGGCTTGATCATCGTGAACCTGTCCGGTCGTGGCGACAAGGACATGGACACCGCCGCGAAGTACTTCGGCCTGGTGGAGAACGCATGAGCGGCTTGAAAGAGCTCTTCGCGGCGACGCGCGCGGAGGGTCGCGGAGCGCTGATCGGGTACCTCCCGGCGGGCTTCCCGACGGTCGACGGGTCGAAGGACCTGCTGGCCGCGGTGATCGACGGCGGCGCCGACCTGGTCGAGGTCGGCGTGCCCTACTCCGACCCGGTGATGGACGGCCCGACCATCCAGGCCGCGTCGGTGAGCGCGCTCTCCAGCGGTTTCAAGCTCAAGAACCTGTTCGAGGTCGTCGAGTCGGTGTCGTCGCGCGGCGGCAAGGTCGTCGTCATGACGTATTGGAATCCGGTGCACCGCTACGGCGTCGACCGCTTCGCGCGGGATCTCGCCGCCGCGGGCGGGCTTGGGATGATCACCCCGGACCTGATCCCGGACGAGGCCGACGAGTGGATGGCCGCCTCCGAGCAGCATGGTCTGGACCGGATCTTCCTGGTCGCGCCGTCCTCTTCGGAGGAGCGGATCGCGAAGACCGTCGAGGCCTCTTCGGGCTTCGTGTACGCCACCGCGGTGATGGGCGTGACTGGTGCCCGTGACCAGGTCGGCGTGCACGCCGAGGACCTGGTCGCGCGGACCCGCGCGCATACCGACCTGCCGATCGGTGTCGGGCTCGGCGTCCGTTCCGGTGAGCAGGCGGCCCAGGTCGCCGGATTCGCCGACGGCGTCATCGTCGGTTCGGCGCTGGTGACAGCGGCCGCGAGCGGACTGGACGCCGTCCGGGAGCTCTCGGCCGAACTGGCCGCCGGGGTGCGCAAGACCGTCGCCCCCGCTTGATCTCATCGCGAGCCAAAGGGCCCTTCACCGCATCTCGCGCGGCGAAGGGCCCTTTCGCTATGTCTGACGACTTCGGCTCAGCACTCGGTGATGGACAGCGGCGACGAGGAGAAGCTGGTGTACCAGGTGAATCCGGCGACGTTGTTCGCGTGGTCGACGTACAGGTCCCAGCGTCGGGACACGCCATCGGGATCGGTGATGAACCCGAGCGTGCAGACGGCCGCGACGTCGTGTCCCGGGTACATCGCCTCATAAGCCCAGTCGGGCCTCGGGTAGAGATGCACCCACGTCTCGCCCTTGGCGCCGCCGGTCTTCATGCCGACGTTCCCGCACCACTGCGTCGACTGCGTCGTCAGGTAGGACGCGTAGGTGTAGCCGGTCCGCATCTGGAAGTCGTCGTAGACCAGGTTCCAGCGGACATTGCCCTGGTCGATGTAGCAGACCGTCCTGAGCGCGACGTTGCTGACCACGAGGTGGGCGGAGTCGAGGGCCGGTCTGAAATGCACCCAGGCTTCGCGGTGTTCGGGCTTCAGCGAGGTCGAGGTCCCGACCGCGGCGTTGGCCATCGGCGCGGTCGAGACCAACGCGGTCAGCACGAGCGCGGCCGTCACGAAGACGGCTTTCAGTTTCTTCATCAAGAATCCCCAGTTCGCGAAAAGCTCGTCCGGCGTGGACGAGTGAGCGTCACTTTAGAGACGACCCCGGTGCCGGACCAGCCCCTAGGGTGGGGCGCACTCGTCGATCACGGGAAGGGACGCGCCATGCCGGGACCTGGGATTCTGCCGTTCGTGGCCGAGACGCGGCTGGTGGACCACCACTGCCACGGCGTCGTCACCGGCGACCTCGGCCGGATCGAGTTCGAACAGCTGCTCACCGAGGCCGACACCGTCTCCTCGCTGGGCACGACCCTGTTCGACTCGCTGATCGGGCTCGCGGTCCGTGCCCGCTGCGCGCCGATGCTCGGCCTGCCGCCGCACGTCCCGGCCGATGGCTATCTGGCCCGCCGCGCCGAATTGGGCGCCGCCGAGGTCAACGCGCGGTTCCTGCGCGCCACCGGCACGACGGAGTTCCTGCTCGACGGCGGTTTCCTGCCGGACACGCTGACCACGACCGAGCAGTTCGCGGCGCTGTCCGGGGCCCGGGCGCACGACATCGTCCGGCTCGAACAGGTCGCCGAAGCCGTCGTGGAGTCCACCACCGCCGCCTCGTTCGCCTCGGTGTTCACCGAGGAACTGGCGAAACGCGCGACGACGGCGGTGGGGTTCAAGTCGATCGCCGCCTACCGGGTCGGCCTGGACCTGGCGGGGGAGCGGCCGACGGACGGCGAAGTCGCCGACGCGGCGGGCCGCTGGCTCGCCAGGATCGAGGCCGGCGAACCGATCCGGCTCGCGGACGAGGTGCTGCACCGGTTCCTCGTCTGGACCGGGATCGACCTCGCCCTGCCGATCCAGTTCCATGTCGGTTTCGGCGATTCCGACGTGGACCTGCACCGCTGCGATCCGCTGCTGCTCACCGGGCTGCTGCGGGCGACGCGCTCACGCGGGGTGCCGATCATGCTGCTGCACAATTACCCCTTCCACCGGAACGCCGCGTATCTGGCGCAGGTCTTCGAGCACGTGTTCATCGATGTGGGACTCGCGACGCACAACGCCGGTCACCGTGCGCCCGCGATCATCGCGGAGACAATGGAGCTGGTGCCGTTCGGGAAGTTGCTGTTCTCCACGGACGCGTTCGGGCTCGCCGAGCTGTACCACCTCGGCACCGCGCTGTTCCGGGCAGGACTGTCGGACTTCCTGTACGCGGGACTCACCGCGGACGTACTGTCCGAAGTGGACGCACGGCGGATCGCCGCGCTGGTCGGCCACCGCAACGCCGAACGGGTGTACGGGCTGGAGGGGACATGACGGAACTGGACGAACTGCAGGACCGCTGGGAGGCCGCTGTCGAGGCGGAGCTGCCGTCCGCGGTCGAGCTGCGCCACCGGGTGCACGCCGATCCTCGCGCGTCGGGGGACGAAGAGGACACCGCGCGGATCCTCGTCGAGGCGCTGGGCGGTGACGAGGGCGTCCGGGTCGCCAAGACCGGCCGAGCCGTGCTGTTCCCGGGCACCGGATCGGGGCCGGCCGTGGCGCTGCGTGCCGAATTGGACGCGTTGCCGGTCGTCGAGCGGACCAGGGTCCCGTGGGCTTCGGAGACGTCGCTGATGCACGCGTGCGGGCACGACGTGCACATGGCCGCGCTCGTCGCCACCTGCCGGGCCGCGGCCGTCGTCGGGGTGCCGCGGCCGCTCCTCGCGCTCCTGCAGCCGCGTGAGGAGACGTCGCCGTCCGGTGCGCTGGACATCGTCGAATCCGGCGTGCTCCACGAATACGGCGTCGACACGGTGATCGGCGCGCATGTCCAGCCCCGGCTCGCGGCGGGGGTGGTCTCGGCGGTGCCTGGGCCGGTCAACGCCTCCACCGACGAGTTCGACGTCGTCGTCCGCGGCCAAGGCGGGCACGCCGGCTATCCGCATCTGCTGCGGGATCCGATCCTCGCGCTCAGCCAGGTGGTGGTGAGCCTTCAGCAGCTCGCTAGCCGCCGGGTCGACCCGATCTTCGGCGCGGTCTGCTCGGTCGGCCGGATCGAGGCGGGGAGGACGGCGAACGTCGTACCGAACGAGGCCCGCCTTTCGGGCTCACTGCGGCTGATGCGGGCCGAGGACCGCGACCTCGCGCTCGAGGGGCTCGCCGAGATCGTCCACGGCACCGCGCAGGCACACGGGTGCCGGGCGGAACTGGAGATCAACCCGTGTGAACCGGTGCTGCACAACGACGCCGGGCTCACGCAGCGCGCGCACCGGCGGCTGGTCCGCACCGGGGCGGGCGTCGACACCGATTTCCGGTCGTTCGGCGCCGACGACTTCGCGCACTACTGCGGCGTGGCGCGCGGGCTGATGATGTTCGTCGGCCTCGGCGACACCGCGGGCGCGCCGAGCCTGCACGACGAGCTTTTCCTGCCGCCGGACACCGCCGTCGGGCACGTCGCGTCCGCGCTGATCGCGGGCTATCTGGCCGCCGTCGAGGGCTGACGCCCCCAAGAGGCGGCGGAAGCGCTACGGTGGCCGACGTGAATACCGCCTCGGCAGCGTTCCTCGCGACCATCCCCAGTCCCGACCAGGGCGTCTGGCATATCGGGCCGATCCCGATCCGGGCATACGCGCTGTGCATCATCGCCGGCATCATCGCGGCGATCTGGCTGGGCGAGCGCCGATGGATCGCCCGAGGCGGCACGAAGGGCACCGTCATCGACGTCGCCGTCTTCGCGGTGCCGTTCGGCCTGGTCGGCGGTCGGCTGTACCACGTCATCACCGACCACCAGCTGTACTTCGGCGAGGGCAAGAACCCGCTGAACGCGCTGAAGATCTGGGACGGCGGGCTCGGCATCTGGGGCGCGATCGCGCTGGGCGCGGTCGGCGCGCTGATCGCCTGCCGCCGCCGGGGGATCCCGCTGCCCGCGATGGCCGACGCGCTCGCGCCGGGGATCGTGCTGGCGCAGGCCATCGGACGGGTGGGCAACTACTTCAACCAGGAGCTCTACGGCGCGCACACGGACCTGCCGTGGGGCCTGGAGATCTACCAGCGCTACAACCCGATAAACCCGGACGACTTCCTCAACGGCATCGCGATCGGGCACGTCCCGCTGCCGGACAGCCCCGTGCACCCGACGTTCCTCTACGAGCTGCTCTGGAACGTCGGGGTGGCGCTGCTGGTCATCTGGGCGGACAAGAAGTTCCGCCTCGGCCACGGCCGCGTGTTCGCGCTCTACGTCGCCGGGTACACCGCCGGCCGGTTCTGGATCGAGCTGATGCGCACCGACAGCGCGAACCACATCCTCGGCCTGCGGGTCAACGTGTGGACCTCGATCCTGCTGTTCGCCGCGGCGATCGTCTACTTCGTGCTGGCCGCCAAGCGCGGGCCACGGGAGGCCCCGGAAACGCTGTGGAGCAAGGACGTACCGCGGGAAGACGCCGCTGCCTCCTCGCCTGAGGAGGCCGGGTCTTCCGAAGAGCATGCCGACGTGGCCGCGGCTCCGGACACCGTTCGGGACTCCGCCGTCGACAAGGTGACCGAGGACCCGAAGCCCGAGGCCGGGAAGTAGCCCGCTCCGCTCCTGCGCGCGTGCCATGAAAGGTCCTTTCCTTGCAAAATTTGCAAGGAAAGGACCTTTCATAGCTTCCGGTGGCGCCACCCGCGGTCAGGGAGCGACCAGACCCCGCCCCGTCACCAACGGCAGGTCCAGCGCGGTCAGCAGCCCGGGCGGCGCCGCCACCACCGCCGGGACCGCGTTGACCAGCCGCATCGCGGTCGCCTTCAGCCCGGCCGTGTTGTGGTCGCCGTCGGTGCCGAGCAGCCGCAGGTCCAGCACGTATTCGGGCTCGCCGGTGACCTGCACCCGGTAGCAGCCCTGCCCGGACGGCTGCGGCCAGTCGGGGCCGAGGTCGGCCCGCAGCCGCGTGATGTGCTCCAGCACGCACACCGGCCGCCCGCCTCGCATGCCGCGCACCTCGAACCGCAGCGCCGCCGCCGTGCCTTCCTTGATCGTGCCCGAAGCGATCTCGAACGTCTCAGGCGCGGGTAAGCGTTCGTAGACCTCCTCGACGGTGTCGAGTTCGACGTCCAGCCCCGCCGCGAGCTGCCGCACGACGCTGCCCCAGGCCAGCGACAGGACACCGGGCCGCAACAACAGCGGCAGGTCGTCCATCTCGCGGCCGAAGCCCATGATGTCGAACAAGACCTTGCCGTTGTCGTACGTGGAGTAGTCGAGGATCTCCAGGCAGCGCACCTCGTCGATCCGCTCGCACACGCCGGTGAGCACCAGCGGCAGCCAGTCGTTGGCGAAACCCGGGTCGATGCCGTTGACCCACAGCGACGCGCCGCCTTCGCGGGCCGCGTCGCGGATCGGTTCGATCATCTCCGGCGGTACGACGCCTTCGGGGTACTGGAGGAACACCGGGCTGCTCGACACCACGTTGATCCCGGCGCGCAGGAAGCGCTTCAGGTCCTCGACGGCCCCTACGAGCCTGTCATCCGCCATCGCCGTGTAGACGACACAGTCCGGCTTCAGCGCGATGAGCGCGTCCGCGTCGGTCGTCGCCGCGATCCCGAGCGGGCGCCCCAGCCCGGCCAGCTCCCCGGCGTCCACGCCCGCTTTGGCTTCGCTTGACACCCAGACCCCGGCGAGTTCGAGATCGGGCCGGGCGTCGATCCCGGCCAGCGCGTGGCGGCCGACGTTACCGGTACTCCACTGGACCACGCGCATCCGTTGTCTCCTAAAGATCGGGCAGGCCCAGTTCCAGATTCGGGGCCTGCAGTCCACCGTCGACTTCGAGGATCTTGCCCGTGACGTACCGGCCCGCCCGCGACGCCAGGAACACGACCGTGGCCGCGATGTCCTCGGCCTCGCCGATCCGGCGCAGGGGAGTGGCGGCCTCCATCCGGCCGCGCAGTTCGTCGTTGCCCACCACCACTTCGAGCGCCGAGGTCGCCACGGAGCCGACCGAGATCGCGTTCACCCGCACCTTCGGCGCGAGGTCGGCCGCGGCCAGGCGGGTGTAGTGCGCCAGCGCGGCCTTCGCCGTCCCGTACGCGGCGAAGCCCCGGCCGCTCACGCGCCCCATGACCGACGAGATGTTGACGACCGAGCCGCCGGTCGCCAGCAGTGCGGGGGCCGCCGCGGCGGTCAACGCGTGCGCGGTGGAAACGTTGAAGCGAAAGGCTTCTTCGAGGAAATCGGGGGTGGTTTCCAACAACGGGCGCGGATAGGTCCCGCCGACGTTGTTGACCACCAGGTCCAGCCGTCCGAATTCCGAGGTCGCGATCGCCGCCAGCTCGGCGGCGGCCGCCGGATCGCTCAGGTCGGCGGGCACCACGCGGGCTCGCCTGCCGGTGGCGGAGACCAGGGCCGCGACGTCGTCGAGCTGGGTTTCGGTGCGGGACGACAGCACCACGTCGGCGCCGGCCTCGGCGAGAGCGACGGCCGTCGCCGCGCCGATCCCGCGTCCGGCGCCGGTGACGACGGCGACCTGGTCGGTGAGCCGGAAACGGTCCAGGATCATGCGCGAAACTGTAACACGTTCTAGTAATGGTGCTCCAGGATGCGGAGAACGCCCGAAGTGACTAGGGTCGCCTCACCGTGTCTCTCGACATCGCGGATCAAGACATATACTTAGCGGTACGAACTACCGTGACCCCATCAGGAACTGTGTCGTTCCGGTCGTCCAGATTGTTACCCATCGGCGAGATTTCAGGCCCGCTGAATTGGTGCCGACGTGTTTCCTAGGTGTTAAAGTCGCGTCAACGAACGGGCCATCGTCGTCCCGTGCGCATTCCCCCGGCCGGCCTGTCCGGTCGCTGAGCACAGACGACGAAGGAGGTCCCTTCATGATCTTCTCCGCCATTCCCGGCAAGCAGGGTCTCTACGACCCCGAAACCGAACAGGATTCCTGCGGTGTGGCCATGGTGGCCGACGTCCGCGGGCGCCGCTCGCACGGCATCGTCACCGACGGCCTGTCCGCGCTGACGAACCTCGACCACCGGGGCGCCGCGGGCGCGGAACCGACCAGTGGCGACGGCGCGGGCATCCTGGTGCAGCTGCCCGACGAGCTGCTGCGCGCGGAAACGAGCTTCATCCTGCCCGAGGCGGACGCCGACGGTCAGCAGACCTACGCGACCGGGATCGGTTTCCTGCCCTCGGACAGCGAGGAGCGCGGCAAAGCCGTCGCCCTCATCGAGCGGATCGCCACCGAAGAGGGCCTCGACGTCCTCGGCTGGCGTGAGGTCCCGGTCGACGCCGACCGTGCCGACATCGGCCCCACGGCACGTTCGGTGATGCCGCATTTCGCGATGCTGTTCGTCGCCGCCCACGAGACCGGGGGCAGGCGTCCGAGCGGGCTCGAACTGGACCGGCTGGCCTTCTGCCTGCGCAAGCGCGTCGAGAACGAGAGCGTGACCGCGGGCTGCGGCACTTACTTCCCGTCGCTGTCCTCGCGCACGATCGTCTACAAGGGAATGCTGACCCCCGCGCAGCTTCCGCTCTTCTTCACCGACCTGACCGACACCCGGCTCACCAGCGCCATCGCGCTCGTGCACTCCCGGTTCTCCACCAACACCTTCCCGTCGTGGCCGCTGGCGCACCCGTTCCGGTTCGTCGCGCACAACGGCGAGATCAACACCATCCGCGGCAACCGCAACCGCATGCGCGCCCGTGAGGCACTGCTCGAATCGGACCTCATCCCCGGCGACCTCACCCGGCTGTACCCGATCTGCTCGGCCGACGCGTCGGACTCCGCCTCCTTCGACGAGGTGCTGGAGCTGCTGCACCTCGGCGGGCGGTCGCTGCCGCACGCGGTACTGATGATGATCCCCGAGGCGTGGGAAAACCACACCGGGATGAACGCACAGCGTCGTGCGTTCTACCAGTTCCACGCCAGTCTCATGGAGCCGTGGGACGGCCCCGCCTGTGTCACCTTCACCGACGGCACGCTCGTCGGCGCGGTGCTCGACCGCAACGGCCTGCGCCCGGCCCGCTGGTGGCGCACCGCCGACGACCGTGTCGTGCTGGCCAGTGAGGCGGGTGTCCTCGACGTGGCCCCCGAGGACGTCGTGGCCAAGGGCCGCCTCAAGCCCGGCCGTATGTTCCTGGTGGACACCGAAGCCGGCCGGATCGTCGACGACGAAGAGGTCAAGTCGGAGCTGGCCAAGGAACTGCCGTACGAGGGCTGGCTGCACGCCGGTCTCCTGCAGATCGCCGACCTGCCGGACCGCGATCACATCGTGCAGAGCCACGATTCGGTGCTGCGGCGCCAGCTTTCCTTCGGCTACACCGAAGAAGAGCTGAAGATCCTGCTCGCGCCGATGGCGGTCAAGGCGGCCGAGCCGATCGGTTCGATGGGCTCCGACACCCCGCCCGCCGTGCTGTCACAGCGTTCCCGGCTGCTCTACGACTACTTCAAGCAGAACTTCGCGCAGGTCACCAACCCGCCGCTGGACGCGATCCGCGAAGAACTCGTCACCTCGATGAGCCGGATCATGGGCCCCGAGCGGAACCTGCTCGCCCCCGGTCCGGCGTCCTGCCGTCACGTGCAGCTGCCGTATCCGGTGATCGACAACGACGAACTCGCCAAGCTGATCCACATCAACGACGACGGCGACCTTCCCGGCTTCGCCTGCAGTGTCCTTTCCGGACTGTACGAAGTGGACGGCGGAGCCGACGCGCTGGCGTCGGCGATCGAGCGGGTCCGGCGCGAGGCCTCCGAGGCGATCGCCGCGGGCGCGCGCACGCTCGTGCTGTCCGACCGCGACTCCGACCACCGCATGGCGCCGATCCCGTCGCTGCTACTGGTCTCCTCGGTGCACCACCATCTGGTGCGCACCAAGGAACGGCTCCGCGTCGCGCTCGTCGTCGAGACCGGGGACGCCCGCGAGGTGCACCACATCGCGCTGCTGCTCGGTTACGGCGCCGCCGCGGTGAACCCGTACCTGGCCTTCGAGACCATCGAGGACATGATCTCGACCGGCGGCATCACCGGGATCGAGCCGGCCAAGGCGATCCGCAACTACGTCAAGGCGCTCGTGAAGGGCGTCCTGAAGATCATGTCCAAGATGGGCATCTCGACCGTCGGCGCCTATACCGCGGCCCAGGTCTTCGAATCCTTCGGCCTCGCCCAGGATCTGCTCGACGAGTACTTCACCGGGACGTCGTCGAAGCTCGGCGGTGTCGGACTGAGCGTGCTCGCCGAAGAGGTCGCCGTCCGCCATCGCCGCGCGTACCCGGACAACCCGACCGACCGGGTCCATCGTGGACTGGAGACCGGTGGCGAGTACGCGTACCGCCGCGAGGGCGAACTGCACCTGTTCACCCCGGAGACCGTCTTCCTGTTGCAGCACGCGACGAAGACCGGCCGGGAAGAGGTGTACAAGAAGTACTCCGACGAGGTGCACCGCCTCTACCGCGAGGGCGGCGCGCTGCGCGGGCTGTTCTCCTTCCGCGCCGGTACCCGCGAACCCGTCCCGCTGGACGAGGTCGAGCCCATCGAGGCGATCTTCAAGCGCTTCAACACCGGCGCGATGTCCTACGGCTCGATTTCGGCCGAGGCACACGAAACCCTCGCCATCGCGATGAACCGCATCGGCGGCCGCTCCAACACCGGCGAGGGCGGGGAAGACCCCGAACGCCTCTACGACCCGGAGCGGCGCAGCGCGATCAAGCAGGTCGCGAGCGGCCGGTTCGGCGTCACCAGCGAGTACCTCGTGAACGCCGACGACATCCAGATCAAGATGGCGCAGGGCGCGAAGCCCGGCGAGGGCGGCCAGTTGCCGCCCAACAAGGTCTACCCGTGGATCGCCCGCACGCGGCACTCGACGCCGGGTGTCGGGCTCATCTCCCCGCCGCCGCACCACGACATCTACTCGATCGAGGACCTCGCCCAGCTGATCCACGACCTGAAGAACGCCAACGAGAAGGCCCGCATCCACGTGAAGCTGGTGTCCTCGCTCGGGGTCGGCACGGTCGCGGCGGGCGTGTCCAAGGCGCACGCCGACGTCGTGCTGATCTCCGGCCACGACGGCGGTACCGGCGCCTCCCCGTTGAACTCGCTCAAGCACGCGGGCACGCCGTGGGAGATCGGGCTCGCCGAAACCCAGCAGACGTTGCTGCTCAACGGTTTGCGTGACCGGATCACCGTGCAGGTCGACGGTGCGATGAAGACCGGCCGCGACGTCGTCATCGCCGCGCTGCTCGGCGCGGAGGAATACGGCTTCGCGACGGCGCCGCTGATCGTCGAAGGCTGCGTCATGATGCGCGTCTGCCACCTCGATACCTGTCCGGTCGGCGTCGCGACGCAGAGCCCGGAACTGCGCAAGCGGTACACCGGGCAGGCCGACCACGTCGTCAACTACTTCCGGTTCGTCGCCGAAGAGGTCCGGGAAACGTTGGCGGCACTCGGTTTCCGTACTCTCGACGAGGCGATCGGCCACGCTGAGGTGCTCGACACCGACGAGGCGATCGAGCACTGGAAAGCCTCCGGGCTCGACCTCGCGCCGATCTTCGAGATGCCGTCCGAGACCCCGTACGGCGGCGCGAAGCGGCGCACGCGGACGCAGGACCACGGCCTGGAGCACGCGCTCGACCGCACGCTGATCCAGCTCGCCGAGGCGGCGCTGGAGGACGCGCATCCGGTCCGGCTGGAACTGCCGGTGCGGAACGTGAACCGGACCGTCGGCACGCTGCTGGGTTCCGAGATCACCCGCCGCTACGGCGGTGAAGGTCTGCCCGAGGACACGATCCACGTGCTGCTGAGCGGTTCCGCCGGGCAGTCGCTCGGCGCGTTCCTGCCGAGGGGCATCACGCTCGACATGGTCGGTGACGCGAACGACTACGTCGGCAAGGGGCTTTCCGGCGGGCGGATCATCGTGCGCCCGCATCCGGACGCGAAGTTCGCCGCCGAGCGGCAGACCATCGCCGGGAACACGCTCGCCTACGGGGCCACCGGCGGGGAGATGTTCCTGCGCGGCCAGGTCGGTGAACGGTTCTGCGTCCGCAACTCCGGCGCGGTGGTCGTCGCCGAGGGCGTCGGCGACCACGCCTTCGAATACATGACCGGCGGACAGGCCGTCGTGCTCGGCCCGACCGGGCGCAACCTCGCGGCCGGTATGTCCGGTGGCGAGGCCTACGTGCTCGACCTCGACCGAGGCAAGGTCAACGAGGAGATGGTGAACCTCCTGACCCCGACGTCCGAGGACCTCGCCTGGCTCAGGAAGACCGTGCAGAAGCACTATGACCTCACACGTTCGGCCGTGGCCGCGTCGCTGCTCGGCGACTGGCCGCGTCGTTCGGCGGCGTTCACCAAGGTGATGCCCCGCGACTACCAGCGTGTCCTTGACGCGGCGAAGGCGGCGCGTGCCGCGGGCCGCGACGTCGACGAAGCGATCATGGAGGCCGCTCGTGGCTGATCCGACGGGTTTCCTCAAGTATGAACGCGAAGAGCCGAAGAAGAAGTCCAAGGAGGAACGTCTCGCCACCTGGGGCGAGGTGTACGCCGACGTGGAACCCGCCGAGCGCAACGAAAAGGTGCGCAAGCAGGCTTCGCGGTGCATGGACTGCGGCATCCCGTTCTGTCACTCCAGTGGTTCCGGCTGCCCGCTGGGCAACCTGATCCCGGAGTGGAACGACCTGGTGCGCCGTGGCGACTGGGCCGCGGCGAGCGATCGGCTCCACGCGACCAACAACTTCCCCGAGTTCACCGGGAAGCTGTGCCCCGCGCCGTGCGAGGCGGGCTGTGTCCTGTCGGTTTCGCCGCTGTCCGGCGGCCCGGTGGCGATCAAACGCGTCGAGCAGACGATCGCCGACCAGTCGTGGGAAGCGGGCTACGTGCAGCCGCAGATCTCGGAGGTCTCGTCGGGCCAGCGGGTCGCGGTCGTCGGCTCCGGCCCGGCCGGGCTCGCCGCGGCGCAGCAGCTGACCCGCGCCGGGCACGAGGTGACCGTCTTCGAGCGGGACGACCGGCTCGGCGGCCTGCTGCGGTACGGCATCCCCGAGTTCAAGATGGAGAAGAAGGTCCTCGACCGGCGGCTCGCGCAACTCCGCAAGGAGGGCACGAAGTTCGTCACCGGCTGCGAGGTCGGCGTCGACCTGACCGTCGAGGAACTCCGTGCGGGCTACGACGCCGTCGTGCTCGCGGTGGGCGCGCTGCGCGGCCGCGACGACACCACGACGCCGGGGCGCGAGCTGTCCGGGATCCACCTGGCGATGGAGCATCTCGTCCCGGCCAACAAGTACGTCGAGGGCGATGGGCCGTCGGCGGTCGACGCGGCGGGCAAGCACGTCGTGATCATCGGCGGTGGCGACACCGGTGCCGACTCGTACGGCACCGCGACCCGCCAAGGCGCGCTTTCGGTGACCCAGCTGGACCAGTACCCGACGCCACCGTCCACAAGGGACGACGAGCGCTCGCCGTGGCCGACCTGGCCGTACATCCTGCGCACCTATCCGGCGCACGAGGAGGCGGGCGAGCGCAAGTTCGCCGTCGCGGTCACGCGGTTCATCGGTGACGACGAAGGCAACGTGCGCGCGGTCGAGCTCCGGCAGGTCCGGGTCGTGAAGGACCCCGATACCGGCAAGCGCATGGTGACCCCGGTCAACGACGAGGTCGAGGAACTGCCCGCCGACCTGGTGCTGCTCGCGATCGGCTTCGAGGGCGTCGAGCACATGCCGCTGTTGGACGGGCTCGGACTGTCGCTGACGAAACGCGGAACGCTCTCGTGCGGCGCGGACTGGCAGACGTCCTCGCCCGGCGTGTTCGTCTGCGGGGACGCGCATCGCGGTGCTTCCCTGGTGGTGTGGGCGATCGCGGAGGGCCGGTCGGTGGCGAGCGCCGTCGACGCGTACCTCACCGGCGCTTCGGACCTGCCCGCTCCGGTGCACCCGACGGCGCTGCCGCTCGCCGTCGTCTGAGGCCTCGTGAGTGGTATTGACGGTAATTGAGGGGTAAGGCGAACGTGGCGTGGTTGTGGGCGGGCCTGTTCGCCGGGATAGCGGGTTGCGCGAAGGCGTAACCCGCTATCCCGTTTCTCTTGCGGGTAAGGCAAAGGTGTTGCGAGCGACGTCGGCTCGTGCCGCGGCCTGATGTCCCCAATGTGGCATGGGGGACGCTGACTGTCTCCAATGTGGCATGGGGGACATGTCCGCTTCCCGATTGCCTGCTCACACCGCCAGGGGGTGACCAGTCTCCCCAGTCCTCAAGGAGGTGTCGCCACTGCCCAGTGCCGAAGCCTGCTGCCCAACGTCTCACAGGCCCTCCCGAACACGACACCTTTGCCTCACCCCTCAATAGAACCGTCATTGCCACTCACGAGCCGGTACGACCAACGTCAGGCCCGGCTCCTCCCGAAGGTGGAGGGCCATGCTCATGCTCCGGTCCGACGCGGTAGGGCGGCCGGTCACGCCAAGCTCTCCACATGAGAAAAACGTTGGCAACACTGGCCTTTCTGCCACTTGTCGCCGTGACCCCGGTGACCGCCGAAGCGGCTCCGGCACTGAAATGGACGTCACCGTGCCCGGACTACGGCATGACGCCCTCACCGACGGCCGGGCTCGAATGCGCGAAACTCAAGGTGCCGCTGGACTACGCCGACCCCGGCGGGCGGACCATCGAACTCACCCTTTCCCGTAAAGCGAGCACCTCGCCGAAGCGCCGCGGCGTGCTGCTGATGAATCCCGGTGGCCCGGGCAGCCCGGGCCTGGCGATGCCCGCGCAACTCGCGCAGCGACAAGGACAGTCCGGCCTGCTCGACAGTTACGACGTCATTGGTTTCGATCCGCGCGGCACCACCTACAGCACACCCGTGACCTGCGATTTGACCGAGGAACAGCGTTTCATCCTCACCGGCCCGTACGCGGACGGTCCGCGCGACGTCGCCGAGAAGGCGGCGAAGTCCCGTGTGGTGGCGAAGCAATGCGCCGAGTCGAAGACGGCGGATCTCCTGCCGCAGATGACCACCGCCAACACCGCGCGCGATCTGGACCGGATCCGCGAGGCGCTGGGTGAGCGGAAGATCTCCTATTACGGCGTCTCGTACGGGAGCTACCTCGGTGCCGCCTACGCCTCGATGTTCCCGGCGCGCACGGACCGGATCGTGCTGGACAGCCTTACCGGGCCGAACGGCCTAGACGTCCGGGGGCACCAACGCTTCGCGGACGGTTTCGACGACCGCTTCGGCGACTTCACGGCTTGGGCAGCGGCGCGGGACGACGTTTACCACCTCGGGCGGACGCGGGCCGAGGTGACGGCGAAGTTCTTCGAGCTGGTGGAAAAGCGCCCAGGAATCCGAAGCGACACTTGGGGAGCCCTGTACGACGACGCTGACTTCCCGGCGCTGGCCGAGAAGTGGGCCGCCCCGTCCGCGTCGGCACAGCGGGGGCCGCTCGACGGAGACAACCACGCCGCACTCCAGCTCCAGGTGCTCTGCAACGACTCGGACTGGCCGGAAAGCGTGCGCTACTACCAAAAGGCGGTCGAACGGGCCCGCGTGACGCATCCGATGTTCGGCCCGGCCGCCGCCAACATCACCCCTTGCGCGTTCTGGCCGGTCGAGCGCCGCGAGCCGCCGGTACGGATCCACGACCGCGGCCCGTCGAACATCCTGCTGGTGCAGAACCTTCGCGACCCGGCGACCCCACTCGTCGGTGCTCGGGAACTGCGGTCGGCGCTGGGTGCGCGGGCGAGGTTCGTCACCGTGGACGCCGGCGGGCACGGCGTCTTCACCAAGGAGAACGCCTGCGGCAACGACGCCGTCGTCCGATACCTGCGGGACGGCGTCCTGCCGGGCGCCGATTCCCACTGCCCGGCTTGATCAGGAGAACAGGAAGAAGATCAAACCGATCCAGCCGAGGCCGCCGACCAGGATCCCCACCATGACCCCGGCGGCGGCTTCGGCGAAGGTGTCTTCGCCCAGCCTGACGCGCGCCCAGTACACCCAAGCCACCAGCAGGCCGCCGAGGAGCATCACCGGTCCGAGCGTGAACGCCAGCACGGTGACCGCGGCGGATTCGGGCGACGTGTATGGCGAGATCCTGAAGCTGAATCCGAAATTGATCACCCACCCCACGGCGAGAGCCACGAGCGCCGATCCGGCCAGCGTCAGCAACGACGGCCAGACCAGGTCACTGGTATCGCCGAGGACGACCGCGATCGGTACCAGTAGTGCCCAGGCAGCCGGAGCCAGGAGGTATGTACCCAGCCGGGCGAAGCCGTTCGCGGATATCCCCACGACCAAGGCTAACTCTTCCGCTCGCCGAGGGAGCAGGGGTCGTTTCCGAATGTGGCGGCCGAGAATTCACGTTCACCCCGACCAGGGTCGTCCTGGTGGGCCGAACGGGCCCATAGCCGGCTACGGATGCGGCCGAACGGTCGCTTGTACGCCCCGTAGCCAGGCAAATACTTTCAGAAAGTCGTGCAGGTCATACGGCAATTCACCGGTAGCGAAAGGTGGTATGCCATGAAAAGGACGGCTTCCCGGACGGGGATCCTGGCGGCGCTCGTGGGGCTGGCGGTGACGGCGCTGACCGCGGTCGCGAGCCCGGCACAGGCCGCGCCGGTCCTCCACGCGGGCGCGGACACCGCGGCCGAGGCGCAAGCGGTGGCGGCCTACTGGACGCCCGAGCGCATGCGGTCGGCGGTCCCGATCGACCAGTTGGTCAAGGCGCCGAACCTTTCGCTCAAGGACGTCGCGAAAGGGGAGAGCACGATCATCCAGAGCATCCCCAACGGCGGCGGCGCGTGGACCGGGGCGGGCAAGGTCGTGCAGACGGCGGGCCGGGTGTTCTTCACCATGGGAGGGCGGAACGCGTCGTGCTCCGGTGACGCGGTCACCAGCGCGAACGGCAGCGTCGTCATCACCGCCGGGCACTGCGTCAAGTACCAGGGCGCGTGGCACACCAACTGGACCTTCGCTCCCGGCTACGACAACGGCAACACGCCCTACGGCACTTGGACCGCGAAGAGCACGCTGACCACTCCGCAGTGGGAAGCGAGCGAAGACATGAACTACGACGTCGGCGCGGCCGTGGTCAACCCGCTCAACGGACAGAAGCTGACCGACGTGGTCGGCGCGCAGGGCATCGCGTTCAACCAGGCGCGCAACCAGTCGATGTACACCTTCGGATACCCGGCGGCGGCGCCATATGACGGCTCGAAACTGATCTACTGCAGCGGGACCACGTTCACCGACTTCCTGCTCACCAAGGACCACGGGATGAACTGCAACATGACCGGTGGTTCGAGCGGCGGCCCGTGGTTCCTCAACTTCAGCGAGGCGACCGGCGCGGGCGTCCAGGCCTCGGTGAACAGCTTCGGTTACACCTTCCTGCCCGGCTACATGTTCGGTCCATACTTCGGCACGGACGCGCAGAACCTCTACAACAAGGCGCAGGCCGCCTGATCACCCGAGGCCGCCCGTCCACCTTTTGGGACTTTCGTCCCGGTGGGCGGGCGGCTTTCGGCGCGGCATATCCTGGTGCCCGTGAACTGGACAGTGGACGTTCCCGTCGACACGCTCCCCGAACTGCCTCCTCTGCCGCCCGAGCTGCGCAACCGGCTCGACGACGCGCTTTCCCGGCCCGCCGCGCAGCAGCCGGAATGGCCGGACCCCGAGCTGACGAAGCGCGTACGGGGCGTGTTGGAGAGCGTGCCGCCGATCACCGTCCCCGCCGAGATCGACCGGCTCTCCGACCGGCTGGCCATGGTCGCCCGCGGCGAGGCGTTCCTGCTGCAGGGCGGTGACTGCGCGGAGACGTTCGAGTCGAACACCGAACCGCATATCCGCGCCAACCTGCGCACCCTGCTGCAGATGGCCGTCGTCCTCACCTATGGCGCGAGCCTGCCGGTGGTGAAGGTCGGCCGGATCGCCGGTCAGTACGCGAAGCCGCGTTCGGCCTCCACCGACGCGCTCGGCCTGCCGGTGTACCGCGGCGACATCATCAACTCGCTCGTCGCCAAGCCCGAACTCCGCGTGCCCGACCCCGGCCGGATGATCCGTGCCTACGCCAACGCGGGTGCCGCGATGAACCTCGTCCGCGCGCTCACCGGCGCCGGGATGGCGGATCTGCACCAGGTGCACGACTGGAACAAGGACTTCGTGAAGTCCTCGCCCGCCAGCGAGCGCTACGAGGCGCTGGCCGGGGAGATCGACCGGGGCCTGCGGTTCATGTCGGCCTGCGGCGTCACCGACGCCTCGCTCCAGTCCACCGAGATCTTCGCCAGCCACGAGGCGCTGCTGCTCGACTACGAGCGCTCCATGCTGCGGATGGACCGCGCCGACGCGACGAACCCCAAGCTGTACAACCTGTCCTCGCACTTCCTGTGGGTGGGCGAGCGGACCCGGCAGCTCGACGGCGCGCACATCGCGTTCGCCGAACTCCTCGCCAACCCGATCGGCCTCAAGATCGGCCCGACGACCACGCCCGAGCAGGCGGTGGAGTACGTCCGGCGGCTGGACCCGCGCAACGAACCCGGCAGGCTGACGCTGATCGCCCGGATGGGCAACGGCAAGGTCCGCGAGGTGCTGCCCGCGATCGTCGAGAAGGTCGAGGCGTCCGGGCACAAGGTCATCTGGCAGTGCGACCCGATGCACGGCAACACCCACGAGGCGTCGACCGGGTACAAGACCCGGCACTTCGACCGGATCGTGGACGAGGTCCAGGGCTTCTTCGAGGTGCACCGCAAACTCGGCACCTACCCTGGCGGCATCCACGTCGAACTGACCGGCGAGGACGTCACCGAATGCCTCGGGGGCGCGCAGGACATCTCGGATCTGGACCTTTCGGGCCGGTACGAGACCGCTTGCGACCCGCGCCTGAACACGCAGCAGTCGCTGGAACTGGCTTTCCTGGTCGCGGAGATGCTGCGCGGCTGACCGGTTTCCAAGCGGGTTATGAACGGGACTTTCATGGCAAATTGTGCCATGAAAGTCCCGTTCATAACATTTCCGAACCGCGTCAATGAGTGGTGTCGAGCAACCTCGCGGCCGACTTGAGGACCCCGTCCCGCAGCGATCCCACGTCCGACACGGCCGCCGCGTTCGCCTGCAGTCCGATGTGGACGAAATCACGATAGGTCGCCACCGCGATCCCGAGCGCCTGCCGCGGCGCCAGCGGCACGAACGGGTACACCCCTTCGAGCCGCGTCCCGTCGAGGGTGAGCCGGTTGGGCGGCACCGGCACCGTGGTCACCACGAGGTCGAACAGCAGCGGCGCGGCGAGTCCGGCGGCCTTGCTGCCGAGCCGGTGCAGCATCGGCGGCATCCGATCGGCGAGCAGCGGGAACGCCCCGGGGCCCCGGGCCGGGCCCGCGGCCTTGTTCCGGCCCATCTCGCGCTGGACGGCCAGCAGCCGGGCCACCGGGTCGTCGAGGCCGACCGGCAGGTCGCAGAGGTATCCGGACAGCTTGTTCCCGCCCAGTTGTCCGGCGGACCGGCCGCGCATGCTGACCGGGATGAGCGCCCGCAGGGTCCGGTCGTCGGCACGCTGGCCGCGGTTGGTCATCCATTCGCGCAGGGCGCCGGCGAGGACGGCCAGCACGACGTCGTTGGCGGTCCCGCCGTGGGAGCGGCGGATCCGCCGGATGTCCCCGGTGTCGAGCCGGACCAGGCCGAGCCGTCGTTCGGTCGAGGGCGGCGCGCTGATCGGGGACAGCGGCGAACGGGTCGCGCGGACGACCGACGAGGCGATCCCGGCGTGGGCCAGCGTCGAGCCGACGGCTTCCTTGACCGCGTCCACAGGGGAGCGTGGCGCGGGCGGGTGGGACCCGCTGTGCGCACGACGGGCAGGGCGGGGGAGTTCGTCCAGCAGGCCCGCGGCGACGGCGTACGCGCCGGCACCGTCGGTGAGCGCGTGGTGCAGTTTCAGCAGCAACGCGAACTCGCCGTCCGGCAGGCCGGTAACGAGACGCAAGTCCCACAAGGGTTTTCCGGTGTCGAGTGGCTGTCCCATCCAGCGCGACGCATAGGCGGACAGCGGGTCCGGTTCGTACAGGGAGCTGAGGTGGTGATGTGAAATATGTTCACTGGCAACGAAATCCGGGTCCTCGGCCCAGATGGCGGCGCCGGGCGGGAACAAGGCGGTACGAGGGCGCTGGCGCAGCTTCGGGATGCGCGCGGCCCGCTCGGCGAGCAACGCGGTCAGCTTGCGCGCGTGCACCTGCCCGTGCGGGCGGAAGGTGACCACCGCTCCCATGTGCATGGGCGTCGTTTCGCTTTCCAGACAAAGGAAAGCGACATCGAGTGCGCTCAGCTGACGGCCAGCCATCATGGACCTTTCCGAGGTGTTCCGGCTATGGACACAACTGCACCAGCCTGACATGACGGGCGGGTGGTCGTCATGTTTCGCGGGCGCTAACTACCGCCGGTTTCACTCGAACGATGGGATCGCGTTCGGACATGGACCACGGCTCTGCGGCAGATGGTGGACAGTCCGGTGCGGGAACTCGGTCGCGGATTGTCGGAGCGGACCGGCAGACTGCACGACCATGACCGACGAACCGAAGCGTCCCGAACCGCCGCTCACCGGTGACGAGCGCACTCAGCTGAACGGCTTCCTCGACTTCCTTCGCGCCACCGTGGTGTGGAAATGCTCCGGCCTCACCGACGAGCAGGCCCGCCGGCCGCTGGTGCCCAGCGAACTGACCACCATCGCGGGTCTGCTCGGGCATCTGACCCTGGTCGAGCAGTACTGGTTCACCGTGGTGCTCGACGGGCAGGAGGACGTCTGGAAGGAGGCGCTCGAAGTCGATCCCGACGCCGAGTTCCGGGTCGCCATGCAGACCCCGATCGAGCGGTTGATCGCCGCCTACGAGGCCGAGTGCGAGCGAAGCCGCAAGGTCGTCGCCCGGATGGGGCTGGACGACGAGGTGTCGTTCCGGGGCGACCGCAAGGTCAACGTGCGGTTCGTGGTCACGCACATGATCGAGGAGACCGGCAGGCACGCCGGCCACCTCGACCTGCTTCGCGAACTGACCGACGGACTCACCGGGGAATGAACCGACGCGGGGGGAGCGGGAAGAACCCGCTGGTCCGCTCGACGTAGGTCGCGTATGCCGGCCGGGATCGCCGCAACCCCTTCTCCAACAGAGGTTTTCCGGTGCCCTTGACCAGCGTGTAGGTCATCGCGATCGGCGCCAGCACGGTCGCCGCCCCCACCCAGCTCGAACACGCCAGCAGGTAGAGGCCCCACCACACGCACGCGTCCCCGAAGTAGTTGGGATGCCGGGTGTAGCGCCACAGCCCCCTGTCGAGCACCTTCCCCCGGTTGCCCGGATCGGCCTTGAACCGGCGCAACTGCTCGTCGCCGACGGTCTCGAACCCGAAGCCGATCAGCCACACCGCGACGCCGAGCCACGCCGTCACCCCGAACGCGTCGCCGTACATCGCGAACTGGACCGGCAGCGAGACGAACCAGAGCACCACCGCCTGGACCAGATACACGCGGACGAACAGCTTCAGCGCCGGGTTCGGGCCGGCCCGCTCGGCGATGCGCACGTAGCGCGGGTCTTCGGGCAGCCGGTGATTGCGCAGGTGGAGGTGCACGCCGAGGCGGACACCCCAAATCGCCGTCAGTGCCGCCGTGACCACGCGCAGAGCCACCGGTCCGTCCCCGAGCGGGGCCGCGACCAGCGCGACGAGCGCGAAGCCCGGCCCCCAGAACGTGTCGACCGTGTCGTATCGACCGCGCCACCGGGCGATGCCGAAGGTGACGACAACGGCCAGGAAGGTCGTGCCCGCCGTGACCGCGAGAGTTCCCCCGAGGGGCATCAGGCCCACTCCCGGGTGGCGGGCAGCCCGCTTTCGCCGTGTTCGGACGGCCGGACCGCGAGGATCTGGTCCACGCCCATGCGGTTCTCCTCGAACGCGAGCGCGCCGCCCACCAGATACAGCCGCCAGACCCGGGCGCCCGCTTCACCGATCAGCGTCACGACGTCGTCCCAGTTGGTCTCCAGGGTCTTCTCCCACGCCCGGACCGTACGCACATAGTGCTCGCGCAGCGCGTGGACGTCGCGGATCTCGAACCCGGCGGTCTCCAGCTGGCTGAGGGTGCGGCTCAGCGGCCGCATCGTCATGTCGGGGGCGATGTAGCGCTCGATGAACGCGCCGCCGCCGGGTGCCACCGCACCGCGGGACATCTGCTGCAGGACCAGCCGTCCGGTGGGCCGGAGCAGCCGGAACAGCGTCCGCGTGTACTCGGGGTAGTTCTCCTCACCGACGTGCTCACCCATCTCGATGGAGGCGACGGCGTCGAACGGCTCGTCGGTCAGCTCCCGATAGTCCTGACGGCGGACTTCGACGCGGTCCTCCAGGTCGTGCTGGGCGAGACGGCCGAGGATGTGCTGGCGCTGTTCCGCCGAAAGCGTGATGCCGACGGCGCGCACCCCGTGGTGTTTCGCCGCGTGTACCAGCAGCGAGCCCCAGCCGCAGCCGACGTCGAGCAGCCGCATCCCCGGGCGCAGGCCGAGCTTGCGGCAGATCAGTTCGAGCTTGTCCTCTTGAGCCTGTCCGAGGTCGTAGCCGTCGTCGTCGGAGATCCAGTACCCGGACGAGTAAGCCATCGACTCGTCGAGCAACAGCTGGTAGAAGGCGTTGCCGAGGTCGTAATGATGCGCGATCGCGGATTTGTCCCGGCGCAGGCTGTGCAGCCGCCCGGACAGGCGGGCCTCTTCGGCGGGCGGTTTGGGCGGCGGCCCGACGACGCCGAGGCCGACCGCGATCCGCAGCGCTTCGGCCCATTCGCGAGGGCCGAGTTCGGCGCCGCGGACGGCACCTGATCGGGTCAGTGCCCAGATCCGGCGGAATCCGTCGGCGAGATCGCCTTCGACGTCCAGATCACCGGAGACGTAGGCCCTGGCGAGACCCAATTCGCCGGGGGCGTACAGGAGACGGCGCAGTGCCCGCCGGTTGCGGAGCACCACGGTCGGGGCATCCGGCGGACCGGCGCGTACGCCGTCCCACGTACGGAGACCGACCGGAAGAGAGCCACCGAGGAGCCGCTCGACGAACGGGACCAGGCGGGACGCGGGACTGTTCGGCATAGTCGTCATTCGGCCCCGGACAGGAAAAGGATGGGTCCGACGATGCCCCCCCCGAAATCAGCCGGTCCAATCCGGCCCGGCTCCTGTTCCGAATCCCTCTCGTGCACACCAACGGTCAACGCATCGGAGTCATCGGCAGCGGCGTCGCCGGTCTCACCGCGGCCTATCTGCTGCAACGCCGCTACGAAGTGCTGCTGTTCGAAGCCGACGACAGGCTCGGCGGGCACGCGCACACCCATGACGTCCCGAGCGCGCACGGCGGCACCGTCGGCGTCGACTCCGGGTTCATCGTGCACAACGAGCGCACCTACCCGAACCTGCTCCGCCTGTTCGCCGAACTGGGCGTCGCCACCAGCGACACCGAGATGTCGATGAGCATCCGCTGTGACGGCTGCGGCCTCCAATACGCTGGTGCCAAGGGCCTCAAAGGGCTGTTCGCCCAGCCGCGCAACTTCACTCGCGGGAGCTACCTGCGGATGCTGGCCGACGTCAAACGCTTCCATCTGCACGCGAAGCGCGTGCTCGATTCACCCGAAGCGGGCGACGTCACACTCGGCGCGTTCCTCGCGATCGGCGGGTACACGAAGTATTTCGTCGACCACTTCATGCTGCCCGTCGTCTCGACCGTCTGGTCGGCCGACCGGAACGACACCTTGTCCTACCCCGCGCGGTACCTGTTCGAATTCCTGCGCAACCACGGGATGCTGTCGGTCGGCGGGTCCCCGGCCTGGCGCACCGTCGACGGCGGCTCGCGCGAGTACGTCGAGCGGGCGGCCAAGCAGCTGACCGCCGTGCACCTGTCGACGCCGGTGCGCTCGGTCAAGCGCACCGCGCGGGGGATCGAGGTCCGCGATGACGCCGACACGCGCCACCGGCTCGACAAGGTCGTCCTGGCCACGCACGCGGACCAGGCGCTGAACCTGCTCACCTCGCCGACCGCGGCCGAGCGCGAGGTCCTCGGCTCGTTCCGGTACTCCAGCAACGAGGCGTGGTTGCACACCGACACCGGTGTGCTGCCGACCACCGAATCCGCGCGGGCGGGCTGGAACTACGCGATGCCCGCCTGCGGTGCCGACAACGGCGCGGTCCAGGTGTCCTACGACATGAACCGCCTGATGCGGCTCGACGAGCCGACCGGCTACGTCGTCACGCTCAATCCCGGCACCGTCCCGGACGGCGGTTCGGTGTTGGCCAAGATGACCTACGAACATCCGGTCTACACGCCGGGATCCGTCGCCGCCCAGCGCCGTCTGCCCGAACTCGACGACGACACGGTCGCCTACGCCGGCGCGTACCACGGCTGGGGTTTCCACGAGGACGGCTGCGCTTCCGGCGTCCGCGCGGCCGAGAACTTCGGGGTGCGCTGGTGACCGTCATGGCCGTGCTCTACGACTCCACGGTGGCGCATGTCCGGCGCGCCGATCCGCCGATGTCGTTCGCCCACCGCGTCTGTCTGTGGCTCATCGATCTCGACGCGCCGCCGACGCTACCGTGGTGGCTGCGCCCCTTCGCCCGCTTCGACCCACGAGACCATTTCGCGCCCGAGGACACCTCCAGTATCCGGTCCAAAGTGGACCGCTGGCTCGCGGCACGCGACGTCGATTTGAAGGGCGGCCGGGTGCTGATGCTCGCGGGCGCGCGGATGCTCGGCCACAGCTTCAACCCGATCAGCCTCTACTGGTGTCATCGGCCCGACGGCGAACTCGAATGCGTCGTCGCCGAGGTTCACAACACCTACGGCGGCAGGCACGCGTACCTCCTGCGCCCCGACGCCGACGGGAACGCCCACGCGGACAAGGAGTTCTACGTCTCGCCGTTCCAGTCGATGGACGGCGAATACCGGATGGCGGTGCCGCGGCCGGGATCGCTGCTCTCGGTCCGGATCGCGCTCCGGCAGGGCGGGCGGACCCCGCTGACGGCGTCGCTGCGCGGCGTGCGGCGGCCCGCCACCGCCAGGTGGCTGGTGCGTCTGCTGCTCACCCGCCCGTTCATGCCGCACCGGGTCTCCGTGCTGATCCGGCTGCATGGGGTCACACTGTGGCTGAGGAAGGCCACACTGACCCCTCGCACGCCGCAGACCGCCGGAGGCAGTCTTGAAGGATGAATCGGCACGTCCACGCCGGATGTCGCCCGTTCCCGGAACGGGCGACGAACCGGCTGGGCCGACCGCCGAGGACCTGCTCGTCCGGGTCGCGAAGGGGGACGAACGAGCCTTCGACGGGTTGTACGACCGGCTCGCCGGCCCGATCCTCGGGTTGGTGCGGCGAATCCTCCGTGACTCCGCTCAGTCGGAAGAGGTCACCCAGGAGGTCATGATCGAGCTGTGGCGCACGGCCACCCGGTATTCGCCGGAGCGGGGGAGCGCGTTGAACTGGGCGATGACGCTCGCGCACCGCCGTGCCGTGGACCGCGTCCGGTCGGCACGGGCCAGTTCGGACCGCGAGGTCAAGGCGACCTTCGAGGCCGCCCGTGCCCGGCCCTTCGACGAGGTCGCCGAGGCCGTCGGGGCCCGATGGGAACGGTCGCAGGTACGCCGCTGCCTGACCAGCCTGACCGAGTTGCAACGGGAATCCGTACTGCTCGCCTACTACCAGGGATACACCTATCGCGAGGTCGCAGAGGTGCTGCAGACCCCGCACGGGACCATCAAGACTCGACTCCGGGACGGCCTGATCCGGCTCCGGGACTGTTTGGGGGTGACGGCATGACCATGCCCGAGATGCACACGCTCACCGGGGCCTACGCCGTCGACGCGTTGTCCGAAGTGGAGCGTGCCCAGTTCCAGCGGCACCTCAGCGAGTGCGCTTCCTGCGCTCAAGAGGTCCTCGAACTGCAGATGACCGCGACCCGGCTCGGCGTGGCGCTGGCCGAAGACCCGCCACCGGAACTCAAACGCCGCGTGCTCGCGCAGGCGATGGCGACCCGGCAGCAGCCGCCGAAGACGCGCTTCGAAACCGGAGAGCGCGTCAAGGGCCGCAGGCGCGCGCCGCGCTGGGCGATCGGGGCGGCCGCCGCGGCGATCGTCGGCCTCGCGGGCACCGCCGTGTTCGGCGGCATCGCCTACGAGAACCACACCCAGTTGACCGCCGCGCGGGAACAAGCGGCGCAGTACGCCCAGCGATACGAGCCCGTCGCCGAGGTGCTCTCGGCGGCCGATCTCCGGACCGGGCACGCCGACGCGTCCGTCGGGGGCGGCGGGACCGTGATGATGTCGCGCTCGAAGGACCGACTCGTCTTCATGGCGGCACAACTGGCGAAGAACGATCCGGGCCGGATCTACCAGGCCTGGTTCATGTACCCAGGGGCCGCACCGAAGCCCGCCGGGCTCATTCCCGGTGGTCAGGACGGTGCGCTGCTGGTCGCCGACGGGATCACCGGGGCCGAGAAGTTCGCGCTCAGCGTCGAACAGGCGGGGGGATCACCGACCGGAACGCCGTCGAAGGACGTCGTCATGGTCATGTCCATGCCCACCTGATCCACGCCTTTACCAGGCCGCCGTTCGCCGCCGCGACGGGGTCTCGCTCTTGCGCCGGAGAACATGTTGTGGCAAAACACCTTTGCGACACACGGCGTGGCTACTGGATTCAAGCCAGCCTGGTGCATACCGTCCTGCTTCAACGTCGGCAGTTGACATAACTCTCAATCTGAACTTCAGCTCGAGGGTTCGGCCCAGGCTCAGCGACCGGCGGGCAGCACGAGCACACACGATCAGGAAGGCGGCTCCGATGACGCCCCCGCACAACTACCTTGCGGTGATCAAGGTCGTCGGTATCGGCGGCGGCGGAGTGAACGCCGTGAACCGCATGATCGAGGTCGGCCTCAAGGGCGTCGAGTTCATCGCGGTGAACACCGACGCCCAGGCACTGCTCATGTCCGACGCCGACGTCAAACTCGACATCGGCCGGGAACTGACCCGCGGCCTCGGTGCCGGCGCCGCCCCCGAGGTGGGGCAGAAGGCCGCCGAAGACCACCGCGAAGAGATCGAAGAGGTCATCAAGGGCGCCGACATGGTGTTCGTGACCGCGGGTGAGGGCGGTGGCACCGGCACCGGTGGCGCGCCGGTCGTCGCCCAGATCGCCCGCAAGCTCGGCGCGCTGACCATCGGCGTCGTCACCCGTCCGTTCACCTTCGAGGGCAAGCGCCGCAGCAAGCAGGCCGAGGACGGCATCCAGCAGCTGCGCAACGAATGCGACACCCTGATCGTCATCCCGAACGACCGGCTGCTGCAGCTGGGCGACATCGGCGTCTCGCTGATGGACGCCTTCCGCTCCGCGGACGAGGTGCTGCTGTCCGGTGTCCAGGGCATCACCGACCTGATCACCACCCCGGGTCTGATCAACCTGGACTTCGCCGACGTCAAGAGCGTCATGTCCGGCGCGGGCTCCGCGCTGATGGGCATCGGCTCGGCGCGCGGCGAGGGCCGGGCGATCCAGGCGGCGGAGAAGGCGATCAACTCGCCGCTGCTGGAAGCGTCGATGGACGGGGCGCACGGCGCGCTGCTGTCGATCGCGGGCGGGTCGGACCTCGGCCTGTTCGAGATCAACGAGGCTGCGTCGCTGGTGCAGGAATCCGCGCACCCCGACGCCAACATCATCTTCGGGACGATCATCGACGACTCGCTCGGCGACGAGGTCCGGGTCACCGTGATCGCGGCCGGTTTCGACGCGGGCACGCCGACCCACAAGAAGCTCGACCCGTCGACCTTCGGCTCCCGGTCGAACTCGACCGCGTCCGCACAGGCGGGCCAGGTCAACGGTGGCGGGGCGACGCCGGTGCAAAGCCCGCCTTCGGGTGCCACGCCGGTTCCGTCGACCGGCTCCAACGGCTACCCGGTCCCGCCGACGCGCCCGCATTCGCCGATGCCGTCCTCCCGTAGCGGCGAGGGCAACGGATCGATGACCGGCGGGCTCCCGCAGCCCGGCGGTGGCTCGCGCGGTTACTCGCCGATCGGCTCGAACTCGACCCATGGCAGCCTGCCCGGTCGCGCCACCCCGGTGCACGACGACCCGTCGGACGACGAAGTCGACGTGCCCCCGTTCATGCGGCGGTAGCTCGCCAGTACGTTCCGTGAAGGCCTCCTTGACTACCTTGAAGGTAGTGAAGGGGGCCTTCACTCAGGTCTAGGAGGAAACGCGTGCGGGTACGGCGGGTCGTCACGACAAGGGCGGGCGGAGCATCCCGGCCGCCTTACGACACCTTCAACCTCGGTGACCATGTCGGAGACGACGCGGGTGACGTCTACGCCAACCGCAAACGCCTCGCCACCGAACTCGGCCTCGCCGAGGACAGGCTGGCGTGGATGGAACAGGTCCACGGCCGCACCGCGACCATCGTCGACGGCTCCGAGACCGCCGCGGCGGAAGCGACCGACGCCCTCGTGACGGCCGAGCCCGGTCTCGCGCTCGTGGTGCTCGTCGCCGACTGCGTCCCCCTCATGCTGGCCGATGTCGAAGCCGGTGTCGTCGCCGCCGTCCACGCGGGCCGCGTCGGCGCCCGGGTCGGCGTCGTCCCCGCCGCGATCGAGGCGATGCGCTCGCTCGGTGCGGAACCGGGCCGCACCGAAGCACTGCTCGGTCCCGCGATCTGCGGTGACTGCTACGAAGTCCCCGCCGACATGGCCGCCGACGTCGAGAAGCACGTCCCGGGAAGCGCCTGCAAAACCCGCAAGGGCACGCCGGGACTCGACCTGCGCGCCGGGCTCTGGCGGCAACTCGCCGACCTCGGTGTCGGCAAGATCGGCGTGGATCCTCGCTGTACCAACGAAGACAAGACCCTGTTCAGTTTCCGCCGCGACGGCACCACCGGCCGGATCGCGGGCATCACCTGGCTGGACGCGTCGTGAGCGACGCCCGCAAGGAGGAACTCGCGGCCAACCTCGCCGAAGTGCGGGAGCGGGTCGCCGCCGCGTGCGAGGCCGCGGGCCGGGAGCGCGACGAGGTCCGCTTGCTCGCGGTCACCAAGACCTTCCCGGCGCTCGACGCCGCGCTGCTCGCCGACCTCGGCGCGCTCGACCTCGCCGAGAACCGCGACCAGGAGGCGGGCGCGAAAGCCGAAGAGGTCGCCACGCTGCGTCCGGACGCCCGCGTCCGCTGGCACATGGTCGGCAGCCTCCAGCGGAACAAGGCGCGCTCGGTCGTGCGCTGGGCCGACGAGGTCCAGTCCGTCGACTCCGAACGGCTCGCCGACGCGCTCGCGAAGGCGACCAGGTCGGCGCTCGATTCGGGGCAACGTGATCACCCGTTGGACGTCCTCATTCAAGTAAGTCTCGATGACGATCCGAAGCGCGGGGGCATTCGGCTGAACGAACTGGGCCGGTTGGCGGAGCGGATAGTCCATGTGGGTGATCTTCGCCTCCGTGGGCTTATGGCGGTGGCCCCGCTGGGTATTGCTCCCACTGAGGCGTTCGAGAAGCTTGCTTTGGCCTCGGAGCGTCTTCGGGAAGATCACCCAAATGCCCGTGAACTCTCCGCCGGAATGAGCAATGATCTCGAGCAGGCGATCGCGCACGGCTCGACGTGTGTGCGTGTCGGAACCGCGCTGCTCGGTGGGCGCGGTTTAGCCTCGCCTTAGGGAATACCGTTTCGTCGCTACGGGGAGTGGCGGCGGAGGCGGGGGAGCACGGTGCGGGACGCGGCTAAGGCTAGGGAGAGGCATGAGCGCGCTGCAGAAGCTGAAGGCCTACTTCGGGATGGTGCCCGCGGACGAAGACGGCTATGACGCCGAGGATGGCTACCGGCGAGGTTACGCCGAAGACGATTATGACTACGACGAAGAGCCAGTTGCCCGGTCGCGGGGTGGACGTTACCGGGACGTCGACGACACTTACGACGAGCCCGTCACCCGGACTCGGTCACGCTCCGTGGTCAGCCCGGAGCCGGTGGTCCACGGGGCGCTGGCGATCGATCGCCAGCCGGAACCGGTCGCCCGGCTGCGTCCGGTCACCGAACCGGTCCGTCCGGCCGTGCGTGACCCGTTGAGCCGGATCACCACCTTGCACCCGACGAGCTACGCCGAAGCGCGGGCGATCGGGGAGCACTACCGCGAAGGCATCCCGGTGATCATGAACCTCACTGAGATGGACAACGCGGACGCGAAGCGTCTTGTCGACTTCGCGGCCGGTCTCGCGTTCGCGTTGCGCGGGTCGATGGACAAGGTCACCAACAAGGTGTTCCTTCTCTCACCGCCCGATGTGGACGTCACCGCGGAAGACCGTCGGCGGATTGCCGAAGGCGGATTATTCCTGCGCGGCTGATCACCCGGTGACCGCTGAGCGCAGCCGGATGTGATTTTGTCGACTCATCGGCATCTGTCGCCCGTCAGCTGCGTCTTTTGACGCGAGGCATGGCAGAGTGGTTACGTGAATGCTGTGTTGCTGGTCGTCTGGTACGTGCTGTTCGCTTTCTGGCTCCTGCTGACGGCACGGATCGTCGTCGAGCTCGTGCGTGCTTTCGCTCGCGAGTGGCATCCTGCCGGAGGGGTTGCGGTAACGCTCGAGACCATCTACACAGTGACCGACCCACCGGTTCGTCTGTTCAGACGAATCATCCCGACCGTACGAATCGGCGGCGTCGGACTGGACTTATCGATTATGGTGCTGCTGTTGGTTGTGTTCTTCGCGATGCAGCTGACAACGCCAGGGTGATTTTCGGGGAAGCCCGGGTGGACCTGCAGGCCATGGAGTGCGTGAGGTGATCTGATGTCGTTGACCCCCGCTGACGTGCATAACGTCGCGTTCAGCAAGCCGCCCATTGGCAAAAGGGGCTACAACGAGGACGAGGTGGACGCGTTCCTCGACCTGGTGGAGACCGAGCTTGCCCGGTTGATCGAGGACAACAACGAACTGCGGCAGCAGGTCGAGCAGCTCGACAACGAGCTCGAGACCACCCGTGGTGAGCTCGAGAATGCCAAGGCCGGTGCCGTCGGGCCGCCGCCACAGGTGCGTGACGAACCGTCGCGTCGCCTGGCGCCGGTGCCGCCGCCGCAGTCGGCGATGGAGCAGACCCAGGCTCATTCGATGGTGCCGGACAATGGGGAACCCAACGTCCAGGCCGCGAAGGTGCTCGGGCTGGCCCAGGAAATGGCCGACCGGCTCACCGCCGAGGCCAAGACCGAGTCGGACGGCATGCTCGCCGAGGCTCGGACCAAGTCCGAGCAGCTGCTTTCGGACGCGCGATCCAAATCGGACTCGATGGTGAACGAGGCGCGCACGCGTGCCGAGACCATGCTGAACGACGCGCGAACCCGTGCCGAGACCTTGGAGCGCCAGGCGCGCGACAAGGCGACGACCATGGAGCGCGAAGCTCAGCGCAAGTACACCGAGACCATGAACAACATGAACGCGGAAAAGGGCTCGCTGGGCAAGAAGATCGAAGAGCTGCGCACGATCGAGCGGGAGTACCGCACGAGGCTGCGTGGGTTCCTCGAGTCCCAGCTGCGTGAGCTCGACGACCGCGGTTCGGCCGCTCCCGCGTCGGCGTCCTCGTCGAACTCGGGGCAGTCGGCATCGTCCTCGGGCGGTGGACAGGGCTACTCGTTCGGTCCCCGCGCCGAAGCCGGCTGACGGTTCTCGGTCAACGCATGGGAACGGCCTCGGCACTCTCCGGAGGGTCGGGGCCGTTCCGCTTGCCCGTCATGTTGTAATTCACCGTGCTCTACATCGTCCTGGTACTGGTACTGGCGGCTCTGGGGCTGCTCGTCGCGGCGCTCATCACCGCGAACTCCCTGTGGGCCTGGATCTCCATCGGCCTCTCCGTGGTCGCTGGGCTGCTTCTCGTCTTCGACTGGCTGCGCCGTCGGAAGAAGCGTGCGGCCGCTCCCGTCGAAGAGACGGCCGACGACCCCGCCGACGAGGCGGCTGAATCCGAAGAGGGCGACGAAGAGAAACCCGAGGACGCCGGGCAGACCGCCCTGATGCCCACCACCGGGGAACTGGGCGACCCGGAAGAGGCCGCCGAGCCTCAGCGCAACGGTGATCCCGGTGAAGAGGAGAGCGATCCCGCGGATGTGGCGATCGTCTCCGAACTGGAGACCGCGGTCGTCGTCGTCGACGAATATCCGCGCTATCACGTGACCACCTGCGGGTGGCTTGAAACCCGCGACACCATCCCGCTCGGAATCGGGGAGGCGCGGCAGCTCGGGTTCACCCCGTGCGCGCTGTGCACGCCCGACGCGGAGATCGCCGGGCAGCACCGTGACAAGACCAACGCGGACGGCTAAGCGTCCCTGAACACCTGAGCCGCCCCGCCGACCGCGACCACGTCGGCGGCGATCATGTCGAGTACCAGGCGTTGTTCGTCGTCGGCGTCCGGCGGCACCGGGATTTCCGCCGCCTCTTCGGATCCGAGCGCGCGGGCGGCTTCCCTCACGGCGGCTGAGGCTCCTGCCGATCCAGGACGCAGCAAGAGCGACGAGGCCGTGACGGAGAGGCCACGCAAGGCTTCGGCGGCGTTCTCCAGCGCGTCACGCTGTCCGGGCGCGGGTTCCTTCGTGCCCGGTTCCGCGGCGAGTAGACCGTGCTGCGCGACAGCGGCGGCGCGGAACTCACGGCCGAGTGTCCGCGGGTCGACGTCGTCGCCGCGCAGTTTCCGCCCGACCGAGCCGAGCAGCGTGCGGGTGGCGTCGACCGCGGTGCCGAAGCGTTCCGCGGGGCCGGGTTTCGGCACCCCGGGGATCGCGGCGAAACCGAACAGCAGCGCGATGGCGCCGGCGAGGACCATCAGGAGCAGATACTCGACGAGCACGTAGCGCGGGTCGAGGTGTTTGGTCGTCGCGTTCATGCCGACGGACATCAGCACCATGCAGCCGTTGAAGATCGTCGGCCGTGTTCGCATGACGGAGAACCCGCCGAGCAGGGCCACGAGTCCGATCGGCAGCAGAAATCCTTGCGGCAGAAGCCAAAGTACGAGCGCGAGGACGATGGCGCCGCCGAGGGAACCGCCGATGCGCTGCCACGCCTTGCTGAGGCTGTCATGCCATTCCGGTTGCATGATGGCGAAGGTGGCGAGCAGGAAGGACACGGTGAGCGGGTCGCCCGGCCGGAAACTCGCGACGACGAGCGCCAGCGCCACTCCGAGCCCGCAGCGGAGCGCGTGCCGGAACTGTGGTGACTGCCAGGAAAACGCGCCGCTCAGCTCGATGCGGCGTAATTCTTCGCGGAGTCCTCTCGGAACGTCCACACGCGACTCGTCGCGCTCGGTCGCCGCCGACCGGATGGTTTCGAGGGCGTCCCACAGTGCGGTGACCAGCCTTGCCGTGGCGCCGGGCAGCTCGACAGGTTCCTTACGCCGCACCGGTTCGACGTCGTTCGGTGCTTTCGGTTTTCGGACGACGTCGGCGAGCCTGACGGCTTCTTCCTTGGCGGCGTCGAGTGTTCGGGCTATTTCGGGGTTGTCGAGGCGTTTTCCGCGGATCTCGAGCAATCCGGTGGCCGCGCGGTACCGGAACATGCCACCGAGGACCCGGCCGGTCCAGCGGCGGGGCCGGTCCGCGAGCCAGCGTCTCGCCGCGCGTTCCTGCGTTTCGGCCGTTCCCGCGGCGAGCGCGTCCGCCAGCGCCTCGCGGGTCGGCTTGGCCGGGTCCTTGGCGCCCATCAGCACTCGCAGCAGGGTCACGACCCCCACGGCGAGCGCGGGTGCGCCCAGGATTTGCCCGGCCGACGCCGTCCCGGTCAACTGGAAGCCGTAGCCGAACAAGGACGCCATCCCGAGCCCCAGCCCGACCGTGACGAACCGGGCGCCGAGCACGGGCAACAGACCGGCGACGACCACGATCACCACCAGCAGCCCGATCGCGGCCCACCGCGAGACCTCGCCCAGCAACCGGGGCACGCCGACCGCGAGGACCAGCGACGGCGCGAACCACGCCAGCAGCCGCAGATCCGCCCAAAGCGGCCCGCCGACCGCCGCGATGAGGCAGAAGAGCGCCGTCAGCGCGGCGAGGATCGCGGCGTTGCCCAGCCCCAGCAGGAAGCCGAGGCCGCTGACGCCGCCCAGGACCACCAGCAGGACGATGAGGAGTCCGGGCCCTTTCATCGGACCTCGCAGTTCGGCATACCCGTCAACCTAGAGGCGGTGGCGGGGATGGCAACTCGAGGGTGGCCGGTCTCGTGAGTGGTAATGACGGTTAGAACCGTCATTACCACTCACGAGGCGCTACGTATTCGTTCGCGATCGTTTTACCCTCTTCGCGCCGTATCGCTGGCTCAAAAATACGCACTCACCATCCGCGACGGCGGATGTTCCTTTCCAGATCGCGATATGCCGGTGCAGTGTTGTACGGCGCACCACATTGTTTTCTGGCGACACCACGGCGAAACGAAAATCGACGATCTCGTGCTCCTAGGTACCCAGCATCAGCGGCTGATCCATCACAGCGAAGGGAAAGTCGTCATCGCCCAAGGCGGACTACCCGAATTCACCGCACCCGCCTACCTCGACCCCGCCGGAACCCCGAGACGCAACACCCTGCATTCGCGGACATGAGCCGGACCGCGAATGGGCTGTATAACGACCAATACGCACGCTGAGAGGACGGCCTGAATTGTCGGCCTCCGACCGTGCCTGCGAGGTAGGCGAGCTTGCCGGTGTTCTGCCCATCGGCGACACAATAGGCCTCGGCCTCGGCCACGAGCCCGCCACGACCTGCTGTCTCCCGGAACCTCGCGCGTTCCGCCGGTGGCTCGCCGCCGACTCCGAAGACCACCAAGGCAGCGCCTAAGCGCGCAGCCGACATGACCGGTCCAGCAGCTCCCGCGCTCGCGCTGAGGGTGCCAGCCGAACCGCCTCTTCGGCCGCGTCGGCGGCGTCTTCGAAGCGTTCCATCCTCAAGTAGAGTTCCGCGAGATCGGCCCGCAGCCACCCGAGCGCGGCGGTGTTCCCGGCGGATTCAAAACTTTCGGCGCCGATGCGCAGCCGGAATTCGGCCTCCTCGAAGTCCTCGAAGGCGATGGCGAGTTTCCCGTGGGTGTACAGAATTTCCGCCTGCAACTCGTGCGGGCCACCGATCGGTTCGATCCGCTCACACACCTCCAACGCCGCCGAGGGCTCCCCGGTCATGGCGAGAATCCACGCCGCGGTCATCCGCGCTCCGGCGGCGTTCGAAGGGGAGCGGGCGCCTTCGTAGGAATCGGCGGCGAACTGGACCAATCGCAAGGCAAGCGCGGTGTCCCGTCCCAGTTTCACCACGAGGTCCCCGCAACGGCGCGCGTGGTCTCCCAGCAAGACGCCGTCATCGGTACGCGGTTTCACGTTCTCAAGTGCCGCGAGCGCGGAATCGAGGTCACCGAAAGCCTCGAAGGCTTCTGCCAACCGCAACGCGGCCCGCAGGTGTTCGTCGGGATCGTCCAACGCGGCCAAGCGTTCGACAGTCGCGCGCAGGTCGGCGAGGGCGTCGTCACCGTCGAGACACCGGTGCAGGGCGATCCGGGAGAGCACGGCCTGACGCCGGACTTCGTTCCCGAGCGCGCCGAACACCTCCGCGGCGCGCGCGAGTTCCCCTGCTCCGGCGAGCCGCCGGGCGGACAGTTCGCCTTCGGGGTGCGGAAGGAGTTCGTCGAAACGGTCCCACAGCAAGGCCGCGTGGACCGGGTCGTCATCGTTGCGCTCGGCGAGCGCCGCCAGCTCCTGCGGGGTTGTCGGGTAGAGGAGGATGGCAGGCGGGCTGATCAGCCGGGTACGCGGCGACAGCGAGTCGGCCAGATCCAGCGAATCCACCACCGGTTCCCCGGTCATGAACGCCCGGATCCGATCGCTTTGCGCGGAATTGCCGTTGCGGGCGTCGAACCGTGCCGCGATGGCCAGCGCGGCGGGACCGTGTCCCGACCCCGGACCGAGCGCGAGTGCGGCGGCGGCGTGGAAGTCCCTCTCGTCCGAGGGAAACGACCGCCAGTGGGCATGGCGCTCGACCAGCTTCCGTGCCGCCTCGGAATTTCCGGTGCGCGCACAGAATTCGACATGCCGCGCGATCGCGTCGAGGTTTTCCGGTTGGGACCAAAACGCCGAGTAGGACTGCCGGAACGCGTCGACCGCTTCCTCCAGCCGCCCTAGCCGGACGTACGGGAGCATGAGTGCGGCAAGCATCGAGTGCGGCTGCTTCGAACAGGTGTCCTCGTCGATGAGGAGCCGGGCCGCCTCCTCAAGCCTGCCTGCCTGGATCAGATGGCCGACCTTCACCCCCGCGTCGCATCTGGAGCACCGTGAACTCTCGCGCGGGGTGCTCCATCGCTCGTACTGCCGCTCCGCGCCGACGTGATCACCGAGTTCCCAAGCGATGATCAACCGGTTGTCCGGCATCGGGCCGAAAAGCCGTTCACCCTCGTCGATCGCCGCGAGGGTGTCCGCTAGCGGGACGGAAGGATCCTCGGTGAACGCGATCGTGAGGTAGTCGAACAGGTGAAGGAGATCTTCATCCAGTTCCGGATCGCGGTCGCTCGCCTCCAGGCACCACGAGAGCGGCTCGAACGCTTTCGCGGGCTCGCCGCCGAGCACGTACGCGGTCGCGAGCCGGACACGTGCCTCGTACTGATGCGCGGCCAGCCCCAGCTCGTCCACCCGCCGCGTCACCTTTTCGAGCACGGCGATCTGCCCTGCGCCCTCCCACATCCGATCGGTGACGCGGATCTGGCGCCACAACTGTTCTTCGGTGTTCATCACCCTCCTCGCCCGGCGCAGCCTAGCCACGGCGCTCGGTCACCGCCTCCGCGTTTTCGCCCACCCCGGACAATCGGGTTGCCCCCGCGCGCTACTCTTGAGACAACTGGCACCGATCCGGCCATCACCGGGGAGCCTCCGGAAGAACAGGGCCCACGCCCTCAGTAGAACCGGACGGGTACGGCCCGTCACAGCCGTCGAATGAGCGGCCCAGCCGGAACATCACCGGCCGGGCAAGCGGGGTGGTACCGCGGAACGCGCCGGAAACGGCCGTCTCGTCCCCGTGTGGGTGAAAGCCCGTACGAGAGAGACGAACCGCGAGGAGCACCGAAGATGTATCCCAAGGCACAGATGGACGGCGAGGCCGGCGTCCCGTCCCAGCCTTCGTTCCCCGAGTCGGAGAAGCGCGTCCTCGCGTATTGGGAATCCGATCGGACCTTCCAGGCCAGCATCGACGCCCGCGAGGCCGGGCACAACGGCTCGAACGAGTACGTCTTCTACGACGGTCCGCCGTTCGCCAACGGTCTCCCGCACTACGGTCACCTCCTCACCGGGTACGTGAAGGACCTGGTGCCGCGTTACCAGACCATGAAGGGCAAGCGCGTCGACCGCCGCTTCGGCTGGGACACCCACGGTCTGCCCGCCGAGCTCGAGGCGATGCGTCAGCTCGGGATCACCGAGAAGTCCGAGATCGACGCCATGGGCATCGACGTCTTCAACGACGCGTGCCGCGAGTCCGTGCTGCGCTACACCGGCGAATGGCAGGACTACGTCACCCGCCAGGCTCGCTGGGTCGACTTCGACAACGACTACAAGACGCTCGACATCACCTACATGGAGTCGGTGCTCTGGGCGTTCAAACAGCTGTGGGACAAGGGCCTCGTCTACGAGGGCTACCGCGTCCTGCCGTACTGCTGGCGCGATGAGACGCCGCTGTCCAACCACGAGCTGCGCATGGACGACGAGGTCTACGCGAGCCGCCAGGACCCGGCCGTCACGGTCGGTTTCCGCCTGGAGGGCAACGACAACGAACTCGACGGCACGTACCTGTTGATCTGGACCACGACGCCGTGGACGCTGCCGTCCAACCTCGCGACCGCGGTGCACCCGGATGTCCGGTACGTCGTCGTGGAGTCGGAGGCGCAGGAAGGCAAGCGGTTCCTGCTCGCCGAAGCGCGCGTCGCCGCGTACGCGCGCGAACTCGGCGAGGAGCCGACCATCGTCGGGCACTACACCGGTACCGAACTGCTCGGAACCCGTTACGCCCCACCGTTCCCGTACTTCGTCGGGCACGAGCACGCGCACCGCGTGCTGTCCGCGGACTATGTCACCACCGAGGACGGCACCGGTGTCGTCCACATCGCGCCCGCCTACGGTGAAGAGGACAAGGCCGTCACCGACGCCGTCGGGATCGTGCCGGTCACGCCGGTCGACGCGCAGGGCAAATTCGACGTCACCGTCGGAGACTACGCGGGACAGCAGGTGTTCGACGCGAACCCGAACATCATCAAGGATCTCAAGAACGGCACCGGTTCCGCCGGCCGCCAGGGCGCGGTGCTGCTGCGCCACGAGACCTACGAGCACCCGTACCCGCACTGCTGGCGGTGCCGGAACCCGTTGATCTACCGCGCCGTCTCGTCGTGGTTCGTCGCGGTGACCGAGTTCAAGGACCGGATGATCGAGCTGAACCAGCAGATCACCTGGTACCCGGAGAACGTCAAGGACGGCCAGTTCGGCAAGTGGCTGGAGAACGCCCGCGACTGGTCGATCTCGCGCAACCGGTACTGGGGCACGCCGATCCCGGTGTGGCAGTCGGACGACCCGACATACCCGCGCACGGACGTCTACGGTTCGCTCGACGAACTCGAGCGTGACTTCGGCGTGCGGCTGGACAACCTCCACCGGCCCTTCGTCGACGAGCTGACCCGGCCGAACCCGGACGACCCGACCGGGAAGTCCACCATGCGCCGGATCGAGGACGTGTTCGACGTCTGGTTCGACTCGGGTTCGATGCCGTACGCCCAGGTGCACTACCCGTTCGAGAACACCGACTGGTTCGAGCACCACTACCCGGGCGACTTCATCGTCGAGTACATCGGGCAGACCCGTGGCTGGTTCTACCTGCTGCACGTGCTGGCGACCGCGTTGTTCGACCGGCCGGCGTTCCGCACCTGTATCTCGCACGGCATCGTGCTCGGCTCGGACGGCCAGAAGATGTCCAAGTCGCTGCGCAACTATCCGGACGTCAACGAGGTCTTCGACCGCGACGGCTCGGACGCCATGCGCTGGTATCTGATGGCGAGCCCGATCCTGCGCGGCGGGAACCTGATCGTCACCGACAAGGGCATCCGCGACGCCGTCCGCCAGGCCGTGCTGCCGCTGTGGAACTCGTACTACTTCCTCGCTTTGTACGCGAACGCCGAGGGCGTGGAAGGCAAGTGGCGCACGGATTCGAAGCATGTTCTCGACCGGTACGTGCTGGCGAAGACGCACGAGCTGGTGACCGACGTGGAGCACGCGCTCGACACCTACGACGTCGCCGGTGCCTGTGGAGGCGTCCGTGACTTCCTCGAGGTGCTCACGAACTGGTACGTGCGCCGGTCGCGCGACCGGTTCTGGGCGGGCGAGCAGGACGCGATCGACACCCTGCACACCGTGCTGGAGGTGACGTCGCGGGTGGTGGCGCCGCTGCTGCCGCTGACCACCGAGGTCGTTTGGCGCGGGCTGACCGGCGGCCGTTCGGTCCACCTGACCGATTGGCCGAACTCGCTCGACCTGCCCGCCGACGCGGCGCTGGTGACGGCGATGGACCGGGTGCGGCAGGTGGCGTCTTCGGCGCTTTCGCTGCGGAAGTCGAACAAGCTGCGGGTCCGGCTGCCGCTGGCCAAGCTGGTCGTCGCCGCGGAGGAGGCCGACTCGCTGCGCGAGTTCACCGACATCCTGCGTGACGAGGTCAACGTCAAATCCGTCGAACTGACCACGAACGTCGCCGCGCACGGCGGCTTCGAGGTCGCGGTGAACGCCCGTGCCGCCGGGCCACGGCTGGGCAAGGACGTCCAGACGGTGATCAAGGCCGTCAAGGCGGGCGAGTGGACGACGTCCGAAAGCGGCGCCGTCGTGGCGGCCGGCATCGAGCTCGTCGAAGGCGAGTACGAGCGCCGTCTGGTCGCCAAGGGCGGCGGCGCGGCCGCGGAACTGCCCGGCGGGGCGGGGCTGGTGCTGATCGACACCGAGGTCACCGACGAGCTGGCGGCCGAGGGGCTGGCCCGTGACCTGGTCCGGGTCGTGCAGCAGGCCCGCCGGGACGCGGGTCTCGACGTCGCCGACCGGATCTCGCTCACCGTCGACGCGCCGGAAGACGTGGTCACGGCCGCGAAGACGCACGAGGAGTTCATCGCTTCCGAGACCTTGGCGACTTCGGTGGCTTACGACGCCGTCGCCGACGGCTCGGCCGGAACGGTCGGCGAAGGCACCAAGGTGACCGTGGCGGTCGCCAAGGCCTGACCCACGCGAGTGCCATGAAAGGTCCTTTCCTTGCAAATTTCGCAAGGAAAGGACCTTTCATGGCACTCAGGACAGGTCTCGCTCACTCAGGTCACGAAACGGATTCGGAAACGTCGCTTTCCCGTCCGAAGGCAGCCTTGCGCGGGGGAAATAGGCAGGCTGGCCCGAGGCGCGCGAGGGGTGCGCCGTACTGGGGGAGAGCGAGTCCATGAGTCCTGCCCGAAAACGAGGGATACTGATCGGCGCCGTGCTGGCGGTCGTCGCCATCGTGGTGGCCTCGGTGGTGTTGCTGGTCAAGGAGGATCAGGCGCCCGCCGCCACCGGCGGCCCGGAGGGCTCCGCCGACCGCGCGCAGGAGAGCCCGGCGCAGGTCGCCGCCCGTTTTCTGCGCCAGTTCGATACCGGTGACCTGACCGGTGCCCCGGTCGACGACCCCGCGGCGGGCACGGCCGCGCTGTCGGCTACCCGCGGCGCGCTCAGCGGGGCGTCGGTCAAGACGGTTCTCGGCGAGGTTCCGACGACGCCGGGGGAAGCGACCACGACTTCGGCCACCTTCCACGCTTCGTGGACCTTCGCGGGCAACAGCGTCTGGAAGTACGAAGGCAAGCTGGAGCTGGTCCGCAACGCCGGGAAGTGGGTGGTCCGCTGGGCGCCGTCGGTGATCCACCCGAAGCTGGAAGCCGGTCAGCAGCTGTCGCTCGCGTCCGTTTCGGCCAAACCGGTCGTTGCCGACCGGGACGGCAAAGCCCTCGTCGGGGGTGGCGCGGCGGGCGTCGCGCCGATCCTTCAGGGGGCGCTGTCCAAGGTCGCGTCCGAGCAGGACGGCGGCACCGGGACTCCGGCCACCGTCGCCGTGTCGCGTCTCGACGCCTCGGGTAAGCCGGTCGAGACGCTCTTCGGGCAGGCCAAGGAGACTGACCAACCGCTCGTTTCGACCCTGAGCGTGGCGTCCCAGAGCGCCGCGCAGAAAGCCGTCGACGGCTTCCAGGGTCCGGCGATCATCGTCGCGATGAAAACCTCGGGCGACCTCCTGGCGGTCGCGCAGAACAGCGCGGCCGGGAACCAGCCGAAGGCGCTCAGCGGGCTGTACTCGCCGGGGTCGGCTTTCAAGATCACCACGGCGACAGCGGCATTGCAACAAGGCGGTGTCTCCGCCGACTCGCCGGTGGCCTGCCCCGGCAGTGAGCAGATCGGGACCCGCACGCTCAAGAACGACAACGGGTTCGATCTCGGGACCGTCTCGTTGAAGACGGCGTTCGCCGCGTCGTGCAACACGACTTTCGGGCGGCTCGCCGGTCAGCTGCCCTCGGACGGCCTCGCGAAGGCCGCGAACCAGTTCGGCCTCAACGCCGACTTCGAGATCCCGGGACTGGCCACCGAGACCGGGAAGGTGGAGCCGTCGAGCAGCGGTGACGAACAGGTCGAAGCCGGCATCGGGCAGGGAAAGGTGCAGGTCAGCCCGTTGGGCGCGGCGCTGATGGCCGCCACCGTCGCGGCGGGGAAGCCGGTGGTGCCGAAGCTGTGGCAGGGGCTGGAGACCAAGGTCAACACCGGTTACCAGGCCCCGTCGGCGGGGGTGCTGAACCAGATCCGGGCGATGATGCGCGAAGTCTGCACGACGGGGACCGCCAAGTCGTTGAAGAGCAGCGGGACCGTCTTCGGCAAGACCGGGACGGCGCAGTTCGGCTCCGGCGCCGATGCCAACGGCTGGTTCGTCGGCTACCGCGGCGACGTCGCGTTCGCGGTCATGCTCGAAGGATCCAACGACTCCAAGCCCGCCGTCCAGCTGGCGGCGAAGTTCCTGGCTGGCTGACGGTTCGGTCTTCACCGAAGCGTCGGTCTTCTACGGTGAGCCGATGGAAACGATCGCCTTGGCCGAGGTCGCGGCCGTGCTCGCCGAGCCGAGCCGCGCGTCGATGTGCCTCGCGCTGCTCGACGGGCGCGCCTGGACGGTGACCGAGCTGGCGCGCGCGGCCGGCGTCGCCGCGTCGACGGCCAGCGAGCACGTGACGAAGCTGGCCGAGGCCGGGTTCGTCGCGCGCGTCAAGCAAGGGCGGCACAGCTACGTCCGGATCGCCGACCCCCGGGTGGCGGAGCTGATCGAGCATTTGGCGCAGCACGCCGCCCACCGTCCGGTGAAGGGGTTGCGTTCGTCGGTCCGGGCGCGCCGCCTCGAGTTCGCGCGGACCTGCTACGACCACCTCGCGGGGAAGGTCGGCGTCGCGATCCGGGACGGAATGCTCGCCACCGGTCTGATCGGCGAGGCAGACGGCCTGACGCTGACCGGACGAGGCCGTGAGGTGTTGGGCGAACTCGGCGTGGAGATCGTCGAGAGCCGCCGCCCGCTGCTACGCGACTGTCTGGATTGGACGGTGCGCCGTGCGCATCTGGCGGGCCGGGTGCCGGCGGCGTTACTGTCTCACGGAGTGAGTGCCGGCTGGTTGACCCGCGAGGGCAACCGTGCGGTGAAGGTCCTCCCCGCGGCGGAAGAGCCGTTCGCGGCGCTCGGGGTCGACCTGGTGGCCCTGCGGAGTCCTTAAAGGACAGTGTGTAACACAGACCGGTCGAAGCGCCGTCAAGCGGTACACGAAGGAGTGACGAGCACCGCCTCACTATTCTGAAGTCCTCACGGCGGCCGGACGGGAGGCGACTCATGGAGCAGCTTCCGCTCATCCTGGGTACCGGCGGCGCCGTCCTCCTCGTCGCCGTGATCGCCGTCCGGGTGTCGATCCGGGTCGGCCTTCCCTCGCTGCTGCTCTATCTGGGGATGGGCGTCCTGCTCGGCGAAGCCGGGTTCGGCATCCAGTTCGACAACTCCGAGCTCACCCAGTCACTCGGCCTCGCCGCGCTGGTGATGATCCTGTCCGAAGGTGGCCTCACCACCCGGTGGTCGGCCGTGAAACCCTCACTGGGCATCGGAATCGCACTGTCCACAGTGGCCGTCGCGGTGAGCATCGCGGTCACCGGCGCCGCGCTGCACTGGTTGCTCGGCCTCGATTGGCGGATGGCGTTGCTGTGGGGCGCGGTGCTCGCCTCGACCGACGCCGCCGCGGTCTTCTCGGTACTGAGATCGGCGGGGATCGGGAAGCGGCTCGTCGGCGCGCTCGAAATCGAGTCCGGGATCAACGACGCCCCGGCCTACATCGCCGTCGTCGTCCTGGCCGAGGGCGCGACGGTGGACTGGTCGCTGCCGTTGCTGGTGGTCTACGAACTCGCCGCCGGACTGGTGATCGGCCTCGCTTTCGGTTGGGGCGGCGCGCAGGCGCTGCGCCGGGCCGCGCTCCCGGCCACCGGTCTGTACCCGCTCGCCACGGTCGCGGTGTGCGTCGTGGCGTATTCGAGCGGGCAGCTCGCCCACGCGTCGGGCCTGCTCGCCACCTATGTCGCGGCACTGGTGCTGGGGAATTCGAAGCTGCCGCACCGCTCGGACACGCTTTCCTTCGCCGAAGGGCTCGGCTGGCTCGCGCAGATCGGGCTGTTCGTGCTGCTGGGCCTGTTCGCCTCGCCGAGCAGGATCCTGGAGAGCCTGGTCCAGGGGCTGGTGGCGGGCGCGGTCGTGTTGTTGCTGGCTCGTCCGCTGTCGGTGGTGCTGTCGGCGCTGCCGTTCAAGATCCCATGGCGAGAACAGGTGTTCCTGTCCTGGGCAGGCTTGCGCGGGGCGGTCCCGATCGTGCTCGCGCTGATCCCGCTGTCGTCCGGGGTGCCTGGCGCGCAGGAACTCGTCGACGCGGTGTTCGTGCTGGTCATCGTGCTGACCCTGCTCCAAGGCGCGACCTTGACCCCGCTCGCCAAGGCGCTCGGGCTGGCACAGCACTCCGAAGCACACGAGATCGACGTCGACTCCGCCCCGCTCGACGAGATGGGCGCCGAGCTGCTGCAGGTCCGTATCCATCCCGGGTCCAAGATGCACGGCGTCTACCTGGCGGAACTGCGGCTTCCGGTGGGGGCGACGATCAGCCTGCTCGTCCGCGACGGCACCGGGTTCACGCCCAACAAGAACACCCGGCTCCAGGAACGGGATCAGTTACTCGTAGTGACCACCTCTGAAGCACGTGACGGTGCCGAACGACGGCTTCGTGCCGTCGACCGGGCCGGTCGCCTCGCCAGGTGGAAGGGCGAATCCGGCCAGTAGGTCACGAACCCGTACCAGCCGTTCGTCGGTGGATCTCAGAAAATTCGTCACAGGTTATTCCTTTTTGTACTCCTTTTAGATTATTTTCCCGGCAATCCATTCCGTCGAATGGGTGAATGTCACGGGTTAGGGAGTACGCAAGGTGACGAAACTTCGTGCGCAGTTCGCCGGTCTGGGGGGCGCAACCGTTCTCGTAGGGGTGGTCCTGTCGGCACCCGCGTCGGCCGCGGGGGCGTTCCCGGCGTTCGGCTTGCCGTTCGACACCGGCCAGTCGGTCTACTCGGCGGGGATCCACTCGGACAACGGCACCTCCGGCGTGAAGAACGCCATCGACTTCAGCCCGGGAGACGAGACCGTCCGCGTTCCGCTGGCGGGCACCGTCCGGATCCAGCACTGCGACGGCGGTGACTGGGTGACCGTCGACCACGACGGCGGCTGGCGGACCGGGTACTACCACCTCGAGGGCATTTCGGTCACCGATGGCCAGCGGGTCGTCCCCGGTGACACCCTCGGCCGGACCGGGAACGCGCTGCCCTGCGGCGGCAGCAGCACCGGTGCGCACGTGCACTTCACCCTGTGGACGCTGCCCACGGCCGCCAAGGGCGGCGACTCCCGCGACTTCGGCGTCGGCGCGGGCAACTGGAACGGGCTGTCCTACGACGAGGTCTCGACCAAGGTCGCCGAGGCGTACGGCGAAGCGATCGACGGCAAGACCTTCGGCGGCTGGCAGTTCACGGCGGGCGCAGATCAGTACTCGGGTACCGCCACCGAGGTCGCCTCCCGCTCCGTCGTTTCCCTGCCCGGCCGGTTCCGCGTCTGACCTCCCGCAGGGGTTCTTCTCGCTTGCGGAGTACGTGAGCGGCGTCTCAACATGCGGGCAAGGGGTGGCTCGATCGCCGGGGCATCCGCTAACTTCGTCCGTAGGTCACGAGTGTCAGCGTCAAGCCCCGGCTAGCTGACCGGCAACCCTCCTTCCGCGGTGGGGTGCCCCGGGTGAGGACCTGGCTCGTCGCGCGGTGCGACGGGCAAGCGCGGGATCCTCGTCGGGTCCCCTGGCCCGGAGGATGACGATGACCCTCGCTCTCGAACGCACCAGCACCCCCGCCACTGTCGCGGAAACCGTTGCCCCGCACGAAATCCCGGCCGTCGCCTGCGCCGAACTGCGGGTCCCGCTGGTCACCGGCGGCGACATCGGCTACGCCAACCTCGACCACGCGGCGAGCGCCCCTTGCCTGGACAAGGTGCGCGACGCGGTCGACGAGTTCCTGCCCTGGTACGCCAGCGTGCACCGCGGCGCCGGGTTCGCCTCGCAGGTCTCCACCAAACTCTACGAGCGCACGCGCGGAATCCTGCGGAAGTTCGTCGACGCCCGATCGACCGACACCGTCGTGTTCACCCGCAACACCACCGATTCCTTCAACCTGCTCGCCCGCAGCCTGCCGAAGCACACGTCAGTCGTCGTTTTCGACACCGACCACCACGCCGCGCTGCTGCCATGGAAGGGGCCGAACGTCCGCCGGATCAAGACGCCACGCACCCGCCTCGCCGCGGTGTCCGCTGTGGACGAAGCACTCGCGGACTGCCCGCAGGGCCCGCGACTGGTCGTCGTCACCGGCGCGTCCAATGTGACCGGGGAACTGTTGCCGGTCAAGGAGATCGCCGCCGTCGCACGACGGCACGGCGCTCGGATCGCCCTCGACGCCGCGCAGCTCGCGCCGCACCGCCGGATCTCCGTGCGCGAGCTGGACGTCGACTACATCGCGCTGTCGGGGCACAAGCTGTACGCGCCGTTCGGTGCCGGTGCGCTGATCGGGCGCGCCGATTGGCTGCGCGCCGCCCAGCCGTACCTCGCCGGAGGCGGTGCGACGAAGCTCGTCACCCGCGATTCCGACGACCTCGGTGTCGTCTGGAACGCCGGCGCCGAGCGGCACGAAGCCGGTTCCCCCAACACCGTCGGCGTCTACGCCCTCGGTGTCGCCTGCGAGACGCTGGCCGGGAACTGGGAAGCGGTCGTCGCCCACGAGGACGAACTGCTGGCTCGGCTGCGGCGCGGTCTCGCCGGTGTCCCCGGCTTCGCCGAGCTGCGGTTGTTCGACGCGCCGGTCGACCGGGTCGGCACGCTGAGCTTCGTCGTCGACGGCTTCGAGCCAGGTTGGCTCGCCGCGGTCCTGTCCGCGGAGTACGGCATCGGTGTGCGGGACGGCGCGTTCTGCGCGCATATCGCGACGAAGCGGCTGATCTCCGCCGCCGGTTCGGCCGGCCAGCAGGCCCTCCGCGTCAGCCTCGGCCTCGGCAGCACCGCCGAGCACGTGGACCGGCTCGTGCTGGCGCTGCGTCAGATCGTCGCCCGCGGCGCCCGCTGGCAGTACGAGAAGCCGGAGGGCCGCTGGGTGCCGGAGAACGACCCGCGGGAGCTTCCCCCGTTCTGCGCCTGACCCACTACCCTCTGTCCGCATGGGGAACGAGCGACCGCGTTACTGGTTTCCGTTGGCGCTGCTGGGGTTCGCCCAGCTGATCGTGGTGGCGCTGTCGTTCGGCCCGCCGTGGTCGGAGGGCTGGTTCGCCTACGCGCCCGCCGGAAACGACCAGCAGTTCCTGACCCAACACCTGTATGGCGTGGAGATGAGCCGCGAAAACGTGGTCGCGTTGAACGCGTCGTTCTCCGGCGTCGGCCGGAACGACGGCTGGCTGTTCGCCGTGCTCGCGGCCTACCTCGGCACCGTGCTCTTCTACGCGATCAAGGCCAGGCGGGCGGGGAACGGCCCGCGGTGGTGGAAGGTGCTCGCGCTCGCCGTCGGCGGACTGGCCGGCATCGTGCTGGCGGATCTGGTCGGCTACTGGGAATTCGACATGGACGGCGACGCGCGGAGCGCGGTCCTGCTGTCACTCGGGCTGGTCTCGCTCGCCTGGCTGGACCGCAGCGTGCTGATGCTGGTCGTGGCCGCGGCGTTCGTGCTCTGCGCGGTCGTCCTCGCCCAAGGACAGCTCGCGCTGCTGCTGTCGTCGCTGGTCGTGCTCGCCGGGGCGTTCGCGGCGCTGCTGAGCAGGCCGAAGGCGGCCGCCGGACAGACCTGAGCACGCTCCGTGGAGAATGGGGGAGTGAGTACAGAGCCCCCCGCGCCGCAGGACGACTCCGCGGAACCGGACGCCGCTCCGGCCGAGACCGCGCCACCGTCGCCGCCGTTGCCCAAGAAGCGCGTCGCCGTGGTGTTCGCCGTCGCCGCCGTGCTGTGGGGTATCGATCTCCTCACCAAGCAGCTCGCCGTGTCCACGCTTGAGGGCAAGCAGCCGGTCGAGTTCCTCGGTGGGCTCGTGTACTTCCAGCTGGTGCGCAACCCCGGCGCCGCCTTCTCGATGGCGACCGGGCTGACCTGGGTGCTCGCGCTGGTCGCGGCCGCGGTCGTGGTCGCCATCGTCTGGCTGGCACGGCGGCTGCGCTCGGTAGGCTGGGCGATCGGCCTCGGTCTCGTGCTGGCGGGCGCGCTCGGCAACCTGACCGACCGGATCTTCCGCGCACCGGGCCCGCTGCAGGGGCACGTCGTCGACATGATCTCCGCGTTCGCGCCGAACGGGCAGGGCTGGGCGATCTTCAACGTCGCCGACTCCGCCATCTGCGTCGGCGGCGTGCTCATCGTCATCCTTTCCCTGCTGGGCAAGGACTACGACGGAACATCTACAAAGGACAAGAAGAAGGCGGCAACAGAATGAGCGCGCGCATGCTGCCCGTTCCCGACGGGCTCGACGGAATGCGCGTCGACGCGGGGCTGGCGAAACTGCTGGGACTTTCCCGCACGGTCGTGGCGGAGCTGGCCGAATCCGGAGAGATCCTGCTCGACGGCAGGCCCGCCGGGAAGTCGGACCGGCTGGCCGCCGGCGGACTGCTCGAAGTGACGCTGCCCGATCCGGCCTCGCCGATCGAGGTCGTCGCGGAGCCCGTCGAAGGTATGAAGATCCTGCACGACGACGACGACATCGTGGTGATCTCGAAGCCGGTCGGCGTCGCCGTGCACCCGAGCCCCGGCTGGACCGGGCCGACCGTGGTCGGCGGGCTCGCCGCCAGTGGGCTGCGGATCTCGACCTCCGGCGCGGCCGAACGCCAGGGTGTCGTGCACCGGCTGGACGCGGGCACCACCGGCGTGATGGTGGTGGCCAAGAGCGAGCACGCGTACACCGTGCTGAAGCGGGCGTTCAAGGAACGCACCGTCGACAAGGGCTACCACGCCATCGTCCAGGGGCACCCGGATCCGACGCGCGGCACCATCGACGCGCCGATCGACCGGCACCCCCGGCACGACTACAAGTTCGCCGTCGTCCAGGGCGGGCGGCCCAGCGTCACGCACTACGAGGTCGTCGAGGCCTTCCGTGCCGCGTCGCTCACCCAGATCAAGCTGGAGACCGGGCGCACGCACCAGATCCGCGTGCACTTTTCGGCGCTCAAGCACCCGTGCGTCGGTGACCTGACCTACGGAGCCGACCCGGTGCTGGCGCGCAAGCTCGGGCTGTCCCGGCAGTGGCTGCACGCGAAGACGCTCGGCTTCGCCCACCCCGCCGACGGGCGCTGGGTCGAGTTCGAGTCGGAGTATCCGGACGACCTGGCCAACGCGCTGCGCATCCTCCAGGACGAGAACTAGCCCTGATTCGCATTGAGAGGACTAAACGCGGTTCTTGCCCACGCAACGACCGCGTTCAGTCCTCTCAATGCGGTCTAGTCGTCGATCGTCCAAGTGATGGTGCGCTCGTCCGGTTCCGGGCGGGGTGACCACCGGACGGCGACCACGCGGGTGGCGTCCGGCAGTACGTAGACGGTGTGGCCGCCAAGAGTCTCCCCGGGCCGGACGCCGATCTTGTGCGGCGGACGCGAGGTCAGGGAGACCGGTGCCTTCGCGATCGGCTTGCCGTCGGCGGTGAGCAGTTCGAGGTAGTTGTCCGGTAGCGACACGAACGGGGTGTTCCCGCGGTTGGTGATCTCGGTGTGCACCACGACCGACCGTTCACCGGCCTCCAGCGAGTAGCCCGCCGCGCTGAACAGGTAATCCGCCGGATCCTGGACCTCGAGCAACTGGACGGCGAGCTGCTCGCCCTCCAGCCCTTGGGTCTCCATGACGTCGCCTGTCCGGCCCTTCTTGCCTTCCGGGGCCTGCCGCGGCGCGGCCTGCGGCTCGTCGCCGCGGGCCCAGGACGCGGTCTGCGGGACACCCCAGGTGCTCATCACCGGATCGGGCGGCGGCATCGGGGGCGCGAACTGCTGCGGCGGTGGACCGGGAGGACGCTGCTGAGGCGGTGCCATCGGCTGACGGACCGGGGCCGACGGCGGTCCGGGATAGCGGCCCGACGGCGTGCCGTACACGTTGTACGGTCCCGACGGCGTTCCCTGGACGTTGTACGGACCAGAGGGCGTGCCCTGGACGTTGTACGGACCGGACGGGGTGCCCTGGACGTTGTGCGGCCCGGAGTGGCCCGGCGGACGCTGTTGCTGTTGAGGCTGTGGTGGCTGCTGCGCCCAAGACGGCGGCGAACTCGCGATGGCGGCCCGCAGCCCGTTCGGGTCGCTCTCCACGCCGACGAGCAGCGGCAATCCGCTCCCGGAGAGGGCGACCAGCCGGTACGCGACCTCGCGCGGATCCATGCCGACCTTGGCCGCGAGTTCGTGCACGGCCGCCTTGCCCATGTCCGCGAGGGCGGCGAGCAGTCGGGTATCCACGGGATCGGTCACGGCCACGTCCGGGAACGCTACCGCCTCGCCTCCGGCGCCGTGCGAAGGCCGTCCGCGTGCCGCGAAACCCGGCTTCGGTAGGACGTGCTCTCCATTAGGGTCGGGGATACCGCCTCCACCGATCCCCTGGGGAACAAACATGAGCGAAGTCTCCGCCCTCGCCGACGAGTTCGTCGAAGCCCTCTTCGACGCCGAGCCGGTCATGCCCGCCTTGCAGGGCTTCCGTCCGGAATCGACCGGCCTCACCGACCTCAGCGAGGCAGCGGGAGACGCCTTCCGCGCGAAGCTGGCCGGTCTCGCCGAGCGGGCCGAAGCCCTCGGCACCGACGGACTGAGCGCGGAGGAGAAGACCACCCGGGACGTCCTGATCGCGATGGCGCGGGCGAGGATCGCGCTGCTGGATTCGCGGTTCGTCGAATTCACCGTCAGCGACCTGTTCGTCTCGCCCGCCGCCGAGGTGCTCACCGTGCTGCCGATGATGTCGGTCGGCACGGGCGCGCAGGCGGAAGCCCATCTCGGGCGGATCGCCGCCATCCCGGAGTACCTGCGCCAGGCCGCGCAGCGGCATCGTGACGGCGTGGCCCGCGGCCTGGTCCCGGTCGCCTACCTCGTCGACGCCGCCGTCGCCTACCTCGACCGTCACCTCGCCGAGCCGTCGGCCGATCCGCTGCTGCGCCAGCCCGCGCCCGACGACGACTTCGAAACCCGCCGCGCCGACCTGCTGCGCGACGTCGTCCGGCCGGCGATCGCCGAGTACCGCGAGGTGCTCGCGAAGGAGATCGCCCCGCACGGCCGTCCCGAGGACAAACCCGGCGTCTGCTGGCTGCCCGACGGTGAGCGCATCTACGCCCTGCTCGCCGAAATGCACACCACGACCGTCCGCACCCCGCGTGAGCTGCACCAGACCGGGCTCGACGTGATCGCGAGCCTCGCCGCCGAGTACCGCGAGTACGGCTCCCGCGTCTTCGGCACGACCGACCTCGCCGAGATCTTCACCAAGCTCCGCACCGATCCGGCCCTGCGCTGGTCCAGCGCCGACGAACTGCTCGACTCCGCCCGCGCGGCCATCACCAGGGCCGAGGCCGAGGCGCCGAAGTGGTTCGGCCGGATCCCGCCGCAGCCGTGGACGGTCGAGCCGGTCCCCGCCGAATCCGCGCCCGGCGCGCCCGCCGCGTACTACATGTGGCCCGCGGTCGACGGCTCCCGGCCGGGGATCTACTTCGCCAACACCCACAAGGCGGAGGAGCGGTTCCGGCACGCGGCCGAGGCCACGGCGTTCCACGAGGCCATTCCCGGTCACCATTTCCAGTTGAGCCTCGCGCAGGGACTGACCGAACTCCCGCTGCTGCGCCGGATCGGCGACTTCACCGCGTACGCCGAGGGCTGGGGGCTCTACACCGAGCGCCTCGCCGACGAGATGGGGCTGTACTCCGACGACATCGCGAAACTCGGCATGCTGACGATGGATTCGATGCGCGCCGGACGCCTGGTCGTCGACACCGGGCTGCACGCGCTGGGCTGGAGCCGCCGCCAGGCCATCGACTTCCTCACCGAGAACACGCCGATGGCGCCGGTCGAGATCGAGTCCGAAGTGGACCGTTACATCGCCTTCCCCGGCCAGGCGCTGTCGTACATGGTGGGACGGCTGGAGATCCAGCGCATCCGCGAGGAGGCCGAGCTGACGCTGGGCAGCCGATTCGACATCAAGGCCTTCCACGACGTCGTGCTCGGCGGGGGATCGTTGCCGCTTTCGGTGCTGGACGGCGTGGTCCGCGACTGGGTCGCCGGCCACGGCGACACCCCCAACGGCCTCGCCGAAGAGCTGATGGCGCTCAAGTTCGAAGAACTGCCGCTGTGGCAGTCCCTGCTCGGCCTGCCCTGTGACCACGGCGCGCTGCCCGACCCGAGCGCGGCGGCGGCGGCCGCGCAGCGCGCGTCGGCGGTCGCCATCGCCGAGCGAGCCGAAGCCCTGGCCGTGGACGGACTTTCCCCCGCCGAGGCGGTCACCCGCGAGATCGTGATCCAGCAGGCGAAGGCGGCGGTCGACCTCGTCGACTCCCGTACCGACGACATCTCGGTCAGCGACGGACTGGCTTCGCCCGCGTTGCGCGTCCTCAACGAACTCGCGATGCTTACTCTGAACGACGAGGAAAGGGTCCGGGGGTACCTGAAGCGGCTGGAAGGTCTGGGTGTCTATCTGGACGCCCTGGTCGTGCGCCAGCGCGCGGCGGCGGCCGAAGGTCTGGTCCCACCCGACTTCCTCGTCGAAGGCGGGATCGCTTACGTGGAGCGGTATCTCGGTGACGTGGCGGGTGACCCGCTGGCGCTCACCGCGTCCGTTTCCGTGGAGGGCTATGAAGCCGAACGGGACCGCTTGCTGGCCGAGGTGGTTCGTCCCGCCTACACCCGTTACCGCGAGTTCCTCGCCTCCGAGCTGCGTCCCGTCGCGAAGAGTGCCGAAGAGCCGGGGTTGTGCGCGCTTCCCGGCGGACAGGAGAAGTACGCCGCGTTGATCCGCGCGCACACCTCCACCGAGCGCACCGCGCAGGAGCTGCACGACACCGGGCTCGACATGATCGCGAAACTGGCCGACCAGTACCGCGAACTGGGTGAGAAGGTCTTCGACATTAAGGACCTCGGAGAGATCTTCGAGCGGCTCCGCACCGACCCCGCCCTGCGCTGGCGCGACGGCGACGAACTGCTCGACGCCGCCCGCGCGGCCATCACCCGCGCCGAAGCCGTTGCCCCGCAGTGGTTCTCCACCATTCCCGAGGAGCGCTGCCAGGTCGAGCCGGTCCCGCCCGCGGAGGCGCCCGGCGGAACGCTGGCGTACTACCTCGAGGCGGCGCTCGATGGGTCACGGCCGGGTACCTACTACGCGAACACCCACGAGGCCGAGCAACGCCCCAAGCACACGAGCGAGGCGATCGCCTTCCACGAAGCCGTTCCGGGGCATCACTTCCAGATCTGCATCGCGCACAAGCTCAAGGGCCTGCCGATGCTGCGCGGGCACGCCGACGTCAACGCCTACGTCGAAGGCTGGGGCCTCTACTCCGAGCGGCTCGCCGACGAGATGGGCCTGTACTCCAGCGACCTGACCAGGTTCGGCATGCTCACCCAGGATTCGATGCGGGCCGGGCGGCTGGTCGTCGACACCGGGATGCACGCGCTCGGCTGGAGCCGTCAGCGCGCCGTCGACTTCCTGGTCGAGCACACGCCGATGGCACGGGTGGAGATCGAGGCCGAGATCGACCGGTACGCCGCGTATCCGGCGCAGGCGCTGTCCTACATGGTCGGCCGCCTGGAGATCGAGCGGATCCGCGCCGAGGCCGAGGCCGCGCTCGGCGACCGGTTCGACATCAAGGGTTTCCACGAGGTCGTCCTCGGCAACGGGATCCTGCCGCTGCGCGTGCTGGACAACGTCGTGAAGGAGTGGGTGGCCGCGCAGGACCTCCCGGTCTAAGCTAAGCGAACGCTCAGTAACTTGTGAGGAGTTCGGATGAGGATCGGGACCGCGATCAGCTACGCCGGTGGTTTCGCCGACAGCGTGGCGGACATCGTCGAGCTGGAGAAGGCCGGACTGGACATCGTCTTCGTCCCCGAGGCCTACTCCTTCGACGCGGTCAGCCAGCTCGGCTACGTCGCGGCGAAGACCGAGCGGGTCCAGATCGCCTCCGGGATCTTCCAGATCTACACGCGGACGCCGACGCTGACCGCGATGACCGCCGCCGGGCTCGACTTCGTCTCCGACGGCCGGTTCACCCTCGGCATCGGCGCGTCGGGTCCGCAGGTCATCGAGGGTTTCCACGGCGTGAAGTACGACGCGCCGCTCGGTCGGACCCGCGAGATCATCGACATCTGCCGTCAGGTGTGGCGGCGGGAGAAGGTGGTGCACTCCGGCACGCACTACTCGATCCCGCTGCCACCCGAGCAGGGCACCGGCCTCGGCAAGCCGCTGAAGCTGATCAATCACCCGGTGCGGGAGCGGATTCCGATCCTGCTCGCCTCGATCGGCCCGAAGAACGTCGCGCTCACCGCCGAACTCGCCGAGGGCTGGGAGCCGATCTTCTTCCACCCCGAGAAGGCCGCCGACGTCTGGGGCGCGTCGCTGGCCGAGGGCAAGGCGAAGCGCGACCCGTCGTTGGGTGAGCTGGACACCTTCGTCGGGACGGCGCTGGCGATCGGTGACGACGTCGACGGGCTGCTGGACCACCTGCGCGGCATGCTGGCGCTCTACATCGGCGGGATGGGCGCGCGCGGCAAGAACTTCTACAACAGCCTCGCGCAGCGCTACGGCTATGAGGCCGAAGCGAAGCTCATCCAGGACCTGTACCTGGACGGGAAGAAGGACGAGGCCGCCGCGGCGGTGCCGAAGGAGCTGATCAGGGCGATCTCGCTGATCGGTCCCGAGGGCTACGTCAAGGAGCGGCTCGCCGCGTTCCGGGAGGCCGGTGCGACGACGCTGGTGGTCAACCCGCTGCTTCCCGGCCGGGAAGCCCGCGTCGCCCAGGTGTCGAAGTTGCGCGAACTCGTCGGCTAGTTCGTTCGAAGTTTTCCGACGCACTGAGGGAGTCGAAGCTCTCACCTGTATCGATACGGTATCCTCGACCTGCGCCGTCGTATCCCCGCCGTGGTCAAAAAGCGGCATCGCGGTGAGAAGAGAACGTAAAGCACGCCTGAACGGCAGGAAAATGGGCCATTATCAGGAGTGAAAGCGAGAGCTCTGGGGAATACGTTCGCGACGAAGGTGAGGTGTCCTCGCGTGCGCGGAAAGATCGGGGAACCGGCCGCCGCCGTCCTGGACGTCGGGTCGTTCAGTGCTCGGCTGGTCGTGCTGGCCAAGGGTGGGACACCGCTCGATCCGGTGCTGAGCCATCAGACGCGCCTTCGGCTCGACCGGGAACTGGACGACGACGGCAAGCTGACCCGGCGCGGCATCGACGCGGTTTCGTCCGCCGTCGAGGCAGGCGTGACCATGGCGGCCAGGCACGGCGTCGAGAACGTGTACCCGCTCGCGACCTCGTCGATCCGCGACGCCACCAACGTGAAACAGGTCGTCGGTGACGTGGCCAAGGCCACCGGCGTCAAACTGCGGTTCCTCACCGGCCGCCGCGAGGCGGAACTGGCCTACGTCGGCGCACGCCGGTGGTACGGCGCTTCCGCGGGCGGCTTGCTGGTGCTCGACATCGGCGGCGGGACCGTCGAACTCGCCGCGGGCAACGCGGAGGAGGCCGGGTTCGCGCATTCGCTGCCGCTCGGTGCCCGCTCGCTGACGCGCGACTGGATGTCCACCGAATGCCCGTCGCCCAAGGTCGTCCGGGCCATGCGCGACCACGTCCTCGACGAGGTCCGCGACGCGATGCGGGACGTGCTGCCGGAGATCCGCGATCACCGCGCCGTCGGCTGCTCCAAGGTGCTGCGGCAACTCGCCAGGCTCGCGGGCGACCGGCCGTCCCGCTCCCGGGAACTGCACCTCGACGACCTCCGCGCGTGGATCCCGAGGCTCGCGAAGCTGCCGGCGAAACGTCGCGCCGAACTGCCGGGCATCTCACGGCAGCGCTCCCACCAGGCGCTGGCCGGCGCGATCGTCGCGGAGGCGTTGCTGATCCTGGCCGGCGGCCAGGTCGCCATCTGCCCGTGGTCGACCAGGGACGGCCTGCTGCTCACCATGCTCGACGGCCTGGTCGGTCTCGACGGCAAGCCGGCGAAAGCCGCCTGAAAACTGGCGTTTCCGGCCGCGAGCGGGTACGCCGGACACATGAGGGAAAGCAAGAAGGACTTCGGGCAAGACGAAGAAGAACTCGACGACCTTCGCAAGGTCCAGCCGAAGACCGACGTGCCGAGCGCGCCCAACCGCGACATCGGCCCGCACGGGACCGAGGACGTCGACGGTGTTCCGGGCAGCGGTGAGGTGCCGGTCGAGCCCCCGGACTGAGCGATCACCCGTGTTTCGGCTGCCGCCGCACCGGAGCACGGCCCGCAGGCTGCACCGGCGCCGGGCCGGGGTCGATCGGCGGGATCGGCAGCCGCACCGGTTCCGCGGTGACGGTGAACGTCTCGCCGTGGTGCACCAGTTCCACCGACTCCCCGGTGATCACGTGGTACGTCGCGCCTTCGCCGTCGATCTCGACCTGGAACCGGGTGCCGCGGAAGGTCAGCCGGAACGCGATCCGCCGCAGCTGCGGCGGCAGGCGCGGAGCGAAGGTCAGCCGCCCGCCGTGGTCGCGCAGCCCGCCGAACCCGGCGACCGTGCCTTGCCACGCGCCCGCCAGCGACGCCATGTGCAGACCGTTGCGGACGTTGTTGTGCACGTCGTGCAGATCGGTGAGCGCGGCTTCGGCGAGATAGTCGTACGCCAGTTCGAGATGCCCGACCTCGGCCGCGATCACGGCCTGCGTCCCCGCCGACAGCGAGGAATCCCGCACCGTCCGCGCCTCGTAGTAGGCGAAGTCGCGCGCTTTCTCCTCCGGGGTGAAGGAATCCCCGCAGAGATGCAGCGCGAGCACCAGGTCCGCCTGTTTGACCACCTGTTTGCGGTAAAGGTCGAAGTACGGGAAGTTCAGCAGCAGCGGGTAGAAATCCGGGTCGGTGGCCTCGAAGTCCCACTCGTCGTGCTCCAGGAAGCCTTCGGATTGCGGATGGACGCCGAGGTCCTCGTCGTAGGGGATCAGCATCGCCTCGGCCGCCTCGCGCCACAACGCGACTTCGTCCGCCTCGACCCCGAACGCTTCGGCCACGTCCTTGTGCTGTTCGCAGATTTCGGCGGCGTAGAACAGGTTCCGTCGCGCCATCAGGTTCGTGTAGACGTTGTTGTCCGCCACCGCGGAGTACTCGTCCGGCCCGGTGACGCCGTCGATCCGGAACCGGCCCCGGCGGTCGAAATGCCCCAGCGACAACCACATCCGCGCGGTTTCGAGGAGCAGTTCTGCACCCTCGGTCCGCATGAATTCGTCGTCGCCGGTGGCGTTGAGATAGCGCACGACGGCGTCGGCGATGTCGGCGCTGACGTGGAACGCCGCCGTTCCCGCCGGCCAGTAGGCCGAACATTCCGCACCGTTGATGGACCGCCAGGGGAACGCCGCGCCGCGCAAGCCCAGCTGCACCGCCCTTTCCCTGGCTTTGTCCAAAGTGGAATGGCGCCAGCGCAGCGCGTCGCGCGCGGCGTCCGGAATGCTGTAGGTGAGGACCGGCAGGACGAAGGTCTCGGTGTCCCAAAACGCGTGTCCGTCGTAGCCAGGGCCGGTCAAACCCTTGCCCGCCAAGGCCCTCGTCTCACCCCGGGCACCCGCCTGCAAGAGATGGAAGAGCGCGAACCGTACCGCCTGCTGCAGTTCCGGGTCGCCATCGATCTCGATGTCCGAGGTCCCCCAGAAGTCGTCGAGGAACGCCTTCTGCTCGGCGAGCAGACCCTTCCAGCCGGTTTGCCGCGCACCCGCCAGCGCGGCCTCGACCTGTGCGCGCACGGCGGGCAGCGAACGCTGCGCGGACCAGCCGTAGGCCAGGTACTTGGTGATCCGCAGCCGTCCGCCCTTCGGCACGTCGACGGCGACGGTGAGCCGCGCGAGGTCGTCTTCGGCCTGGATGTGCGTGCGGACGCCGTCGGTGACGTCGATCTTGTGGTCCATGGCCGCGGCCATCCGCAGCCCGGACTGGCGGGTCTGGTGCACCAGCACCGCGCGATAGGCCTCGGCGTGGTGGAACTCCGCGACCAGCGGGGACTCCAGCGCCGCCGCGACCCGCGGATCACGCGTGTCGGACTCGATCGGCTCGTTGGCCAGCAGATCCGACTGCACCACCAGCTGGAGCTCGTCGTCGAGCGGTTCGACCTCGTACCGGATCGCGGCGACGGCACGCTGGGTGAAGGAGACCAGGCGTTCGGTCTTCACCCGCACGCGGCGCCCGGTCGGCGAGGACCACACCGTGTCGCGCGCGAGCGTGCCCTTGCGGAAGTCGAGCACGCGGTCGTGGTCGGTCGCCTGGCCGTACCGCATGTCGAGCGGTTCGTCCTCGACCAGCAACCGGATGATCTTGCCGTCCGTCACGTTGACGACGGTCTGTCCTTCTTCCGGGTAACCGTAACCGGTTTCCGCGTAGGGAAGATCGTGCTGCTCGTAGAACCCGTTGAGATAGGTACCCGGCAGACCGCGGGGTTCGGCTTCCTCCAGTGTCCCGCGCAGGCCGATGTGCCCGTTGGACAACGCGAACGCCGATTCGGTGCGCTGCAAGGCGTCGACGTCCATGCCGCGCCAGCGCAGCTCCCAGGGCGCCACCTCGTAGCCGTGGAAAAGCGGGTCGGTCACTTCTCGTCCTCCAGCAGTTCGGCGAGGTCGTCCACCACGACGTCGGCACCGTGAGCGAGCAGCTCGCCCGCTTGGTGCGCGCGATTCACCCCGACCACGTAGCCGAATCGGCCTTCCTTACCGGCCTGTACCCCCGCGAGCGCGTCCTCGAACACGGCCGCGTGCTCCGGGGGGACGCCGAAGGCCTCGGCGCCGGCGAGGAACGAGTCGGGGGCGGGTTTGCCGCGAAGACCCTTTTCGGCGAGCACGATCCCGTCGATCCGCGCTTCGACGAACCTGGTCAGGTCGGCGGCGTCGAGCACCTTCGCGCCGTTGGCCGACGAGGTGACCACGCCGATGCGCAATCCTGCCGCCTTCGCCGCCTCCAGATACCGCACGGAGCCCGGATACGGCGTGACGCCTTCTTCGTCGATGATCTTCAGGACCAGTTCGTTCTTGCGGTTGCCGACGCCGTTGACGGTCGCGGCGTCGATGTCGTCGTCGGGAGTCCCCTCGGGTAGTTCGATCCCCCGCGAAGTGAGGAAGGTTCGGACGCCGTCGGCCCTCGGCCTTCCGTCGACGTAAGAGGCGTAGTCGGCGTCGGTGAACGGGGAGAACGCGTCACCGTCGCGGGTGCGCAGGAATTCGTCGAACGTGCGTTTCCACGCTTCGCGGTGCTGGGCCGCGGTTCCGGTCAGCACGCCGTCGAGGTCGAAGAGACAGGCCGTGATGGTGTCGGGCAGACCGATCATGCCTCCGAACGCTACCCGCGCTCGCCGGTACGCGCTCGGCTCTCAGCCGGCGCGGACCACGAGCGCGACGTGTCGCGCGGCCCGGGCAAGCGGATCGGGCGACTGGCGGACCCGGCTGACCAGCAAGGCGCCTTCGAGGTTGGTCACGATGGCCGTCGCGAGGTCCTCGGCCTTGTCACCTTCGACACCGTGGGCGCCGAGCAAGTCGACCAGCAGTGTGTGCCAGGCGGCGAAGGCGTCTTCGCACGCTTTGGTGATCGCGGAGGAGGCGTGTGCCATCTCCAGTGTGATCGTGGCGAGCGGGCAGCCGCCGCGGTAGCCGTCGGCGGCCAGCGCCTCGCCCGCCTTGCGGTACCACCAGCTCACGGCGTCCTCGATGGTCTCGTTGCGCTCGAAAGCGCGGCGGACCGTCTTCGCCACGACGGTGGTGCCGAGTTCGATCGCGGCGATCGCGAGCTGTTCCTTGCCGCCGGGGAAGTGGTGGTAGGCCGAGCCCCACGGCGTCCCGGCCTGCTCGACCAGCCGCCGCCACGAAGTCGCCTGGTAGCCCTCGCGACGGAAAAGCGTCATCGCGGTCGAAATCATCCGCTCACGGGTGGTGGCCTCGGACACGTCTCCGAGCATAGCCCTTGACTAGGACGATCGTCTTGGGAAACGCTAGGACGACCGTCTTAGGAGGCAGTCATGACCCTCGATGTCACCGGCCAGACCAGGCAGAAGACCGTGACCTGGCAGGATCCGTTGCCCACCGCCCGGCTCGGCCGCGAACTGTCCGGGTTGGACTACCTGACCGGTATCGCCGAGGGCCGCATCCCGCCGCCGCCGATCTCGGCGCATTTCGGGATGCGCTGGGTGAGCGTGGCCCAGGGCGACGTCGTGCTCGCCGCGACCCCTGACGAGTCGCTGTACAACCCGATCGGCACAGTGCACGGCGGCGTCGCGGCGACCCTGCTGGATTCGGCGGTGGCGTGCGCGGTCCATTCGACCTTGCCCGTCGGGGTCGGTTACACCTCGGTCGAGTTGAAGGTGAACTACCTGCGCGCCATTTCCGGTTCGGTGGGGGAGATCCGCGCGCACGGCTGGATCGTGAAGGCCGGTTCGCGGGTGGCGTTCGCCGAGGGGGACATCCGGGACGCGGAGGGCAAGGTGCTCGCGACCGCGTCGAGCACCTGCCTGATCATCGCGCCCTAGAACATTTCGGTGCCGGGCGGAACCGGCTGTTTGACGTCCCAGTGCTCCACGATGAGCCCGTCTTCCACCCGCACGATGTCGACGACCGCCACTCCGACTTCTTCGCCCGGAGCGACCACGTGCAGGTGCACGACGACGTGATCCTCGTCGGCGATCACGCGTTTCACGGAGACGTCGGCGCCGGTCATCGGCGAATTCCGCATCGCTTCGACGAAAGCGTCACGGCCGGAGGGGAAACCAGGGCTGTGCGTGACGAAATCCGGGTGCACGTTCGCGCCCGCGGCGGCGAAGTCCTTGCGCACGAACAGGTTCTCGAAGCAGTCGACGACGATCTTCTTGGCTGTGGTCATGCGGACATCGTTTCGCTTGCCCGCGCCGCCGTCGACTACCGCGGAGGTAATGCCCGGCCTAGGCCGCGCCGACCTTCCGTTCGAAGACCAGGCCTTCGGCGGCGCGGAGGCCGACGCTGATGGCACCGGTCAGCACGCCGTCGTCGCCCAGTTCGCCCTGGACGACCGCCGGGACGAGCGGGGTGAACGAACGCAGCGCGCGGTCGATCGGGTCGAGCAGCAGATCGGCCGCGGTGCCGATGCCGCCGCCGAGCACGATCAGTTCGGGGTCGATCACCGCGGCCACCGACGCGACCGTGTACGCGAGCCTGTCCGCTTCGGCCTCGACGGCACGCAAGGCGAGTTCGTCACCGTCGCGGGCCAGCCGGAAGACCTCGCGGGCCGATTTCGCCGTGCCGAGGCCGAGTTCGCGGGCGCCGCGGACCACGGACTGCGCCGCCGTCGCCTCTTCGAGATGACCGCGGACCGGCGGCGCGTCCTCGCCTTCACCCGCCGCGTGTGACTGGCCGTAGGGCAGGTAGCCGATTTCACCTGCCGCGCCCGTCGCGCCGCGGAAGACCTCGCCGTTGACCATCACGCCCATGCCGACCCCGGTGCCGATGGTGATGCAGCCGAACACGGACGCGCCGCGCGCGGCACCACGTTCCCATTCGCCGACGGCGGTGAGGTTCGCGTCGTTCTCCACCATGAGATCCGGGCCGAGAACGCCTTCGAGTTCGTCGAGCAGGCCTGCCTTGCCCCAGCCGGGCAGGTTCGGCGCGTGCCGGAAGCAGCGTTTGGCCGGGTCGGCGACCCCGGGCGAGCCGAGAACGCGCACGATGATGTCCGCCTGGCTCAGTCCCGCTTCGCGCACTGTCGCCGCCGCCAGCGCGCCCACGGCGCTGACGAGCGCGGTACCGGAACGAGAGGTGTTCCGCTCGTCACGACGAGCGACGATGGTGTGGCCGAGGTCCGAGACGGCGACGCGGAGGTGCTCGCGTCCGATGTCGACACCGAGGACGTACCCGGCCGTGGGATCCGCCTCGTAGAGCACGGCGGACCGGCCGGTGCCGGTCGAGGTGTGCCCGGTCGCCCTGGCGAGACCGGCCGCTTCGAGGGCCAGCAACGCTTGGCTCACCGTGGGTTTCGAAAGGCCGGTGTCCTTCGCCACTTGCGGCCGGGTGGCGGGGCCGCTGCGGCGCAGGAGGTCCAGCACGGCGCGCTGATTGATCTTCCGCATCCCGGCGGGGGTGCCGACGGGCGGATTTTCTGCGCCAACCACGAGCTTCGCCTCCTGTCGAACCAAGGTGTTCCCACCAAAGTTATCCGGGTCCGGCCCGTGATGGGCAAGAAGGTTTACATTCGGTGGTTCTCGGCGACGATAAACGGATCCGGGCCGCGAAGCGCGCACGCCGCGCGCGAAAAACCGGTGATTCACTCCGGTGTCCGGGCGCATGCTCCCAGTGACCGGTAATGGTCTAGACCAAAAGGCTCAGGTTTCGTACAGGTTCCGGTCAGGCGACGTGACGGCTCGCCGGGCGCCGGAATCCCTTGTGCTGGCGAGGGCGGTCGGGGCCTTCGCCGGTTTCGTGGCCGGTTTCCGCGGTGAAGGAGCCGGGATTGTCGGCCGTCGTCGCCGGGCTCGGGAGGTTGCGCAGGCGGTGCTGACGGTGCACCACGAACAACAGGAACAGGCCGAGGACGACCAGCCCGTGGGTGAGCACCCGGCCGGCGGTGACCTGCCCCGAGACGAGGTCGCCCGCCGACAACGCCAGGAGCAGGGTGACGAACCCGGTCAGCGCCGGCAGCTGCCCGGCCGCCGCCTTCGTCCGGACGGCCGCCCAGCCGAGTCCGACGCCGACGGCGAGGTTCCACGCGCTGCTCTCGTGCGAAAGGTGTCCGACCAGGGATTCCGCGCTGTGGCCCGCGGCATGGTCCTCGACGCCCAGCAGCTGGGCGAAGGCGAGGCCGAGCTGGGCGATCGCGACCAGGGCGAGCGCGATCCTGGCGGGCCAGCCATCGCTCGGCGGGGCGGGGGTGCGGTCCAGGATGACGGCGGTGAGGTCCGGGACCGGCGGCGCGGGCCGCAGCAGGATCGTCCGGTGCAGCCGCTCCGCGCGGGCGAGCCACGACCGGCAGGCGGCGCAGCCGGCCACATGCCGGTCGACCGCCTCGGAAGGGGCGGGTTCGGTTTCGCCGTCGAGCCGGGCCGACAGGGCCTCACGGCAGGTCTCGCACTTCACGTCTCACTTGTCGGGCGCGGGCCTGCCCCGGTTCCCGGCGCGCTGCTACGTTTCTCGTATGGCCGGGCCGCGCAACCACGACGACGAGCGGGTGACCGCGCTCGCGCTCGCCGCCGCCCGCGGTGACCGGCGGGCGCTCGAGGACTGGGTGCGGGCCACCCAGGCCGACGTCTGGCGCTTCGTCGCGCACCTCGCCGACGTCGGCGCCGCCGACGACCTCACCCAGGAGACGTACCTGCGCGCGTTCGGCAGCCTGCGCCGGTTCGCCGGCCGGTCCTCGTCGCGAACCTGGCTCCTGTCGATCGCCCGGCGCGTGGTCGTCGACCGCATCCGGGCGGCTTCGGCGCGCCCGAAGCTCGCCGACGTCGACTGGGAAGCCACCGCCGAGCGACGCGGGGCGCGTCAGGCGGAGGGCGTCGCGGGGTTCGAGGACCTCGTGGAGCTACGGATGCTGCTCGACGGTCTCGACCCGGAACGGCGTGAGGTCCTCGTCCTCACCCAGATCCTGGGGCTTTCCTACGCCGAAGCCGCCGAGATCTGCGGCTGCCCGGTCGGCACCGTGCGCTCGCGGATCGCGCGAGCCCGCGAAGACCTGCTCGAAGCGGGCCGGGAGCGCGACTCCATCTAGAACGCATTTAGTCCTCTGAATGCGGTAGTTCGCACTGCCAACTACCGCATTCAGAGGACTAAATGCGGAGTGTGGTGTGGCGCGGCACACATTCGAGGGCGTTCGCTGTCACCTCGTCACACAGATGAGCCGACCTGACTACTCCGCGTTGACTAGGCCGAATGCCACTGCCTAGCGTGTCGCCATCCGACCCCAGGCCGCGCGAAGGTCCCCGCCTTCTCCGCGCGCTCTCGAAGGGATCTTCCCGATGGCCAGTCCCACCACTGGAACCCACGGTGAGGCTCCGGATTCCGGCGGCCTCGGCCGTCGCCGGTTCCTGAGTTTCCTCGTCGCCGCCCCCACCCTCACGATCGCCACGAAGATCGGCATCGACGGCTTCGCCCCCGAAGAGGCCGAAGCCGTCATCCCCACCCTGCCCGGTCCGGCCGAGATCCTCGACCTCGGCGACGTCCTGATCCTCTCGAACGCGCCCACCGCCAACCTGCTCGTGCTCGAAGTCCGCGAAGACGGCGGCGTCCGGCTGGAACTGCCGCGGACCGAGGTCGGCCAGGGCATCACGACGGCGAACGCGATGCTGGTCGCCGAGGAGCTGGACCTGCCGCTCGACCGGGTCGACGTCGTGCTCTCCGACGCCCGTTCGGAACTGCTGTTCAACCAGCTGACCGGCGGTTCCAACACGATGCGCTCGCTGTACACCCCGGTGCGCACCGCCGCGGCCGCCGCCAGGGCCCGGCTGGTCGCGACCGCGGCGAGGCAGTGGGGCGTCAACGCCGAGCGTCTGTCCACAAGGGACGGTTCGGTGATCGCCGCGGACGGCAGGCGGCTGACCTACGGCGCGCTGTCCAAACCCGCCGCCCGCGCCGACCTCGGAAAGCTCACCGTGACCCCGAAGGCGGAGTCCGCGCACAGGCTGGTCGGCACGCCGCAGTCCCGCAAGGACGCCCGCGCGATGGTCACCGGGCAGCTGAAGTACACCCTCGACCTGGACATCCCCGGTGCGAAACCGGCGATGGTCCGCCGCCCGCCGACGATCAACGGCACGGTCGCGAAGGTCAACAACGAGGCGGCCGTGCGGGCGATGCCGGGCATCATCGACATCGCCGTCATCAAGACCGGTGTCGCGGTACTGGCGGAGACCTTCGGCCAGGCGCTCGACGGCAAGAACGCGCTCGATGTCACCTGGAACGCCGGCACCGTCGACGGCGAGAACAACGCGACGATCAAGAAGAAGCTGCAGGCCGCGGCGCTGCCGTTCGTCGTCCCGCCGCTGCTGACCCAGTACGTCGACGGTGAATTCGACTTCGCCTTCGCCAGCCACGCGCCGCTGGAGACCAACTCCGCGGTCGCGGACGTCCGCGAGGACAGCGCGACCATCTGGTCCGGCCTGAAGGTCCCGATCCTCGCGAAGCAGCACATCGCGCGGGAGCTCGGGCTGCCGGAGAACAAGGTCACCGTGCACGTCCAGCAGGCGGGCGGGTCGTTCGGGCGCCGGCTCTTCTCCGACGGCGCGATCGAGGCCGCACGCGCCTCCAAGGCGTTCAAGCGGCCGGTGCGGCTGATGTGGAGCCGCATCGACGACGTGCGCCACGGCCGCGCCCGCGCCGCCAGCCACCACAAGATCCGCGCCACCTTCGCGCTCGGCCAGGTGCTCACCTTCGAGCACCGGGTCGCCAGCGTGGAGACCGACTGGGGCCACGGCCTCGGCGAGATCCTCACGGCCTTCGCCGCGGAACTGCCGGTCGGCGGCAACCTGAGCTTCGCGCAGACGGTGTTCCTGCTGACGGTGAAGTCGCCGTACAACTTCGGCGTCACCACGCAGTTGCTCAACGAGGTTCCGGTGGACTTCCACACCGGCGCCTGGCGGTCGGTGTACTCGTCGAGCACCCGCGGCGCCGAAGAGATCATGGTCGACGAGATCGCCGCGAAGCTCGGCAAGGACCCGGTGGCGTTCCGGCGGGAGTTCATCAAGAACGAGCGGCAGCGCGCCGTACTGGACAAGGTCGCCGAACTCGGCGAGTGGGGCAAGAAGATGCCCAAGGGTTTCGCGCAGGGCGTCGCGGTGCACGGCGAGTACAAGTCGTACACCGCCTGCCTGGTCGAACTCGACGGCCGCGACCCGAAGAAGCCGCGTGTCACCAAGGCGACCATCGCCGTCGACGTCGGCAAGCCGATCAACCCCCGCGGGATCGAGGCGCAGATGCTCGGCGGCCTGACCGACGGTATCTCCACGACGCTGACCGCCGGGTTGCACATCGACAAGGGTCTGCCGCTGGAGGGCAGCTACTCGCAGTTCCACTACGCGCGGCAGAAGAACTCACCGACGGACGTCAAGGTGTTCGTCATGCCGGAGACGGGCGAGATCGGTGGCGCCGGCGAACTCGGCGTGCCCGCGCCGGTCGGCGCGATCGGATGCGCCTACGCGCGGGCCACCGGCATCAAACCGCGCAGCTTCCCGATCGACTTTCCGGTCGACTTCGAGCCCTTCCCCCGCTGATCTCCCTTCCCCGCCAAGGAGTTCCGATGCCCAACTACACCTTCACGGTGAATGGGAAGACCGTCACCGTCGACGCGCCCGCGGATCTGCCCATGCTGTGGGCGCTGCGCGACAAGCTCGGCGTCCGCGGCCCGAAGTACGGCTGCGGGATCAACGTCTGCAAGGCCTGCACCAGCCACCTCGACGGCGAAGCGTTCAACCCGTGCGTGACGCCGGTGTCCGACTGTTCGGGCAAGGAGGTCACCACCATCGAAGGCCTCGCCGACGGTGACGACCTGCACCCGGTGCAGGAAGCCTGGCTGGAGCAGGACGTCGCGCAGTGCGGCTACTGTCAGCCGGGGCAGATCATGGCCGCGGTGGCGTTGCTGAAGAAGACGAAGAACCCGACCGACGCCGACATCGACGCCATCCAGAACGTTTGCCGGTGCGGCACCTATTTCCGGATCCGTGAGGCCATCAAGAGCGCGGCCGCGAAAATGTGAAATCCCGCCGGTGCGGCGAAAACCCCATGCTTTCGCCGCACCGGCGGGGCCTTTCGCCTTCGACCGGCCACGTCCGGGAAAGTCGTGTTAGATGGCGTGCCCAGGGGCTCGACGAGGTGCCCCTGCCCCGGAGGACGTCCATGCACTATCGAACCGTGCTCCGCGGAGGCTCGGCCGCCGTCGTCGCCGAACTCGCCGTCGAGGTCGAGAAGCAGCTTCCCGGGCTCATCGACAGCACTGTCGAGCAGATCCGTGCCGAGATGCCGGTGTACCGCGACGCGCAGTTCGTCTCGCTCGCCGAGCTGCGGACGTCGGTCCGGAACAACCTCGAGTTCGTCATGCGGACCCTGCGCGGCACGGAGGAACCCGATCTCGCGCAGGCCAGGGCGACCGGGCGCGCGCGGGCGTTGCAGGGCGCGCCGTTGCCGGAACTGCTGCGGGCGTACCGAATCGGGCTCACCGAGGTGTGGAATCGGTTCGTCGAACTGACCGCTTCGGAAGAGCATCAAGACCTTCGCGGGCTCGTCGCCGCGACTTCGGCGATCTGGGCGCTGATCGACGACTACGCCGAGGCGTTGACGACGACCTACCGCGACACCACCGCCGAAGTCATGCTGGCGCACCAAAGCAGACGGTCGGCGTTGGTCGAAGCGCTGTTCGCCGGCGGCGCGGCCACCGAAGGCACGCTGTGGGACATCGCGCGCGTGCTCGAACTTTCGCTCGACGGGACCTACGTGGTCGTCGCCGCGGAAACCCCGCGCGTCGGGCACGAACCATTGCCTCAGATCGAAAACCGGCTCCGCGAACGCCGTCACGCGTCCGCGTGGCGGCTCACTCCGGACCTCCAGGTCGGTGTCGTGTCGATGCGGGATCCGTCGGCGTCCCAGGTGATCATCGAGCTGCTGCGGGAGAATTCGATCGGCCGGATCGGCGTCAGCCCGGTGTTCACCGGTCTCGGGAACACCTCCCGCGCGCTGCATCTGGCGCGGGTCGCGCTTTCCAGCATGACGCCGGGAACGGCGGGAATGGTGCAGTTCAACGAATCCCCGCTCGCGGGTCTGGTCGCCAGCGCGCCGGAGGCGTCGGTGCAGTTGGCGCATCACGTGTTGCGGCCGATCCTGGACCTGCCCGGCGACGACCGGAACGTCCTGCTGCTGACGTTGCGGGCCTGGTTCGAATGCCAGGGCTCCACGAAGCTGACGTCGGAGCGGATGTTCTGCCATCCCAATACGATTCGGCACCGCCTCAAGCGGATCACCGAGGAACTGGGCCGCTCGCTGACCGACCCGGCGGACATCGCCGAACTCGGCGCCGCCCTGCGCGCGCTGCACCTGTTCCCCGACACCACGCATCTGCCCTCACCGAGGGATCCGTTGCGCTAGGTTTCCGCCATGAACGAATTCGCCATCGGCGGGGATTTGCCCGTGCACCGTCTCGGGTTCGGCGCGATGCGGTTGCCGACCGAAGCCGGTCCTCCGCGGGAGGCGTCCATCGCCTTGGCGCGCAGGGCCGTGGAGCTGGGCATCACCCTGATCGACACCGCGCACATGTACGGCTGGGGAGCCAACGAGGAACTCCTCGCGGAAGCGCTGTACCCGTGCCCGGAAGATCTGGTGGTCACCACCAAGGTCGGCGTCGTGCGGGACGGTGACGACTGGAAGTACGACGCACGGCCGGACTCGCTGCGGGTGCAGGTCGACGAAGGCCTGCGGCGGCTGCGTGTCGAGCGGATCGAGCTGCTGCAACTGCACCGTCTCGATCCGGAGACCCCGCTGGCCGATCAGCTCGGCGCGCTGCGGGACCTGCGTGACGAGGGCAAGATCGGCCGGATCGGGCTGTCCGAGGTCACCGTCGACGAACTCGCGCGGGCACGGGAGATCGTGGACATCGCGAGCGTGCAGAACCGCTACAGCCTCTTGGACCGCTCGTACGAAGCGGTGCTGGACGCGTGCGAGGCGGCCGGGATCGCTTTTCTGCCTTGGCGTCCGGTGCTCGGTGCCGCGTCGGAGGCCACCGCCGGGATCGCCGCCGTCGCCGCGGAGCTGGGGGTGACCACGGCGCAGGTCGGGCTCGCGTGGCTGCTCGCGCGGTCGCCGGTGATCCTGCCGATTCCTGGGACGGCGAGCATCGCGCACCTGGAGGAGAACTTCGCCGCCTCCGAGGTCGAGTTGACGACTGAGCAACTGGAGCGCTTGGGCTCGTGAGTGGTCCCTCAAGGAGTCCTTGACGGACCAGCGGTCAGGCGGCGAAAAGCTCCCGGGTGCGCGCCTGCTCCTCGGGCGTCCCCACCGGCATCAGGAGCAGCTCCGTCGCACCCGCGTCTTCGAGTTCGCGAACCCGCGCCCGCACGTACTCCTCGTCGCCGGCCAGCACCGTCCCGCCCGGGCCGTCGACGCGGTCGCGGGTGAAGACCGCTTGGTACGCCGGGATGTTCGCGGCCACCCCGTAGTTCTCGGCGACCCAGTCCCGCGGCCCCTCCGGATGGTCGGTGACCGAGACCAGCTGCCCGGTGACGATCCGCGGTGCCGGTCGCCCGGCGTCGGACGCGGCCTTCGTCAGGGTCGGGACGATGTACTCCGCCAGAGAACGGGCGCCGGCCCAGGTGGACACGACGCCGTCGGCGTGCGTCCCGGTGACCTTCAGCGACAGCGGGCTCAACGCGCCGACCAGGACCGAGGGCGGTTCGGCGCCGGGTGCCTCGATCGTGCCGACGGCGGTCAGGGTCTCGCCGTGGACGTCGACCTTTTCGTGGTGCAGCAACGGCTTCAGCGCCTGGAGATATTCGCGCAGGTGCCGGACGGGGCGATCGAAAGAATAGCCGTACTGGTCTTCGATGATCGGCCGGTGGCTGAGCCCGACGCCGAGGGAGACGGGCGCGCCGGTGGCCGCTTGCAACGTCAAAGCCTGTGCCGCCAAGGAGATCGGGTGGCGCGGATAGGTCGGGATCACCGAAGTGCCCAGCGTGAGTGCGGGCGCGGCCGCACCCAGTGCGGTCAAGGCTGTCAGCGCGTCCCAGCCGCCGCGCTGCGCGAGCCAGATCGCGTCGTAGCCCAGTCGCGCGGCTTCCTTCGCTTGCGCGACGACGTCACCGAAGGGAACGCCGATTTCGTCGAGGAGGATTCCGGTCCGCATCCGCGGCTCCCGTCAGTAGGCGCGCCGGAGATTGGCGCGGTCGATTTCCGCGGTCGCGCGGAAGAGGGCGATGGCGCCCGGTGCCGCCGCGCGCACCTTCGCGGCGGGTGGAGTGGCCGTCGGCTGGAAGGCGCGGGCGACGGTGTCGGCCAGCAGTCCGGCCGCGGCTTCGGGATCCGCTGTCGCCGGGGCGAGCAGGAAACCGTGCAGGACGGCTTGATACGCCGTCGCCAGGTCTTCGACGGCGAGATCGGTACGGATCAGGCCGTGTTCGGCCTGAAGCCTCAGATAGTCCAGGAACGCCTCGTGGTGCCGGGGATCCTGGTTTTCGTGGAGCTTCGCCGCGAGCTTGCCCAGCACGCCGGAGTCCGCGAGGTAGGGCGCGTGGAGCAGGGGCCTGCGCACGACGTTGAGAAACTGGGTGCGTGTTATCCGGTGCAGCAGGGTGAGTTCGGGATCGTCTTCGATCGCCTGCGCCAGGTCCTCGATGGACCGGGCGGCCTCACGCAGCATCACCGCGAGGAACAGGTGTTCACGAGTCTTCCAGTGCAAGTACAGGGTTCCCTTGCCGACGCCGGCGTGCTCGGCGACGTCCTCCACGGTCACCCGACGGTAGCCGTGCCGCAGGAGGAGATCTGCGGCGGCGTCGAGGATGCGTTCGGCGCGCTCTCGCCGATCTTCGGTCACGGAACTAGTTTATGACTGAATATGAAATTTGGTCAATCCTTCGGCGAGGGAGTTCGCCATGCGACCACCCCCAGCAGCAGCCCGATCGCCAGGATCCGCGCCGCGGCAGCATGACTCCCCGGCCGGAGAGGGCCCATTCCACGCGCCGGGCGTGGCCGACGGCGATCACCCGAAGGTGTGGCCGGACTTGACGGCCTCCACCAGCACCCGCCGCGAGTGCGCGACGAACTTCCCGTCGGTCTCGATCATCCGATGGAGTTCCGCGAGCTTGTCGCGATGACCGTCCACGGTGAACCCCGGCACGATCCAGATCACCTTCCGCAGGAAGTGCACCACCGCGGCGAGGTCGAAGAACTCCATCCGCAGTTTCGCCGGTTCCAGCCGTTCTACCCGCAGCCCGACGGCCTCCGCCTCGACGCGGAGCACGTCGGGCGTCCAGTCGCCGTAGTCCTGCGGGCCGAGGAAGAACTCCTTCAGTTCACGGACGGTCCCGGCGCCGATCTGTTGCGACAGGAAGGTTCCACCCGGTCGCAGCACGCGCGCGATCTCCCGCCACGGATTCTCGATCGGATGGCGGCTGCTCACCAGATCGAAGGACTCGTCAGGGAAGGGCAAGGGCGCGTCGTACGCCGCTTCGACCACCTTGCCACCGAGTGGCGCGAGGGTCCGCCGGGCGACCTCGACGTTCGGCGGCCAGCCTTCGGTCGCGGCGAGGACCGGCGGCGGTTTCGGGATGCCCGCGAGCACCTCGCCGCCGCCGGTCTGCAGGTCGAGACCGGCCGAAGCCGCCGCCATCCGTTCGCCGAGCAGCCGTGAGTATCCCCACGGTGGCCGTTCCTCCGTGGCCCTGCCTTCGAACCACGAGAAGTCCCAGCCTTCGACCGGGACGGCCTCTCCTTCGGCGAGCAGCTCTTCGAACGTCATGTCCGCAGTCTCGGCTGTCGGGCCGGGTGGGGCAACGCGATTTCGGGTGGTCTCAGGCGTCGGTGGACCGCTTCCACAGGTTGATGTCGGCTTCGGTGGCGTAGCGGTCGATCTCGGCCAGTTCTTCGTTGGTGAAATGCAGGTTCTTCAGCGCGCCGACGTTGTCCTCCAGTTGCGCGACGCTGCTCGCGCCGATCAGCACCGACGTCATCCGCGGGTCGCGCAGGCCCCACGCGAGCGCGAGCTGCGCCAGCGTCTGCCCGCGCCGCTGAGCGATCTCGTTCAGCGCCCGGATCTTTCCGAGGGTGTTCTTGGTGATCGTGTCCGGGTTGAGCGATTTCCCTTGGGCCGCGCGGGAATTCTCCGGGATGCCGTTGAGGTAGCGGCTCGTGAGCATGCCCTGCGCCAGCGGCGAGAACGCGATGCAACCCGCGCCTTCGGCTTCGAGGGTGTCGAGCAGTTTGTCGCCTTCGAGCCACCGGTTGAACATCGAGTACGACGGCTGGTGGATCAGCAGCGGCGTGCCCAGTTCCCGCAGGAGCCGGGCGGCTTCGGCGGTCTTCTCCGACGAGTACGACGAGATGCCGACGTACAGCGCGCGTCCGGAGCGGACGGCGGTGTCGAGCGCGCCGACGGTCTCTTCGAGCGGCGTCTCCGGGTCGAAGCGGTGTGAGTAGAAGATGTCGACGTAGTCCAGGCCCAGCCGGCCGAGCGATTGGTCCAAAGAGGACAGCAGGTACTTGCGCGAGCCCCATTCGCCGTACGGGCCGGGCCACATGTCGTAGCCCGCCTTGGTCGAGATGACGAGTTCGTCTCGGTACGGCTTGAAGTCCGACGCCAGCAGCCTGCCGAAGTTCTCCTCGGCCGAGCCGTAAGGCGGCCCGTAGTTGTTGGCGAGGTCGAAATGGGTGATGCCCAGGTCGAACGCCCGCCGCGCGATGTCCCGCTGGGTGCCCAGCGGTTTGTCGTGCCCGAAGTTGTGCCACAGGCCCAGCGAGATCGCGGGCAACTTGAGGCCACTGCGCCCGGTGCGGCGGTACGGGATGCTCTCGTATCGGCCCTCGGCCGCGACATAGGTGCTCACGAGCCCGATGCTAGCTGTCCGGACGCGTGCGAGAAGAGCGCGGCGACCGAGCCCAGGTGATCTTTGAAGGCCGAAGGGCGCTCGACCTCGAAGGGCGCGCCGATGGCGGCGAGGATCAGCACGGGCCAGTCGAAGGTGTCGACGTTCATCGTGAGACGGCAGGACTTCTCGTCGAGGGCTTCGAGCGCGCCGCCGAGGTACCGCACCGCCGCCTCGACCTCGGCTTTCGGCGCGTCGACCCGGACCACCAACGTATGCGTGGTCGGCCTGGCCTTGATCTGCGCTTCGACGAACTTCACCGCGTCCCCGCCGGGGATCTCCCGCGGCCGGTAGCGGGCACCGGTGGTGCGTGGCTCACTGAGCCTGTCGACGCGGAAGGTGCGCCAGTCCACCCGGTCGAGGTCCCACGCCACCAGGTACCACCGGCGGCCGAGTGAGACGAGCCGGTGCGGTTCGACGAGCCGCGCGGACTCCTCACCACCGCGCGCCGCGTAGTCGAACTTCAGCCGCTCGTCGTCCCGGCAGGCCTGCGCGATCACCGTCAGGCTGGCCGCGCTGACGCGGGGACCCGTGACCGCAGCCGGCGTCGTGTACGCCTGGAGCGCGTCGACGCGCCTGCGCAGCCGGGGCGGCATCACCTGGACGACCTTCGTCAGCGCCCGGACCGAGGTCTCCTCGATGCCCTCGACCGAGCCGCTCGCCGCCGTCCGCAGGCCGACCGCGATCGCCACGGCTTCTTCGTCGTCCAGCAGCAGCGGCGGCATGACCGTGCCCGACCGCAGCTGATAGCCACCCGCGACGCCGCGGCTCGCGTTGACCGGATAGCCCAGCTCACGGAGCCGTTCGACGTCGCGTCTCAGCGTCCGTTCGCTCACTTCGAGCTTGTCGCTCAGTTCGGTTCCCGACCAGAAGCGGTGTGTCTGCAGCAGGGACAGCAGCCGCAGCATCCGCGCGCTCGTATTCGCCATGAATCCAGATTCGCTCCGATTCCGGTCAGAAAGTGGCCGGAATTGACTTTAGCGTTGTCCCCATGACGATGACAGTGGACATCCCGGGCGCCGAGACCTCGGAAAACACCCTCGCGGCGACGCCGTATCGCTGGCGCTGGCCCGCGCTGTTCGTGATCCTGACCGGTTCGGTCATGGAGCTGCTCGACATGACGGTCACGAGCATCGCCGGGCCGGTCATGCGGGCCTCGCTCGGCGGTGGGACGGCGATGATCCAGTGGCTCGGCGTCGCCTACACCCTCGCGATGGTGTCCGGCCTGCTCACCGGCGGACGGCTCGGCGACATCTTCGGCCGCAAGCGCATGTTCCTGATCGGCGCGATCGGCTTCGTCGTCGGTTCGCTGTTCTGCGCGATCGCCGTGAGCCCCGAGATGATCATCACCGCCAGGGTGGTGCAGGGCCTGTTCGGCGCCGCGATGATCCCGCAGGGCCTCGGCATGATGAAGGAGATGTTCACCGGGAAGGAGCTTCAGTCCGCGTTCGGCCTGTTCGGTCCGGTGATGGGGCTCGCCGCGATCGGCGGCCCGATCCTCGCGGGCTGGCTGGTCGACGCCGACTTCTTCGACACCGGCTGGCGGATGATCTTCCTGATCAACCTCCCGATCGGCGCGCTGGCCGTGCTCGCCGCGCTGAAGTTCCTGCCGGAGTCCCGTCCCGGCGGTTCGCTGACCCTTGACATCCCCGGCGCGCTGCTCGCCACGACCGGGGCGCTGCTGATCGTCTTCCCGCTGGTGCAGGGCCGCGAGTACGGCTGGCCACTGTGGACGTTCGCGATGATGGCGGCCGCGATCGGCGTGTTCGCGATCTTCGCGTGGTTCGAAAAGCGCAAGAGCCGTCGCGGCGGTGACCCGCTGGTCGAACCGAGTCTGTTCCGCAAACGCAGCTTCCTCGCCGGGATGGCGACCGGGACGATCTACTTCGCGGCGTTCTCCGGTTTCGGTCTCGTGTTCACGCTGTACCTGCAACTCGGGCTCGGTTTCTCCCCGCTCAAGGCCGGACTGACCGGGGTGCCGATGTCGCTCGGGATGATCGTCGGGATGGGCTTGGTACAGGTGTGCGCAAACACGGCCGCAAGGTGCTGCACACCGGCGCGTTGATCATGGCCGCGGGCGTGGTCGCGCTGCTGCTGCTCCTCGGCCCGGAAACCGGTCCGTGGCTGATCGCCCCCGCGTTGCTGGTGGTCGGGATGGGCTCCGGGCTGATCATGGGGCCGTACTTCGAGATCGCGCTGTCCGGAGTGGAGCCGTCGGAGGCCGGATCGGCGTCGGGCGCGCTGACCTCGCTTCAGCAGGTCGGTGGCGCGCTGGGGATGGCGCTGCTCGGCACGGTGTTCTTCGACGCCGGAACCGCCGACCCGACCGACGCCGCGCAGCGGACCTTCTGGGTGGTCGCGGTGATGGTGCTGCTCACCTTCGCCGTCGGGTTCCTGCTGCCCAAGCGGATCCGCGACGTAGAGTCGGCCGGGTAGGCGATCGAGCTGGGAGGCCGCGTGGCTGGGACCGGGTACTTCACATCCGTCGAAGACGTGACGGCGAAGCTCGCCGACACCGGCTACCTGGCCTCCGCGGCCGTCGCCACCACGGTGTTCCTCGCGGACGCCCTCGGCAAGCCGTTGCTGATCGAGGGCCCCGCGGGGGTCGGCAAGACCGAACTGGCCAAGGCGGTCGCGGAGGCGAGCGGCTCCCGGCTGGTGCGGCTTCAGTGCTACGAGGGCGTCGACGAGTCCCGCGCGCTGTACGAGTGGAACCACGCGAAACAGCTCCTCCGGATCACCGCCGGCAAGGACGAGACGTGGGACGAAGCCCGCAACGACATCTTCGGTGAGGAATTCCTGCTGGCCAGGCCGCTGTTGACGGCGATCAAGGGTGACGGGCCGACCGTCCTGCTCATCGACGAGACCGACAAGGCCGACGTCGAGATCGAGGGCCTGCTGCTGGAGGTCCTCGGCGATTTCCAGATCACCGTCCCGGAACTCGGCACGATCACCGCCGGGCGCAAGCCGTTCGTGGTGCTGACGTCGAACGCGACGCGGGAACTGTCCGAGGCGCTGCGGCGGCGCTGCCTGTTCCTGCACATCGATTTCCCCGACGCGGCACTCGAACAGCGCATCGTGCGCCTCAAGGTGCCCGGCGTCGACGACGCGCTCGCGGCGTCGGTGATCAAGGTGATCACCGCGCTGCGGGCGATGGAACTGCGGAAGGCGCCGTCGGTAGCGGAAACCATCGACTGGGCCCGCACGCTGCTGGCGCTCGGCGCCGACAGCCTCGACGAGGACGTCGTCCGCGCGAGCCTCGGCGTCATCCTCAAACACCAGGAAGACGTCGTGAAGGCGGACGCGCGGCTGGAACTCGGCAAGGTCCTCGACTCGTGAGCGGCGTGCCGGGCAGGCTCGTCGAATTCGTGGAAGCGTTGCGGGAACACGGGATCCCGGCGGGTCCCAGTGAGACGGTCGACGCCGCCGCGGCACTCGAAGTACTGGGCCTGGCCTCGCGCGAGCAGATGCGGGAAGGGCTCGCCGCGGCGCTCGTCCGGCGCGGCGGTCAGCGCGCGGTGTTCGACGCGACGTTCGACATCTACTTCCCGCTCGGCGTCGGCGCGCCGTCGCAGGATCCCGTCGAGGATGTCGCCGCGTTGCGCGATCGGCTCGCCTCGGCACTGGCCGCCGATGACCGGACCGAACTGACGCAAGTGGCCGGGCTCGCCGTCGACATGCTGGGTGAGTACGGCAGCGGCACGGCGGGCTCCGGCGGCTGGTCGGCGCACCAGACCTTGGAACGGCTTCAGCCGCAGACGCTCGTGGTGCGGGTGCTCGAAGCGATCCGTGCGGGCGTGCAGGAGGATTTCACCGGCAGACTGGACCGCGACGACGTCCGCCGCCGAGTCGAAGGCTTCCGTGGAATGGTGCGGACCGAAGCGCGTCGAAGGGTGGCGGAAGTCCGTGGCCGGGAACGGGTTTCGCGGCACGCCGTCCCGCCCGCCGCCGACCGCGTCGACTTCCTGCTCGCCAGTCGCGCGCAACTCGCCGAACTCCGCCGCGTCGTGCAGCCGTTGTCGCGCAAACTCGCCACCCGCCTGGCCGCTCGCCGCCGACGGCACGCGCGCGGGCAGATCGACCTGCGCCGGACGTTGCGGCGTTCGCTGTCCACCGGCGGCGTCCCGATGCGGCCGTCGTACCGGCGGCACCGGCCGGGGCGGCCGGAAATCGTGCTGCTGTGCGACATGTCGGGCTCGGTGGCCGGATTCGCCAACTTCACCATGCTGCTCGTCCAGGCGCTGCGGGATCAGTTCAGCAAGGTGCGGGTGTTCGCGTTCATCGACGCGTGCGACGAGATCACCCATCTCGTCGACACCGGCGCGGCCGATCCGGAGGACCTCGGCGCGCGTATCCTCGCCGACGCCGAACTCACCCGATGGGACGGGCACAGCGACTACGGGCACGCGCTGGGGGAGTTCGTCGAGCGGTACTCGGACGCCATCGGGCCCAAAACGTCCGTGCTCATCCTCGGTGACGCCAGGACCAACGGCGGCGACCCGAATCTGGCCGCCGTACGCGGAATCGCCGCCGCGGCGCGGCATACGTACTGGCTCAATCCCGAGCGGACCGCGCTGTGGTCCACCGGGGACTCGGAGGCGCACGCCTACGCCGAGGTCGTCGAGATGCACGAATGCCGGAACGTGCACCAATTGACGCGACTGGTGACCAGGCTCCTGCCCGCTTAGGGCTTGAGTGCGGCCTTGCCGTAGGCGTCGGCGTTGCTGAACACTTCCTGCCCGTACTGGGCGGAGTTGTTGTAGGTCAGCACCGCGTTCCACCAGCCGGTGGGCTTGCCGAGGTCGCCACCCTTCGCGCACAGGTAGCGCGCCGTCGTCATCGCGGCGTCGTCGATGTTCTGCGGGTCCGGCGCGGCGCCGTCACCGTTCGCGCGGACGCCGTACCGCTTCCAGGTGGCGGGCAGGAACTGCATGGGGCCGACGGCGCGATCCCACTGCAGGTCGCCGTCGAGGGCGCCCTTGTCGGTGTCGACGACGGCCAGCACGCCGGGCGAGCCGTCGAGCGGGATGCCGATGACCGGCGGTGTCACGACGCCGTCTTCGCCGGCGCGGGAGCCGCCGTGCCGGGCGTGCTGGGACTCGGTCCGGCCGATCCCGGCGATGGTCGCCCAGGTGATTCCGCAGCGAGGCGTGGTTGACGCGGTCTTCTCGGCCGCGTTCACATACGCACGCAACACGCGCGAAGGGATGTCCGTGTTCTCCGACACCTTCGCGATCCAGGCGTCCTTCGCGGGCTCCGCGGGCAGCGGTCCGGCGTCGCCGGGGATCGCCGAACGCGGGGCGGGCTTGAGGGCGGGGACGACGAATTCGGGTTTGACCGGCACCGGCTCGCGGTCACTGATGCTGACCACCACCCAGACGGCACCGGCCACGAGGGCGCCCACGACCAGCAGCGCGAGCATCACGCAGCCACGCGGGCCGCGCTTCTTGGGCGCTGGTTGCCACTGGTCCATCAGGTCCAGTGCCGAAGGGGACGAAGCGGTCACCGGTTCCACGGTACGTGACGCTTGTGGAGAAGTTGTGAAGCCCACCGTCACCTGTGCGTTTAGTCCTCTGAATGCGGTCCTTGCGCGTGCAACTACCGCATTCAGAGGACTAAACGCGTCAGGCGAGCCAGGCGTCGATGTCCTGATGGATCGAGCGCTTCAGGTCGGCGGGCGCGAAGGACGCGTCGACGGACGCCCGGGCGAGACGCGCGAGCGCGAGGTCGTCGTAGTCGAACGCCTCCCGGGTCCGCAGGAACTCGTCGGTCAGCGTGGTCCCGGTGATCGACGGGACGTCGGTGCTGAGGGTGACCACGAGCCCGGCGTCGACCAGCCGGGGTAGCGGATGCTCTTCGAACGACGGCACGAGCCCGATCGTCACGTTCGACGACGGGCAGACCTCCAGCGCGATACCGCGTTCCCGTACCTCGGCGACCAGCGCGACGTCCTCCAGTATCCGGATGCCGTGGCCGATCCGTTCGCTGTGCCCGAGGTCGAGTGCTTCGCGGATGCTGTCCGGGCCGGCGTCCTCACCGGCGTGGTGGATCAGGTGCAGCCCGGCCTCCTCGGCCTCGTCGCAGATCCCCGCGAACGGCGCGAGCGGATATTTCTCCTCACCCGCCAGCCCGATCGCGATCACGCCGTCCGGGGCATATCGGCGGGCGAGGTCGAGGGTGCGCCGCGCGCGGTCGACCGACCGGCGGCGCGAATGGTCCAGGATCACCCGGGTGGTGAGCCCGTGCTCGGCCGTGCCGACGGAGAGTCCTTTGAGGACGGAAGCGAGCGGCATGTCCGGCTCGTCGAGCCGTTCGCCGTGCGACGCCGCCGTGAAGGTGACTTCGGCGTAGCGGACGCCGTCCGCGACCTGGTCCTCGCAGAACTCGCGCGCCACCCGTTCGAAGTCCTCCGGCCGCCGCAGGCAGGATCGCAGGAGGCCGTTGTAGTCACCGAACGCGCGGAATCCGTCGAACACGGGTTGTTCGGCGGGGACGGCGATACCGTTCGCGTCACCGAGGTCACGGAGCGTGTCCGGCCGGATGGTGCTTTCGAGATGGACGTGCAGATGGGCTTTGGGCAGCAGCGAAAGATCCCGCATGCGCTCGAACCTACTGGCTCCTCCGCCGGGTGCGCGCCCCCTTTTTCGGCCGTCCGACCAGCACCGACATCCGAAATGAGTGATTTGGCGCGTGACGGGGAACCCGATGACCACCACCGGTCGTTGAGTAGAACACCAGACGACCCCGAAGAAAGGGACCACAGTGCCTCTACTGCGGAAGTTGACCGCCCTGGCCGGCACCGCCGGGGCCGTGCGCGCCTACGTGCGGAAGAACCCCGAGAAGGTCAACAAGGTCGTGAACAAGGCCGCGACCTTCGTCGACCACAAGACCAAGGGCAAGTACCACAGCCAGATCAACGGCGCGGTGCGCAAGGTCGACGGGATGACCGGACGGCCGCCCCGCCGCCCCAACGAGCACTGAGCCGCTAGTTCTCCGCTGAGAGCGTCTCGAGGATCTGCTCGCCGTACTTGGCGAGCTTGTTCTCGCCGACGCCGCTGACCGTACCCAGCTCCTGCAGCGTGGCGGGCCGTTTGGTGGCGATCTGGCGCAGGGTCGCGTCGTGAAAGATCACGTACGCGGGCACTCCCTGTTCCTTCGCCGCCGCGGCTCGCCACGACCGCAGCAGTTCGAACACCGGCGCCGCCTCGGCGGGCATGTCGGCGGCCGCGGCCTTCTTCGTGCTGGACCGGGCCGCCGCCTTGGCCGCCCGCTCCGGCTCGCGCCGCAGCTGGACCTTCCGCTGTCCGTTCAGGACCTCGGCGCTGCCCTCGGTGAGTACGAGCGAGCCGTAGTCGCCCTCGACGGCGGCGAGGCCCTGCGCGAGCAGTTGCCGGACGACGGCACGCCACTCGGGCTCCTTCAGTTCCGTGCCGATCCCGAAGACCTTCAGCGAATCGTGCCGGTGCTGCGTCACCTTCGGCGTCGACTTGCCGAGCAGGATGTCGATGATCTGCCCGGCGCCGAACTTCTGCCGCCGCTCGTTCTGCAGCCGGACGATGGTGGAGAGCAGCTTCTGCGCCGGGATCGTGCCGTCCCAGGTCTCCGGCGGCGCCAGGCAGGTGTCACAGTTGCCGCACGGCTCGCTCTGTTGCCCGAAGTAGTTCAGCACCTGTACGCGACGGCATTCGACCGTCTCGCACAGCGCCAGCATCGCGTTGAGGTGGGCGCTCAGTTGCCGCTTGTGCGCCGCGGACCCCTCCGATGTGTCGATCATCTTGCGCTGCTGGACGACGTCCTGGAGGCCGTACGCCAACCACGCCGTCGACGGCAGCCCGTCCCGGCCCGCGCGACCGGTCTCCTGGTAGTAACCCTCGACGGACTTCGGCAGGTCCAGATGCGCGACGAACCGCACGTCCGGCTTGTCGATGCCCATGCCGAACGCGATCGTCGCGACGACGATCAGCCCGTCCTCGCGCAGGAACCGCGACTGGTGCTTCGCCCTTGTCCGCGCGTCCAGCCCGGCGTGATAGGGCACCGCCGGGATCCCGTTCTCCACCAGGAAGTCCGCGGTCTTCTCCACGGAGTTCCGCGACAGGCAGTAGACGATCCCCGCGTCACCCTTGTGCTCGGTGCGCAGCAGTTCCAGCAACTGGCGCTGCGGTGAGTTCTTGCCGACGATCCGGTACTGGATGTTCGGCCGGTCGAAGCTCGCGACGAAATGCCGCGCGTTCTCGAGATTGAGCCGGGACGCGATCTCGGCGTGCGTCGCCTTGGTGGCGGTGGCGGTGAGCGCGATCCTCGGCACGTCCGGCCAGCGTTCGTGCACCGCGGACAGCATCAGGTAGTCGGGCCGGAAGTCGTGGCCCCATTGGGAGACGCAGTGCGCCTCGTCGATCGCGAACAGCGAGATCTTGCCGCGATCGAGCAGCCGCACCGTCGATTCGACCGAAAGCCGCTCCGGTGCCAGGTACAGCAGATCGAGTTCGCCGGAGAGGAACGCGGCCTCGACCCGGTTGCGCTCGGCGTAGTCCTGTGTCGAGTTGAGGAAACCCGCGCGCACGCCGAGGTTGCGCAGCGCGTCCACCTGGTCCTGCATCAACGCGATGAGCGGTGACACCACCACGCCGACGCCGGGCCGGACGAGGGCGGGGATCTGGTAGCACAGTGACTTCCCGCCGCCGGTGGGCATGAGAACGAGCGCGTCACCGCCTGCGATGACGTGTTCGACGATGGCGTGCTGTTCGCCGCGGAAACTGTCGTAACCGAAAACCCGGTTCAGCGTTTCGAGGGCTTCCGAGGTACCGATGTCGGGGGCTGCCACCCGGCCGATTCTAGGGGCGGGGTCCGACAGTGACCGCGCCCGCGCTCCTCAGCGCGGGAAATCCCAGTCCAGCGCCCGGTTTCCGGTGACGATCGGCCGGTAGTCACCCGGCTTGGCCGTCGTCTTCGGCGGCCTTCCGGCGTTCGCGGCGGCCGCGGGCGATCTCGGTGGCGAGCGCGTCGAGCGGCCCGGTCCAGAATCGCCGGTACTGCTCCAGCCAGCCGTCGATCTCCTTGAGCGGACCCGGATCCACCGAGTACAGCCGCCGCGTGCCCTCGGCGCGGACGGTGGTGAAACCGTTTTCGCGCAGGACGCGCAGATGCTGGGAGACCGCGGGCTGCGAGATCCCGAACTCGGCGCGGACCACCGTGGTCACGTCGCCGGAACTCTGTTCCCCGCCCGCCAGCAGTTCCAGGATCCGGCGGCGCACCGGATCCCCGAGGACGTCGAACGCGTGCATCCGGCAACTATCACGGCCTGGACTTATATAAGTCAAGGTTGTAAGGCAGGGGTCACCTGGCGGTGGCATCGTGGGCGGGAGACGCAGGAAGGGGATTCGATGAAACTGGCCGAAGTAATGGCCGACGGGTTCGGCCGCGTCCAAGAGGTCGTGCACGCGGCCGTCGAGGGGCTGAGCGCCGAACAGCTGAGCACGCGCCCGGCTCCGGAGGCGAACACGATCGCCTGGCTGGTCTGGCATCTCGCCCGGGTGCAGGACGATCACATCGCCGACCTCATGGGCACCGAGCAGATCTGGACCTCGGAGGGCTGGCTGGACCGGTTCGGGCTGCCGTTCCCGGCGACCGACATCGGGTACGGACATCGCCCCGAGGACGTCGACGCGGTCCGGGTCGACTCCGTGGAGCTGCTGACGGGGTACTACGACGAGGTCCACGAGGCGACGACGGCTTGGGTGGCCGGCCTCGACGAAGCCGCTCTCGACCGTATCGTCGACGAGGCGTGGGATCCGCCCGTCACCCTCGGGGTACGCCTGGTCAGCGTCCTTTCCGACGATCTCCAGCACGCCGGGCAGGCCGCGTACGTCCGGGGACTCGTACTCCGCGATACGTAGGGCAGGTGCCGCTCCACGACGGACGACGGGGGCTCCGCGCGCGGAAACACTGGTCGCATGAGTACTTCCACAGTGCGGCGACCGCCGATGACGCTCACGCCCCGGTGGCGGAAACTCGTCCTCGTCGTCCATGTCGTCTCGTCCGTCGGATGGCTCGGGATCACCCTGGTGAACGCGGTACTGACCTTCATCTCCGTGTTCACCGACGATCCGCGCCTCCAGCACGCGGCCATCCTCATGATGGACCGGATCGGCGGCTATCTGCTGCTGCCGGCGAGCCTGCTCGCCCTGGTCAGTGGACTCGTGCTCAGCGTCGGCACGAAATGGGGGCTGATCCGGTACAAATGGGTCGCGATCAAACTGGTGCTGACCCTGGTCGCGGTGGGGCTGACCCTGTTCTCGCTGCTGCCGGGCCTGCGGGAACTGGCCGCGCTCACCGAGTCCACTGTGGACGGAGTGTTCGTCGAGATGGGACGGCGCCCGGACGGGTTCTACCCGATCATCGTGTCCACGGCGATGTACCTGACCATGACCGCGCTGTCGGTGTACAAGCCGGGCGGGAAGACGCCGTACGGGCGGCGGGTGACCGCCACGCGCGTGCGCAAGCAGGTGTCCACGGTGTCGTGAGTGGCGATTCGGGTTCTAACCCGAATCGCCACTCACGACCAACCCAGCCCGCCCCTCACCGGCAGCCTGACGCCAGAAAGTCCGTGAAGGCCTCCTTCCCTACCTTGAGAGTAGGGAAGGAGGCCTTCACGGCATGGCAGTCTAGAACCGGGCGAGCGCCTCATCGATCCGCTTCGCTTCGGAGCGCAGATCGTCCAAAGTGGCCTGGGCGGCGGTGGTCTCACCGTTCGCCGCCTCTTCCTCGAGTTCGGCGTCGGCGAGCCGCCGTCGGAGATCGTTCGCCTTCTCCGTGCTCTTCTCGGCGCGGCGTTCGGCGCGAGCGAGGTCGATTTCCGCTTGTTTGCAGGCTTTCGCGAGATCGGCGGCCTCGCGCCGGAGCCGGTTGAACTCCGCGACCCGCTTTTGTTCCCGCTCGGCCTCTTCGCGGGCTTTCGCGGTCCGCGCCTGTTCGGCCTTCGACGCGGCGTCGGCGGCGGCCTTCTGCTTCGCCTTCCGTCGATCGTCCAAATGCGACACGGTCGCGGGCTTTTCCCGTTCCGGGGCGGGTTCCCGCTTGGGCGTCGGCGTGAAGCCGCTCGTCAGCCACTGGTCGCCCGCGCTGTCCGCGCCGGTGCTCAGACGTCCGGCCAGCGCGAGCGCCGCCACTTCCGGGTCGGCCACGACGGCCTCGAGGGTCGCTTCGACTTCGCGGGCGACCGGCTCGCTCATCGAGCGTTCGTCGTGCAGGACCTGGTTCACCAGTTCCTGACGCCGCCGGGTGAGTTTGCGCAGTTCCGCTCCGGCCAGCGCCGAATGCGCCTTCCGCAGCTCTTCGCCCAGCTGTGCCAATTCCTTCAGTTCGGGGGAACCGGCCCGGCGGTTGAGGATGGTGGCCGCGAGCGTGGGCTTCCGCAGCGCACGGATACGTTCGGCCAAGGCGGCCTCGCCCGCCGCTTTGGCCTCTTTCGCCCGCTGGTTGCGCACTTTGACGAACTCGGCCGGATCGCCGGCGTAGAGCTCGTCCGCGACCTCGTCGAAGTCCATCGTCCTCCGCGGATCCGGTGGCTCAGCTGTCGGTCAGGCTCGGGAACAGGTGGCCTTGCTCGCGCTTGGCCTCCAGGTACGCGCGAGCCGAGTCACTCACCGGCACGATCGACGGCTCGCGTTTGACGATGATCCCACGGGACTCCAGTGCCTTCACCTTTTCGGGATTGTTGGTGAGCAGGGTGACCCGGGTCAAGCCCAGGCTTTCCAGCAGATCGGCGGCGGCCGCGTAGTCGCGGGAGTCGGCGGGAAGGTGCAGCGCGCGGTAGCTGGTGAAGGTGTCGGCCTGGTGCAGCTGGCTGTAGACGTACCCGCGTGCCTTGGCGAGCAAGCCTGCTCCCCGCCCCTCCTGGTCGAGGTAGATGATCACGCCGGTACCGGCGGCGGTGATCAATTCCTTCGCCTGTTGCACCTGGTCGTGGCAGTCGCAGTCGACCGAGCCGAGGATCTCGGAGTAGACGCAGCGCGAATGGATCCGGACCAGGCAATCGTCCGCCGGCTCGCCGTAGATCGCGGCCACCGGGGGATTGTCCGTGGTCGGTTCCTTGTCGAGGACCCGGACCCGGAAGCCGGTGCCACCGGTCCGGCTGAGTGAATGCTCGACGAAGAGTTGTTCAGTCATCGGTCTCGTGGCCCGGCTTCACCTGGAGGACGCGGTCGACCTGTTGCGCCAACGGCATCGAATCCGCGACCCCGCCGAACGACTGGGCCGCGGTCATGGCCGCGGTCGCCCATTCGAGATCGGACTGGTCGATCTTGCGATCCTTCAGCAGCAAGCGATGGATCAGCGCGGCGCTGAAGGCCTCTCGCGCTCCGGGGGTGTCCCGCAAGGCGGTCGGGAAGCGGGCGATGTCCGCCCGCAGATGTTCCGACCGCACCATGCAGCCGAATTCTTCGGTGATGCAGACGCCGTGCACGCCGAGCATGAGCAGGCTCGCGGCCAGCGACTCCGTCGTGATCTCGTCGCTGGCTCCCGAAAGAAGCTCGCGCAGCTCCCACTGGGTGCCGACCAGGTAGTCGATGTCGGAGAAATGTTCGTAGAGGAACTGGGGGCTGGCGATCGGCGGTGAAGGCCGGACCACGATCAGGGGCTTTTTCTCGAGGTTGCTGACCACTCGCAGCACCTCGCGGGTGGCCGCTATGGGCTGTTCGAAGGTGATGACGACGGCATCCGACGCTTCGAGGACGTTGCGCAGTGCGTGGGTGTGGAAGTCGGCCGGGTCGAGCCGGATCTCGCCTTCGTTCATCCACGGCAGCAGGACCGCGCCGCCGTTGCGGGTCATGAACACCCCGACCACCGGCGTTTTGGCGTTCGGCACCACCTTGACCAGGTTCAGCCGCATGCCTTCGGTGGTCATGTAGTCCAGCAGCATCTGGCCGGGCGCGTCGTCGCCCACCGCGGTGATCATGTGCACGTCCATGCCCAGCCGGGCGTTGGCGACCGCGTGGTTGAGGCCTTTGCCGCCGGGGTGGGTCTCGTAGGAGATCAGCGGGGTCGACGACCCGGGGGAGGGGATGTGGTCCACGACGTAGATGTGGTCGACCACGGCCGAGCCGATCACGCTCACGGTCGCCGCGCGGGTCGTGGCGTCCTTCGCGGTGCCGGGTTCGGGGAAGGCCACGTCGAGAACGGAGCTGCTGACACAGAGTTCGGCCAGCTTGGCGAGGGCGGCACTTTCGAGGGTGGACCGGAGCGCGCGCACGGTCAGATGCCGCTCCGGGATACTCACGCCGAGTAACCGGTGGATCGGCTCCCACAGCTCCACGAGACGCTCGCGGCGTTCACCGACGTCGGCCGCGTACAGGGTCTCGATCTCGGGTTCGTCGGGGAACCGCTTCGCGAGCAGGCCGAGGGAGAGGGCCATGTCGACGATCACGAGGTCTTCGGTGGGAAGCTGACCGGCGATCCTCCGCACCGCTTCCAGCGCGGCCTCGGGTTCGGATTTGTCCGTGGTGTTCACGATTTGCCGGACCACCGGGAGATCGAGGATCGGCCGGACCCCGACCTCGGTGGAGCGCAACCTTTCCGCGCTCAGTCCGGTCCGCGTTCGCAGCCTCACGAGGGCACTGCGGACACCGTCCACGCCGGGCACCGGACCACTCATCGGAAAAGATCACTCCGTTCGCATCGGCAGTTGCCATCGCGCTGGGCCTGCTGTGTGGCTATTGCCGCACATTACTCCTGGTAGTTCTCGGCGGAGCATACCGCCGAGCCCTGGTGGGTCGGTCACGACTCCCTCCAGGGTGTTCACTCCTTCGAACCAGTGTGACTCGGGGAGAGGATGGGTATCTCTCAAGTTCGTCTCTGTCAACTGCCTATATTGATTGGCAATTGACGCCTATTACCGGCAACTGCCACACTGTGCTTGCCTTCAAAGTCGGGGAGGTCGTCATGAAGCGTTCGCAAGCCGCACCACCGATCTTCATACTGCTCACCGCGCTGGTGACGTCGCTGGTCACCGCCTGTGGAAGCCGGGCGGGAGCGGCCGGGGGCGATGGCGACCGCGTCGTCCTCCTCGCCTCGGCCAGCTCGAACGAACCTCGCCCATCGCTGCCCCAGGGAATCGAAAGCCTGCTCGCGGAGGCCGCCCACAGCCGGGACACCACCGACGGGAAGAACGGCAAGGGCAGCGTCGCCATCGTGACCACAGCGGACGGTGACACCGCGCGGACTTTGCCGCTGACGCCGCGCCGGGCCAACGGCGCCGTCGAGCACGGACTGCAGCGGGAGAGCCTCATCGAGGACAACGTCCGGCGGGTCGCCGAGGCCGTCGGCGGACTTGCGGCCACGCGTTCCGGCGTCGACCTGCTGTCGGGCATCGACAACGCCGTCCGCGGCGCCGGGCCCGGGACACTCGTCGTGATCAGCAGCGGACTGTCGACCGCGGGCGGATTCGACCTGCGGCGCAGCGGGTGGCAGCTCGAACCGGCCGCGCTGGCGGCGGAACTGAAGACACGCGGTCTCCTGCCGCGGCTCCACGGCCATCGGTTCGTGATGACCGGGCTCGGCGCCACCTCGGGCCGTCAGGCGCCGCTTCCCCTGCCGACCAGGGAACGGCTCGCCGCGTACTGGCGGGAGATCTGCCGAGCGGCGGGCGCCGCCGAATGTGTCATCGACGAGACAAGGCCCGAGGAGGGGCCGCCGAACGGGAGCGTCCCCACGCCGGAGGTCCCGGTGCCGGGAATCGTCTCGGTCAGCGGGCCGGACGGGACGACCAAGACGACGTTGTCCAACGACGTCCTCGGTTTCGCCGGGGACTCGGCCGCGCTTTCTCCCGCGGCACGAGGGGTCCTGGCGGAACTGGCGTCGAGGATCGTCGTGAAGCGGAACGGGCGGCCGACGGCGAAGGTGGTCGTCCGCGGGTTCACGGCGGATCCGCCGGGATCGACCGAACAGGGCAGGGCCGAACTGTCGGCCGCGCGGGCGAACGCGGTGGCGGACGCGCTGCGGGCGGCCGGAGTGGAAGGTCCGATCGATTCGAGTGGAGGGGGGACCGCGCCAGGGATGACGGCGATGTCCGGCGGCGCCTTCGACGAAGGCGTCGCCGTGAAGATGCGCCGGGTCGACATCACGTACTGAAAAAGAGGGAGGAAACAGTCATGGACGGCTTGGACCGGATTACGCCCCATCTGCCCCAACCCCGGGTGTCGGTGGAGGAACATCACGACGACTACCAGCGGGCGGCCGCCGGGACGCGCGGGAGGCTGAGCGCGCGGATCACGGAACTGAAGCTCGCCGACGACCGCGTCCTGCGCACCCCGGTGATCGGGCCACGAGGACAGTTCATGACCGTGCACGAGGCCAAACACCGCGCGGAGATGCTGACCGAGCAGATCGACACCGACGAACTGCGCGGCAGTCTGCGGCACTACCGGGTGTCGCGGTCGGCGAAGGCGCTCACCCTCTTCGGGCTGGTGGTGGTCGACTTCCCGGTGATGCTCTGGCTGGCGAGTTCGGTGTTCAACGTCGACTGGACGAACCCGCTCGGCCTGCAACTGGTGATCAGCTTCGTGATCTCGGTGCTGGCCACCGGGGGCGCCGCGACCGCGCTGTACCACCTCGGGCACAACCAGCGCGAGAACAAGGACGACCGGCGACGGCTCACCTGGCGCACGCTGTCCCGCGGGTCGAAGCTCAGCATGCTGGCCGCGGTGGTCCTGGTGGCGCTGATCGCGGCGGTGATGTTCGTCCGCGTCTACACCGAAGGCGAGCTGAGCGGGCTCGACAGTCTCGCCTTTCTGCTGGCGGTCTTGGTCGCTTTCGTGATGCTCATTTCGGCCGCGCTGGTGTTCTGGACGGCGTTCCGCGACGGTTCGCTGGAACAGGACGATCTGCGGTGCTACAGCTCGATGATCATGCGCTGCGAATCGCTGCGCCGCGAGTACGAGGTCCGCATCGGCGAGCTGGCGGCGCAACTGCGGCGGCTCGAAGGCGAGTATCCCTTCCGAGCCAAGGTGGACACCTAGTCTGGAGGGGGGCCACCGTAGCGGATCGGCCCGCTCGGTGGCACCCGCCGGAGGCGGTGAATCCGGATTACCCGCCAGGCGATCGGACCAACCATGGATGGGCACTTTGGAGGTGGCGCGCCTCCGTCGGTGGAACAACGATGAGTACCGGGGATCCCGGATCCCAGGGAAGCCATCCGCCACTGGAGGTCCGAGTGTCCGTCACCGAACGCGTTCCCGTTGCCCCGCAAGCGAATTTCCTCGGTTCCGGACCATATCCGGAACATCGGTGGCGAGTGGTGTGCTGGTCCGTCCTCGCCGGATTCCTGCTGACGGTGCTCTGGTCCGCGCCCTTTGTGGACAGTGTGATCGGTGACAGCGTGGCCAACACCCTCCTGGGGCACAACGCCAAGGAGACCCCGATCGGCGGAGTGCTGGCCGGGACGTTCTTCGCGTTTGTCTCTGGACTCGCCGGAACGTTCACCGCCTGCAACATCGCCGCCTTCGGCGCCGTCGCCCCGCTCGTCGGGGGAGAGACCGCCGGGCGGCCGAAGTTCGTCAACACCTTGAAGCCGCTGGGCTGGATCGCGGCGGGCATGCTGACCGTTTCCGTGGTGTACGGCGTCATCGTCGCGCTCGTCGGCACCCGGATGCCGCAGTTCTCGACCGCGTCCTCGCCCGGTGGGCTCACGCCGCGCAACATCCAGTCGATGATCGTCTACGGCGTGATCGGGATCGTGTTCATCGTGCTGGGCCTCGCTTCCGTCGGCATCATCCGCAACCCGATCGCCGGTCTCACGCGCCGCTTCCCGCCCGCGCCGCTGGTCCTGATGGGAGCGCTCATCGGCGGGTTCCTGATCGGCCGTCCGTTCCCGTTGTTCCGGATCATGTTCCGCAGCGCGGCCGAAAGCCACAACGTTCTCTACGGAGCCGCCGCGTTCGCGCTGCAGTCGGTCGGCAACATCCTGGTGATGGCACTGCTGTTCCTCGTGCTCACCCACGGCACGGGTGGACGGTTGCAGCGGTGGATGCTCGCGAAGCCCACCAGGATCGCCGTGGTGACCGGCGCCGCGCTGCTGGTCGCCGGCACGTTCACCCTGCTGTACTGGGATCTGCGGGTGCTGGGCCGGACCGGGGTCATCTGGTACCCGACCATCAAGTGGTGAAAATCCGCGCCAGGACCTGCTCGACCGAATCCTGAAGGCACTTCGCCGCGTCTTCCCGCCCGGCGAGGTGCTTCAGCAGGCCTTGCTGGAACAGGCCGTCGAAGAGCGCGTACGTCGTGGACGGAGTCAGCTCCAGCGGTTTGCCGAGCAGCTCCGCGTACCGGGCGACGATTCGCCAGATCATCCCTTCGAGTGTCTCGTCGATGGCAAGGACGTCGGCCCGGAACACCTTTTCGAACAGGCTCTGGTTGCGCAGGTCGTACCAGAGCCGGTGCAACCGGGCGTCTTCGCGCAGCGTGGCCACCATCGCGCTGCTGAAGGCCAGCTTCAGTTCTTCGGCCGTTCGTGCGGTCTCGACTATCCGGTCGTACCGGGTGACGCATTCGGCCTTGTACTGCTTGACGCAGTAGGTGATCAGCTCGACCTTGTTCCGGAAGTAATAGTGCAGCACACCGTGGGAGAACTCGGAGTTCTGCGCGATCTCCCGCAGGCTCGTCCGGGCATAGCCGAGTTCGGACAACGTGACCAGTGCCGACATCGCCAGCTGCGCACGTCGTTGGTCGAACCTGTCCACCTGACGGGTTTCGTCACCGCTACGGTCCGCCACGTCGGTCACAGTCCCCGGTTCCCGTCGCCTCGGGTGCCCGCCGGCCACGAGCACGTCGTCGGAGTCTAGCGCCGGAAGGGTTTTCTTGTGCGCGACAGAATTTATTCGAGCCACTCGGTGATGAAATGGTCGCTTTCGTGGATGTGTACGGCTTCGTAAACTTCCGGTCCGATCACGGCGAACTTGTGCGGAATGTCCGCGGGTACCACGAGGACCTCGCCCGCGCCACCCTCGCGTTCGGCGGCCCCGATGGTGAACCTCGCCCGGCCACGGAGGATGACGAACGTTTCGCCGTACGGATGCCGGTGCAGTCTCGGCCCGGATCCGTCGACGTCGGACCGCTCGCGGATGATCGAGATCCCGGAGCCGATGTCGCGGCCTTCGACGTTTTCCAGGGCGTCGTCGCTCATGCCGCCACCCTAACCCCGGCCGAGGCCGGTGGGCGAGCGTGAAGGTCGCGAGTGGGTCGGGCCGTCGGAACGACCCGGATCACTCACGACACGGCACGGTTCAGAAGGGCGGCTCCGGGCTCCCGGCGGTCACCGGCGTTCGCTCCCAAGCGCCGTCCGACGGGGTGCCGGCCGAACTGCGGCCCGCCTTGTTCACCTTCGCCGTGGCATAACGCAGTGACGGGCCGATCTCGTCGACGTCGAGTTCCACCACCGTCCGTTTCTCCCCCTCCTTCGTTTCGAACGATCGTTGTTTCAACCTCCCCTGCACGATCACCCTGGTCCCTCGGGTGAGTGATTCGGTCAGGTTCTCCGCGGCCTGTTTCCAGAGTGAGCAGCGCAGGAACAGCGGATCGCCGTCGCGCCATTCCCCGCTCTCGCGGTCCAGCACGCGCGGGGTCGACGCGACCGTGAAGTTCGCGACCGCCGCACCCGACGGGGTGAACCTCAGTTCCGGGTCGGTCGTCAGATTGCCGATCACCGTGAGCACCGTTTCGCCGGCCATGGGACTTCCTCCTCGTTTCCGCGCGCGGGCCCCGACCGGGGCCCGCTGTCGCCTGGGAAGAGGAGACCACCGGGGTACGACAGTTTCTCCACGGCATGGGATGCCGGGATGTCATGAAAGGGTCTTTCAAGCAGAAAAGTGTCCTGGAATTCTCTCTCATGACATACGCGCGGCCGAGACACACGCCACGAGCCGGGAAAGCCCTTCGTCGATCCGCTCGGAACCGATCAGCCCGTAACCGATCACCAGCCCACCACGCGTTCCCCCGTACCTGGACAGGGTTTCGACGGCCACCCCGGCGCGGGCCGACGCCGTGATGACATCGTCCACAATGACCGTCGCGGGTGGAGCGACCGGCGCGCACAAATGAAGCCCGGCGCTCGAAGGCACGATCTCCAGCACGTCCCGCAGCTCTTCGCGCACGAAGGCCAGAATCCGGTCGCGTCGCGCTGAATACTCCCGAGTGGCCTTGCGGACATGCCGGGCGAGCAGTCCCTCGTCGATGAAACTCGCCATGGCGGATTGGGTGACGAGGTCGCCGTGCCAGTCCGTCAGTTGCTTCGCCTGCCGCAAGGCCGGGCGCAGCGAAGCGGGCGCGACCAGGAAACCGAGTCGCAGCAAGGGAAGCAGCGTCTTCGAGAACGATCCGACATAGAGGACGCGGCCATGGTGGTCCAGGCTTTGGAGCGGTTCGAGCGGCCTGTCGGAGAACCGGTACTCGCTGTCGTAGTCGTCCTCGACGATCACCGCGTCGTTCCGCTCCGCCCACGCCAGCAACGCCGTCCTCCTGGCGAGTGACATCGGCGTGCCGAGCGGGAACTGGTGGGAGGGCGTCGTATAGATCAAACGGGTGCCTCGGGCGAGTGCCGTGACGTCGAGGCCTTCGGCGTCCACGGGCACCTTCGCGACCCGGGCGCCGAGGGCGGTGAAAAGCCGCTCGGCCGGCGGATAACCAGGGTCTTCGACGGCGACGCGCGTGCCGGGTTCGATCAGGACCCGTCCGATCAGGTCGAGAGCCTGTTGCGCCCCTTGGGTGATGAGAACGTCCTCGCCGCTCGCCCGCACCGACCGGGCGGCGCCGATATGCCGGGCGATCGCGACCCGCAGTGCTTCGAGCCCGGCCGGATCGGCGTATCCCGAACGCGGGAGCAACGAGGGCCGCAATGCCTGACCGACCAGCCGCCGCCAGATCCGCAGCGGGAACAGGGCCGGGTCCGGGGCGCCGACACGGAAATCGAAGTCGGCCACGGACCGGTCGGCGCCGAGCGGGGACGGGAGTGAACGCCAGCGGGCGGAGGGCCGCACTCCCGCGCCCGCCGGGGCGGTGCGATCCGCCCGCGCCACGGGATCCGCGGTGACGAACGTCCCGCGCCCGACCTGCCCGCTGAGGAAGCCTTCCGCGGTGAGCCGTTCGTAGGCGACCGCGACGGTGTTGCGGGAGACGTCGAGTTCGCGGGCCAGTTCCCTGGTCGGCGGCAGACGTTCCCCGGGCGGCAGGCGTCCGTCGAGGATGCCGTCGCGGAGCTGACGGTAGATCCGCGCGGCCAGGTCGGTGTGGCCGTCGAGGCTGATGTGGAACGGCACCCGTCGAGCCTACATTGGCCCAATCAAACGGAGCGAAATTGGAACTGGGATGTGGCCAATGCGGCCGTTAACTTGACTGCATGGAGTCCACGAAACGACTGGCCTTGGCCCAGCTGATCAGCTCCGTCGGCGACGGCGCCTACTACGTCAGTTCGGCCCTGTACTTCACGTTGATCGTCGGGCTCTCGCCCGCACAGGTCGGCCTCGGCCTCACCGTGGGCTGGGCGGTCGGCTCGGTCGCCGGGATCGCGCTGGGACAACTGGCCGACCGGCGCGGGCCGAAGGGGACGGCCGTGTTCCTGGGGCTGGGGACGGCGGCCTCCGTCACCGCGTTCCTCTTCGTTGGTTCGGTCGTGGCCTTCGTGATCGCGGCCTGCGTTTACGCCTGCTTCCAATGCGGCCTCGGCGCGGCACGGCAGGCATTGCTCGCCGGCCTGGTCGACCCGGCCGAGCGCACCACGTTCCGCGCCCGGTTGCAGGCGATGTCCAACGCCGGGATCGCGACCGGCGCGGCCCTCGGCGGGATCGCACTCGCCATCGGTACGCGAGAGGCCTTCCTGACCGTCTTCGTCATCGACGCGCTCAGCTTCTTCGCGGCGGCTCTGGTCCTCCGAAAGGTGCCTTCGGTCGCTCCGGTGCCCGTGCGGGCCGGCGAACCGTCCGTGGCCGTTCTCCGCGACCGCCCGTACGCGCTGCTGGCGTTGCTCAACATGATCATGTTGCTCTACATGCCGCTGTTCAGCCTGGTCCTGCCGCTGTGGATCTCGACGCGAACCGCGGCCCCCGGCTGGCTGGTTTCGGCGATGCTGGTGCTCAACACCGCCAGTGTCGTGGTCTTCCAGGTGCGGGTGGCGCGTGGTGTGACCGGATTGCGCAGCGCCTCTCGCTACGCCCGGTATGCGGGGGCGCTGCTCTTCGTCTCGTGCTTGATCTTTTCGGTCTCGGCCATGAGCGGTTCGGCATGGACGGCGGCGCTGGTCCTGCTCGCGGGTGCCGCCTTGCAGGTGGTAGGGGAGATGGCCCAGGCGGCGGGCTCGTGGGAGATCGGCTTCGGTCTCGCGCCCGACGGCAAGCAGGGCCAGTACCAAGGGCTCTTCGGTGCCGGAACGGCCATCGCTCGCATGCTCGGCCCGGTACTGCTGACCGGCCTCATCCTGGTGGGCGGCGCGGCGGGGTGGGTCGTGCTGGGCGGGCTGTTCCTGCTGGCGGGCGCGCTCATCGGGCCCGTGGTCCGCTGGGCCGAGCGGACCAGGAGCGCCACTGCCGCTCCGGTGCTCGCCGGGGTTTGAGCACTCAGTCTTCGAGTGACCGCCGGAAATGCGCGGCGAGATCGAGTCCCGAGGCCTCTTCCGGGGTGTACCAGGCGAAGGCGTCGTGCTCGTCGGGATTGAGCACGACCTCGCCCGGCTCGTCTTCGGCGAGCGCGTACACCGTGGCGTGGATCCGCATCGGCCTGCCTTCGACGTCGTCCCAGCTGTGGGCACCGCGTTCACCGGTGATCCGCACGGTCAATCCGGTCTCCTCGGCGAACTCGCGGACCGCGGTGTCCGACGGCGGCTCGCCCGGCTCGACGGTGCCGCCCGGCAATTCCCAGTGGCCACCGAGAAAGGAACCCGGCCGCCGCCGGACGAACAGGATCTTTCCGCCGCGGCTGAGCCTGCCGTAGGCCAAGTACTTGTCCGTCACCAGCGCATCCTAAGGACTTTTCGATTGAGGACCGAACCTGTCCGCGATTACTCGTAGCGTGAGGCTCATGGAAAACACGGAGATCCGCCCCTTCCGCCTCGACCTCCCTCAGGAGCAGCTGGACGAACTGCACGCGAAACTCGACAGCGCGCGCTGGCCGGCTCCGCTCCCTGGCGACAGTTGGGACACCGGGGTGCCGGTAGCGTGGCTGCGCGGTCTCGCCGGGTACTGGCGGGACGGCTACGACTGGCGCGCCGCCGAGCGCGAGATCAACCGGTTCCCCCAGTTCACCACGGAAATCGATGGGCAGCGGATTCATTTCCTGCACGTCCGTTCGCCCGAGGCCGACGCGACGCCGCTGATCCTCACGCACGGCTGGCCTGGTTCGGTGGTGGAGTTCCTGGACGTCATCGGACCGCTCACCGACCCGAAAGCGCATGGTGACGACTCGGCGGAAGCGTTCCATCTCGTCATCCCTTCGCTGCCCGGATTCGGTTTCTCGGGCCCCGTCTCGGATTCCGGCTGGACCATGCCGAGGATCGGCCGTGCCTGGGTGGAGCTGATGCGACGGCTCGGCTACGAACGCTATGGCGTGCAGGGCGGCGACCTCGGCGCTTCCGTGTCGCCGGAGGTGGCCAGGGCGGCGCCGGACAAGGTGATCGGTGTGCACGTCAACGGCGGCCTGTCGCCGATGCCCCCGATGTCGATGTCGGAGGAGGAACGCGCGTCGCTGACCGACCTCGAACGCGACCGTCTCAAGCGGATCGAGGCCTTCATGCAGGAGGAGTTCGGCTACATCGCGATCCAGTCGACGCGTCCGCAGACTCTCGGCTACGGGCTCGTGGACTCCCCGGTCGCGCAGCTGGCCTGGATCATGGACAAGTTCCGCGAGTGGACGCATCCGCGCCCGACGCTGCCGGAAGAGATCATCGACCGCGACCGGTTGCTGACCAACGTCATGTTCACCTGGCTCACCGGCACGGCGGGCTCGTCCGCATACGTCGGCTACGCGCAGACGGAAACCTGGGGAGCCGTCGAGAAGAACTCAGGCGTACCGACAGCGGCGCTGATCTTCGCGCACGACGTCGGGATCCGGCGCTACTCGGAGGACGCGCACACGATCGTGCGCTGGACCGATGTCGACCGCGGTGGGCACTTCGCCGCCTTGGAGGAGCCCGAGATCCTGATCGGGGACGTGCGGGCATTCTTCCGGTCTCTCAAATGACGAGGACGGCCGTTTCCCCGAGGAAGCGGCCGTAATCGTCCACTTCGGACTCGAGTCCGGTGATGGCGGACCGCGAAAGCGCGGCGAAGGGTTCGACGACGACCTTCGTCCGCTTCGCGGTTCGCTTGACGCTCCAGGTCCCGGCGATCCTGCCGTCCACCAGTACGGTGGGCGCGATCATCCCGCCGCCGGAGTTGACGCGTTTCGTGTGTGCCGGGTCGAGGAGCAGAGCGCGGTCCCGGTAGCCCAGCAGACAGGTGTCGAAGGCACCGAGCAGGCGCGGGGGACAAGAGGGAGCGGAGAGATCGGTCTCCCGGAGGGCGAAGCCGCCACTGGTGGTCACGACGTCCAGTGCGTCGAAAGCCTCGCGGCAGAGACCGAGCGGGAGGCCGGACCAAGTGCTGAAGTCCTCGACCGTCGCGATGCCGTACGCGGTCAGATAGCGGTGGGCGAGTTCCGCGTGCGGGTCGGACGGCTCGTTGTCCTCGCTGGTCCACTCGTCGAGGAGAACGTACGTCGGCTCCGCTCCGCTGTCCGGGCCTCGGCAGAGCAAGCCCCGATTGGCCGCGTAAGCCAGCAGGTGGGGCGGCGCCTGTGACGTCGTGTCGAGCACGATCCCGTTGGCGGCCAAGCCCTCCACGATCTCTTGCCGGGTAAGTGCCTTACCGGCCAAGAGGTCCTGGAGATACTTCAGTGCGCGTTCGCAGAGTTCGTCGGTGAGATCCAGCTGCTTGCGCCGTCCATGGCCTGCCTGGGCGTTGCGTGGGCCGAACAGCCGGTTCAGCCAGCGGAGATCCGCTGTCGGGACCAGGTGGAGCGTCTTGCGCATCAGCCAGGTGCGGGTCACCTCACGAGACGTGTCGACGTCCGAGGCGGTCAGGCCCCGGCTGCGGGCCCGGACCGCGAGCCTGGCCGCAGGACTCGACTGCGCCTGGATCGCGGCGACCGCCCCGGTCACGGCGAATACGTCCGCGGCGGGGGCGCTGAGCAGTTGCGCGCGGGCGCGGACCGCGCGGATGTCGTCGTCGGACAGCGTCACCCGTTGACGATCTCATGGGCGTTCGCCGGTTCCGTGTGCACGACCGCCTCCGCGAGCCGCGGCAGGACCTCGCGCAGCCGCTGTTCGACGCGGTGGGCCAGGTGGTGCGCTTCTGTGACGGTCAGCCCGGCTTCGACCGACACCGCCAGTTCCGCGCGCAGGCTGTGCCCGATCCAGCGCATCCGCAGATCCCGCGTGCCGAGTACGCCGGGGACTTCGGCGGCCGCGCGTTCGGCGCGATCGACGTCGGCCGGGTCCACGGCGTCCATCAGACGGCGGAAGACCTCCTTGGCGGCATCACGCAGGACGAACAGGATCGCGACCGTGATGGCGAGGCCGACGAGCGGGTCGGCCAGCGGGAAACCGAACGCGACCCCTGCCGCGCCGAGCACGACCGCGAGCGAGGTGAAACCGTCCGTCCTCGCGTGCAGCCCGTCGGCGACCAGCGCGGCGGACCCGATCTCGCGGCCGACGATGATCCGGTACCTGGCCACGAGTTCGTTGCCCGCGAAGCCGATGACCCCCGCCGCCGCGACCACCCACAGATGCTGGACCGGACGCGGATCGAGCAGCCGCAGGACCGATTCGTATCCGGCGAGGAAGGCCGAGGTGGCGATGAGCAGGACGACGAGCACCCCGGCGAGGTCCTCGGCGCGCCCGAGCCCGTAGGTGTAACGGCGGGTGGCGGCGCGGCGGCCGAGCAGGAAGGCGATGCCGAGCGGGACCGCGGTCAGCGCGTCGGCGAAGTTGTGGATCGTGTCGCCGAGCAGCGCCACCGAACCGGTGACCAGGACGAGCGCGAGCTGGGCGACGGCGGTGACGAACAGCGCGGCGAACGACCAGATCAGCGTGCGGACGCCGCGTTTGCTCGTCTCGAGCGCGGTGTCGACGCGGTCGGCGCTGTCGTGGCTGTGCGGGGTCAGCAAATGGCGGAGGCGGCTCTTCTTCCCCGGCTGGTGGCCGTGACTGTGGCCGTGCCCGTGACCATGCCCGTGTCCGGTCATCTCACCCCTCACTGTCATGCTACCTGCGTAGTCATGCAGGTACGCAGACAGAAGGGTAACGGGTACCCTCCGGGCATGCACGAGTCGGTTCCGGATTTCGAGATGCCCACCGAGGAACAGGTCCACCTGGCCGCGGAGACCTTCCGGCTGCTCGCCGATCCGACGCGGGTCAAGGTCCTCTGGGCGTTGCTGCAGGGCGAGTCCTCGGTCGCCTGTCTCGCGGACCTGGCGGGCGCGGCGCCGACGGCGGTCAGCCAGCATCTGGCGAAACTGCGGCTCGCCGGACTGGTCAAGGGCCGTCGTGAAGGGACATTCGTCTACTACTCGGCGGCCAACGACCATGTCCGCGGGCTGCTCTCGCAGGCGTTGTTCCACGCCGACCACATCGATCGCGACATCCCCGTCGTGCACTCGACCGTGAAACCCCACCGGCCGGCGGCCCGCTGAATCCGGTTACGGTGGAGGAGTGACCCAGTCCGCGTACCCGGCCGCCCTGCGGTGGCTGTTGTTGTGCGTGGTGGCACTGGGCCTGGTCGGCATGCATCACGTCATCGCCGAATCCGGCCACGGCGCGGGACATGAGACCTCCGCCGTCGCCATGGCGGACCCGTGTTGCCCGGAGGCTCCCTCGCACGGCGACGGCGACGATGGTGGCCACAGTGGACTGCACCTGTGTCTCGCGGTACTCGCCGCGGCCGTGCTCCTGATCATCTCCTGGCTTCTCGTCCGAAGCGGACGGACCGGGGCGACGTGGCGAGCGCGAGCGGCGGGGGGTTCGGCCTCGGGGCGGGACCCGCCACGCTGGAGACCGGTGCCCGAGAGATTGTCCTTCCTTTGCGTGTTGCGGGTGTGACAGGCGGGTTCGCCCCGCCCTGCCCGAAACCGAATTGAGGAAAGAACCATGACCAGCAGGAAACTGGTCGGGGCGGCGCTCGCCACCCTGGCCTTCTTCGCCGTGCTCACCGGATGCGCCAGTTCCGACACCGCTCACAGCGGGCACGCGACGTCCACGATGAGCGCTCCCGCCCCGCGCCAGGCCGGGCACAACCAGGCCGACGTCACCTTCGCGCAAGGGATGATCCCGCACCACGAACAGGCGATCGCGATGGCCGGGCTCGTCGACGGCCACACTCGCAACGCGAAGGTCATCGACCTCGCCGCGCGGATCCAGAAGGCGCAAGATCCGGAGATCCAGCAGCTGACCGGATTGCTCAAGGATTGGGGAGCGGCGCCGTCGGGTGAGCACTCCGCGCACGGCTCGATGTCCGGCATGATGACCGAAGAGGAGCTGGCGAAACTCCGTCAGGCCAAGGACGCCGCCTTCGACCGGCAGTGGCTGGAGATGATGGTCGAACATCACGAAGGTGCGCTTGAGATGGCGAAGACCGTGCTGCGGCAGGGAAGTAATGCCGAGGTCAAGGCTTTGGCGCAGAAGGTGATCGACGGTCAACAGGCCGAGATCACCGAGATGCGGGCGCTGCTCGGCTGAGTCGGGGCGGTGGCGCGGGTCAGCCGGCCCGCGTCACCGCCTCCCGGAAATGCGCGCACTGAGTGAGGTCGTCGTGCTCACGCTTACTCGGTTGCGGGCTTTCGAAACTGTCGGTGGTCGGTTGTACGTTCTGTGTGTGGATACGTCGAACGCCACTTTGGCGCTATTGAAGGAAATTACCGAATCGGATGTGCTGGGGGAGATCAATGATTCGCTGAATGTGTTGGGGGACAAAGATGCCGTGGAGGTAGCTGTGGCGGCGTCGGAGGGGATCGCACGGTTGGAGGCGGTTCGGTTCCGCGCTATCGCGCAGTTGGCTCGGCATCGTGATGGCGTGTCGAGTGTGGTGCAGGAGGTGGCGTTCGCTTTGTCCGTTGTGGACAGACATGCGGGTTCACTGGTCGCCGCGGCGGAGGCGTTGACCACCCGGCTGCCCCGCACGCTCGGGTTGATGGACCGTGGGGTGGTGGATGGCTTCAGGGCGATGAAGGTCGCCGCGGCGACGTCGTGGCTCTCGGATGAGGACGCCCGGGCCGTCGACGCTCTGTTGGAAGAGCGGTTGGAGGGGAAGAACTCGGAGCAGATCCGGAAGGCGGCGAATCATGCGGCCATGACGGTGGACCGTGAGGGTGCTTCTCGTCGGTCTGAGCATTATCGGGCGGGCCGCCGCCTCACGGTGCGTCAGGGCGAGTCCGGGGTGGCGTCGATCGAGGTCGAGGACGGACCTGTGGAGAAGGTGAACGCCGCCTACACGCGGATCGATCGGGAGGCACGGGCACTCAAGACCGGCGACGAACCCCGCACCCTGGACCAGCTCCGCGCCGACGTCGCCCTGGACCTGTTGCTGAGTGGTCAGGGCGGGAAGGGCGAGCGGGCAGAGGTGTTCCTCTACCTGGACCTGGCGACCTATCTCGGGGTGAACGAGGACCCGGCGGAGCTCGCCGGGCATGGGCATATCCCGGCTTCGCTGGCCCGCGAGATCGCTGGTGGGCCGGATACGGTGTTGCGTCGGCTCATCACAGACCCGCTTTCGGGGCAGGTGCTGGACTTGGGGCGGGACCGGTATCGGCCCACAGCGGGGGTGGGGGAGTTCGTGCGGGTGCGGGATCGTGAGTGCCGAAGACCGGGCTGCCATCGTCCCGCGCAGGCCTGCGATCTCGACCATGTGGTGCCGTGGCAGTTCGGCGGCCACACCAACGCCGACGAGTTGAGCGACCTCTGCCGCCGCGACCATCGACTCAAAGACGAACCTGGCTGGGTTTACCGGCTTGCCTCGGACGGCACTCTCACGGTGACCACGCCGACGGGGCGGAGTTACGACAGCTCGCCTCCGTCATTGCATGGGCCCCGCGTGGCCGGGGAATCGCCGCCGTTCTGAGTGTGGGTTCCGTTGTCGGAAAACGGCGACGGCTGCTGCGGCATGGCTACGGTGGGCCGTCGCCTGCATTGCTACGAGCGCCTCCGCGATCTCAGCAACGACCGCGGTTTCGGGGCCATCGCCGGAAAGTGGCAACGGTTCGCCGTGTGCTTCGGCGAGTGTATAGGGGCTGTGGTCCGTTGTCCTGTGACCGTTTTGCGGTAACGATGGGACCGTGAGCGCAAAGACGAATTCGGTTCGGTTTATCGGCTTGCCCCTGAATGTTCTTTCAGGGTGACCACGTCGACGGAGCAGAGCAACTCCGTCGTTGCATGGGCCCGCGCGGCCGGGGAACCGCCGCGGTTCTGAGTGTGGGTTCCGTCGTCGGGAAACGGCAATGCCTTGCTGTGGCATGGCTACGGTGGGCCGTCGCCGTCACGTGCGTTGCCGCTGGTTCTGAGCTATCGCCGGAAACCGGCAACGGCCCGGCGAATGTATAGGCGCCGTGGTCTCGTTGCGCTGTGACCGTTTTGCGGTAACGACGAGACTGTTGGCGCAAAGACGAACCCGGTTCGGCTTACCGGCTTGCCTCGGATGGCACGTTGACGGTGACCACGCTGACGGGGGCGGAGCCATGACAGCTCGCCTCCGTCGTTGCATGGGCCCGCGCGGCCGAGGAACCGCCGCCTTCTGCTTCCGGGTTCCGTCGTCGGAAAACGGCCACGCGGCCGAGCTGCCCAAGAACGAACCCGCCCGCCCGCCGCACGAAGCAAACCAAACCAACCGGCCCTCAAATGGGGGTACCAAGCACGGACATGCCGAGCACCAGTTCGTTCGCCGGGTCGCAGCCGAGCAGTTCTTCGACCAGTTCGTCGCGAAGCGCCGCGGTGAAGGTGATGTTCAGTCCGAGCGCCGTCGCCAGCAGGTAGACGGTCTGGCTGAGATGACCGACGTCCATCATCAGGACTCGGTACGTCCGGCTCACCGGGTACTTCCACTGGTTCCGCTCGATGACGCTGGTGTAGATCAGCAGTACGCCGGCGTTTCGGGTCCACTGCTGATCGCCGGCGAGGGCGACCAGTTCGTCGTCGTCGATCTTGCCGTCCAGCGGTGTGAGCCCGTGCCGGAAGCCGTCGTAGTGGTAGATGCCGCGATCCAGGCCCTCGACGTTCCTCGCGTAGACGTACACCTCGGTCGGGTGCCTCGCCCCGCCCGAAGGGCTCGTCTTGAAGACATTGCCGGTGGCGGGGATGTCGAGATGCGTCTCCGGCCTGGTCGGCCGGGCCGCGGTGAGAAGTGCGCTCAAATCGCGCAGCCGTACGGGTTCTTCGCCGAACTCGCGTGTACTTCTGCGCTTGTCGAGCGCCTCGCCGAGGCCGATCGCGTTCAGCGGTTCGGGTGACGGTTCGGGCAGCGGTATCGCGTCGTACTCGCCCGACGGCCTCACCGGAGAAGGCGGAGGGCTGGCCTTCGCCTTCTCCAGCAAGGTTCTCGCGGTTGTTTCGCTGGCCGTGAACTCGGTCTCACGCAAGGATCGGGTGCCGAAGTGGAACGCCCGCGCGGACGTTCCCCAAGGGCCCCAATCCCGAAGGATTTCCTCTTCCCTCCGCTGGCGGGAAGAACCTTTGACCACCAGCACGTCGTACCGGATCATCGCTCGCGCGATACGGAGGAGCCTTTCCCCTGTCTCGGGATTCTCGTCCGCTTCACGTATCGATTCCGGTTCTCGCCAAGAACTGAACCAGCGCAGGACGCGTTCGGTTCCGTCGGCGAGTTTGAGCTGGCGATGCCCGAGGTGATCGTCCCAGATCACGTCACCATCGGACCAGTAGAGCGTTCCGCAAGAGGAAACCCTTACCAGCATCGAATGACTTGCGCCCCAGTTCCCCAGTCAGATGAATACGTTCCGAATATGCCCGGTCATTCAGTGTCGCGAGCGGAAAGGAGGGCCGCCGTGCGGCGGCGGCTCGAACCCGCCCCAGGTGCTCTGCGCCTTGTACTCCGCTTCGAGTTCGAGCAGGAACTCGTCATCGTCTTCGTCGTGCATGCGGCCGATCCTCTCCGTGAACGGTTGGTCCGGTCAAGTGAATTACCGACACCAACAGAGTACCGGAGCAGTACGACAAATTACGCCGAGTGATCGTTTAGGCGCTGTTTGAGTTCGCGAACCTCGGCGGAGTCCGCAATGCCCAGATCCGTGTACAACCGCAAAGCGAACCGGCGATGACGGTCCGCTTTCAGTCGCTCACCCAGAATGTCGAACGCGATCGCCATCTCCTTGTGCGCGATGGGCAGCATGCTGCGATTTCCGGTCGAGTCGAGTACTTCCACCGCGGTGGTGAACTGGGTGACCGCGAGTGCGGCATCGCCGAGTTCACGCGAATTGATACCGAGGGCCAAAAAACATTCCGCCTCGAGATCGGGTGATTCGTTGTCGTGAGCCAGCCGCAGTGCCTGGTCGAGTTCCGCGGCGGCCTCGGGATAGCGCCTGTTCTCGGTGTGGATCAGCCCGATCCGATGCCTGGCGCGAGCTTCGATGAGCACGCTGCCGTGGGCATGGGCGGTCTCGCGGACCCAGCCGAGGTGTTCGATCGCCTCGTCCGACTCGCCCTTGAGCCAGTGGGTGACCCCCGAATTGCCCCTGGCCCGGCACTGCATCCGCACGTCGCCGGTGGTCGCCGCCAGTTCGAACACCTCGTTGAACAGGCGGTTCGCCTCGGTGAATTCGTTGAGCCGCCACAGGGTCAGCGCGTACATGTGCAAGGCCTGGTACTCGAGGACGACGCTCCCGGTGACCCGGGCGGCGGACAGTGCGAGGGTCTCCAGTTCCCTGGCCTGGCGGTAATAGCCGCGGTTGTCGAAGTAGCGCCAGACCGACGAGCAGAACGGCACGAGGTCCGAATAGTGCTGGTGGTTGTTCATCGCGACGGCCACCGGCAGGACGTTCTGCCAGTGTGCGTCCATCCACTGCGCGGCCTGGTCGTAATCGGCGAAGGACTGTCCGTACTCGCTCTTCGGGACCTCGAGGCCGCCGCCGGACTCCTCTTCGGAATCCGGGTCGATGAATTCCATCGCGGCGGCGACGGTGCAGCGGTAGTAGTCGAACAGCCGCCGCATCATCGCTTCGCGCTGGTGCTCGGGTTCTTCCGCCAGCAGCAGTTCGCGGCCGTAACTGCGGAGAAGGTCGTGCATCTCGTACCGGTCCATCGACGGTTGTCGCAAAAGATTCACGTCGACGAGGCGTTCGGCCAGGCGGCGGGCCTCGGCAAGGTCCACTTCGGCCAGCGCCGCCGTCGAATGCAGATCGAACGCGGCACCGGGATGATGGCTCAAACGTCGGAACACCCGACGTTCGGCTTCGGTCAGGTTCAGATAGGACACTCGGAACGCGCCCGCGACGTCGCGTTCCCCGGCGGTGAGTTCGCTGAACCTGTTCCGTTCGTCGCGCAACTGCCTGGCGACGAAGTCGAGCGTCCAGGACGACCGCGCCCGTAGCCTGCTCGCCGTGACGGCGAGCGCGAGCGGAAGGTCACCGCACAGGCTCGCGACCTGGTCGGCCGCGTCGGGGGATTCCCTCCTCAGCCGGGACGGCCCGACGATCCGGCCGAGCAGGTCCACCGCGTCCGCCCGGCTGAACGGTTCCAGGGAAAGCAGTTCCGCGCCGTCGAGATCGGCTAGCCGGGTCCGGCTGGTGATCAGCACACAGCAGCTGGCCGAGCCGGGCAGCAGCGGGCTCACCTGCGCCGCGCTGATGGCGTTGTCCAGCACCAAGAGGACACGCTTGCCCGCCAGACAGCTGCGGAACAACGCCGCGCGCTGGCCGGTTCCGGCAGGGATGTCGGAACCTTGGATGCCGAGCGAGCGCAGCAGCGCCTCGAGCGCCGCGGCCGGGTCGACCGGGTCGCCGGCCGGCGAAAACCCTTCCAGGTTCACGAAGAGCTGTCCGTCGGGGAACAGCGGCGCGAGCAGATGAGCGGCGTGGACGGCCAGCGCGGTCTTGCCGACACCGGGCATGCCGTCGATCGCGATCAGCCGGGGGCCGGACAGCGAGCCGTCCCGGCCGATTTCGAGGACCGTCCGCAGTTCCTCGGCGCGGCCGCCGAACGCGGGGAGGTCCGCGGGCAGCTGGGCGGGGCGGGGGAAAAGCGCTTTCTGCGCGTCCGCGTCCTCGCGTCGCCCGACGGTGTCCGGCCCCGCCCGGAGCCCGCCGACGCCGTACCGGACCAGGGCGGCGTCCGTCATCAGTTCGGGGTCGGTGCGCAGGATCTGCTGGTGGAGCGCGCTCAGTTCGGCTCCGGGGTCGACGCCGAGTTCCTCGGCCAGCGCACCCCTGCTCCGGTCGAACGTCCGGAGCGCGTCGGCGCCGCGGCCCGCCCGGTAGAGCGCCAGCATGGTCAGTCGCTGCAGGGTCTCGCGGGTGGGATGCCAGGCGGCGAGGTCGAACGCCTGACGCGCCGCCGCGTCGGTCTCGCCGAGCCTGAGCCTGGCGCCGATGAGGAGTTCGCTGGCGGCGAGCCGTTCTTCGTCGAGACGGCGGGCCGTCTGCTCGATGGCGTCGCCTTCGAGACCGTCGAAGGCCGGGCCTCGCCAGAGCGCGAGCGCGTCCGTGAGCTTGGCCGCCGCCTGGGAGATCAGCCCGGAGGCCAGCAGTTCGGCGCCTTGGCGGTAGTCCGCTTCGAAGCGGACCGAGTCGACCGAGGCGCTGCTGGTGACGATGCGGTACGCGGAGCCGGTGGTGACCACGGCGGACCGGGCCACGCCGAGATCGTGCCGCAGGCGCGCGATCGCGTTGCTGACCTGGCGGACCGCTGTCTTCGGCGGCCTGTCCGGCCACATCGTGCCGATCAGGTACGACGCCGGGACGAGCCGGCCGGCGTTGATCAGCAGGCAGGCGAGCAGACGTTGTTCGCGACGTCCGCCGAGCCGGACGGGGACGCCGTCGACCTGGGCTTCGAGCGGGCCGAGGACGAAAAAGCCGAGCTGAGAAGGGTGGCCGGTGGGTGCGGGATCGCCGGGGGTTCGGGGCGATCCCGCCGATTCAGGTAACGGACCGGCGGTCATATGCCACTATGTCGTCCGAGACCGTGAGCGTGCTCACGCACTACCTCCCAGTCCGCTCGCCGGGTGACCGGCACCCTAACCCACCGCCGCGACCTCCAGCCAGGTCGGCGTGGGGCACGCCGTGCGGCATTCGGCCTAACGGGCGGGCGGGTGCCTGCCTTGGAACAGGTCTCATTCTACTCCCGGTGAGCCCTGAGCAGCGCGGATGCCCGCCGGTGAAGTGCCGATGTAAATCCGATGCAGGGCCTTGGAAAGCTGAAGGCACAGCTGACAGGTTCGGCGCGACGGGGCAGCGCGCCGAATCGTATGCAGGGGCTCCGCGGCGGTTGGCCTTCGTACTGGGGGTGGCCAACCGCCCTGGGAGCCCTTTCTCGTCACAGGCTCGTCTCCCTTGCCACTTGGCCGTTCCGGGTCCCGCGGCGTGTGATCGTCCGCGATTCCGGGTATCAGGGCGATGAGGAGAGAGTGAGGAGTGCCCATGCGCCCGGTCTGGAGCGGTTCGCTTTCGCTCGGTCTGGTGACGGTGCCCGTCCGGCTCTACAGCGCGGTCGAGGACCACACTGTGCACTTCCGCCAGTTCCAGCGCGGGACCGAGGACCGCATCCGGTACCGGCGGGTGAACGAACGCACCGGCAAGGAAGTCGACTACGACGACATCGTCAAGGGCTACGAGCTCGACAGCGGCGAATACGTGGTCGTCGAACCCGAGGAACTCGACGCGATCGCTCCCGGCCGGTCGAAGTCGCTCGACATCGAGAGCTTCGTCGAACTGGACGTCATCGACCCGATGTTCTTCGACAAGACGTACTGGCTCGCGCCCGCCAAAGAGGAATTCGAACGGCCGTACGCCTTGCTGCTCGAAGCGATGCGCTCGTCCGGCCGCGCCGGGATCGCGAAATTCGTCATGCGTGGCCGTGAGTACCTGGCGCTGGTCCGGTCGGGCGACGGCGTCATGGTGCTCAACACGCTGCATTTCGCCGCCGACCTGCGTGACCCCGCCGAGCAGCTGCCGGAACTGCCGGGCAAGGCGCAGGCGCGCGGCAAGGAACTCGACATGGCCCTCAACCTGATCGACGCGATGAGCGACGACTGGCGGCCCGAGGAGTACCACGACACCTACACCGATCGCGTGCGGAAGCTGATCGACGCCAAGAAGAAGGGCGAGACCATCACTCCCGCCACCGAACCCGGTGAGCCGACCAAGGTCGTCGACCTCTTCGAGGCGCTTTCGAAGAGTGTCGAGAGCGGTAAGGCCAAGAAGAAGGGCTCCGGGGGTAAGGCGGCTACAGCCAAGAAGTCTCCGGCCAAGAAGTCTCCCGCCAAGAAGGCACCGGCGCGGAAGGATCTGTCTTCGTTGTCGAAGGCGGATCTGGAGAAGCTGGCGCGCGAGCGGGACATCAAGGGGCGGTCGAAGATGACGCGCGCCGGGCTGGAGAAGGCACTCAAGGCCTCGTGACCCGGACGTCCGCCGCGGCCAGTTCGTCCGCGATGGCCTCGATCAGCAGCCCGACGTCCTTGGCCGCCGTCGCGTGTAGTCCTTCGGAAACGATCAGGACGTCGGACGTCGTGGCCGAGACCGCGGAGTGCCCGCTCTGCCGGTTCGTCCATCGCCGAGCGTGAGCCTGGCCGTCCTCGTCGGCGAAGATCACCTCGCCGGGGTTCGGATGCTCGACGGTGCCCGCGAAGGTCACGTATTTCTCGTCGCCCCGCGCGTGGCGGACTTCGAGCGAGCCGCTGATCTTCGCGACGTCGAGCACCGCGACCGGGATGGCGTACGCGACCGAAACCGCGTTGCAGAGGTCGATCACCGGGTGGATGCGGGGAAGCGTCCCTTCTTTCCGCAGCCGGCGCAGCAGCGATTCCGACGCGCAGCGGTACTGCGTCGGCTTCAGCCCCATCTTGGCGAACGCCCGGCGCCACGCCTGGATCTCGGGGAACTCCGATTCCGGGCCGTCCGCGAGCCTCCGTGCCGCCCGAGCGAGGAACTTGTCGAGGTCGACCGGTGTCTCGGGGGTGATTCCGGTGGCCGAAAGCGTGCCCGCGGCGAGGCCGGGATGCTCGGCGCGGACGTCGGGGTTGTGCTGGAGTCGCATAAGAAACCTTCTCTACTGGGTGGTGAACGCGAGTTTGGCGCCGAGTGCGGCGAAGGAACCGGCGAAGATCCGCCTCATCCAGGCGAGGACGCGTGGCCGGGAGATGACGTGGTGGCGCACTCCGGCGGCGAGGACGCCGTACACGCTGAACACCACGAATGTCGCCAGCATGAACACCCCGCTCAGCAACAACATCCGGGGGATGTAGCCGGGTTGGCCCGCCGGGACGAACTGGGGCAGGAACGCGAAGAAGAACAACGTCAGCTTCGGGTTCAGGACGTTGATCAGCACGCCCGAGGTGATCGTCCGCAGCGCCGACTTCGGTTCGGGAGCACCCTCCACGACGATCGCGTCCCGGTCTTTCAGCGTTGCCCACGCCAGGTAGAGAAGATAGGCCACGCCGAGGTATTTGATGATTTCGAACGCGACCGCGCTCGTGTGCAGCAGCGCCGCGAGGCCGGTGATCGCGGCGACCATATGCGGGATGATGCCGAGGGTGCAGGCCGTCGCGGCGATGACGCTCGCACGTCTCCCGTGGGCGAGTCCGGCGGAGAGGGTGTAGACCACGCCGGTGCCGGGCGTGGCGACCACGACCAGCGTGGTGATCAGGAAGGCGATGCTCACGCCGACCACTCTGCGCGTTCTTTGGCCCGCTGGACAGAGCCAAAGTCGTGTTACTCCAGCGGACCAAAAGTCTTGTCTGGACCACGGCGGGGGGAAGATCGTCCACGGTGTCGAGGCGGTCGGAGTCCGTCACCGGATGGGGTGGCATGATGCACGCTCGCACGTCGACGAGGAAGGCCAAGGTTTGAGCGCGCGCACCTCGCAGATGGACGACCTCCGGCTGGTGGCACAACCGAACGCCCTGTTGTGCTCCGAGCTCTTCGTCCGTCTCATCCTCTCGGATTGGTCCTTGCGGCCGTTGCTCGATCAGGGGAAGACCGCCGCCGCCCGCTTGGTGGGCGCGCTGGTCGACGCGGCCGATCCGAAGGAGCCGCCGTTCTTCACGCTGAGACTGCGGCTGCGGTCGGACGTCCTGGTCATCGAGGTCGACCACGAAGTGGACGGTCTTCCCACGCCGACGCCCGCGCCGGGGGAGCGGACGGGGGTGGCGCCGAGCGAGACCGGCGGCGTGACCACCTGGTGCGAGCTGCCACTGCCGGGTGGCCTCTCCGCCGGACAGGTGCAGCTGCCGCGCCGGGGCGACCGCCGGACGCTGGTGGACGAGCCTGTCTCCGGTGAGCCCGTCGGCGCGGACCCCGAGGTCCTCGAACGGCTTTTGTCCCGGTTGAGCGGCTGGTCCGGCTGATCCTCTGGAAGGATCCGAGGATGGGCTCGAAGCGTGTCACCACACCGGTTCTGGAGATCGAGTACGAACACACCGGTGACGCGAGCGCGTCGCCGGTGATCCTGCTTCACGGGTTCCCCTACGACGTACGGGCCTACGATGAGGTCGCGCCGGTCCTCGCGGCGGGCGGCGCCTCGGTGTACGTCCCGTATCTCCGCGGATTCGGTGGGACGCGGTTCCTCGACGACGCGACGCCCCGTTCGGGGCAACAGGCCGCGCTCGCGCAGGACCTGCTCGACTTCATGGACGCGTTGGGGCTCGAGAGCGCCGTCGTCGCGGGATACGACTGGGGCGGCCGCGCGGCGTGCATCGCGGCCGCGCTGTGGCCGGAACGCGTGCGCGGGCTGGTTTCGGTGGACGGCTACAACGTCCAGAATCTCGCCTATGCCGGGGAGCCGGCGCCGCCAGAGTGGGAACGCACCTACTGGTACCAGTTCTATTTCCATTCCGAGCGAGGCCGCCGCGGGCTCGCGGAGAACCGCGACGAGCTGTGCGCCCTGCTTTGGCGCACCTGGTCGCCGACCTGGGCAGGCGCCGACGCGGCCTTCCCGGCCAGCGCCCCCAGCCTGCACAACCCGGACTTCGTCGACGTCGTCATCCACTCCTATCGCCACCGATTCGGTCTGGTGGAAGGGGATCCCCGTTATCAGGCGCTCGAAGACCTGATCGCGAAGGAACCGGCCATCACGGTGCCGACGGTCGTGCTGGAAAGCGGAAACGACGGCGTCGGCGGCCCCAGCGCGGAGGGCGACCGCGAGTACTTCACGGGCGCGTACGACCACCGTGTCCTGCCGGGTGTCGGGCACAACGTCCCTCAGGAGGCCCCGGAGGCGTTCGCCGCCGCCGTCGCCTCCCTGCGCTAGGTCAAGGCTCCATTCCTCTGGTGAAAGGAAATTCCGTGACCGACCCCCAACCCGTGCCTCCCGTTCCGCCGGGCGCGTTTCTGCTCGAACTGGTCCCGGTGCCGGTCAGCGACATCGACCGGGCGAAGGAGTTCTACACGAAACGGCTCGGTTTCCGGCTCGACGTCGACGTGCGACCCGCCGACGGGGTCCGGATCGTCCAGCTCACACCGCCCGGTTCGGCCTGTTCGATCACCTTGACCACCGGGCTCGCGTCACTCGACATGCCGGTCGGGACCCTGCGTGGGCTGCATCTCGTGGTCGCCGACATCGAAGAGGCACGCGCCGCGCTCATCGCCAGGGGGGCCGAAGTCGGTCCGGTCGAGGACATAGGCGGCGTCTACTACGTGGCCTTCAGCGACCCTGATGGCAACACCTGGACGCTGCAGCACATGCCGTGGCGTGCGTCGTGAGCGTGATCACCCGTCCGTGTGCGTGACGAATCATGATCAAGGGTGGTCCTTCCCGTGTACGGCGCACGATCCGGGCGCCACGGACGGAGGAGGACCCGATGTCGTTGGGCGACAAGATCAGCAACAAGGCGGAAGACTTCGGCGGTAAGGCCAAGGAGGCCGCCGGCGACGCCACGGGTAACGAGGAACTGCGCACGGAGGGCCAGGCCGATCAGGCGAAGGCCGGTCTCAAGGGTGCCGTCGAGAACGTGAAGGACGCCGTCGGTGACGCGGCGGACAAGATCCGCGACACCTTCAAGAAGTAGCTGTCCTTTCCGGGCCGGGGCAGCGGATTTCCGCGCCCCGGCTCGTTTTTTTCGGGCAAGTTCAGCCGTGCAGGAGCACCGGCAGGCTGGTGAGCCGGGTGCCCTGGATGCCGCCGAGGAACCGCTGCCGGAGTCCGGCATGGGGGACGGCCAGCCGGGCTCGGGGGAATTCCGCGCGCAGGACCGACGCCACCGCCCGCAGTTCGAGGTGCGCGAGCTGGGCGCCGATGCAGAAATGCGGGCCCGCGCCGAAGGTCAGATCCGGGCCCGGTTCCCTGGCCGGGTCGGTGTTGATGCCCTGGATGTCGATGAGCACGGGGGACCTCGCGGGGAGCCGGGTCCCGGCGAGGTCGAGCTCGGTGGTCGTGAACCGCCAGAGCGTGAACGGTGCGGGCGGATGGTCTCTCAGGGTTTCGCGGACGAGGTCGTCCTCGCCCGCGGTGTCACCGTCGAGCAGCCGCGCGACCAGGAAGCCGATCGACGCGTCGGTGGTCAGTTGCCCGGCGAAGATCAACGAGAACAAGTGGTACCTCAGGTCGTCTTCGGTCGTCTCGGGCGGGACCCGGTCGCGTAGTTCCGTCGCGAGCCCGTGCCGATCCGGTGTCAGCCCGGCCGCCGCGAGGTCCGCGATCGCGGCGATGGCCTTGCCCTGCGCAGCCGGTTCCGGACTGGACATCCGGCGGCAGGCGGCCACGGCGGCGTCGAGCAGGTCGAGCGGGATGTCGAGCAGATCGAGCAGCACGGTGAGCGGGAACCGGGTGGAGAAGCCGTCCATCAGGTCGACGGTGCCCGCGCCGAGAGCCGTCAGCAGCTCTCGCGCGATTTCGTGGATCCTGCCGGATCGCGCCTGGATCCGTTTGGCGCTCAGGAGCGGGGCGTGCGCCCGTCGCAGCCGGGTGTGGTCCGGTCCGTCCAAGGTGGTGAGAGACGGCTGTTCGGCGGCCGTCTGCTCGAGTCCGGCGCGAACGGGATCCCAGCTTTCCGGGGCCGCCGCGGGGTCTTTGACGATGCCGGGGTGGGAGAGGACTTCACGGGCGAGCTTCTCCTCGGTCACGATCCACGCGCTACCGCCCGCCGGCGCGGCCACTTCGACGAGGGGACCGGCGGCGCGCAGCGCCGGGCGAACGGAATCAGGCTCGGAAATACCGCGGGTGGTCGCGGCGAACGGTTCGGGGAGCAAGATGACTCCTTCGTGAGAAAGTAGCTTCACGGTGAAGGTATATTCGAGGCCGGTAGGTTGTCAAAGCACGTTGGAGAGCCGAGGAGGACACCGTCGATGGAGGATGAGGTCGCGGCACGGAGTGCGTCCCTGCTGGACGACCTCCGGAACTTCGGGGCGAACTACACCGAGTTCACCCGGCGTTTCGCGGACTGGCTCGGCCTGCACGCCACTGACGCCGCCGCGCTGGTGGAGATCCTCTACGCCGAAGACACCGGCTCGCCGCTCTCCCCGGCCCGGCTCGGGCAACGCATCTCGCTGACCTCCGGTGCGACCACGAACCTGCTGAACCGGCTGGAGAGTCTCGGCTACGTGGTCCGGACCCGGGAGAACACCGACCGGCGGGTCGTGACCCTGCGCAGCGGCCCCGACATCCAGGGCCCCGCGCGGCAGTTCTTCGGCCCGTTCAGCGCGGGACTCGCGGCGTTGGTGGCGGAGTACCCGGCGGACGAGATCGAGCGCTTCCAGTCCTTTCTGCGACACCTGCGCTCCACAATGGACAAAGTCCTCGAGGACCAGGCCTGACGTTCTCCCCGCGTTTAGTCCTCTAATTGCGGTACTTGCGCGCGCAACTACCGCATCCAGAGGACTAAACGCGTTTCGACACGGACCAGTCCGCGGCGCCATCGGCACCGAATCCCTTCTGGACGTCATGGCAACCGCGTAGCCGGGCGTCGGGTGAGGTGGAGGCAGCTTGATGGTCGAGGGTGTGCGGACGAGTCTGCGCGAAGACGGCGGCACCGGAGCGGAGCCCGCCGAGACAAGCCTGATGCAACGGGTCGCGGCGGGCGACGAACAAGCGTTCGCCGACCTGTACGACGTCGTGTCGGGGCCGGTGTGGGGAGTGGTGAACAGGGTCGTCCGCAACGGCACGTTCGCCGAAGAGGTGACCCAGGAGGTCCTGGTGGAGGTGTGGCGGACGGCGGCGCGGTTCAAGCCGGGCAAGGGGAGCACGCTGGCCTGGGTGCTCACCATCGCGCACCGGCGGGCCGTGGACCGGGTGCGTTCGCATCAGGCGGCACTCGACCGGGACGACCGGGCGGGCAGACTCGACTTCCGGCGCCCGTTCGACGAGGTCGCCGAATCGACGATCAGCAACCTGGAGCAGCAGCGGGTGCGCCAGTGCCTGTCCGCGCTGACCGACCTGCAGCGGGAATCCGTCGTGCTGGCCTACTACAACGGCTACACCTATCCGGAGGTCGCGGAAGTGCTCAAAACCGCGCCGGGCACGGTGAAGACCCGGATCCGCGACGGCCTCATCCGGTTGCGCGACTGCTTGGGGGTCGGGCAATGACGGTCGAACCGCACACCTTGACCGGGGCTTACGCCCTGGACGCCGTCCCCGAGGAGGAGGCCGCGGCGTTCAAACGGCACCTGCGGGGTTGTTCCGCGTGCCGCCAGGAGGTCCGGGAACTACGGGAGACCGCGGCGCGGCTGGGGTCGGCGCTCGCCGCCCTGCCACCTCCGAGGCTGAGGGAAGCGACGCTGACGCAAGCCGCCCAGACCCGTCAATGGCCGCCGCTGGTCGCCGCCGTCCGGCGCGCCGAACCGGCGAAGAAGCCGTCCGTGCGGATCGCCCTGTGGGGTGCGGCCGCGGCCGCCGCCGGCGCGCTGGTATTCGGTCTGCTCACCACGAACACCGAACCGGGAACGGATCCGGCGCAACAGCGACTCGCCTCGGTGAATTCGGTGCTCACCGCTCCCGACGCCTCGACGGTGAAGGGCGGCGAGCGGGACGCGACCACGGTGGTGACCTCACGGAGTCACGGCAAGGTCGTCGTACTGGCCGGTGAGCTGCCGACGCTGGCCCCCGGCAAGGCGTACCAGGTGTGGCTCATCGGAGCGAGCGGCGCGCATTCGGCCGGACTGCTCGATCCGGATGGTCCACATCGGACTCGGCCGGTCCTCGCGGAACTGCCGGGCGGGATCGACCGGGTCGGGATCACCGTCGAACCCGCCGGAGGTTCGCGAACGCCGTCCACCCCCGCGGTCGCGATGATCCCCCTCAGCGGCTAAAGGCCGGTGAGCCGCCCGCAGGCCTGCCAGAGTTCTCGGCGCTGCGCGGCGGTTTCCCGGGTCTTGCCGACGTAATGCGTCGGCCGGGGGACGCGGTCGTGCCAGAACATCCCGTTGTACCGCCCCGGTTCCTCGGCCGCCGCGAGCCAGACGAAGGTGTCCGTCCCCTGCTCGGGGTTCCGCAGGATCGGCCGCGTCAGTTTCCGGAACGTCGGCAGCGAGGTCGCGACCCCCGGGGTGTCGGCCCAGCCGGGATGCGCGCTGTGCACGGTGACGCCGGAGCCGTCGAATGCGTCTGCCCAGAGCTCCGCCAGTACCACCTGCATCCGTTTGGTGCGCGCGTAACCGGCGGTGGGCTTGTAGTCGCCATGCAGATACTGGAGGTCGTCGGTGCGCAGCGGCTGGCCGTACATGCCGCCGGAGCTGACCCAGATCACCCGTGCCCCGTCGGCGAACCTCGGCCGGAGCGACGCGGTGAGCAGGTGCGGCCCGAGCACGTGCGTGGCCAGCATGACCTCGTTGCCCTCAGCCGTTTCCGTTCGCTCGGCGGGCATCACACCGGCGTTGTGCACGAGGACGTCGACCTCGCCGTCGAGGTCTTTCACATAGTCGCGCACGGACGAGGTCAGGCTGACGTCGCAGTGGTCGGCGATGATCCGCGAGCCGGGAGCGGCGCGCTCGATCTCGGCGCGGGCGGCTTCACCGTCGCCGCGGACCGCGATCCGGACGGTCGCGCCCAGTTTCGCCAGCCCGATGGCGGTCGCCTTGCCGAGACCGGCCTTCGCGCCGGTGACCACGGCGACCTTGCCCGCGAGCGCGTCCGGTGCCGGATCCTCGGGCCACCATCGCCGTCGCAGGTGGTGCCCGAGCCTGCTGTACCCGAGCAGAGTCCGGTCCAGCACGGTGTCGGCTGCCCTGATCACGGCGGACATGCGGTACTCCTCAGCGGATGCGGGGGCCGGCTTTGGCGGAGAAGCGGAATTCGATGGTCATCGGAAGGTTGTCGAGGTCCAGAGCCTGGCACAGCCGAGGCAGCCCCGCACCGGAGACGCGTTCGCGGATGGCGGCCAGATCGCCGTCCTGCTCGGCGCTCAGCACCACGGCCAACACCGGTGCGTCCTGGGTGCCTCCCAGCGTGGCGTGCGCGGCGTGGACACCGGCGTAGGTCGCGACCTCCGCCGCGAACGGCTCCACAGCGGTGCTCCCGGCCAGCGTGGTCCGGCCCGTGTCCTGGTCGAAACGCCAGGTGCGGGACTGGGGTTTGCGGACGGGTTGCGCGATGAGCCAGCGCAGCGTCAGCAGGCCGACGACGACCGCGGCCCCGGCGACGACGTACCAGGCCCATCCGGGCGGCATCGCCGCGACGGGCACGAGCGCGGCGCCGGGTTCGAGCAGGGGGATCCTGCCGAAATGGGTGCCGACGGCGATTACGCCGACGGCGAGCAGCACGAGTCCCGTCAACACCAGCAGGGTGCGGTTCAGCCGGGCGGGACGGTTGAGGTCGGTCATGACGCGCTCCTGGTGGCCTTGACCCGGACCCGTACGGCCGGGACGGTGGCGGGACCGAGCTGCGCGAGGCGGCGCTCGATGGCGGCGCGGACGGCGTCGGCGAGTCCCGCGGTGTTCGTCCGCCCGGTGGTCACCACCGAGACGATCCTGCGCCGCTTGACCTTCAGCTTCGCCGCCGAGACGCCGTCCACAGTGGACGCGGCGGCCCGCAGCGTCGACCGGTGACCGCGCCGGGAGGCGCCGGAGTCCGGGCCGCCTTCGAGCGGCAGCACGGTCGGCTTCCCCGGGACGATCGCGCTCACGATCAGGAACAGGCCGATCAGTGCGACACCACCGCCGGCGAGCGCGGGAAGCGGATCACTCCATCGGGTTCCGTGGAGCGTGGACGCGACGGCGTCGTAGCTGATCCACGGCTGCTCCCCGAGGATCGTCTGGACCGCGACGGTGGCGGCCAGCGCACATCCGGCGAGCACCACGAGTCCGACGAGCACGGCCGGGACACTGCGGCGAGGGCGTCGTTTCATCGGACCCTCCTCGGTGCGGATTGGGTGGAATGCAGAGCCGTGACGGTGATGTCGACCCGTGTGACGGTCAGGCCCGAGAGCTCACCGACCCGGTGGATCAGGTGCTCCCGCGCGGCGGCGGTCATGGCGGTCAGCCCCTGTCGCGGCTAGCCAGGGCCGAAAGGTCCAGCTTGCCGTCGAGGAACCGGCCGACCAGCAGGCCGAGGGCGGCGAGGACGAGTACGACGAGGAAGGCACCGAAGCCGCCGAAGGCGCCTGCCACGCCGAGAACGAGACCGGTCAGCAGGCCGAGATGAGTGGCGTTCATGAACGTTCTCCTTGCGGTAGGGCGCGCTTCGGCGCCGGTGGTCACTGGACCCGGCCGGATTCGGTGTTCTCGTCGCTTTCGTCGTCACCCGGGAGGTAGACATCGGACACGTTGATGTTGACCTCGACGACCTCGAGTCCGGTCATCTGCTCGACGGCGCCGATCACGTTGCGGCGCACCGACTTGGCGAGTTCTGCGATCGCGACGCCGTATTCGACGACGATCTGCAGGTCGACCGCGGCCTGGCGCTCGCCGACCTCGACGGAGACACCCTGCCCGGCGGACCCGGTGGCGCCCGGGATGCGCTCGCGCAACGCGTTGAACGCCCGCACGGCGCCGCCGCCGAGCGCGTGGACCCCGGTGATCTCACGGGTCGCGAGGCCCGCGACCTTTTGCACGACGGTGTCGGCGATCGTGGTGACGCCCTGCGGCGAGACGAGCGCGCTGTTCTCGGCGGGGGCGGTGGGGTTCGTCATCGCAGTCTCCTTGATTCGGATTCCGTTGCCGGTGGCGGAAGTTCGCGGGTCCCCCGGTTCGCTTCCACATCCCATAGACCCAGCCGTACGAAGATCGTCACGACCCGATCGTGTGGTCTGGATCTCATCGGCCGTGGGTATGTCCTCCAGAGCGCTGCCCCTGGCCTTCTCGGCCGCTCTCTGTTAGGAAAGGTTCCTAACTAAGCGGACGGGAGTCGACATGCGCGGACGCGGTCTTGCGGCGGCGACGGTTCTGGTGGTCTTGTGCGGGGGTTCGGCCGCGGTCGCGCAGACGACCACGGCGGAATCCGGGGCGCGGGTGGCGCGTAACATCATCTACCTCCAAGGCGACGGCCTCGGCCTTGGCCAGCGTGACCTGCTTCGACTGGCGCTCAAGGGCAAACGCGGCGAACTGGCGATGGACGGGCTCGCGGTGACCGGTCTCGTGCGGACGTCGTCGGACGACGAGGACGAGATCGTCACCGACTCGGCCGCGGCGGCCACCGCGCTGGCGACCGGGCACAAGACGCGCAACGGCGCCGTCGGCATGGACGTCCACGGCCGTCCGGTGGAAACGATCCTCGAACGGGCGAAGCGGGCGGGGAAGTCGACCGGTTTGGTCACCACCGCGCAGGTGACCGGTGCCTCGCCCGCCGCGTTCGCGGCGCATGTCCCGAGCCGGGATTCGCAGAGCGACATCGCGAAGCAGTACATCGAGAACAGCCGCCCGGACGTCCTGCTCGGCGGGGGTGAGGACTGGTGGTACCCGAAGGGGAATCCCGGTCTCTGGCCGGACAAGCCGGGAGAGGAGAGCCGCAGCCCGTACGGCAACCTCGTCGAACGCGCGCAGCGGACGGGCTACACCTACGTGCGGGACGGCGACGAACTGCGGAACACGCGGTCGAACCGGATACTCGGCCTGTTCGCGAACGAGGACATGGTCGACTACGGCCCGGACGGCGTCGGGAAGTACGCGCCACGAGTGCCGCTCCAGCAGATGGCGCGCAAGGCCCTGGACACGCTGTCGAAGAACCCGCGCGGTTTCTTCCTGTTCCTGGAGGAAGAAGGAACCGACGGGATGTCGCACGAGAACAACGCGCACGGCGTGATCGACGCGGGCAGGGCACTCGACGCCACGATCGCCGAGGTCATGCGCTTCGTCCGCGCGCATCCCGACACGCTGGTGATCATCGGCGGCGACCATGAGACCGGCGGACTGAGCATCGAGAACTACGACGCCTCCGACACTGACCCTGATCAGGACGGCCCGTTCGACGTACCGGGCTCGAAGCTCCAGTTCACTGTGGACTGGACGACGCACGACCACACCGCTTCCGACACCCCGGTCACCGCCGAAGGCCCCGGCTCCGTCCGATTGGGTGGCACGGTCGAGAACACCGACGTCTATCGCGTGATGCGGATGGCAAGCGGGCTCTGAGCGAAAAGGCCACCTCCGGGATGGAGGTGGCCTTCGCGGCTATGGCGGGGTCCGTCAGCCGATGCTCTCGACGACGGCCTCGGCCACCGCCTTCATCGTGGTGCGACGGTCCATCGCGGTGCGCTGTATCCAGCGGAAAGCGTCCGGCTCGGTCAGCCCCTGGCGGCTCATCAGCAGCCCCTTGGCCCGGTCGATGACCTTGCGGGTCTCGAGCCTGTCGGTCAGGCCCGCGACCTCGGATTCGAGTGCCTGGAGCTCGGCGAACCGGCTCACGGCCAGCTCGATGGCGGGCACCAGGTCGCGCTTGGCGAACGGCTTGACCAGGTACGCCATCGTGCCGGCGTCCCTGGCCCGCTCGACAAGGTCACGCTGGCTGAACGCGGTCAAAATGACGACCGGCGCGATCCGGTCGCCGGTGATCTTGGACGCGGCCTCGATACCGTCGAGCTTGGGCATCTTGACGTCGAGAATCACCAGGTCGGGCTTCAATTCGGTGGCCAGGTTGATGGCCTGCTCGCCATCGCCCGCCTCACCGACGACCTCGTAGCCCTCTTCGCGGAGCATCTCGACGAGGTCGAGACGGATGAGGGCCTCGTCTTCGGCCACGAGCACCCGCCGCTGGGGTGCGGCGACGGCACCATTGGCCTCGGCAGCCTGCTCGGTCACCGGGGTCCTCCTGAAGGTCGTCGGGCAGTTCGGCTCGCGGTCAGTCCGCGAACCTGAAGCCTACCGGGAACGATCCAGTCGGCGAGATGGCGTTCACCACGTCAGACGGGCGTCACACTCCGGGCCCCGCGAGAAGCGCGCGGCCGCGATCCCGTAAAGTTCACCCCGCACGCCCCCGTAGCCCAACTGGCAGAGGCAACGGATTCAAAACCCGTCCAGTGTGAGTTCGAATCTCACCGGGGGCACTCGCAGGATGCACATTCGTTCCCACCTGCGCAGCTTTGCTGCGAGGCGGTATCACCGATGGAAGTGATCGAGTCCGGGCCGGTGGGCAGGGTGGCCGTGATGGTCGCTTCGTCGGTCTTGTAGTGGACCTTGATCGTGAGCTGCGTCAGGTCGAACTGGCGGTGAAGCAGGTCTGCTGGGCGTGGCGCAGGTTGGCCTTCAGATACGGCAAGGCGTCCAGCAGGTTCGCTTGGTACAGGTTCGATGGGCGTGGGGCGTCGGCATCGTCGGTGATTCGGCTTAACGCGTCGAGGAGTGTTTTGCGCTCGTTGAACACCTCGTTGCAGCGCTGCCTGAGGCCTTGGGTGAAGGTGATGGAATTTACATTCCACGCGACGCTACGAAACCCGGAAGATGCTGCGATGGCTGCAAACCCAGCTCTCTGGGGACACAGTGGCCGACAATTCCTGCGGCTTGGTTGGCCGAGCACAGTAAGAAAGCACGGCTGCAAGATACGGTCACTCTGCTGACCATCGACGCCGGGCACTCCGGCGCCGTCAATTGCTACAGCGTCCAGGCCAGGCCGAAGGCATTCTCATGGCGATCCGGCAGATTTCCGCCGACGAGGCGTTCTCCCTGCTCGTCGAGCAGTCACAACGCGAAAACGTCAAACTCCGCGACCTCGCCGCTCGCTTCGTCGCGCACGCCATCGGAAACCAGCCCTAGAACCACAGTCCATGACCTCAAACTCTTCCAATGCGGTAGTTCTGCAACGCCGTCGCCGGTTTCCGCGACGATGAAGGTCATGACCGATGACGCGTGGCCGGGGTCCGCCAGTCCGCCCTTACTGCCGAGTTCGATGTCTTCGGCGGTGAAGCGACTGCCTGAGCTGACCCGATCCGCGATGTGGTGTACCGCGGCCGTGATCGCGGTTCTGACCGCAGGCGCGGTGACCGTGCTGTGGTGGCCGGCTACTGCCGGGCTCGCTGGCGCGGACCTGGTCAAGGCACGACTTGATGCACTGAAGATTGGGGTCGGCAGCGGCGGGGTGGTCGCGCTCTACCTCGCCTGGCGCCTGCTCGGCAGACCCGCCGCGGTTTGGCTCAGCCGGTCACGGTCACGCCCTCCGGCTGCTGGCCTACCGGCACCATGGAGACCTGTTTCGACGTGGCGGTGTCCACGATCGACATGGTGTTCGACGCGGTGTTGGTGATGTAGACGAAGCTGTTGTCCGGGGCCGCGGCTGCTCCCTCCGGCCGTCGGTTCACCGGGGAGGTGGAAGTGGTGCCCACGCCGGGGAAATTGATGACCGAAATGGTGTCGGCACCTGCGTTGGCGACGTAGACGACCTCGCGTGGTGTCACCGAGAGACCCATGGGGGCGTCGCCGACCGGAATCGTGGTGATGGGGCGGCCGGTCGTGGTTCCGACGACGGTGACCGTGTCGTCGCCGGTGTTGGCGACGTAGATCCGGTCACCGCGCGGCCCGACGGCGATACCCGCCGGGAAGCGGCCGACCGGAACGGTGCCGACGGGTTTGTTGATCCGCGTGTCGATCACCGTCACGCTGCTCCCGCCGTTGTTGGTCACGTAGATCCGGCTGCCGTCCGGGCTGGCGACCGGCGTGTGCGGGAATCGTCCGACCGGAATTTCGGCGACGGCCTTTTGCGCGGCGATGTCGATCACGGTGACCGAGTCGGAGCCGAAGTTGGAGACGTAGGCGTAGGTGGCGGTGGCCGCCACACCGAACGGTGTGTCGCCGACCGGGATGGTGGCGACGACGATCTGAGTGCGGGCGTCCAGCACGGACACCGTGTCGGATTGCTCGTTGGTGACATAAACGCGGTCACCGTTCGGCGTCGCGCCGACTCCCACCGGCCCGTCACCCACGCCTACGGTCGCGATCACTTCGCCGAGCCGGGTGTCGTACACGGTGACATTGTCCGACCCGGTATTGGCCACGAAGACGAGGACCTGCGGTGGGTAGGCGGCAGCAGGAGTCGGAACGATCAGGGCGACGACTAGCACCATTAGGGCGATGAAGCTTCGAATGGGTGAGGGGCGGACCCACCCAGGGTTGGATGTGCGCCTTCTCAAGAGAGCAGGCATGAACGGCTCCTCGATGACGAGACATACGCGCTAAGGGCAAAAGATCTGATAGCAGCCGTGTGGTGCGAGGCGGTGGCCCCTGTTCCCGCAGCTGGGACGCTGGTGAGCGTCCGGAGCGCTGCTGCTCCCGTCACCCTAACGGCCTAGGGTGCGATCTCGCTGCGTAATAGCACGAGTTCCCACACGTTGAGTGACAACGCCATCACCTCAGTGTGACAACTTGAACTCTCTGTGACGTGACTACGTTTCATTCACTCCAATCCACGAAGGTAAACACGTTGGTTCCGTTTACAGGTGGGGCGATCTCTGTCCATACGGTGGGCTTACTTCATTCTGTTTGCCGCCCACGTCGCGCATGGAGGACGGATGAGGCTGCTCTCGCAGGTCAGCGGCCGAGCTGCGGATTGGACCGATACGAGCCGTGCCCTGACGGACACGATCACGGAATGCGGGCGTTCACCATGCGCGGACCACACGAGACCTGGCAGGTGAAGCTGTTGGGCCTCCTCCGCGCTCGGCCTCAGTCCGCACCGAATTACAAAGTATTCGAGTAGGTGGTCACGAGAGAGAAACTCGCCGCAGGTGCCCGAGATGGAGCAAGGGCGGTGAGCCGGGCGAGTGCGGTATGGAAACCCTCAGGTTCCATACCGTCATGTCCAACGTTCGGCGTCGATCTCGGCGTGGCGGCTTACAGCCGAAGGTCGCCCGGCCGACGGTGGCCGAATACGGCGATATGCTGAGGCTTTTTCGCCTGTACGGAGTCTGGTGCGGAGGGCGACGTGTTGATCTGTGACGACCTCGTCGCTGGCGGCGGGGTATACCGTTGCTAGAGCTGCTGAATCTAGAGCAGAAGAAGTCTCACGGTCACTGGGTCCTCCTCGAAGTATGGTCGGGGTACGGCGGTTTGCTCATGCGAGCGGACGCGTCGGCACGGCGACGGGCGCGCCGGGTTTCTTTGCCCGCGTTGATGAGGTCCGGGTCGACCTGGTCTTGGGTGGGGTAGGGGCCGGTTCCGAGGATGCCGTTCTCGGAGTGCAACACGACGTGGACGCCGTCGGGGATGTGGTTGGGGACGAGGGTCGGCAGGCCGATGCCGAGGTTGACGTAGCTGCCGTCGGTGAGTTCGGTGGCGGCGCGGGCGGCCATCTGGTCGCGGGTCCAGGGCATCAGGGTGTTGTCCTTTCGAGGGTGGTGTGGCGTTCGATGGGTTTGTCGGTGGCTTGGTCGGTGGTGAGTTCGACGATGCGGTGGACGTAGATGCCCGGTACGTGGATCTGGTCGGGGTCCAGGTCGCCGGGTTCGACGAGTTGGTCGACTTCGGCGATGGTGACGCGTCCGGCGGTCGCGGCGAGGGTGGTGAAGTTGGCGGCGGAGCGGCGGAGGATCAGGTTTCCGTGCCTCATTCGCGGTGGAACGGAACCGGTGCGCCTCGCCGACATCGCCGGACGTACCGTCGCGACGCAGGCCGTCACCACTCCACCGGGAATCCCGGTGCTCATGCCCGGCGAGAGCACCGGCGACGCGGACGGTCCCGTGTGGCGTTATCTGCGCGCGCTGGAAACATTCGACCGGGAATTCCCCGGTTTCCCCAGTGAGACCCATGGTGTCAGCCGGGATCTCGAGGGAAGCTACTGGATCACCTGCCTGCGGTAACCACGCCGGTGACACTTAGTGTCGTGTAGTCCGTGTTGCCAAAACCACTGGATCCACAGCGGACGCAAGGCAACAGGATCACGCGACACCAGGCCGCTTGTTTCGCTGCGCATCGACGTCGTTCCAGGCGGAACGGCCCTTCAGGTCGAGTGCGGAGACTTCCGGTCAGGCGAAGCGAGCGCGCGCCGTCTGATGCGTGTACAGGCGATCCAAGCGCTGATCAGTCCGGCCGGAACCAGGATCAGCTCCCACACGAGAATCTCTCCTGGGGTGGACCCGTCGCGTCTTTCCGCCATCAACCAGGCGAGTCCGGCAAAGATCAGACCTGAGGCGAAGGTACTGAGCACTCGATGCTTCCCCGCCCAGGCGTCCACCTTCGCCGATCGTTCGGCATCCAGCCGTGCAGCACGCGGAGAACGAACCTTGATCGCGAGTTCGCGGCCGATCCAGGAACCCAACCCCATGAACCACCAGTCCTTGTCGTGACAGCCGCGCCGCGGCTTGGCAACCCCGAGTGAAAGTCATGACGTCACCTAGCTGGTACCCGCCCTGTCACTCCGGAAAACGGTGTCGCGCACACTTCCGCTCGGTGACCTGCCGTGCCTTGCCACCCCACCCTCGGACGACCCGGCAGTATCGAAATGATGCCGTCTCGCGAAGCTCCGGCGCGTCCCGGATCGAGCAGGTATGACCGAGAGTGTCACAGCCAGTGATCGCCCATGGCCATCACAACGAGTTCGGGCTGCCCCCGGACGGCGCTCGAAACACTGAAGTACCAGGGTGATCCGCTCGCCGACGCCGTCGTCACCGACCTGGTGGCCGTCGAGCGAATTGGTCGCCGCGATGGTCCGACAGGTCGTCACCGACTTGCTCGAGGTGCCGCGCTCACGTGGCTGGGACCGTGCGGTCGATGCAGGCGTACAGGCCATGCGACTGCTGGAGGACCGCAGCCGGGCGGCCACGGCGGTGCTCGACAAGGCGAGCAGTCTTCCGCTCGGCGGCAGCGTCCGCACCCTCACCAACGGCCAGTCGACCGCCTTGACCATCCCGGCCGACCTTCGGGAGAAGTGGCTCGCCGCGGGCGTCTGCCCGACCACGCCGTAGCGGACATGACACCAGGCGCAGAAACGCCGCGCTCAAGACGAACGAACAGAGCCGAGCGGCGATTCCCACGGTCGTGTCACGGAAGTCGTCGCTCCGGCCATCTTGTGGTCACTGGTTCGAGTGTATTGTGCGTGCGCGTATTGACGGGGGCGCTCGAGTAATAAACGCCGAGTCGCCGCTGGTCAGTCCCAAGTCGGTCGTCATGGCTGGATGTCCACATTGCCGGCCGGAGTTTCCTGGGGGAGGGGTATGTGGCAGTGACCATAAGACGAGGTTATGGTTTGTTTCGCGTGTGGGTCACGTTGCACGATGCGCTGACGTCAATCGTGGCAGCTCGATGGGCGATCGGAGTTGAACGCTGGGACGGATGTGGGAAGCCGGGCGACTGACCCGATGCTTGTCGGTCGTCTTCTGGCTTGTATGCTCGTTCACGGACGATAACGCGAACAATAGTGGCGCGCCAACGCTTCTCCCTTGACGGCAACGCCCCCGTCGCGTGCGGGTCCGCCCTGGAAGTGGGCCATCCTTTCGTTGCAGGCCTTCTTCTTATCGCTGAACTTGCCATTTATGACAATTGTTCGAAAATTCGTTCCGGCGTTTTTCACTCCATCGAGTCAAAAAGTGAAAGTTTAGCCTGTCAGGGGTATAAACGCAGTCTGTGGGCATCTGCTGCTGTGTCGTGACAACGGCAGGATGCGAAGATCGAATAGGAGGCAATGCCAGCGTGACCGTCGCAGAAGAGATCACCATCCTCTTGACCCGAAAATTCGGGGTGGAACCGGCCGAAGTTCGTTCCGGAGCTTCACTGCACCAATTGGGCATGGACTCCCTCGCTTTGGAAGAGTTGCGTGTGCTCCTCGAGGAGAACCTGAGCATCGACCTCGAAGACGTCCAGTTGACCTCCCGGGAGACCGTGGAACAGTTGGCCGCGGTCGTCGACGAGAAGCTCGCCGCATGACGGCACCGCGTCTCACCGCCGCAGTGACGGGTCTGGGGCTGGTCACCGCGGCGGGAGTCGGAGCCGAGATCGCTTGGCGTGGTGTGACACAACCCGGCGGCGTCAAGGGGGTGCGACACCAGGACGAACTTAGCGGTCTGTCGTGCGACTTCATGTACACCGTCGACGACCTCGACACCGTGAGCCTGCTGGGCGTACCGGCGTTGCGGATGATGGACCGGTTCTCGCAGCTCGCGGTGATCGCGGCGCGGGAAGCGGTGGCGGACGCGGGTCTCGACACCTCGGTTTGGGAGACGGATCGGATCGCGGTGGTCATCGGCTCGGCCCACGGCGGCCTCCCCTTCTACGACCAGCAAAGCACCGTCCTCGCCGAAAAAGGCGCACGCCGTGTCTCGCCCAAGCTCGCACCGATGACCACGGTGAACAGCGCCGCCAGCAGTGTCTGCATGGACCTCGGCGCGCGCGGACCGAGCTTGAGTGTCTCCACCGCATGCTCCTCGGGCACGGTCGCGATCGGCACCGCCCTGCAGCTGCTGCGCTCGGGTGCGTGCGACATCGTCATCGCGGGTGGCGCCGAATCCGTGTGCTCCCGCTTGCTGATCGCCAGTGCCTGCCAGATGAGGGCGGTGTCCACGCGCCGGGACGATCCGTCGACGGCGTGCCGTCCGTTCGATGCCGACCGCGACGGTTTCGTGGTCGGCGAGGGTGCCGGTCTGGTCGTCTTGGAGCGACCCGATCACGCCGTCGCTCGCGGAGCGCGTGTACGGGCGGGCATCGCGGGCTACGGCGCCTCCAGCGACGCCTACGCGGCGGTGGCACCGGAACCCGACGGCAAGGGAATCGAGCGTGCGCTGCGGACCGCGCTGGACGACGCGGGCGTGGCGCCGGCCGAAGTGGGCCATGTCAATGCCCACGGGACGTCCACCGTGATGAACGACCTCATCGAGGCGACCATGCTGCGCCGGGTCCTCGGCGAGGAGCCGCTGGTGACCTCGACCAAGCCGATGACCGGGCACACTCTCGGCGCGGCGGGGGGCATCGAGACCGCGTTGACCGTGCTGGCCCTGGAACGGCAATTGGTGCCGCCCACGGCGAACTTCCAGACCAGGGACATCCGCATACCGATCGACGTGGTGACCAAGGAAGCCCGGACTGCCGAGTTCGAGTGCGCGGTCAAGATCTCGATGGGCTTCGGCGGCCACAACGCCGCCCTCGTCCTTACAAAAGGCTGCTGAGCCCTGGCTCGACACCACATTCGGAGCAGAAAGTAGAGCATGCACGAGGAAGTTGTCCGTCCACTGGCGATCGGTCGGACACAGTTCAGTTACCGGTTGCTCCGGCAGTCCGACCCGCGGACCGAGCCGGTGATCGTGATCGGCGGCGGGCTCCAGGGCAGTAACGGCTGGCCGCATATGGAGGATCGGATCACCCCGATCGCGTGCCTGGTGACGGCGGACCTCCCCGGAATGGGGACGTCGGACCCGTTGCCTCCCGGTGCCGGCACCGACTTCATGTGCGCCGCCCTCGACCGGATCATCGACGATCTCGGTGTACCGCGGGTCAACCTGTTCGGGTATTCCTACGGAGCGGAACTCGCCTTCGGCTGCGCTCAGCGCAGCCCTCACCGCATCGCGCGGCTGATCCTCGGCGGAGTGGTCTCGCATACCGACGCGGCACAGAGGGAATCGTTGCGCGAGGCGGCCGACCACCTCGCGATCGGGGCGACCGAGGAGTTCGCCACGGTGGCCGCGAAAATGCAGCTGTGCCTCGATGAGAATCGCCGCATCCCGCGACGTTCCCTCGTGTATCGGTACGTGCGGCGGTCGATGCTTCACGTCGCCGTCCATGTTCCGCACGTGATGGATTACCTGCGTCGTTCCCTGATCAGCGGCCCGTCCTTCGACGGTGGCCTGTCCGGGGTGCCGGCACTGGTGTTCACTGGCGAACACGATTCCATTACCGCTCCCGAACGGCAGCGCGAGTTCGCGGCCACCATATCCGGCAGCCGGTTTCTCACGATCAAGGATTCCGACCACTGGGTCGTCCTGGAGCGCGCGGCCGACGTCGCCGATTTGACGGTCCGCTTTTTCACCGACCGCCCCTTGGAATCCGCGCCCTATGTGACCGTCATGGACCCCCTCGGGTCGAGTCGTTGATTCGCCGTCAGTTCTCAGGGTGCGGATAAGAGGGTGTCTTACGTGGTGAGTTTGTGGAGTCTCTTGTGGCAGGTGAGGGTGGCTCAGAGGGTCAGGAAGGCGAGGAAGTGTTCGGCTTTGCGTTCGTAGCGCAGGGTCAGGCGGCGGTATCCGGTGAGCCAGGCCATGGTTCGTTCGATCACCCACCGGTGTTTGCCGAGTTTGTCACCTGCTTCGATCCCTTTGCGGCGGCCGGGTGTGCCGGGCGCCGCGCGGCGTTCAGGGAACAGGTGTCTGTTCGGTGGGCGGGGTCAACTGCTGGTCGCCGCACACGCATGGATCAGGGCGAGTACCGAGACCGTCCGGTAGATCCTGCGCAAGGAGTGCGTGTCCTGGCAGGCGAACAGGACCTGGAAAGCCAGCAAAGACCCCGACTGGCCGTGTCTTCGGCGACTGCCTCGCGCGGGCTCTCGTTGAAGTGGCCAATTCTGTTCTACAGGAAGTCGCGGTCCACCGGCGAGGCCTACTTACCGTGCGCTGTGGCGAGTTCGATCTGTTCGGGGCGTCGGGTGTACTCGTGGTCCGTTTTGGCTTCGAACGACCCGGCGGCGGGCGGAGACCAGGTACCGACTGGAATCAGTCAACCGGAGGGTTCTTGGTTCGAGTCCAAGCGGGGGAGCGCAAGCCCAGGCCACGCGGCCTGGGCTTCTTCGTGTCTGGACACTAGGGGCGATTTCAATGTCGATTTTGACGTCCGTACAGCGGCCGCTACGGTCTCAGACAGTACTCGAAGGACCTGGGTCCGGACTGCGGCGGCACCGTCCTCAGCCACAACGGCAGCAAGACGATGAACGCCTCGGTCACCTTCGGGGCCACCGCCAGCGAGGCGGCGCTCCCGGCGGCGCTGAACAAGCTCCTCAAGACAGTCTTCTGCGGCAAGTGAGGAAGAACGAAACGGTCGGCGGCTAACCACCGGCCGTTTCGTCGTCGATGACCGCGAGCCGGGCGGTGAGGTCGCCGACGAAGCGGCCGATGAGAGCGCCGAACGTCTTTCGGTCCTCTTCGGACACTCACGGTTGCCCAGCGATACGACGCGGCTGTTCGGCTTGGTCGTTGGCTAGTGCAGAAGGTCTGGCGGTAGTAGCTTCCGGGACCAGGTATCGATAATGACCGTTACGTCCTCTGGAGCGTGGCGATCGACATCGGCGCACACCACGAGGAGGCCGATCTCGGCACCCGCGATCTAGTGCTGTCGCCGAGTATTCTCAACTGGCCGAATCTCACCGCACAGGTATGCGGTCCGCGGCCATCAACTATCCCGACAGAGGGCTGGAAACCCGGAACGCCCGTGATCCAGACGCACTCACACGACTCTACGGAGACACCAGGGCGAGGTTGCTCGCCGACCTTCAGCTGGAACGGTCGACGACCGAGCTGAGCACCCGCCATGACCTGTCGCCCTCCACCGTGTCCTACCCCGCATCTATGGAGAGCGCACCGCACGCCCTGTTCAGCGGCGCGGTGCTTCTTCGGCCTAATGATGCTGCCCAACTGCACCAGGCTTTCGTATCCATGCAACGACGTCCGGATCGGCCTGCGTCGGCTGTCCGAGTTCACCCGGATCGCGGTACGCCGCTGGACCATCGCAGTCAGGTGCGGTGACCGCCGTCGTATCGGGATGATCTTACGCAGCGGCCCGGTAGTGGGATCGGCGGTCAGTTGAACGTCGATTGCGCTGCATGAAATTTCACGCGGTGCCTGCGTGAGACGCCAAATGAGTACGGCAGAATTCTTTCTACGTGAGAAAGGGCTACCCAAGGTGAATTTCCACGAGAGCAGAAGCGATGACTGCAGGGCAGAAGATGACCGCTCCCAGGAAGCAGGTCGACATGTTTCGCAGCCGGCAGGCACTGACGTCTCGACCGTGGCGAACTTCGCCGCAGCAGCGATCATCAACACCTACATGACCACCCATTCGATCTTCGCCACAGTGCTCGTGGCGGTGGTCGTCCTCATCTTGGCTCTCGTGCTCGGCTGAGCTTCTCTCGTCGGGCCGGGGGCACGCTACCGAAGAAATTCGAACTCAGGTTTCACGGTGGAGCTTCCTCGCTCGCCTAGTTCTTTGACAGGGCGGAACAGGAGGGCTCGATGGCGATGGAGCGATCGGAGGCGCGGTGGATCGAGAACAGGTTGGCGGGGGCGGCGTGCCCGCACCAGACCCTGACCCGCTGGCAGGCTTTCAGCTCTTCATGGAGGAGAACTATCGGCACTTCCTCACGTCGCTGATGTACATCGGCGCGAGCAAAGAGGACGCGGAGGACGCGATCGGAGACGTCATCGTCGACATGATCCGCAAGAAGTCGTGGGGCACGCTGAGGCATCCCAAGGCGTGGGTCCGCACAGCTGTACTGCACACCTTCTACGACCGGCGAAAACGAGAGCGGCAGCGACCCGAGCGGGAGCTCAAGGGCTACCACCTCACGCCTGACTCCTACATCGACCACGACCTGGACGGCTGGGAGAGCCGGGAGTGGGTGAGTCAGATGTTGGGCGTGCTGCCAAAGGCCCAACGCGACGTCGCCGAGCTGGCTCTCTTGGCGTTCAAACCCCGTGAGATCGTCGAGCTCCTCGGCAAGAGCTCCGACGCCGTCCGCCAGAACCTGGCTCACGCCCGCAAGACTCTGAAAGAGAGTCTGGGCAAGGACTACCGGATCGATCGGGTCCAGCGCCCAGCATCAACTCCGCGGAAGGAGGGCACTCTGTGAACATCGACGATTCCCAGCGGGACGAGACGGTCGGTCAGGCCTTTGCCGACTACCTCAACCTGGTGGACAACGTAGTCGCGCAGATCAGCGACACCGACATCGCCGCCAGGATCCGCCGTGCGATGAACCACGGTGCACGCAACAGCGAACCCGTTACCGCACCCCAAGAGAGTCCGGCTCAGACGGCCTCCTCGCAGACGCGAGCCCCTGACGCAGTCGGTGAGTCGCGGCCGCGAGAAGAACCTCCTGGGCCGAAGACCGGCACCGTGTTGCCCGTCGGCACTGCCGCTCCCCGTCACGCCTGGGTCTGTCTCACTCAGAGCCGGAAAGTCAGCCATACCGCGGACAGCGTTGTGGAGGGCACAGGATCGCTACTGCTTCCCGGCGGCGACCTGAGGACGATGAGCGACGATGACCGCGAGGAAACGCGGGCCGTGGTCGAGCAATGGCGACAACTGCTGAACGCGTGCCCCGCCGGGGCGTACGGCGCGGAAGGCTCAGCGATCGTCCTGGCGACAGTGGCCACGCTGGCAGAGACCTTGATCGCGGACCGGGACGAGCACACCGCCCTCGAGCTGATCCAGGCCGTTTCCCCGCAGCTGGTCTCTCTGGGCTACTGCCACCCGGCCGGGTTCGGAGTGCGACGTGCCTGGGCCGAGGCTCTGTCCGAACTCGGCCGGTACAGGCAGGCGGAAACCAGTTTGCGCGCGCTCAGCGAGGACGAACAGCGAGCGTTCGGCTCTGCTGATCCGCGGACGACGCTGCAGTTGCACTGGGCGCAGGCCGGTCAGGGCCGGTTACACGAGGCCGACGACGGGTTCCGCGTGTTGCAGAACCGCCTAACCGAGACGCCGGGAACCGACATGCTGATGCTGCGGCATCTGCAATGCCGGCACTCCTGGCTCCGCGGACGACTCGGACTGGTGGATCAAGCGGTGAGTGACTACGCCGCCGTAATCACCAACCGCACCGACGAAATGGGCCAAGACCATGCCGACACTCTTGACACGCGGCATTCCCAGGGCAAGATCCTCGTGGTCAACGGTCAGGGGGCACAGGCGCTTCCCTTCCTGCAAGCGTTGGCCGAAGACCGCGCACGTATCCAGGGAGACCGTCACCCCGACACGCTGGAAACCCTAAAATACCTCCACCTTGCCGAGGTACAGACGGAGCCACGCGACGACCGCCTCGTGGACCGGGCGATCCGCGAACTCGTCGAGATCCACCGCATCCAGCGGGAACGACAAGGCCAGGACCACCCCTCACGGCACGACACAGCCGCATCGCTTCGCAAGCTCCTCCGCGGCGAACCGATCTCCGGCCCGCGTACACGTTCCGATCACGGACGACGAGCAGCGCCGGACGATGCCGCGCCGGCACGGGAGCGGCACGTACGCACAACAACTAACCGACTCTCGAGCAACTAGCCAGCGAGGTAGGACGAATGAAGCTTGGACTGCTCACGGCCGCTCTCGGCGACATGTCCCTGGAACAGGTCGCCGAGTGGGCACCGCAGGCCGGATACCAGGCGCTGGAGGTGGCGGCCTGGCCCGTCGGCAGCGAACACCTCCATCAGGCCGCTCACCTGGACGTGGCCGGCTTCACCACCGACGCAGCCGCCCGCGTGAAGGACTTGATGGCCCATCACGGCTTGACCATCTCCGCAGTGACCTACTGCGGCAACAACCTGCACTGTGATCCCACCGAACGCGATCGCGTCCACCGGCATCTGCGGGCCTGCATCGACGCGGCAGCACTCCTGGGCGTCCGGCATGTCACCACCTTCATCGGCCGGGACATCACCCTGCGGGTCGCCGACGACCTCAAGCAAGCCGAGCAGCATCTGCCCCCGCTGGCACGGTACGCGGCCGACCGCGGCGTGAGGCTGCTCGCCGAGAACTGCCCGATGGAAGACTGGCACCCCGACAGAGACCCAGCCAATCTGGCCTACTCGCCTGAGCTGTGGGACTGGATGGCCAACCTCGGCTTCGGCCTCGCCTACGACCCCTCCCACCTGCCCCGGCTCGGCATCGAACCACTCGACGCCCTCGAACACGCCTTGCAAGCAGGCCTCGTCGGCCACTTCCACGCCAAAGACATCGAGATCGACCAGCGGGCACGCACCCGTTACGGAGTCTTTGGCGGAACAGTCGGACGCGCCTCGCCCACCGATGCCGGATGGTGGCGATACCGCATCCCCGGCCTCGGACAGCTGGACTGGAACCGCATCATCGACACACTCCATACAGCCGGATACGACGGCGACGTCGCAGTCGAACACGAAGACCCAGAATGGAGCGGCACTCTCGACAAGACCCAACAAGGCCTCCAGATCGCCGCCCGCACTCTGCGACCCTTAGTAGTCACCGAGCCCGAGAAACCAACAGACACAAGCTCAGGCGCGGCTTCGCGCTGGAGTTCGTGGGAGGGCGTCGATCAGGAGTAGACCGTCTGCCGTCAGCTCCTTCGGCGTCGTGGCAACGTTCACAACCTCGGTGAGAGCACCGGCCGACGCTCTCACCGCTCGTAGTGCATCTGCGCGGGAACCAGCGCCCACACCACTTTCCCGGACTCTTTGGGCAATGCTCCCCACTCGAGCGACAGGTGGGTGACAAGACGAAGTCCGTGATAGCCGGAGCCGGGTCGTTCTTCCGTTCTCGCTTTCGTCCACTCGACGTCGGGGTCGTCATCGGTGACTTCGACCAGGAGGCCGCGGTCTGTACGGATGACGCCGAGTTTGCCGGGAGTGGTGGTGTGCCGGTAGGCGTTGGAGACCAGCTCGTCGACCACCAGCACGACCGCGCCCAGCGGTTCGTGTTCACTACGCCCGAAACTCAGGCAGTTCACCACCGTCGCATGGACGCGACGTAGTTCAGGGCGGTTCGACAGTTCGAGCCTGACCTCCGCCGCCCAGGAGACTCGCTGGGTCAGCCGTTCGACTTCCTGGTCGATGTCCACCGGAAGGGGCGGCTCGGCCCCGTCGTTCGCTGGATCCGGATTCCCGTTCAAGTTGGTTCCCCTTCGACTGTCGTCAAAGGGGTTTCGAGACAGCGAAGCGGATGGGTGGTGCGGGACGGCGATGTCACTCATTCGGCGAACAAAAGAACCAGCAGGTAGGCCGAATGCTTCGCCGGCGCACCGTCCACTCCGCGCGGGTAGGAGGATCAGCTTGTCAGGGTGAGGCCGACCGGCTGCGTGAGCAGCGGCGACAGGACGCGGGCTCGGCCGGTGGTCAGGTCGACGCGGACCAGGAACGGGATACCGTGTGCCCGGACGGCCGCGACGGCCTTGTAGTCGCGCGGATCGAACGCACCGGCTTTCGCGGCGCCGGCGACGTCGAAGCCGTTCACCGAGCTGATGTCCAGCCCCAGTCCGCCGATCGTGGTGAGCTGGCCGGCGTTGGGCGACACGACTGGTGTCTCGCCGGGCAGGCTGCCCTGTTTGACCAGGGTGTCGTGTTTGGAGTCGAGGCCGTAGAGCGCGGTTGAGGTCGCTCCGGCGACGCTGTTGGTGTAGCCGGACGCGGTCACGCGGGGAGTCTGAGACCGGCCCGGGTAGCTCAACGGTGTGTCGGTGCCCGCGAGCGCCCCGGTGTCGGGGTGCAGGCGGAGGTTGACGCCGCTGTCGGTCACGACCCTGATCCGGTCGACGACCGGGTTGAAGTCGAAACCGATCGCCTTGCCGCCTGAGGTGATCCGCGAACCGACCGCGGTGGCCTTGGCCGTCTTGGCGTCGATCCGGTACAGCTGCCCCGAGCCGGACAGCGCATAGAGCGCGCCGGTGGCGGGCCGGGTGTCGACGCCGATCAGCCGGTCGCCTTCGGCCAGGCCGGAGATGCGTTTCGTCGAAGCGGGCAGCAATGGCCGTTCGCAGTGGTGTCTGCTCAGGGTGCCGTTCTCGCTCAAGACGAGGATGTCGCAGTCGCTCTTCCCTGTTGGCGTGGCGGAGGCGACGGTTCCACTCGCCATGAGGGTCAGGATCACGCTTCCGGTCACCAGCGCGCGGGTGGTTCTGCGCATGTCAGCTCCTGTTGTCGAGAGGGGTTTACGGCCGGTGTATACGGCCGTGGTGTCCTTCGCGTTCATCCATTCCCGGAAAAATCGGGGATCGGCTGAACATTCGCCCTACCTGTTCCGAACACAGTTCGGCAGGAGGGACACGGAATGAGCAGATCGGCCGTTGGTGGCCTCGGCCTGACCGGGGAACACGCGCTCCGTGCGGTGTACAACGCGCACGGACCGGAGCTGTACCGGTTCGCGATGCGGCAGCTGAACGACGACGGCGCGGCCCAGGACGTGGTGCAGGAGGTGTTCTTGAGAGCGTGGCGAGCGGCGGAAAGGTTCGATCCCGAGGTGGCGAGCCTGCGGGTATGGCTGTTCGCGATCGCGAGGAACGTGATTACCGACGAAATACGCCGCCGGTCCGTTCGCCCGGCCAGGGATTTCGGTCTGGCAGATGAGCCCACCGACCCGGGCTTCGACGAGCGACGGGTCAACGCCTGGCTCGTGGAAGAGGCGCTGCGGCGGATCACCCCGGAACACCGGGTGTGCCTGGTCGAAACCCATTTGCGCGGCAGACCGTACGCGGAGGTGGCCGCCGGACTGGGCATCCCGGTCGGGACACTGCGCACGAGGTTGTTCTACGGACTGCGGGCGCTTCGCGTCGCGATGGAGGAAATGGGGGTCGAGCTGTGAATCCCGATGATCACCGCGTCCTGCGGGAGAACTTGGGCGGCTACGCGCTCGACCGGCTTGACGAACACGAACGACTCGCGATCGACGCGCATCTGTCCGGCTGTGCGGAATGCCGGTCGGAGCTGCGAGAACTGAGTCCGGTCGTGCGTGCGCTCAGCCTGGCCGATGCCGCGCAGGTCAGCGAACTCGGGGAGGTATCGGTTCCACCCGATCTCGGCGACGCGGTCGTGCGGGCGGTGGGTACGGAACAGCACCGCCGCCGGCCACGGCCCCCGCGGTGGGCCGTGGCCGCGGTGTTCGCTTTGGTCTGCGGTGCGAGTGTCGGCTGGATCGCGCATCCGGACGCACCGGCGCCAGGGCCCTTCGAAGCCGTGCCGGTTTCGGCGCAGGTTCCGGCGATCCACGCTTCCGCCAGGCTGGTGCCCCACACTTGGGGGGTCGAAATCAAACTGACCGGGACGGGCTTCGACGCGGACAAGCGTTATCGCGTCTTGGTCCTGGACGAGGCCGGGGCGCAGGCGGCCGCGGGCGAGTTCATCGGCACCGGTGCCACGGAAATGCGCTGCAATCTCAACAGTTCCGTGCTGCGCGCGAGTGCGGCCGGATTCCGGGTGCTCGACGCCGGGGGACAGGTGGTTCTCGCGTCCGACTTCTGACCCGGTGTCCCCGGGGATCGCGGAGGGGGCCGGTCGTCGCCGTGGCCATGGAGTAGAGCGACGGCGACGACCGGCGGAACGCCGCCGCTACAGCGTTCCCCAGGCGGCAGGTCGTGCTCATCCTGCCGCGTGGCTGGAGCCCGCACCCCGGATGGGCGGTGCGGGCATGGAAGTGGCCACCGCGGCTGAAGAGTCCGACAGCTGCGGCGGCCACCGTGACCGGGTCATCGACGGGGGAAGGCGATGACCCGGACGTGAGGGCTAGTTCTTGTTGGTGCCGGGGGTGAGGACCTTGTCGATGACGAAGACGGTGGCGTTCTTGGTGGGGATGTTGCCGCAGAGGATCTTGGCGCCGTTGACGGTCATGTTGTCGCCGGTGCCTTCGATCTTGACCGGTCCGCCGGCGGTGTTGAGGCTGTCGACCGAACCGGCGGTGGCGAGGCCCTTGGCGTCGTAGCGCTTGCCGACGACGTGGTACTGCAGGATCGGGGCCAGCTGGTCCGGCTTGCCCGCCAGTTCGGTGAACTTCGCGTCGCCCAGTGCGGCGAAGGCGGGGTCGGCGGGCGCGAATACGGTGATGGCTTCCTGGCTGTTGAGGGTGTCGACCAGGTTGGTGGCCTTGACCGCGGCGACCAGCTTGGTCAGCAGCGGGTTGGTCGAGGCGGCGCTGGCGACGGGCTGCGGGCCCATCGAGTCCAGCGAACCGGGCGAACTGCCCTGCGGCAGCTGCGAACAGGCCGGGCCGAACACGTCGGCGTTGGTGGTCACGCCGTCGGGCGAGCCGGTCGTACCGGAGCTGGACATCGGTGCCGAGGCGGGCGCGGGGGTGTTGCCGGCATTGCTGGATGCAGGGGCGTCGTCACCGCTGCAGGCGGACAGGGCCAGGGCGGCGACCGCGGTGAAACCGATTCCTGCGACACGAAGCTTGTTCATGAAATTCACTCCAAGATGAAGGCGGCTGGTTTTGTCCACTATGGACTGTTGTTTTTTTGTCTTCTTGCAAGGGATTCGAGGCTGTCAGTGACGCGGATTGGTCGTTCGTCGATCTTTCTCAGGCGGCGGTGAACGTGACGTTGTGCCAACCGGTCGCGCCGTCGGGAACGGTGCCCGCGCGCTGGTCGGTCTGGGTGTAGCCGGATTTGTCGGTGGCGCGGCAGAAGACCTGGTGTACTCCGGCGGGCACGTCGACTTCGGTCCACCACATCCGCCAGGTGTTCTGGTTGACCTCCCGCGAGAGGGTGGCGACCTGCCAGGGACCCTGGTCCATGCGGACCTCGACCTTGTCGATTCCGGTGTGCTGTGCCCAGGCCACGCCCGCGACCCGCACTTTTCCTTTTTGGACGTTCGCGAACCCGCGGTGCGAGTCGATCCGGGATTCGGTCTTGATGGGTGCTTCTTGCGCCCAGCTTCGCTTGAGCCAGTACGCCTGGCGTGCCGCCCAAGTGGTGACTTCGATGTCCACGACCCATTTCGTGGCTGATACGTAGCCGTACAACCCGGGCGTGACGAGCCGGGCGGGAAACCCGTGTTCGAGGGGAAGCGGCTCGCCGTTCATGCCGATGGCCAGCATCGCGCCGCGATCGCGGTCCTGTGCCGCGGCCACCGGTGTGCCCGATGTCCAGCCGTCGACACTGGTGCAGAACAGTTGCTCCGCACCGGGTTTCACGCCGGCCTCGGCGAGCAGATCGGCCAGTTCGACGCCGATGAAGTTGGACGTGGACACGTAGTCCCCGCCGACTTCGTTGGACACGCAGGTCATCGTGATGGTGCGTTCGAGCAGCGGCCTGTTCCGGATGTCGTCGTAGCTGTAGCGGATTTCGCGGTCGACCATGCCGTGCAGCCGCAGACTCCAGTCCTCCGCACGCAGCTGAGGTACCGAAAGCGCGGTGTCCACGCGGTAGAACTTGTCGTTCGGTGTCAGGAACGGCGGGGTGCCCAGTTTCGCGAAGTCGGCGTCGACCGGGATCGTCGGCGCGGTCCGCGCGGGGACCAGTTTCCCGATCGCTTCACGTGATGCCGTCGCGTCCCGCGTCGAGCTGATCAGCTGACCGCCCAGCCCCGCGGCACCGGCGCCGACCACGACACCAGCCCCGCCGATCAGGAACGCCCGCCGAGAGGTACCCGCCTTCTCCTCGGAGTCCGGCTCGCGCCATACGCGCGGGGCGATCCGGTGGAGGAAAAGGAAAACCGCGATCCCGGTGAGCAGACTGGCGAGCGGCGCGACGAGCGCGACCACCGTCAGGTCCGGACGCTGAGACACCGCGAACGTCCCGATCAGCCCGAAGACGGCGATGATCACCGTGCCTGGAACGGGCGAGCGCCGTGACAGAACTCCGGCGAGCGCTGCGGCCAGGACCATGACCGCAGCCATGCTGCCCAGCAGTACCAGCTTGTCGTAGACGCCGAAGGTACGAACCGCGAAATCCTTCAGCTCGACCGGCGTCAGGTCGATGGCGCCGTTGCCCACGGCGAGGTACGGCGACGCGTTGATGCTGATGAAACCGGCCACCAGATGCCCGATCGCCAGCGCGGCGGCCAAGGCGAGGACTCCGGTGAACGCGGCCGCGAAGAAACGCAACCGGGTTCGCTGCGGCGGCACGGGGCTCTCGGGGGTGGTCCGTTCAGGGGCGGTCATGCGCTGTCTTCGGCGCCACCGGGTCGTCGGGATTGGCCTTGTGACCACACCGACACCCGGCTTCACCCGATCGGGTGGGACAAGCTCTCCGGAAACCCATACCAATACGGACGGCGCTCGCCGACGAATCATCGGTAACAGCTCGCCCGCGGCGCAGTCCGTTCGTCGCGAAGTGCAGGCTCGGCTTCGGCCGGGAAGGACTCGTCATGGCCGCCGCGCGCGCCACCGTAATCGCCCTCCGTCCATCGCTCCATCACGCGCTCGACACCCCGCCGACGTCGGAGGAACTGCTCGGTCTTTCGGCGCGCGGTGACGAACAGGCCTTCGCGGCTCTCTATGACCGGCTCGCCGGTCCGATCTTCGGCACCGTACTTCAGGTCTGCCGATCCCGGGCCCTCGCCGAAGAGGTCACCCAGGAAGTCATGCTCGAGATCTGGCGCAAGGCCGCGAGGTTCGACCCGGCTCGCGCCAAGGTCACCACCTGGGCCCTGACGATCGCGCACCGGCGGGCGATCGACCGGGTCCGTTCCGAGCAGTCCGCCCGTAACCGCGAGGATCGGGCCGACCTGTTGGACCTGCGTCGTCCGTACGACGACGTGGCCGAAGCGGCAGTGTCCACTGAGGAACACCACTTGGTTCGCGAGGCACTGGCCGGGCTCACCGAACTGCAGCGGGAATCGATCCTGCTCGCCTACTTCCACGGATTCACCTGCCAAGAGGTCGCCGACAAGCTCGGCGTCGCCCTCGGCACCATCAAGACCCGGGTCCGTGACGGCCTGATCCGGCTGCGCGACACGGTAGGAGTAACACGATGACCACCGCCGAAGCCCATACCCTGACCGGCGCCTACGCGCTGGACGCGGTCACCGACCTCCAACGAGCCACCTTCACCCGGCACCTGGCCACCTGCTCGACGTGCGCACGAGAGGTCGCCGAACTCCGTGAAACCGCGGCAACACTCGGCGCGGCGATGACCATCGACCCCGGCGACGGCCTGCGCAGGCGGATCCTCACCGAGATCACCGTCACGCGGCAGGCACCGCCCTTGATCGAGGCGGAGAAGAACTTACCCCGGGGTTGGCTTAAACGTGCCGCTGTGGCTGCCGTGGCCGTCGCCGCCGCGGCGGCGGTTTTCGTTGGTGGCGTTACCGTCGGCACGACGCCCTCGGCTTCTGTCCCGGTCTCCGAACCTATCGTGGCGCCGGACAGGGCGGTGGTCCACGCCGATGGAACTCGGGGCGGGTCCACCATCGTTGAATTCTCCCGACAGAGCGGCGAAGCCATCATCACCGCACAAGGCCTGCCTCGACTCGATGTCCGCCAGGTCTACCAGGTGTGGCTCATCAGCTCTCGAGGCGCACAATCGGGAGGACTTCTACGGTCGGACGCCGGAACAGTCGCCGTACCCCTCGCAGCCGATGTCAGCGGCGTCGGAATCACCGTCGAGCCCGCGACTGGTTCTCCGCAGCCCACCACAACACCCGTCGTCCATGTGCCGCTAAACCTCCGGTGACGTGAGCCGAACAGCTCAGGCCGCGCCGGCTGGTCCGTCAACCGGCGGGGCCCGAGCTGCCGATCGTCCGCGGCAGACCGGCAACTTGGAGGCAGGGTGCCCGAAGTTTCATGACCCATACGCTCTGCCGCCGATCAAGGGGACCCCGTTATCCGAGGCAGGAGCGGACGGCTTTGGCGAGGTTCGCTGCCCTGGGGTCGTCGGGTCGGAAGTTCCAGAGGTTGGTGACGTAGCCGAAGCCGACACCGGCGTCGGGGTCGGCGAAGCCGATCGATCCGCCGGAGCCGGGATGTCCGAAGGCTCCCGGTCCGGTCATCGGCATCGGCGGGCATGCCCGGTGGAATCCGAGTGACATGTAAAAGGAGCGGTCGGCCGGGATGTGCAGTCCCGGGGGGAGTCCGTGCATCGGTGTCTTGTCGGTCTGGACGGCGGTCATGTTCTTCACGGTGGCCGGATTCAGCAGCCGAATACCGTCGACGGTGCTCACCGTGGCGGCGTACATCCTGGCCACCGATCGCGCGTCGGCGAGCATGTTCGCGGCCGGGAACTCCGCGGCGCGCCAGGCGCGGGAGGTGAAGTAGTCGGTGGTGGGGTCGAGGGCGCCGCCCAGTTCGCCTGCCCGGGCCTGCACGGAGCCGGGCTCCCAGAGGGCTTTGACCCACCTGGTGACGGTGTCCGCGTCCAGCCCGGTCAGGTTGATCATGCCGGCGATCAGTTCTTCCAGGGTGAACGGCGCGGCGTAGTGGATTCTGGCCACTCGGCGTTCGTGTTTCTCGGGTAGCCCGATCCAGGCGCTGAGTCCGAGCGGCCGGGCGACCTCGTCGGCGAAGAACGTGCCGAGTGACTTGCCGGTGATCCGGCGGACGACTTCCCCGACCAGGAATCCGTACGTGACGCTGTGGTAGACGTGCTCGGTCCCCGGTTTCCACAGCGGTTTCTGTGCTTCGAGTGCCCGGATGACCGGGTGCCAGGCGCATGCCTGCTCGAAGGTCAGCGGGCCGTCGACGATCGGAAGGCCGGCCTGGTGCGACAGCAGCCAGCGCACCGGAATCTCTTCCTTGCCCGCGTCGCCGAATTCCGGCCAGTATCGGGCGACCGGGGCGTCGAGGTCCAGTTCGCCGCGTTGGGCCAGCATGTGCGCGCAGATGGCGGTGGCGCCCTTTGTGGTGGACGCGACCTGGACGATGGTGTTCTTGCGCCACGGCCGGTTCGCCTCGCGGTCGGCGAGGCCGCCCCACAGGTTGACGACCTGGCGGCCGCCCACGTAGACGCTGCACGCCGCGCCGACTTCCCCGGGGCTTTCCTTGAAGTTCCGGCGGAAGACGTCGGCGACCTTGCCCCAGCCGTGCTCGACGCCAGCGCCGCTCTGGCTGTCCTCGGCCGCGCCGGCCTGCCCGGCAAGACCGACGAGCGCGCCCGTGGTCAATGCTCCGGCCAAGACTGTCCTGCGTCGAACCCGTCCCTGCTCGGATGTTCCGTCCACCATGTCGCAACCCCTTCTGGTGAAGCCTTGAGCTCGAATGACTTTGCGGGGACCACGATCGCCGAGTGCGCTGACGCGGCGCTGACACCGCCCTGACACGGCCTGAACGCCGGGTGCCTGACACGCACCGGGGCTACGCTGACCAAAGTGCCCATCGGGGACGACATCGCCGCCTTTCGCGACGACTGATCAAGCACACCACCTCGCCGCGCTGAAAACCGATCCTGGTCTCGGCTCGGTCAGCCCGCCGCCCCGCATCGGCGGCGGCGCGATCGCGCCCAGCGCCGTCGTGATGGAAAGGGCAGGTCAGCGCACGGAAAGGGAAGATCACTTCAAAGAAGTGCGAAACAAACCACGCGCATTGCCCACTGGTTCGTTGAAGTTTCGCGAGGGGGCGTATACGCTGTTGGGTGCTCTGGGAGCGCTCCCATATTGATCATCGTCGATCATCCCGAGAATGGAGTCACATCCATGCGTATGTGCAGCACCTCGAGGTCCGTTACCAGACGGCGGAGCATCATCGCACTGGTCATCGCCACGCTCGCCGGCATGTTCGTCATGGTCCCGGCGGCTTCGGCACACGGCACCATCGTTGGTCCCGCCACCCGCGCCTACCAGTGCTGGAAAGCCTGGGGCAGCCAGCACACGAATCCCGCCATGCAACAGCAAGATCCCATGTGCTGGCAGGCGTTCCAAGCCAACGCCGACACCATGTGGAACTGGATGAGCGCGCTGAGGGACGGCCTCCGCGGAAACTTCGAGGGGTCCACTCCCAATGGACAGCTCTGCAGCAACGGCCTCGCACGCAACAACTCCCTCAACACCCCGGGCCCGTGGAAGACCACCAGTATCGGCAGCGACTTCTCGATGCACCTGTACGACCAGGCCAGCCATGGTGCTGACTACTTCCGTGTCTACGTCAGCAAGAACGGGTACGACCCCGCCACCCAGAGTCTCGGCTGGGGCGACCTCGACTTCATCACGCAGACCGGCAGGTACGCCCCGGCCAAGGACATCACGTTCAACGTCCGGACCTCCGGCGCCTACCGGGGACACCACATCGTGTTCACGATCTGGCAGGCCTCACACCTGGACCAGACCTACATGTGGTGCAGTGACGTGAACTTCGGCTAGGAATCTGGCAAGCCGACCTGAATCCGGCGGCACAAGGCCGCCCCGGTGTCAGTGCCGACACCGGGGCGGCCTTGTGCCGCCGTGGTTCGGCTGTATCGAGGGCGTAGCGAAAACCGCGGACGGGGAAACCGTTGGCACTGCGCGGGTTTCCGGAGCGACCCTCTGGTCGCTTCGCGTGCGACATGCCGACTACCTCCGTTTGTCTTGTGGTGTGCACTCCACCGCCATGCCAGGGTGAGGCTGGTCAGGCGGCCGCTCAGCGAGCGGACACAGGGGAGGATCTCGTGGTGGGCGCGAAGGCGACGTATTTCTTGCCGGTGGGCGACAACGAACTCAGCATGGCGTCGTCGGGGTCGTGACCGGGTTGCGCCGTCATGCGGTGAACAAGCCGGCTCACAGCTTGAGCCGGGCTCGCGTGAGTGGCGTTTCGGAGCTGTGCAATGTAGAACATGGGTTCATGTCCGACCAGCAGCCAATCCCTCATCCCGCCCGGATGCCCGCTGCGCATGCGCCACCGCAAGCGCGGCGAGTAAGTGCCGGCTACCGGCGATGGGCCGGTGTACTCGTCTGGCTCGCGATCATCATCGCGGTTCTCATGGTGGTCGCGTTCGTGACGAGCTTTGTCCTCCTTGCGAAGGCGGACGCGGACACGAGAAACGCTGCCTACGGGTACATCGCCATCTTTCTCTGGTTCGGGATCATCGCCGCGTTCCCTGTTCTGCTCGGGGTCGCCATCCCCGGTGTGCTCATGACGCGGCGTGTGCGGCGGCAGCAACGGTCGGGGATTCCCTTTTCGTAAAGCGGCGACAGGGGTGACTCGGTGGCGCCCGTCACCACATGCTCTCGCGTCGGTTCAGGCTGACAGAGTGTCCTCGAAGGGAAAGGTCGTCAGCTGTTCTCCCGCGCCAGACCGGATCAAATACGGGTTTTCCAGTTTGACACCTTCCGTACCGTCGTCAGCGGTCACATAGCTTTCCACGCAAATGATCATTCCGGTTTCGAGTGTGCCGTTGTAGGACGGTGTCCGCGCTTCGTACGCAGGCGGAACCTGGGGATACTCGACCGACATCCCCACACCGTGCACATAACCGAAACTGTGCTTGCGATAGCCTTCGGGTGGCAGCCAGGCCCGATCACGAAATTCCCGGAAAGTCAGCCCCGCCCGCAACAGAGCGGCGTTGTGCTCCAATTGTTCGCGAGCGAGAGCGTAGAGGGTTCGTTGCGTTCCGCTTCGCCGTCCGTCACCGGCGAGAAAGGTCCGGGACACGTCGGCGTTGTAACCGAACGGGCCGATCATGTCGGTGTCCAAGCACACCAAATCCCCCGCTTCGACCTCCCGAGGTCCGGCTTCCTGGTACCACGGCCTGGTCCTCGGCCCCGAGTTCAGCAGCCGTGTCTCGATCCATTCCCCACCTTGTTCGGCGTTCACGCGGTTGAGGATGGCCCAGAGTTCGTTCTCACTCATACCAGGGCGTGAACTCGCTTCGGCCACCTCGGCGAGGGCCTCTTCCGCCACCTCCAGCGACCTGCGCATGCACGCGACCTCTTCACTGGACTTGATCATCCGGGCGCGCTCCAGCACGCTCTGGCCGTACCGCACCTCGACGCCGACGTCTTGCAGCGCGGACAGCTCCGGCACACTTGTCCGGTCGATCGCCAGCGGACCTTGCCCGTCCACCAGGTCGGCGATTTCGGCGGCCCAGCTCCTCGCCCGTTCGGCCACGTCAGGACCACCCGCTATGTGGTTGACCGCGACCGCCCGCCGCACCTCCCCGATGGTGTCCAACCCCTCGCTGAGGTGGTCGGCATCGCGGTATTCGAACAGGATCGTAGGCCCGCTGGCCGGCACATAGAGATACCGGCTCGGGAAGTGCATGGTCCACAGCTGCATGTTTCGCGCGTCAGTGGCATACCGGATGTTGACCGGGTCATTGAGCACGGCACCCGCGTAGCCCGCCTCGCTCAGCGACTGCTGAACGCGCTTCAATCGGTACGCCCGCATTCGAGCCAACTCGGCAGCCCCGGGTGACGTCGATTCGTCCTTCTCGATACGGGCCATCCCTTTCCTCTCATTCGAGGGCCCCACCAGCCCCGGGTGACCGACGGAACCCGGTCACCCGACGCTTACCCCGTTTGGCCGCCATCGATGCACGCGCGCGGGACACCTGGCCCGGGACAGACGGCCTGGCTCGGTGTCGGCTCTGACCCGGCGGCCTCGCCCTTACCCCAGAGGTAATCGACAGCGTGCTGCTTCTCGATGATCCTTTGGGCAGAGCAGGAGCACCCCACCGAGAAGACCTGGTGACCGGCATCGCCGATCACCACGTTCCTGCGATGAGACCGAGCCGGGAACCGGCTTTCCACCGAAGTGATCGGAGAAAACCCGATGCGGGTTTCGAGATTCATCCCCGCCCTCACGGCCGCCCTTCTGTCCGGTGTCATCCTGGCGACCTCGGCGAACGCCGAACCTCTTGCCCGGCAACCGGACCGGACCACGACGGAAGTACCGGCGAACGTGCGGCAGTTCGTGGACACCTACCGCGCCTGGGGACGAAACGCCCAGGATGTCGGCGCGTACTTGAACCTGTTCGTCCAAGACGGGACGGCGCGCTTGTGGGACAGCGGGCTCGAAACGCCTCGGGACTGGGCGGGAATCAAGAGCCAGATCGAGGGCGTACTCCGGTTGGTCCCGGATTATGTCTTCGTACCGGAGACCGTCACCTCCGGCCCGGACGGCAGGGTCGTTTTCATCGAGGCGCTCAACACCGGCACGATCAAGGGCAAGCCGGTCTCGTTCAAGACGATGCACCGGCTCGTCCTCGGGGATCCCGCCGCGGGCAAGGATCCCGCCCGGGTGCAGGACGGCAGGCGGTTCTGGGACCAGGTCAACATGTTCCGCCCGGTCGAAGATCCGGCGAACCCACTGCGGAACCTTTTCGAGGGAATCACCTCGTCGGCGACCGATCCGGCCCCGGCGATCCCCTTGCCGCCGCGAGTCCGGCAGCTGGCCTGGAACCAGGAGATAGCCGAGATCCTGGTCGCCGGGCTGGACGGCACGGCGGCTCTGCAGGGACCTGGCCTGAGCGCCCCGATCTCCGGCCGCCAGGCCATGACCGAATACCTGGACCGGTTGTTCGGCGCGGTTCGTGACGTCGAGCTCGAGCCGCGGGCCACCGTGTCCGCGGGTGGCACCGAATACCGGGAGTGGGTCGGTACTGCGGTGGCGCTGGGTGGCGCCGACCCGCGCACGATCTCCTTCAGCCTGGTCGAGCGGACGGTGAAAACCGCGACCGGCACGGCCTGGTCGCTGCACTTCGACACGCTGGACCTGATCGCTTCGGCCCAGACAGTGAAAGAACTGCGCGCCCGGATCTTCGGCTAGACCTCAGCCAAGGCGACCGGAACTCCAGGCGGTACTCGAAACTGGCGGGCAACCCGGCCGTCCGGGGTTGCCCGCCAGTTTCGCCGCGACCAGCGAGCTGTGCAGACGTCTGGTCGATCGAGTGATCCGCCCCACTTGGTGACGGCGGCGGCGGAAGGCGGGTTACTGCCCACGTCCGGTCTGGTCCTGTAGCCGGTCGATCAGCTCCGACGCTTCCGCTTTGGTCAAGGTCTCCGGGATCGTCTCGCCCGCCTCCTGGGCGAGAGTGTGCAGGTAGGAGCGCTGAGGCCCGGTCATCGGCTCATCACCGGTCGCCCAGTCTTCGCGGGGTTTCTCCGGGCTCGGAGTGTCGCTCGGCTGCGTGTTGTCACTCATCTGAAGTCCTTCGGCTGGGCACACGGTCGTGCGGCGGTTACCCGGTCGGCAGGGAAGGCACACCTCTGGATACGAAGGTACGCAGCGGACCCGAAAGGCTCGGGTCCGCTGCGGCGTACTCATGTGGATGGCCGCGCCCGTCGGATCCGGGGCGCCAGGCGCAACCTGCGACGCTTCAGTTTTCTGGCGGTCGACCGTGCACATCGTTCGGAATACGGGATAGCGCGAAGGCGGCGTAGCGGGCCTCGGGTCAAACTCGGACGCGCTGGAATCCATGGTGGACACTCGGACGAAAACTCCGGCGACGTCGGTGGCCCTTCCCGCCACAATGGCAGGCATGAAGGTCGAAGTCGTCGTCGCCCATCACGAATGCGCGACCCTGCGCGCCGGCGACGTGTTCTTGAAGATCGACGCCGATCAGGCGCGTACCGACATCGAGGTCGAGGCGATGACTCTGGCTCCGATCCCGACCCCGGAAATCCTGTGGCGCAAGCCGCCCGTGCTCGCGCTCGCCGCCCTTCCGGGTAAGGCGCTCGGCCGCCTCGGCGAGCCGTCGACAGCGTCGCCGTCGGCCTGGATCGCCGCGGGCGCCGCCGTGCGGCTGCTGCACGACGCGCCGCTGCCACCCCGGCCCGGCCGAACCCCCGGCGAGTTCACCTCGCGACTCGACGCCGAATGCGAGTGGCTCCTCACGAACGGCGTCCTCCCCGCCGATCTGGTGACGCGGAACCGCCAGGTCGCCGAGGCCGCGCTCCGGCCGTGGACCCCGGTGTTCACGCACGGCGACCTGCAGGTCAGCCACGTGTTCGTCGACGGTGACAAGATCACCGGCGTGATCGACTGGACCGAGGCGGCCCAAGGTGATGCCCTGTTCGATCTCGCCACCTTGACGCTCGGCCACAGGGAACACCTCGATGATGTCGTGGCCGGTTACGGCACCGAGGTCGACCTCGACGTGATCCGCGGGTGGTGGTCGTCGCGGAGCCTGCTGGGGATCCGCTGGCTGGTCGAGCACGGCTTCGAGCCGGCCGCGCCAGGCTGCGAGATCGACGTACTGAAAGCCGGTATGTGAAGCCTGTCCGAACGGCGCAGAGCCCACGTCTCCGACCACACCGCGATCGTCCGCTGACCGGCGGACGCTGACTATCCAGGGTTTGGACGTCGTGCAGTCGCCCAGTGCGGCAGTCGCACCTGAATCTCTCTGACCACGTGCCCGGCCGTGCTCGTCCAGTCCGATGTAGACGTCTCCCGCACTGCCGATCACTGCCTGCGGGATACCGCCGGCCTTCTTCGCTCTCGTCCGTGTCAAGGTGTGCGGTCGTCGTTCGGATGGCGTTCGACCGCCCGGAGGGAGACCGTCAACCGGCGCAAGGTACGGCGAGCCGCGCGCAATGCGTCCTCATCGAGGTCGGCCTCGGCTGTGACTCTTCGGCGCGAGCTTTCGCTGGCAGCCCACAGCCGGTCGAGCAACATGCGGCCGGACGGCGTGAGGCCGACCTTGGGTGACCGAGAGTTGACCGGGTTCGGATACCGCATCAGGTCGCCCGCGTTGACGAGGTCGTCGACGACACGCTGGACGCCTTGGCGCACCTGCCCGAGCCGGCGCGCGATTTCCGGCACGGCGGCCGGTTCCTCGGAGACCACGCTGAGGACGTGCCAGCGCGCGACGGTCGTCCCCTCACCGGCGGCCTCACGCTCACCGATCCGGCGACTCAGACCTGCCAGCTCGTATACGTCGGCGATCAGCAGCCTGTATTCCTCCACCGCTCGGCTACCCATTGTCTCCTCAGCGTGATCGTTTGACAGCATGTTGTCGCCAATGGCAGTATACTGTCATAGGGGAGGTGGTCGGACATGGTGCCTATCGACATGGTGCCTATCGGGGTATGGCTTGAGATCGCGCGGCAGGGACCAGTTTGGCGCGATGTCGTTCACCTGTCGTTCGGCTGTACCGTCGATGTGGAAACCCTCTATCGCCAGGCCAATCGGCGATGACGCGTTCTCGTGGTGAATCCCTGGATCGGGGTGACCAGAGCGAGTTGCTCAGGGTCGCGCGTGATGCGACGCGTCTCGCTGCGGCTCTGCCTGTGGACAGGGTTTCCACGGTGGCACTGGTCGGGGAACTGGGCTTGCTCGGGCATACTCTCAGTGCCCTTGGCGGGATGTTGGAAACTCTCGCTCGCGAGTTGGAACGACGCGCCGAGGCGGACGTACTTCGGGTGACCGAAGGTCCCTTTGTCGGGGAGCCCGCACAAGCTCTGGCTACGACATTGTTATGGGCGGCACAAGCGCGGGCCGCCACCAGGACTGGCCAGTTGGGGATAGAGAACGCGCACATAGCCGCTGCGGGCTTGGCTTCAGCGTACTGATGGTGAACAGCGCGGTTTTGCGCCACGCTGGCAAGTGAACGCATATGATTCCTCGCTCGCGAGATCGGCGACGCACTGTTCGTTCTCGTGAAACCTCTGCATGGGATGGTGGGAATGGGCGCGGTCAATGACTTGGTCGACGTGCGAGTGAATGACGCGACGGGAGAGGTTCAAGATCTGATAGCAGGTCTTTCCGAATCTCCAAGGCAAATCCCAACCGTGTATGGATACGACGAGCGCGGGTCGGATCTGTACGCGCAAATCTGCGATTTGGACACCTATTATCCATATCGCACGGAATGGGAAATGCTGTCACGCAATGTCGATACGATCTGTGATCTTGCCGAAATCAACGAAATCGTCGAATTGGGTTGCGGAACGGCCACGAAATCCGAATTGCTGCTGAAGCAGATGTCCGCGAAGTTATCAGCTCCGCTGGGATATGTGCCGATCGATATCTCCGAAGAGATGCTACGACGGACGTCCGCGAGGCTGGCGGGTTCCATCGAAGGCCTCGAGGTCTGGCCCATTGGCGGTGACTACCACAGTGGATTGAGGGTTGTCGGCGAGCGGCCGGAAGCGTCGCGATTGTTCATGTTCATGGGCAGCTCGCTGGGTAACATGAGCGAGCAGAAGCGGCGCGAATTACTGGTGAACATAAGGTCGGCGGGCAGTCGCGGCGATCTCGTGGTTATCGGTGTCGACTTCGACAAGCCTCGTTCCATGCTCGAGAGAGCTTACAATGACCCGCCTGGTTATGATCTGTGGCATAATTTCCTTGTCAACAGATTGACCTGCATTAATAGGCTATTTCATGGCGACTTCGATCCGGCGGTATTCGACAGTAGATTGACCTACAACACGGATGCCCGCCGCATGGAAGCGCAGATATGGCCAAAAGTCGACGTTGAATTCTGTCTCGCCGACTTGAACCTGCGGGGAATTATCAAGGCGGGCGAGCGTGTGACCGTCGACACGTCCCACAAGTTCGAAGTCGATGAACTCAATGACCTATTGGACGCAGTGGGTATGCGCATTATGGAGTCGTATGAGGAGCCGGCTGTGCGGTATTCGTTGCTGGTGGTGGAGATGACGTGAGGTCGCCAGCCCGAGTGAAAACGTGGATCAAAAGAGTGTGAGGATCTTTGCGATGATCACCGGCAGAACGACGCGCCGGGGTAGTGGGAAGACGATCGGGGCGCCCCTCGATCGCAAGGTGCTCCTCCTGTTGCTTGCGCTTTATGCGTGCTGGGGCTCGGCCATCCCGGCGATGAAACTGATGGTCGACACGGTGCCGCCCGTCGGCGGAGCGGCCTTGGTCTTCTTGCTCGCCGGCGTCGTGCTCGCCGTCGTCGCGCGTGGGCGTACCCGGCCCACGCGACGGCAATTGCGCAAGCTGACGGCGGCCGGCGTGCTGCTGCTGGTCGGTGGGCAAGGGCTTGCCACGGTGGCGTTGACGGCCGTGACCTCCAGTCTCGGGGCGATCCTCGCCGCGGCGATCCCGTTGTGGGTGGTACTTCTGAGCGGATTGATCGGAATCCGGGTGTCGGCCGGGTCGTGGGCTCGGCTCGTGGCGGGGTTCGGCGGCATCGTGATCGTGGTACTGACGGCGCCGGGTAGTGCGATCGGCGGGGCGCCGTGGGGGGTCGTGGCGTTTTGCGTCGCACCGATCCTGTGGGCCGCGGGAAGTTTGCTGGCGGCGAGCGTCGACCGTCCGCTGGATCGAGTGGTCGCCAGCGCGGTCCAGTTGCTCGCCGGCGGGACCGTGCTGCTAGTGGTCGCGTTGTCTCTCGGTCAGCTCGATCCAGCTCTGTGGTCGGACGTCAGCTGGACTTCGGCCGGAGCGGCGGTGTTCCTCCTCGTCTTCGACTCGCTCCTCGGCTTTATGCTCTACACGCGCCTTTTGGAGAGTGCGCCGACGTCGTTGGTCAGTACCTATGCCTACATCACGCCGCTCGTCGGCGCCGTGATCGGGGCGACCGTACTTGACGAGTCGCTCTGGGCTGGGGCGTTCGTCGGCGGAGCATTGGTGCTTGCTGCGGTCGCGGTCGAGCTGCGCGGGCGATGAAGTAGAACTCTGGCTTCGAGCTGGATTCGGAGAGCGTTCGATGGGCGGGAGAATAGCCGGTACCGCCCGTGGCAAGCTTTGCTCCTGACGTGGCCATGCCTATCACACCGGACGGTATTCCACGGGGCCGACCTCGAATTATCGGTGCCGCGGGCTTACCGCTCGGATGGTTCGTCCAGGCCGGTTAGCTGAGAGTGTTTCTTGTTGGGCAGAATTCACCACGGTCACCCATTTGCGAATTATTATGCATCGACATATCACGGATTGCGATCGTGGCGATGGTCGTGTTCGTTGTGTTTGGTTTCCCCTGTAGGTCCGGCTCGGCGGCCATCGATTCAAACCTTGATCGAATCGATGGTCCTTTGCTTTCCAGACTACGAATTCGCCAATTTGATCTTGCTTGTCGGATTCAATCTGCAGCATTCGCGAAAGCTCGAAGAAGCTGTCGTCATATCTGCTACACTCGTTCCAGTGGATCTCCTGTGATGAATGGGTGGGTTGCAGTGGCTGAGATCAGTCTCTTTTCCTTCGTTTAGCAGATGCTTCCTGGGGTACGTGTGTATGCGCCTTTCATGGATTGGTCGATGCGTTGTGTCCGGCTGATTTGGATGCTCTTATTCGAGTCAGCTGACCATAGGTGCTGTTTGCTGTCTCGTCGTGCCAAGAGCGAGGAGTTCGCGTGAAGTCGGACCACAATGTCCCGACCGATCAGGAATTATTGGAGGTGTCTGCCCTGGTGGATTCCGCGCGGCGTGCCCATGGCGACGGCGACCGCGAACTCCACCATCTGCCGGCACTGGAACAGCTGGTGCGCTCGCTCGATGAAGAGGCGCGGTTGTGCGCCGCGGGACACGTCAGGGCGAGGAAGTCGCTCGTGCGTTCGCTCGTCGAGCAGTTCGAGACCGAACGCCGGATCGCGGAGAATCCGGACCTGACCCGGCGGCGATTCCGGCCGATCATCATCACTGGGCTGCTGCGCACGGGCACCACCTTTCTGCAACATTTGCTCGCCCAGCACCCTCGGCTCCGTGGTCCGGCCTTGTGGGAGATGATGGCTCCCGCTCGTCGTGATCCTGCAAAGGAGCTGGTGGAGCAGTGCGCGGCCTACATTGCCGAGTACGACAGGATGGCGCCGGCCTTCAAGTACATCCATCCGCTTCACGTCGAACTTCCCGAAGAATGCCATCGGCTGACCGCCAATACATTTTGTGATCCGATTTTCGCGCTGCGGTACCACGTTCCACGTTATTCGGAATGGTTGGACAGTCAATCCATGGTGGCGGTGTACCGGTATCACCGTATCCAGCTGCAGGTGCTGTTGGATCGGCTTCCCGGCGACCAGGTCCTCCTGAAAGGACCGTCCCATTTGTGGTACCTGGACGACCTCGCCGAGGTGTACCCGGACGCACTGGTCGTCCGCTTGCACCGTTCCCCGGCGGTGGCGGTACCGAGTGTCTGCAACCTGACCTCCGTCGTGCGAAGGGCTAGTTCCGCGGCCGTGGACGACCGCGCGATCGGCGACTATTGGTTGAGGCGAGTCGCACCGGTGCTGGATGGCATACACCGTGAGGGCGGGCCATTCCGGCAGCCGTTGCTCGACGTGCGTTATGCCGACCTGGTGAGTGATCCGATGAAGGTCGTCGCCCGGATTTGCGCGGCCGCGGACCTTCCGCTCACCGAGGACGTGCGCGGGCGCATGAACCGCTATCTGTCCGCGAACCGCACTCGGCCCGGCTACCCGTACCGGGCGGAACAGTTCGGGCTGAGGGCCGATGCCCTGGCGGAGCGGTTCTCCGGCTATATCGAGGAATTTGCTGTTCCGAAGGAAGTCTGATGGAAGGGGAGCAACAGATGCCAGAGCCAACTCACCTGGAGCGCGCGCAGGCGCTGGTGCGCGAGGTGAACGAGAACGCAGGTACGGATCCGCTGCGGATCGGCATCATCACGCCGCTGAGCGAGCCGGGCGACGCCACGGCCGGGGAGCTGGTGACCCGCGGTGCCTGCCTTGGGGCGGAGTACGTACGAGAGCATGGCGGCGCGCGCGACAACCGGCAGATCGAACTGGTCCTTTACGACGACCAGGCGACCGCCAAGACGGAGGGTATGTTCCGGTCCGCGGCGGGTCAGATGGCCAAGCTCGCGCTGGTCGACGACGTGGTGGCCGTGATGGGGCAGTGGCACCTGCGGACCACTCCTTGGGTGGTCGACATCGCCACGAAGTACGACATCCCGATTTTCGTGGAGAACGGATACAGCGAGATCACCGCGCAGAAACGGCGCAACGTCTTCCGATCCTATTTCAGTGTGCAAGATCGCGTGCCGTTGATGCTGGACTTCGCGGCAGGGCTGGGCATCCGCAAGGTGGGGATGGTGTGTGCGGACACGGCGTTCGGGCTGCACACAGGGGACACCCTGGAAAGCTACGGCAGCGCGAAGCACGGCATGGAGTTCCATCGGATCAACTTCGAGCAGGACGGCACAACGGACTTCCCCGAACTGCTCGGCAGGATCCGGGACTACGGTCCGGACCTGCTGATCAATGGAGGTGTCGTCCGGACCAACTACCAGATCATCGAGGCCGCCGCGAAGGTTGGCCTGCTGCCCGGTACGCCGTTGATGGTGCCCTTCAGCTATCCGTTGCGGTCGAACGACTTCTGGCGTTTCGCCGGGACAAGCGGTGTCGGTGCGATGTGGCCGGCGATGCAGTATCGCCCGTCCTGGTCCGGGATGACCGAGATCGGCCGCTGGTTCACCGAGCGGTACCGGCAGCGGTATGGTGAGTTCCCGCCTGACACCGCGCTGACCCACTTCACCGACGTCACCGTCGTCGCGGCCGCAAGTCGCTCGGCTAGGTCGAGCGGCAGGGAAGACCTCATCGACGCGATGGAGGCGATGGAGTTCGCCACCTGGCGGGGCCCGATCCGCTACGAACGCGGGCCTGCCCACTGGCACCACGCCTGCCCGGAACTGGTATTGCTGCAGTACCAGGAGCATGGCCAGGGGTTCGATGAGTCGGCGATCATCTATCCGCAAGACAAGGCGACGGCGGAATACCGGTCGGCGACCGTCCTGGACACGGTCTAATGACCGCTGCCGCCGCGACGGTCGCCGACACCATGACGCGGAGCATCCTCGCCCACGACGTCGACCGTATCTTCTGCGTTGCCGGAGAGAGCTATCTCCCGTTGCTGGACGCGTTGTACGACTGCGCCGGGATCGACGTGGTGGGCTGCCGGCACGAGGGTTCGGCCGGGTTCGCCGCGCTGGCGGACGCGAAGATCACTCGGAGGGCCGGGGTATGCCTGGTCAGCCGCGCTCCTGGTGCGGCGAACGCGGCGATCGCGGTGCACGCCGCCGCCGAGGACGCGACGCCGCTTGTGGTCTTCGTCGGGGACGTATCCACCAGTGAGCTCGACCGTGAGACGTTCCAGTCGGGCCGCCCCCTCGGCGATCGGGCGAAAGCGGTGTGGACGCTGCACGATCCAGCCTCGACCGGCGAGATCGTCCGGCGAGCGTTCCGGGTCGCGGAGTCGGCGACACCGGGGCCAGTCGTGGTGTACGTGCCGGAGGACGTGTTCGACCGGGACGGCGCGGACCGACCGGCCGCGCGGTTCGAGCTGGGGCACGTGGTGCCCGGTGGGCCCGAGTTCGACACGGTGCGTGGCCTGCTCGCCTCGGCGCGGCGCCCGCTGCTCCTGGCCGGATCGGCGCTGGACACGCCTCGTGGCCGCGTTCTGCTTCGTGAAGTCGCCCAGCGGCAGGACATCGCGGTACTCACCAGCAACAAGAACCAGCACCTGCTGGACAACCGGCACCCTTGCTACGCCGGTCACCTGCACAACGCTTCCGGGCCCGCGCAGCTCGCCGAGTTCGACCGCGCCGACCTCGTCCTCGCCGTGGGGACCAGACTCGGGCAGACAACGACGAGGAAGCTGCGGTTCCCTCGCGGCCCCGAGCCTGACCAGCCTCTGGTCCACGTCTACATGGACCCTGCCCGGATCGGCAGGTACCACAAGGTCACTGTGGGGTTCGCCATGGACCCGGTGGACTTCCTCGCACAGCTCGCCGACGCCGGCGCCCCGCACCAGCCACGCGATGAGTGGCGCCGGCGGCTGCACACGATCGAACAGGACAGGGCACGCTGGGTTCCTCCCACGGATGATTCGGACTCGGTCACGGTCGGGGACATCGCCGCGGCGCTCGACGAGCTGACTGCGGGCGCTGTCACGGTCGTCGTCGACTCGGGCACCTTCACCAGCTGGACGTATCGGTACCTGCGCTTCGCCGAGAACGGCAGGCTCGTGGGTATCGACTCCAGCTCCATGGGGTTCGCGCCCGGCGCGGCGTTGGCCGTCGCGGCGCGGGACCCCGCGGTGCCCACCGTGGTGATCATCGGGGACGGCGGTTTCGGGATGAACGGTGGCGAGCTCGCCACCGTCTGTGAGCGCCGCCTGCCGGTGGTGTTCGTCGTGTCGGACAACGCGTCGCTTGGCACCATCCGGCTCCACCAACAGGGACGTTACCCGGGCCGCGAGATAGCCACCGACCTGTCCAACCCTGATTTCCACCTGCTGGCGCAGGCATACGGCGCACTCGGACTCAGCGCCGCCACGCCCGCGGAGGTGCGTACCTGCCTGGCCAAGGCGATCGACCACCCCGGCCCGTCCCTCGTCGCGGTCCGCACGAGCCGTGTGCAGCTGACCCCGGCGACGGTTCGCCGATGACCGGGTCAGCCGTGCCGACACCGCTCACGACGACCTGGAAGGCAGCCATGCGATACCACGACTCCATGCTCGACCTGGTCGGATCGACGCCACTGGTACGGCTGGGCGCGGTCGCCGATCGCTCCGGCGCGCTGGTGCTGGCCAAGCTCGAGCAGTTCAACCCCGGCGGCTCGGCCAAGGACCGGATCGCGGTCGGCATGATCACCGCGGCCGAGCGCGACGGCTTGTTGCGCCCCGGCGGCACCATAGTCGAGCCGACCTCGGGCAACACCGGCATCGGGCTGGCCCTGGTCGCCGCGCAACGCGGCTACCGGTGCGTGTTCACCTGCCCGGACAAGGTCTCGCACAGCAAGATCGCCGCATTACGGGCCTACGGGGCCGAGGTGGTGGTGTGCCCGGCGACCGTGCCGATGACCGACCCTCGATTCTATCGGAACGTGGCCGTCCGCCTGGCCGCCGAGACCCCCGGCGCCTACTGCGCCGACCAGTACAACAACCCCGCCAACGCGGAGGCTCATTACACCTTGACCGGGCCGGAGATCTGGGAACAGACGGCAGGCCGTATCACGCATTTCGTCGCCGGGCTCGGGACCGGCGGCACAGTCTCCGGGACGGGCAGGTACCTGCACGAGGTGTCCGGGGACAGGGTGCGGGTCGTCGGTGTCGACCCGGAAGGTTCGGCGTACAGCGGCGACGAGGTACGTCCGTACTACCTGGAAGGTGTCGGACAACCGAGTCTCCCAGCGGCTTTCGATCCGACGGTGCCGGACGAGATCGTCACCGTCGGCGACGCGGAGGCGATCGCCCTGACCCGTCGGCTGGCGCGGGAGGAGGGAATACTGACCGGCGGCTCCGGCGGAATGGCGGTCGCCGCGGCGTTGCGGGTGGCCGCGCGCTCGGGTCCCGACGCGGTCGTCGTCGTACTCATCCCCGACTCGGGGCGCGGATACCTGAACACGATCTTCGACGACGACTGGCTGGCCGCGCACGGTTTCACCGCTCTCGGTGACGGGGTCCCGGTGGCCGCCGCGGTCCGCCGCGACCTCCCAGTGATCGCCCCGGAAGAGCAGCTGGCGACCGCGTGGCAGTACATGCGGGACACAAAGACCGGCTATCTGGCGGTAAGTTCCGCCTCCGCGCCGGTCCGGCTACCGGAGATCAGCGGATTCGTCGCCGAACACGACATCGCGGTGCGGGTCGCCGCCGGTCGGGCTCGGTGGGACGCCCCGGTAGCCGAACACGTCATCGCCTCGTTGCCCCGTGTCGGCTGGGGACAGCGGCTGGACCTCGCGGCCGCCCGCATCGCCGAACACGGCGCCTGCGTGGTGCTGCGGGACGGCATGCCCACGGCGATCCTCGTCGCCGCCGACGTCGCGGCCGCACTCGCACCCGAACACCACCGGACAGGGAGCGCACTGTGATACACGACGTGATCGAGTTCATCGACCCGGTTCTCGGCACCAAGGGCTATCTCGCCTACAGCGGCGGACGGCAACGGCTCGCGGCCGGCGGGTGCCGGGTGCAGGCCGGTCTCGACGCGCGGACCCTGGCAACGCTGGCCGAGCGGATGGCGGTCAAGCAACGAGTGCTCGGGCTCAACGTCGACGGTGCCAAATGCGGGCTCGATCTCGACCCTGCCTCGCCGGACAAAGGTGCGGTATTGGGCCGGTTCTTCGCTTTCCTCCACGACGAACTGGCCACCCGGTACAGCATGGGGCCGGATATGGGGACCGGGTGGGCGGAGCTCAACCGGCATGCCGCGGGAACCGGCCTGCCGTCGATCAAGTACGCGGTCAAGACAGCTCAACGGCTCGACGCCGATGAGTTCGCCCGCCGGATCGCGGTACTCGAGAACCCCGTCGACGGGCTTCCTGTCTCCGCCCGCCGGGCGGGACAGGCCTTGGCCCACGCCGGTCTCGGTGCGGCGCGGGCGGCGGGGTGCGCGGGCACACTCACCGTCGCGTTGCAGGGCTTCGGCAATCTCGGCCGCGGTGCGGCCTGCGCTCTGAACGAGTACGGCGCCCGCGTGGTGGCGGTCGGCGATGAACACGGCTCCGTCGCCGCATCCGGCGGCCTTGACGTCCTCGCCATGCTCGGCAGCTCAATCGCGAGCCCTGTCCCCGTGATGCCATCCGGCGGCAGGCCCGCCGAGCTGTTCACGGTTCCGGCCGACGTGCTCATCCTCGCCGGACCGGCCGGCGCGATGAGCACCGCGCAGGCCGCGCGCCTCGCCGTTCCGGCGGTGACGGTGGGCGCGAACTGTGGACTGGACGAACACGTCGAGCGGGATTTGGAGCGGCGAGGCGTCGTGGTCATCCCGGACTTCATCGGCGGAATCGGCGGGTCCGCGTCGATGGAAGCACTGTTCGGTCCCCGGGAATGCCCGACCCCGCGGCAGGTCCTCGACGCGCTCGGTCGCCTGATGAACGATCTCCTGGCGGACATCGCCGAGCAGTCGCGCCGCCGGAAGGTCAGCTCCCGCGTCGCAGCCCTTCAGCTCGCCGCCGACCGCACCGCCGACCCGGGCACGCTGCCCTACGGCGGCTGCCCTTATCTGCGGGACTTCGCCCCCACCACCACCCACTGAACTGGAGGTGCCATGTCAGAACACTGCCGTCATGAGCGCGGTCACATAACCGACTCACTGTTCTATGGTGATCGTTACGCCACCGCCGCCAGCAGGCGGATCTTCTGCGACATCTGCCGCAAGCAGCGATGGCTCGACGTCGAGGCGGCGCTGGCGCTGAGCCAGAGCGAGCTCGGCGTGATACCGGCGGACGCCGCGGAGCGGATCGCCGCCGTCGCCGACCTCGACCACGTCGACCTCGAGCTGGTCCGGGTCGAGACGGAACGCTCCGGGCACTCGCTCGTCGGCCTGCTCCGCGCCCTGGAGGCCGCGTGCGGGGACCCCGCGGGACAGTTCATTCACTACGGCGCGACCACCCAGGACATTCAAGACACCGGTCAGTCCCTGGAGGCCCGCGACGTACTCGACACCTTGGCGCCCGCCCTTGACCGGATCATCCTCAGCCTGACCGACACCGCCGAGCAGCACGCCAGGACGATCGGGCTCGCTCGCACTCACGCCCAGCCCGCCCTGCCGATGGCCTTCGGCCTGAAGGTGGCCTGCTGGCTCGACGAGCTGTTGCGTCAGCGTGACCGGCTCACTCACCTCCGTGCGCACACTCCGACCGCGCAACTGTTCGGCGGTGCCGGAACGATGGCGAGTTTCGACGGCCTTGGCCGTGCGACGCTGGAACGGTTCGCCGACCGGCTGGGGCTCGTCGTTCCCGAACTCGGATGGCACGTCTCTCGCGACCGGGTGACCGAATTCGTCAACACACTGGCGATGATCACCGGAACCCTGGCCAGGATCGCCGACGAGATCCGCACGCTCTCCCGCCCGGAGTTCGGTGAGGTCGAGGAAGCGTGGCGGGACGGCAAGGTGGGCAGCAGCACGATGCCGCACAAGCGCAATCCCGAACGGTGCGAACAGATCGTGGTGCTGGCCAGGCTCGCCGCAGCGCAGGCCGGACTCGCCCTGACCGCGATGGTCGGCGACCACGAGCGCGACGCGCGTTCACTCCGGCTGGAATGGGCGTGCGTTCCGGACGTGTCGCATTACTGCCTCGCCGCGGCGGAGATCGCGACCGAGGTCGTCACCGGGCTTATCGTGCACCCCGAGCGCCTGGGCTCCAACGTGGAGACGGTGACCGGTCAGGTGATGTCGGAGCGGCTCATGTTCGCCCTCGGCGCGTACATCGGCAAACAGCAGGCCCACGAGTACGTCTACAAGCTCACCCAACGAGCGCGTACCGAGGAGATCCCAGTCCGTAAGCTCGCGGCCGAAGATCCGGCGATCACCGAGCGGTTCACCGACGCCGAACAGGAGTACCTGTTCGAGCCGGCCAGCTACCTCGGTGAGTCGCCGGATTTGACGATGCGGGTCGTGGAACGCGCGCGAGCCGCCATCTCGTGACGCCTACGACACAGGACGGCGTCGCGGTCGTCTCCGGGGCCGCGACCGGGATCGGCCGTGCCGTCGCCGCGCGGATCGGCGCGCACCGGGGCATCGGCGAGGTCGTCATAGTGGGGCGCCGCGCCGATCGGCTCGCGGCCGTGGCCGAGGCGCTGGGGCCGCACGTCGTCCCGGTGGCGGCCGACCTGAGTACGCCCGGCGGAGCACGTGCCGTCCTCACCGCGGTGAACGGACGCCCGGTCCAGGCCCTGGTGAACAACGCAGGCGGCAATGCCGACCCACGCCGGGTACAGGAACTGGAAGCGCTGCCCGACGCCTGGCACGCGAACCTGCGCGCCAACGTGCTCCCCGCCGTCCTGCTCACCCAGGTTTTGCTTCCCTTACTGCGCAGGCCCGGCGGAAGGATCGTCACGGTCGGGTCGGTGGCGGCGCAGCGTGGTCCGGCCACGTACGGGGGAGCGAAAGCCGCGTTGTATCCGTGGTCGACCGAGCTCGCCGCCCGGCTGGCGGGCGACCAGGTCACCGTCAACATCGTCGCACCCGGATACGTGGCGGACACGGAGTTCTACGGCGACCGGATGTCCCCTGAATTCCATGACGGCAGGGCGAGGCAGTCCCCGATGAATCGCGGGGCGACCCCCGACGAGGTCGCCGCGACGATCTGCCATCTCGCCGCCCCCGATGCGGGCTTCATCACCGGGCAGGTCGTGCAGGTCAACGGAGGTGCGCTACTGCCTCGCACCTGACGGCGCCCGGAAGCCGGCACCGCGACGGGATCGACGAATACCGGAGGAGATCTGTGCCGACCGAAACCTACGAGCTGTCCTACCTGCAGCACCTCGAATCCGAATCCGTACACATCATCCGTGAGGCCGTGGCGACCCTCGAACGGCCGGTGCTGTTGTTCTCCGGTGGCAAGGATTCGGTGGTGTTGCTGCATATCGCCGCACGCGCCTTCTGGCCGGGGGTGGTTCCTTTCCCGCTGCTGCATGTCGACACGGGTCACAATTTCGACGAGGTCATCGCTTTCCGCGACCTCACGGTAGAACGTTTCGGTGTACGGCTCCTGATCGCGAAGGTGCAGGACGACATCGACGCCGGGCGGGTCGTGGAGGATACGGGCCCGCGCCCGAGCAGGAACCGCCTGCAGACGGCGACGTTGCTTCGTTCGATCACCGAGCACCGTTTCGACGCGGTGCTCGGTGGTGCGCGCCGGGACGAGGAGAAATCCCGTGCGAAGGAGCGGGTGTTCAGCTTCCGGGACGAATACGGTCAGTGGCATCCGCGCGCGCAGCGCCCGGAGTTGTGGCGCCAGTACAACGGGCTGCATCGGTCAGGGGAGCACATCCGGATCTTCCCGTTGTCCAACTGGACCGAACTCGATATCTGGCAGTACATCGAGCAGCAGCGGATCGAATTGCCCGCGCTCTACTACGCCCATCGGCGTACCGTGCTGGCGCGCGACGGGATGTTGATGGCACAGAACGATTTCATGCCCCTGTTACCGGGCGAGGAGCTGTTCGAGGCGTCCGTCAGATTCCGCACCATCGGCGACGCGACCTGCACCGGCTGCGTCGAGTCGCTGGCGTCGACCCCTGAACAGGTCATCGCGGAGGTCGCTGCCAGCACCATGACCGAGCGCGGTGCCACCCGTGCGGACGACCGGATATCCGTGGCAGGCATGGAGGATCGCAAACGAGAGGGGTACTTCTGATGGCTCCTTTGCTCAGGATCGCCACCGCAGGCAGCGTCGACGACGGAAAGTCGACTTTGATCGGAAGGTTGCTCCTGGACTCGAAGGCGGTCTTCGAAGACCAGCTCGCCGCGGTCGAGAGCGACGCCGGGCCGGATCTCGCCGCGCTCACCGACGGCCTGCGTGCCGAACGGGAACAAGGCATCACGATCGACGTCGCCTACCGGTACTTCGTCACCGAGAAGCGCAAGTTCATCATCGCGGATACGCCGGGGCACGTGCAGTACACCCGCAACATGGTGACCGGCACCTCGACGGCGGATGTGGCGCTGACCCTGGTGGACGCACGGCACGGAGTCCTCGTGCAGTCGCGGCGGCACGCGCTGATCGCCGGTTTGCTCGGCGTCGGCCATCTGGTCCTGTGCGTGAACAAGATGGATCTCGTCGGCTGGTCGCGTAAGCGCTTCGAGGAGGTTCGCGACGACTTCCTGCGCATGGCGGCGCACCTCGAAATACCGGACCTGACCGTCATCCCCGTCTCGGCTCTGCGTGGTGACAACGTGGTACATCGCAGTACGGAAATGCCGTGGCACGAAGGGGCGCCGCTTCTCCAGCACCTGGAGGACGTACACGTCGCGTCCAACCGCAACCTCGCCGACGTACGACTGCCCGTGCAACACGTGATCCGCGACAGGCACGGGCGCCGCAGCTACGCCGGGACCATGGCAGGCGGAGTCTTGCGCCCCGGCGACGACGTCGTTGTCCTGCCTTCCGGCCTGAGTACCACCGTCGGCACCCTTCATGGTCCGGGCGGAACCGAGCTGACCGCGGCGTTTCCGCCGCAGGCCGTCGCCGTGCGGCTGGCCGACGATCTGGACGTCGGCCGGGGTGATCTACTGTGCCGTCCGCACAATCGTCCGACGACCGGGCGCGATCTCGACGCGCTCGTCTGCTGGCTGACCGACGACAGCGAGCTGTTGCCAGGGGCACGCTACCGGCTGCAGCACACGAGCCGTGCGGTGCGCGCCGAAGTGCGCGCCGTGGGGTACAGGCTGGATATCGACACTCTGAACCACGACACCACGGCGAACGCCCTCGCGCTCAACGACATCGGCCGGATCACCCTCCGGACCCAGCAGCCCCTGGACTTCGACGCCTACCGGAGCAACCGCGACACCGGAAGTTTCATCCTGGTCGACCAGACCACCGGCAACACCGTCGCCGCGGGGATGATCCTGGCCGGCGGCCGTTCCGCGACGGACATCCGGTGGCATCGCTCGGCGGTGTCCCGCGGCGATCGGCCGGGTACCGGTGGCACGGTGTGGCTGACCGGTCTGTCCGCCTCCGGGAAGTCCACCCTCGCCACGGAGCTGGAGCGCCGGCTGGTCTCCCAGGGCCGCGCCGCCTACGTCCTCGACGGCGACAACCTGCGCCACGGCCTCACCGCGGATCTCGGGTTCGTCGCCGCCGACCGGACCGAGAATGTCCGCCGGGTCGCGGAGGTCGCTCGGCTGTTCGCCGATGCGGGCGTGATCGCCATCGTCTCTCTGATAAGCCCTTACCGGGCCGATCGGGACCGTGCCCGGCGGCTACACGAAGCCGATGGGCTGTCCTTCACCGAGGTCTTCCTGGACACCCCGCTATGGGTGTGTGAACAGCGTGACCCGAAAGGGCTCTACGCACGCGCGCGTGCGCACGAGATCGTCGGGTTCACCGGCATCGACGCGCCCTATGAGGTACCAGGCGATCCCGAGCTCACCCTTCATCCGCATCGGTCGACACCGGCGGAGCTGGTAAACCGGATTCTCGAGGTAATAGCCCAGTGGAACGCTCATGTGTGACGCCCCGGGCCGCACTGGCCGGACACGTTGACCGTGCCGGGTTTCGCGGACCTGTTCGTCGCACTGGCGGCGATCGTGGTGGCGGCGCGGCTGCTCGGTGCCCTTGCCCGCCGGCTCGGCCAACCACCGGTCATCGGGGAGATTCTGAGCGGGATCCTTCTCGGTCCCACGCTGGCCGGTGGCGCGTTCACCAGGTCGCTGTTCCCGGATGAGGTGCGCCCGGTGCTCGCGGTGCTGGCTGACGTGGGTATCTGCGTGTTCATGGTCTTCGTCGGATCGCGCGTCGACCTGGGCACGATACGCGGGCGCGGCCGGATCATGTCGACGGTCTCGGCAGGCGCCATCGCGGTGCCGTTCGGTTTCGGTGTGCTGCTCGCGTTGGTGCTCGATGACCACGGCACGGCCGGCGGCCGCCTGGTGTTTGCGCTGTTCATGGGGACCGCGCTCGCCTGTACGGCGTTTCCGGTACTTGCCAGGATCCTCCGCGATCGCGACCTGCTCGACACGCCGATCGGCGCGCTCGCCTTGGCCTGCGCGGCGCTCGATGACGTGCTGATCTGGGTGTTGCTGGCGGTGGTGGTGGCGATCGCCGGGGCGGAGGCCGATCCTTGGCGGGTCCTGCTCGCGGCGCCGTTGGTCGTCGTGCTCCTCGCGGTCGTGCGCCCGGTCGCGAGGTGGTGGTTGCGACGGCACCCGATGGACGGTGTTCTGTCCGGGTGCGCCGTGTTCGCGCTATTGGCTGCAGGCGCAACGGCTTCTTCGCTGGCTACCGACTGGATGGGGCTGCACTTCATCTTCGGCGCGTTCATGTTCGGCGTCGCCATGCCGGAGGGTGGTGTGGCGTTCCTGCGCGCGCAGGTACTGCCACGCGTGGAGCGAGGCATCGAGGTATTGCTGATCCCGGTGTTCTTCGCCGGCGCCGGCTTGAGCGTCGATCTATCCACTGTGGACCTACATGGGCTGGGACAGCTTGGGCTCATCCTGGCTGCCGCTATCGGGGGAAAGGGAATCGGCGGCTACGTCGGCGCGCGAATCGGCGGCGCCCGGCGGCGGCACTCGACCGTACTGGCCATTCTGCTCAACACCCGTGGCCTGACCGAGCTGATCCTGCTGAACGTCGGGTTGCAGATCGGCGTGCTGGCCGCGGACCTCTACTCCCTCATGGTGGTCATGGCGTTGGTGACCACCGCGATGACCGGGGTATTGCTTCGGATGGTGTATCCACCCGCCGTCGCCCGCAGGGACAGTGCCGCGCTCGAAGCCACACCGGCTGAGCCGGCCACGGGTGTCGGCGGCAAGCCACCCCACAGCGGTTGCCAAGAACGACGCGTTCCCGGTCGACGTCAATGACCGATACGCGCGACGAGGTGGTCACCTCACCCCGTGGTGGCACCGCGCAGCTGATCGGGCTCGGTATCTGGTGGGTCGATGTCTTGGCGGTCATCGACTCGCTGATCGACGGCGGGCCCGCGCGGTTCCTCTGGCGCATCAGAGCCGCGGTGGCGGCATGATCGTCGAACGGAGAGCTTGAAGCGACGGCAGATGCACCGCGCCAAATATTCTGGGTCGTGGGTGGATGCCCCGGCGAACCGGGCATCCACTCACGACCACAGGTCACTTCCCTCGCCGACGTTGTCTTGGAACGACTATCCTGGAAGCTTCGAATCGATCTTGGTCAGGCGGGCGATGATGTCGTCTGTCCTGGCTTGTTCGTGGGTGAACTGTTCCCCATTGTGGTTCTCGCCTTCGACGCCTGCGGACATCCGCAAGACCCGGTCAAGGACCCGATCCCACTGCCACTGCGGAATACTCGCGAGGTTCTTGTCGGCGAGGAGTTCTTCGAGCTTGGTCAGGCGGGCGATGATGTCGTCTGTCCTGGCTTGTTCGTGGGTGAACTGTTCCCCATTGTGGTTCTCGCCTTCGACGCCCGCGGACATCCGCAGGACCCGGTTGAACACTCGATCCCACTGCCACTGTGGCACCTCGGCCATGTCTTCCCTCGTTTCATTGGCTTGGTCGACGATCCGCTCCCAGTGCGGAAGCTTGCTCATCGCGTCACGGGCGTACGGTGTATCGCCCGCTTTTCCTGTGTTGTAGCGGCTGAACGCGTCGCGCACGCTGCCGGATTTGACGTAACCGGCCAGCAGGTCGAATCCGACCCGGATGTTGATGTCCGGCCGCCAGCACCCGCCGAGCTGATCCGCTCGGTCCTGGATCCCGGGGTAGGTGAGCTGAGCGGGGCCGACCCCTTGTGCCCCACAGCGGGATCGGTTCTGCAGATAGGTGCGGTAGTTCCCCTCGGTCACCGGGCCACCGACGGGCCCGCATTTCACCGAGTCGTGCCCGTACACATTGCGTCCCCCGCCGGTTTCCTTCATGAGCATGACGCAGCCGATGGCCAGCGGTAGCCCGGCTCGATCCGCCTCGGCGACGGCGATACCGGCCACCTCCGGGAGGATTCCGCCGCCGATGATCGCGGCTTCTTTGGCGGTCATGGACCGTCGTCACCCCAGCCGTGACTGGATTCTCTCCAGACGGGCGATGATGTCGTCCGCCCTGGCCTGTTCGTGGGTGAACTGCTCCCCATTGTGGTTTTCACCCTCGACGCCCGCGGACATCCGCAGGACCCGGTTGAACAGCCGGTCCCACTGCCACTGCGGTACCTCGGCCATGTCGTCCCCCTGTCTTTTCGTCCACCACGTGGTGTTCTTGCGGGCGCCTTCCCACGAGAAACTGAAATGAACATGGTCGGTATGCGGGGAAGGCCCCGAGTACCGTGTCCAACCCCTGTCAGCGCGGTAGGCTTCCCAAATCCGGCGATTCCAGATGATGTACATGATCCCGAAACGGCGGACGAGCGCATGCTCGTTACCGTGCCTGTCCGTGGCGAGCAACCAGTTCAGCAGGTCATCGGCGATGTGCTCCTGGCCGTTGACATTGACTCCCCAGTCCCATGCCCGCCCTTCTTTATGTTCACTGTCGCCACCGGAGTCGCAGGCGCGGACGATTCCGATGTTGGTGGTCCCCCGATAGGCGCCGAGTACGAGATCTCGAAACTCCACGACGCCGGGTTTGGCGGTCGAATCACATTTCCTGAACGGCTCACTGGCGGCATAGTCGTCGATCTCCCGCCCAAAAGCCGGTGCGGGTGGTGTCATAAGATGCTCCTGTCGCTTGGATGCTTTCTTCTAGTGTCGTACCCAGGACGACGAGTCCGCCTCCCTCAAATGACGGAACCGGGGACATACCTTGGGATGAGCGCTGATGGTTCCCCCGCTCGATGAATGCGACGAAATACCGAGCGCCTACTCCGACGCGCTCCATGCCAGGAAGATGACGCATCGCCGCCAGAGTGATCTTCGGATTCCTGGTCAGCTCCCTTCGAGCACCCGTGGCGGGCACGGTTGCGGATGGACGTGCGCTGCATGACGAATATCCGCGCTCTTTCGGCGGTGCCACGCAGGTTCACCGCGGTGACCAAGGCCAGGATGCCGAGGCACAGCCACCGCGTGTACGGGAGCAGACCTGGAAATGCCGACGTCTCGCTGCGAGGGCGTTGACGAGTTCGTGACACTGAACCGGGTGAACCCGACACTGCACTGACGCGCCGGAGATCCGGGTTACCGTGGTGCCCAGCGTCCGGGGACAAGAACGCGAAACCGGTGGCGCCCGGTGTATTGAGCGCGAACACGAGAGCGTCGTGCCCGGTCTCCTCACGAGAACGACCGTGCCCGCTACGGCAAGGACACGTGGAAGTCGTCGCCCCACCTGTGGATACCGAGGGTGATGACCGGGCGGTCGCCGAAGCTGCTCGTCACACGGTCGTGACCAGCGCATACCCGGCGACGTTAGGCCAAGCGGGTTACTGTCGGACAGCGGGCGGCGTGCACGGTCCGGCCCGCGGGTGACGGGAGCTCGTGATGGCGCGGAAGGTGGCAGGCGGCCGGGGTGAAGCAAGCATTCCGGGGTGGGTGGAGCCGATGCTCGCCAAGCCGGACGGGGGGCGGCTGCGGGAGGGGCCGGAATGGGCGTATGAGTACAAGCTCGACGGCTACCGGGCGTGCATGAGGATCGACGCCGACGGCACCACGGTGCTCACCAGTCGTAACGGGATCGACTTCACCGATGAGTTCCCGAGCCTCGCCGGCGTCCTTGTCGATGCCTTGGACGGGCGGAGCGCCGTGCTCGACGGTGAGATCGTCGTCTACAACGAGGCAGGGCAAATCGACTTCGGGTTGCTGCAGGAACGCCGCGGCCGGTATCAAACCCATCGCAGCTCTGTTCGCCGTGATGAGCCGTTCGAGGACGTACCGGTCCGGTTCTTGGCCTTCGACCTGCTACAGCTCGGCGGCACGTCATTGCTGGCCGAGCCGTATGACGAGCGGCGCCGGCAGCTGACTCGGCTTCCGATGCCGGATCCGTACCGGGTGGAGGTGGTGCGCGGTTTCACCTTCACCGATTTGGCCGCTGACCGCCGGACCCCGCGACATCTGCTCGAGCACGTGGAGGCCAGTGGTCACGAGGGCTTGATCGCGAAGCTTCGCACCGCCGCCTACTCCCCGGGCCGCCGCAGTGACGCGTGGTCGAAACATCCGCTGATCCAGACGACCGAGGTGATCATCTGCGGATATCGGCCAGGACAAGGACGGATCGCCGGCCGGATGGGCGGGCTGTTGCTGGGCGCCCACGACCCCGATACCGGCGACCTGGCCTACATCGGCGACGTCGGCACCGGGTTCACCGAGGCCGAACGTGGTCGGCTGCAAGCCCGGCTCGACGCCCTCGAGCGGAAACGGCACCCGTTCGCCGTGGCGCCGCCACGGGCCGACACCGCGCGGGCGCGCTGGGTGGAGCCGGAGTTGGTGGGGGAGGTGGTGTTCCGGCAGTTCACCCGCGGTGCCGGACGCCTGAGGCATACCTCGTGGCGAGGACTGCGCGAGGACAAGAAACCCGCCGACGTGCTCCTCCCGCACCGCCCACACCCCCGTGCCGCCGAGACCACACCGCCGGGGTCCGCTCGCAGGCCCGCAGACAGCCAGGCGACGGGCGCCGCACCAGTCGATGAGCCGCTCGCGGTCGCCTCGCCGCCGACGGGACCGCGGATCACGGTGCAGGCCGGTGCTCGGCGGCTCACGCTGTCCAATCTGGACAAGCCGCTGTATCCCGATGGGTTCACCAAGGGCGAGGTCATCAACTACTACTCCCACATAGCCCCGGTCCTGCTACCGCACCTGGTCGGACGTCCGGTGACGTTCATCCGGTTTCCCGACGGGGTCGGTGGTGAACAGTTCTTCGAAAAGAACGTTCCGCACGGCGCGCCCGCGTGGCTGTCCACCGTCCGGGTCGCGCGCAGCGGCACCCGGGGGTCGACCGAGCCGATCAC
>NZ_JBVISU010000007.1:0-326272 GCF_055575355.1 Amycolatopsis sp. NPDC034160 | reverse complement strand
CGGCCAACCGCTCATTCTCGGCCCGCAACACCCGGATCGTCTCCGCCTGCGCCACCACAAGCGCAGCAAGCTCGTCATACGACGGACGCTCACCCTCGGACACGTAGTGATCATCGCAGAACGACGACCACCACACGACCCGGGACCTGACTAGTTACCCGTCATTACCACTCACGAGGCGGTATGGGGTTAGAGGCGAAGGAATCCCATGTCCGGGAAGTGGGCGGGCGCGATGATCGCGCCGGTCTCCTCGGCCTCGGCGAGGAGCCGCTGCCGGGTGCGGAGCGCGAGGTCCGGGTCGAGGTCGCTGAGGAACCCGATCTCGGCGTCCGTCAGCTGTGCGGGCGTGTGCAGGACATCGCCGAGCAGCAGCAGGCGCTCGTCGTCCGCGGTGATGTCGAGGATGTAGTGACCCGGGGTGTGGCCGGGCGCGTGCCGCGCCACGATGCCGGGGGCGATCGGGACGTCGTCGCCGCTGATGGCCTCGACCAGACCCGCGCCGCGGGCGGTCTCCATGCCGACGCGGCCCCATTCGTCCGTGCCGGCGGGCTCGATCAGGGCTTCCCAGTCGAGTTGCCCGAAGACGACTCGCGCGCCGGGGAAGGTCAGGTCGCCTTCGGGGGCGATCCAGCCGGTGTGGTCGTTGTGCAGGTGGGTGAGGAAGACGGTGTCGATCTCGCTTACCGGGCAACCCGCCTTGTCCAGCGCCGCCGCGAGGTCGCCGCCGGTGCCCATGGCCGGAGTGGGGTCGCCCTTGGCGGGCGTCATCCCCTTGGGGAACGCGAATTCTCGCGGGCCGAGGCCGGTGTCGACGAGGATCGTGCGCCCGTTGCCGCGGATCAGGTACGCGCCGGTGGGGACGTGGACGGTGCCGTCTTCGTCGAGCACCTCCGGGTGGGCATCCGGGTCGAGGCCGGGGAAGAAGGCGACCGGCAGCCTGATGAGTCCGTCACCCAGTGCCTCGATCTCGATGTCGCCGATGGTGATGCCCACGAAACCCCCAAGGTCGGTCCGCTTGTCCGCGAACGACAACCGCCCGGGAGCCCGGTCTGTTCCCGGTTTCAGAGACCGGCCGGTTCCCGCAGTTCAGCGGTGGCGAAGCCGGCGAGTCGGCGGGCCTCGCGTCACCCGCGATCACCGGGGCCGTCAGGGAATCGTCACAACTCGTGGCCCGTGCCACCGCGGGAGCGAAGATCAGCCGAAACCGGATACGGTGTGCGTATGGAACGGAGCGCACAACGGCTGGGCCGCGCACTGGTGGTCATCGTGGACGATCGCGTCGCCCACGGCGAACACGAGGACAACACGGGACCGCTGGTCACGGAGCTGCTCGAAGAGGCGGGCTTCATCGTCGACGGCGTCGTGGTGGTCGAGGCCGAGACGGCCGCGATCCGCAACGCGCTCAACACCGCGGTGATCGGCGGGGCCGACCTGGTGATCACCGTCGGCGGCACCGGGGTCTCCCCGCGTGATCGCACGCCCGACGCGACAGCCGGGGTACTCGACCGCCCCATCCCGGGCATCGGCGAGGCATTGCGCGCGTCCGGCCTCGCCGCCGGCGCGGTGGACGCGGGTATCTCCCGCGGGCTCGTCGGCGTCTCAGGAAGCACGCTGGTGGTCAACCTCGCGGGTTCGCGCGCGGCGGTCCGCGACGGCATGGCGACGCTCTCGTCGCTGGTGCCGTACGTGATAGACCAGCTTTCCGGGCTCGAAGAGGCCTAGCTCTTGACGGCGGGTCCGGGCTCTGTCCCGGGCTCGCCCTTTTTGTCCTGGTGCAGCACCCCTTCCACACTTTCGGTGACCTTGCCGATCTTGTCCTCGAAGCGGCCACCGGTCACCTTGTTCGCCCCGGTCGCGCCGCCGTGACGCCCTTGGCCGCGGCATCGCCCGCCTTCTCGGCCAGCCCCTTCGCTTTGTCGACAATGCTCATGCGCTGACGGTCCCACCGGCCGGCGTGCCCCGCGATCGGTGCGAAAATGGACGTCATGCCAGGTGAAGACGAAGACAAGCGCCCTTCGGCGGCCTCTTCCGCGCAGAAGCGGCGCCGGGTCGACGAGATCTTCGGCGACGTCCTGCCGGACACGACCTCCGACGAGCGGGAGCCGGGTCAGCGCTCCCCGGACTCCGACTCGTGGTATCTGGAGAACCGGCCGCCTCATCACGACCGGTGATCCGGATCAACCCTGGCGGCTCTGCTGCGCGCGCAGGAGGTCGCGGATCTCGGTGAGCAGTTCGACGTCGGTCGGTTCCGTCGGTCCCGCCTCTTCGCCGCGCTTGCGCCGCTCCTGGATGTGCTTGACCGGCAGCACGATCACGAAGTAGACGACGGCGGCGACGAGCACGAAGTTGATCGCCGCGTTGATCACGCCACCGAAGTCGAGGAACGTGGCGTCGTTCGCGCTGAGGATGTTGAAACCCAGCCCTTTGGCGGCGTCCGAACCACCGATGGTGTTGATCAGCGGCTTGATCAGACCGTTCGTGAAGGCGGTGACGATCGACGTGAACGCGGCACCGATGACCACCGCGACCGCGAGATCGACGACGTTCCCGCGCATCAGGAAGTCCTTGAAACCCTTGAACAAGACGCTCTCCTCTTCACCTGGGACGGTTGCCGACCGTCCCTTCTCCGTACCGGGGGACGCAGGCGCCCGCCGGGGCAGGCGCGAGCTAGCGGAGGGTAACCGTTAAGGACCGTTCCAGCGAAGTGGCCGCCACCCGTGTCGCGATCGCGGTGGGCAGGGAGAGCAGCACCAAAGGTCCCTTGCTCCTCGCACTGGAATGCTTCGCCTCGGCGGTCTCCTGTTCGCCGACGGCGGCTACGACGGCCGTGCTGGCCAGCACGGACGCCTCACGGCCCGCTTCGGCGGCCGCGACGACGTCGACCCGCTGACCCGGCCGCAGGAGTGCGGCGATCCCGGCGTCGGCGAGCCTCACCGGCACGGTCGAACTTTCCGGACCACCCGTTCCGGGGGTGACCGCGGCCAGCACGCGGGCGTCGGTCAGTGGCTCACCCGCCCGCGCCGCTCCGACGAGCAGCCGTCCCACGACCGAGGCGGTCTGGCCGGTGGCACCCTGTGGACGGACGTCCTCCGGGACGTCGACGAGTTTGAGGTCTCCGGCGCGCAGCAACGTCCCGGCGGGCAGGTCACGGGCGGAGACCACGGTCGGGGTGCCGGGTGCGCCGCGGGCCGAGGCCGGCAGGAAGAGCGCGACCAGGCCGCCGAGCAGCAGGGACAGGGCGAGCCAGCGGCGGAGCAGCCGCGCTGGCCTGCCGTGGAGTCTTCGCAGGACGGGCAGATCGTAGAACATGGGATTCCCCTCGTCGATCGGTGATGCTCTCGACGCTAGGGGCGGTACCGGACCCGGGGAAAGAACGAAAACCCCCGGTTGTGGATAACCGGGGGCCTGTGGACAACTCGGGACGTCAGGAAGCCGCGGCGGCCGTTTTCGTCGTACCCGTGGAGGAAGATGCCGCGCTCTTGGTCTCCGACTTCGACTCGGTCTTCGACTCCGACTTGGTCTCGCTCTTGGCAGGCGCCGAGGTCGTGCCTGCCTTCGAGTCGCGCGAATCGGTGCGGTAGAAACCGCTGCCCTTGAAGACGACGCCGACCGAGCTGAAGACCTTGCGAAGCGGACCCGAGCACTGGGGGCACACGGTCAAGCTCGCGTCGGAGAACGACTGCACGGCCTCGAAAGCGTGGTCGCATTCCTTGCAGGCGTACTGGTAGGTGGGCACTGCTGCTCCTTCGTGCATTGGCACTCAGCCGACAAGAGTGCTAATACAACACGGTACCGGGGCATTCCGGCGCAGGTCAAACAAGGTTTCCCAAGGTCACATGACGGCCTGGTCACGCCCTCTGTTCCGTACCTGTTCGTTCATCGGTGAGTCCGGTGGCGGCCGGGCTGTGCAGGATGGTGCCTGAAGACCATCGAGAGGGAGTCACCGTGAGCGATCTTCGAGATCTCTTGGCCGACACCGTCGCCCGCGTGGCCGACTATCGCGAGCGCGTATCCGATACGCCGGTTTTTCCGGTCAGCACGGAAGGTGTCCGGGAAGAGCTCGGCGAGCTGCCCGAGAAGCCCTCCCCGCCGGCGGAGGTGATCCGGCGGCTGGCCGACGCCGTCGAGCCCGCGCTGGTGGCGACCACCGGGCCGAGGTACTTCGGGTTCGTCGTCGGTGGCGCGCTCGACGCGGCGACGGCGGCCGACATGTTGACGACCGGGTGGGATCAGGGCGCTTTCAACCAGATCACCTCGCCTGCGGCCGCGATCGTCGAGGACGTGGCGGGCGGGTGGCTCAAGGACCTCCTCGGTCTGCCGTCCGGCGCCTCCTTCGGGTTCGTGACCGGTGGTCAGGGCGCGAACACGGTCGGCCTGGCCGCGGCTCGCCATCACGTGCTGGCCCAGGCCGGGTGGGACGTCGAACGTCGCGGGTTGACCGGGGCGCCGCCGCTCCGGGTCGTCGCGAGCGAGGAGCGCCACGCCACGATCGACTGTTCCTTGCGCTTCCTCGGCTTGGGTACCGATGCCGTCGAACCGGTGCGCGCGAACGCGCAGGGCGCCATCGACATCGCCGATCTCGAACGGGTGCTCGACGGCCCCGCAATCGTTTGCCTCCAGGCGGGGAACGTGAACAGCGGTGCTTTCGACGATTTCGCGACCGCGATCCGGATCGCCCACGAGCATGGCGCGTGGGTGCACATCGACGGCGCGTTCGGGCTCTGGGCGGCGGCGAGCCCGGCGACCCGGCATCTCACCGAAGGGATCGAGCGCGCCGACTCGTGGGCTGTCGACGGGCACAAGTGGCTCAACGTCCCCTACGACTGCGGGTACGCCTTCTGTGCCCATCCCGACTCGCACAAGGCCGCGATGTCGGTCACGGCCGCTTACCTGACCGGGCAAGGAGACGGTGGCGTGCGAGCGCCGGGCGATTACGTGCCGGAGTCCTCACGCCGGGCGCGGGGATTCGCGACGTGGGCGGCGATCGGCGAGCTGGGGCGCGCGGGGATCGCCGAGATGGTCGAACGATGCTGCGCTCTGGCACGAAGGTTCGCCGAACAGCTCGACGCGTGTGAAGGCATCAGCGTCGTGAACGACGTGGTGCTGAACCAGGTTCTGGTGAGTTTCGGCGACAAGACGGACAGCGTGGTCGACGCCGTGCAGCGTTCCGGCGAGTGCTGGATGGGCGCGACCACCTGGCACGGCCGCCGGCTCATGCGGATTTCCGTCTCCAACTGGAGCACGACCGAGGAGGACGTCGATCGTGGTGTCGCCGCGATTCGAGCCGCTTGGGCGTCCGTGGCCGCCAGGGGATAGGCGTACCTCGTCCCGCTCAGCGTCCGCGAGGTCACGGCGCGGACGCTGAGCGTTCCGGGGAGTTCGGGCAGTGCCACGGCTCCGCGTGCGGGGAACGGCCCTCTACTCGGTCAACGACGGTATCGGCAGTGAACCGTGCGCGACCTCTCCCCGATTGCGCCGCGCCTGGTCCTTTTTGGACAGCGCGGCGCGGCCGGATCTTCGAGATTGTCGGCAAGCAAGAAGACGTTCCGCCTCGTGGCCGACTGTCACGCTCGGTGTCCGAGTCATCTCAAGGAGACCGAGGGACGGAGGGGCAGTGCAACCGCATCCCTGTGACTGCAGTCCGATGTGCGTGTTGCGGGCGACCAATCCGATGCAGATCCGGCCGACCCGCACGGGTGGCAAGACGTTCGCCTCGGCATCGGCTTATTGGAAGGCCGAGCCGGGGAGCGCGGATCTCGCGGGGCGGATCGTCCGTTACGTCGTACTGGCCAACGATCCCGCCGTGCCGGACGTCGCCGCCGACTACTGGATGCACAGCGAACGCTTCTACCGTGCCGTGGTCGACCCGCTCGAAGCCGCCATCGGCCACGATCCGGCGTACCGGCGGCTCGTCGCGCGGCCGACCGACACCTTCACCGAACGTCGGCTCGAAGAGCGTGTCGTCGCGTTGCTCGACGAAAACCCTGACCTGGCAAGGAACCTGGGGCAGGAAACCGACGCCGCGGACGACAACGTCTACATCAACTATTTCCGAGGCAGGCTCTACGACCCGGAAGCCGAGCCCGCCGGTCTCGACCGGCTGACGGAACTCGCTCGCGGCGTACGCTCGCGGCCGTCCGGTACCGGCGACGAGATCCTCGTCGTCGTTCCACTGTCCGATCGGGACGGTGCGGGCCGGATCCGGAATCTGACCGCCTGCTTGCTCGCGTTGCGCGACCAGACCTTTCCTGCCGACCGGTACCGGGTCACCGTGGTCGAATTCGACGAGAAGCCGCGGTGGAAGCACATCGTCGAGCCCTTGGCCGACCACTATGTGCACATCGAGGGCGAGGGACTGTTCAACAAGTCCTGGACGCTGAACGTGGGTGTCCGCGAAACCCTCGGCGCGGCAAGGACCCTGTGCCTGCTCGACGCGGACATCTTGGTGGACCGGGAATTCCTGGAGCGCAACCACGCCAGGTTCACCGACCAGCGGCACGACGCGCATCTGCCGCACACCGAGATGCTGTCGCTGGACGCGCCGTCGAGCGACTGGCTGATCGAGCGGCGATGCGGCGAGAACACCCCGGAAGCGCCGCTGGCCGGGGCGCGTGGGCTGCTGCTGCGTGACGTCCCCGGTGCCTGTCTGTGGACCCGGCCGGAGATCTTCCACCGCATCGGCGGCTTCGACGAGCGCTACAAGGGTTGGGGCGGCGAGGACGAAGACATGCTTTACCGCATCTCCGCGGCGGGCGACGTCACGCAGTACGACGACGTCTTCCTGCACCTCGCGCACCGGCGGCCACCGATGCGTGACGCCGAGGGCAAACCGTTCAACGCGCACGTGAAGGTGGGCAGCTGGACGGGCGAGTCCGGCTTCGGCGACGCGTCCGGCGTGGCGAGCGGCGATGAGTAGCGGGCCGGAAATCCATCCGGTGAAGGACGTGCGCCGCCAGCGGATCGCGATCTCGGGAATCTTCCTGATGGTCGGGATCATGCTCGGCTCGTGGTTCGCGCGCGTGCCGCAGTTGCGGATCGAACTAGGGCTGAACTTCGCGGAACTGGGCATGGTGCTGCTCGCCCAGACCGTCGGCGTCCTGGTGGCGATGCAGCTGGCGGGACAGCTGTCGAACCATCTCGACAGCCGGGCGGTCATCCGCGTCACTTCCCTTGTCCTGCCGTGGTTCCTGCCGCTGATGGCGGTGATGCCGGACGCGATCACCGCCGGTCTCGGCATGCTGACCTGGGGCGTCATCGCCGGTCTCCTCGACGTGTCCATGAACGCACAAGGCGTCGAAGTGGAACGGCGGGCGCGGCGGCCGGTGCTCAACAGCCTGCACGCGGTGTGGGGAATCGGGGCGTTGCTCGGCTCGGGCGGCACGGTGCTGGCCGTCCGCGCGGAATGGTCGCTGAGTTCGCATTTCTGGGTCGTTTCGGTGGTTCTCGTCGTCATCGCGCTGTTCAGCGGTCGTTGGCTGCTGACGGAATCTTCGGTCACGTCGTCTGTTTCGCGGCGGCCGTCGAGGGTCGGCTTCCTGTCCGGTTGGACGCGTGCGGTGATCGTCCTCGGCGGTCTCGGCGCGGCGGTGGCACTCTGCGAAGGCGCGGTGTCCAGCTGGGGCGGCGTCTTCCTGAGTGAGCAACGCGGGGCGGCGGCGAACATCGCTTCGCTGGGCTACTTCGCGTTCATCGTGGCGCAGACGGGGACGAGGCTCGTCGGTGACCGGCTGCACAGCCGATTCGGTGCCGTGGCCCTCGTCCGCTGGAGCATGGCGATGACCGGCGCGGGTGTGCTGGTGGCCGTCGCCGTGCCGAGCGTGTGGTTCGGCCTGGCCGGGCTCGCGATGGCGGGCTGTGGGCTCGCCGTGGCGATCCCGATCATCTCCAGCGCGGTCGGGCACGGCACGAAGTCCAACACCAGTCTCGCGATCGCGCGGTACAGCACGCTGCACAACGCCGGCGTGCTCTCCGGTCCGGCGATCTTCGGCTGGCTCGCGCAGACCTTCGGGATCAGTACGGCGTTGACGTTGCTGCTGGTGCCGCTCGGGGTGATCGTCGCCTTCGCCGCGGCCACGGCTCCCGCCGCGGTGCGTGCCGCGGCGGGCCGGTCGACGGGGTCTGCGCCGACGCCGACCCCGGAGAACGAGACGGAGCCGGTGGTTCCCCGGGCCGCGTAGAACTGTCGTGAGTAGCGATTCGGGCCGCTATAGAGGGCTGAGGCAAACGTGTCGTGGTGGAGTTGGCGGGAGCGGGCAACGGCGTGTGAAGGCCCCCTTCCTGCCGCTCAGCCGAGGAAACTCGACCTTCACACCTTGCCCAGTACATGATGGCCCCCTTCCTTGCGCCAGGCGCAAGGAAGGGGGCCATCATGTACTGAACGAGAGGGCGGCGGCGGTGGCCGTTCGGTACAGGTGGTCGTGAGTGGCGATTCGGGTTAGAACCCGAATCGCCACTCACGACCAACCTGACCCACCCCTCACCGAAAGCCTCAAGGCACTCTCTTCTGGGCGTGAAGGCTGGAACGCCGAATCACTCACGGCCTCGTGGTGTGGGCCGGTAGATCAGCTCCTGGGTGCGGCCGTCGAGCGTCCGGCTTTCGAGCAGGTCGAGGTCGAAATCGGCCGCGTCCTGGAAGATCGGGCGCTCGCCGGTCTGACCGGTGAGGACGGGGAAGATCGTCACCTGGACGCGGTCGACCAGCCCGGCGGCCATCAGCGTCCGGTTCAACGACAGGCTGCCGTGCGAACGCAGGGGTACGTCGGACTCCTCCTTGAGCCGGGCGATGACGTCGACGGCGTCACCGCTCGCGATGGTCGCGTCCGGCCAGTCGAGTTCCCGCAGCGTGTTCGACACGACCGTGGCCGGAAGGGCCCACATCCGGGTGACCCAAGGGTCGAGCGACTCCGGGCCGAGCGAAGACAGCATCCGCGCGTTGAGGGAGGCCGTAGCCGCCCCGAACACCATCCGCTGCGGCTCGTCGTACAGCGACAGGCGGCGTTCGAGCAGGTCGGGGCCTTGCTTGCCCCAGTAGCCACCCCAGTCGCCGCTGTGCGAACCGAAGCCGTCGAGGCTGCAGAAGATATCGAAGGTGTAGGGGACGGTCATGGCGCTCTCCTGGCGGTGCGGCCGGTCCGTCGCCGGCCTCTCACCCTGGCTACGAACGCGCTCGACGCGAATCGACACCTCCGGGAACAAAGTTTCGCGGGTACAGGAGGTGGTCACCCAGCCGGTTCGCGAAGCCGTCCGGATCCCAGATGAAGCCGCCGTGGTCGCTGGGGAACTCGACCACCGGTAGACCCAGTTCGTCGGCGAGTGCCACGCAGGTCCGCCGGGTGAGCAGGCCGCCGGAATCCGCGCCGAGGCCGATCACGACCCGGACCGGGCCGTCGCGCAGCGCGTCGAGGTCGGGGGTATAGCGGGTGGTCTCGCGCAGCTCGTGGACGAAGAAGCGGCGCCCGTCCTCCAGATCCTGCTCGGGGGAGTCGCCGGGCGGCGGGCCTGCTTCATCGTCCTCGTAGCCGGACGTGCGCAGGAACATCCGCCACGCCGCCTCGAGGCCGTCGGTTTCGAACGCCCTCACGATCGCGTCGACCCCGGCGTGCCGTTCCGGCGCGTCCGGCAGCAGGTTCAGCACTGGAGGCTCGTGCGCGACGACCGTCCGGATCCGGCCGGGGTGGCGGGCGGCGAGCGCGAGGGTGGTCATGGCGCCGCCGCTGGAGCCGAACACGTCGGCCGTTTCGGCACCCAGGTCGTCCAGGATCGCGACGACGTCTTCGGCGCGCATGAGGGGCGTCGAGTCCTGATCCGGGTCGTCCAGCTTGCTCCGGAAAATGCCCCGCGGGTCATGGGTCACCACGGTGAACCGGTCCGCCAGCGCGTCGGCCAGCGGCGCGAAGGCGTCCGCTCCCATCGGTGAGCCCATGGCGAGGAGCAGTGGCCCGGCGCCGCGGACTTCATAGTACAGCCGCCCGCCGTCGACGACGATTTCGTTCCTGCTGGTCATCTCGGTCGTCCTCCTCGATCGTCCCACCTGTCGGGTGGTGTCCAGGGTGTGACTCCGGGCCGACGCGAACTCATCGCTCGCGTCCGGCGGGTTCGGATATTCACCCGTTCGCAGGCAGCCGGCGGTGGTCGCGAGAGAGCACGGAACCGCATTGACCGGGTGAACGAGGACGAGGACGACTCGAGATCATCCAGAAGGAGATCGGCGACAAGGTCGTCGTGCACCTGACCAAGCGGATTTCCTGAAACAGCGCGCGAAGAAGAACCGGACCCTGCCGCTAGCCGGGGACCGGAGCGTCCACAAGGGACGCCAGCAGTTCCCGCACGCGGCGGTCCATGTCGTCCCGTAACGGCCGGATGCCGGAGATCCCTTCGATCTCCGGGTCGGGGACGACCCACTCGACGTACCGCGTTCCCTCGGCGACGGGATAGGTCCGGCAGCCCATGGTGATCACGATGTCGGCCGCCGCGACGTCGGCGTAGGTGACCCGACTCGGCACCTCCGCCGAAATGTCGACGTCCCATTCCGCCAGCGCCCCGGCCACCAGCGGGTTGATTTTCTCCGCCGGATCGCAGCCGGCGGACCGTACGGTGACCCTGCCGAATCCGTGATGCTTGAGCAGGGCGGCCGCCATCTGCGACCGGCTCGCGTTGTGCACGCACACGAACAGGATTTCCGTCATCACGCCGTCCGTTCTTCCGGTGATGTGTCCTGGTACCGAGATTACCCGTGAAAACGTCATCCATCGCGGGTGCGGAAGAGAGTGGCAATCGAGGAGAACCGCACCTTTTCCGGCACCCGCGCATACCGGGAGAAGAGCGGGCTTCACCGGCGCGGCACACTCTCCGATACCCGTAGAAGACGGCGAGGGTTATCGATGACCGAAGTACGGCTCAGTGGCGCCGTGATGGCGCATCCCAGTCGAGGGGAAGCGGCGGCGAAACTCGCGCGACTCGACCCCGCGGGCGCGCTGCGGGTGGTACTGGACCCGCGACCGGACGGGCCGCCGACGACGTCACGGACGGTACGGCTGGCCTGGAGCGGCGTTCCCGACGACGCGACACACTTTCTCGTGCTGCAGGACGACGTCGAGCTCGCGGACGGTTTCTTCGAGCACGCGCGGAAAGCGGCCGGAAGATTTCCCGATGACGCCGTCGCCTTCTACGCCAACTGGAACTCCCGTAACGGCGCGGCGGTGCGGATGGCCGCGGCCGCCGGTGCGGCCTGGGCGACCGCGGTCAACGAATACGCGCCTTGCGTCGCCATGATGCTGCCCGCGGCGATCGCGCGCGGTTACACCCCCTACGCCGACGAACATCCGGACGGCTGGCCGTGTGACGTGCTCATGTTCCGGTATCTGAAGGCCGTCGGGGTGCCGATCCGCATCGCCGTGCCCAATACCGTCGAACATTCCGGTCTGCCCAGCGTCGCCGGTAACGACGCGCACGGGCTCCGGCGTTCTTCCTGTTTCTCCGGTGTCGCGCCTTCGGATGCCGATGGCGCGATCGTCGAGCACGAGATGATTCCCTTCCACAAGCACGTCACGTCGGAATGCGCCGTGCGCGCCGACGGGTACTGGGAATACCTCGGAACAGAACGGCTCCTGCGGCGATCGGGGATTTCGCCGCAGGAGTGCAGAACCGAATTCGAGCGGGGCGGCGATCTTTCCGAAGGCGCCTGGCAGACCTGGTTGACGGCGTTCGCCATGGGACTGTCCTCTGTGGACGCCGTAGCGGGCGAGCCGCTGGATCTCGCGCTCGCGAGCATCGGACCGGGCGGTCTTTGTGACCGGCTCACCGCGCCCGAGATCGAGGCGATCACGGCTTCCCACGACGAAGTCGCGATCGATGCCTTCACCGCGGGGCGGGCGAGGGCTTCCCGCCCCCGCCGTCCGCGGGCGGGAAGCGGGCTGCAGGTCGCGCTCACCGGAAGCGGCCCCCTCGCGAAGTACTTGGCCCGGTTGCTGGCCGAACTCGGTCACGAGATCGTCGACGGTGAAGCCGCTTCCGCTTCGACGCGGCTCGTCCATCTCGGGGAAGAGACGGATCCGGGCGTATTCTGCGCCATCGTCGACACCGGCGCGCGTGAACACGTCCTGCGGTTCGCGACGCCGATCGGTCCGCACACCCCGGCGGATTCCGAAGTGGCGCACTGGATCCAGCTGGCGTGGACGCGTGAGGCACTGCGGGTCGATCCCGATCGCGTCCACCAGTTCACCGACGTGCGAGACATGGCGAGCGCGATCGACGCCGTGCTGACCGGCGCACCGGTCGCTCCGGTGTACGACATCGCGACGGCCACGCTCACCGGGAGCGAACTGGCGAAGATCGTCTGCGCGGCGGTTCGTTCCGTGCCGATCGAGACCGCGACTTCACCGTCGGAGACGGCCGTGCTGAAGCTGGGTCTCGCCGCGGCCGAACTCGGCTGGACAGCCACCGTCCCGGCCGACGATGCCGTCCGCGCCTTCGGGAAATGGCTGGCCTACGACCGGGAATGGGACCGATGAGGATCCTCGTCGCCGGGCCGGTCCCCGAAGCGAGCGACTACGGCAACGGCGTCACCGCGCGCCGCTGGGCACGGCTGTTCCGGGAACTCGGGCACGAGGTCCGGGTGGTCGAGGACTACGACGGCGGCACCTACGACCTGCTCGTCGCCTTGCACGCCCGCAAGAGCGAGGCCGCGATCCGGGCTTTCTCCCTCGGCTGTCCCAGCGCCCCGATCGTGATCGCGCTGACCGGCACCGACCTCTACCCGGACCTGGTCACCGGCGGGGTCGACCTGACCCTGCTCGACGGCGCCGCGCGTATCGTCGTCCTTCAGTCGCAAGGAGTCCGGCAGGTCCCGGCCGGGTTGCGGAGCCGGACCAGGGTGATCACCCAGTCGATGCCACCGATCCCGGGGGAGGCGCCTGCCGAGGATCGGTTCGAGATCGCCTTCCTCGCGCACGCCAGGCCGGTCAAGGATCCCCTGCGGCTGAGCGAGGCGGTGCGTCTGCTGCCGCCGTCGTCGCGGATCACCGTGACCCACGTCGGCGGTGTCCGCGAGGACGACATCGGCGACCGGCTGCGCGCCGAATCCGCGGAGAACCCGCGCTATTCGTGGCTCGGCCCGTTGCCGCGGCCCGAAGCTCTCGCCGTACTCGCCCGAAGCCGCCTGCTGGTGCTCACCTCGCTGCACGAGGGCGGAGCGAACGTGGTCACCGAAGCGCTCGCCGCGGGCGTCCCGATCGTCTCCACCCGCATTCCGGGTTCGATCGGCTTGCTCGGCGCGGACTACGCTGGCTACTTCCCCGTCGGTGACACGGAAGCGCTCGCCGCCGTCCTCGACGCCGTCGAACACGACCGCGCAGGTCTTCACACCCGGTTACGGCGGCAGTGCGCCGCTCGCCGCGCTTCGGTCGACCCGGAGCGCGAAACCGAGGCCTGGAAACGGCTGCTCGCCGAAGCGATCCCCGCGAAGGCCGGATACGAGGGAGTGCGATGAAACTCAGGAAAAGTGTTCCGAAGGTCGGCGGGGGCGGGGTCCACCGGGAGTTCACCGCCGAGCAGACCTACGCGCGGATCGAGCCGCATCTGCGGCGCGCCGGGGTCACCCGGGTCGCGGAGATCACCTGGCTCGACCGGGTCGGCATCCCGGTCTACAACGCCATCGCGCCCCGATCCAACGACATCATCTCCGTCTACAACGGCAAGGGCCTGCGGAACATCGACGCCAAGACCTCCGCGGCGATGGAGGCGATCGAGCGGTTCTCCGCCGCGCTGCCGGTGCGGCCGCAGGTCATCGCCTCCTACCAGGAACTGGTCGCCGAAGGCCGCACGGTGCTGGACCCGCGTGAGAACAACGCCGAGCTTTCCGCGCACTACCGCGACGATCTGCCGATCTCGTGGGTCGAGGCCCACGACCTGATGAACGCCGAATCGATCCTCATCCCGCAGGCGTGCGCCGTCTACGGGCTGAAGTTCCACGAACCCCCTTGCTACAAGGTGCTTTCCACCAACGGACTGGCGTCAGGCAACAGCGTCGAAGAGGCCATTTGCCACGCGCTCACCGAACTGATCGAACGCGATTCGATGACCAACGCCGAACTCGTGAGCAGCCAGCTCGCCCAGGTGCTGGAGAAGGGTGTCTTCGTCGATCCGCAGCCCGAGCACCTCACGTCGTATCTGCGCGAACTGCATCCGCACGTGGACCTGGAGACCCTGCCGCCGCTGGCGAAGTCCCTCGTGGACAAATTCCACGACGCCGGGCTGAAGATGCGGATCGTGCACATCACCTCGGATCTGGAGATCCCGAGTTTTCTCGCTGCCACCTCCGAAGACCTCGGCCCGACGACGTCACAGGGGCACGGCGGGTTCGGCACGCATCCCGACGCGAACGTCGCGCTGATCCGCGCCATCACCGAATGCGCGCAGGGCCGCGCGGTCGACATCCAGGCGATGCGCGAGGACATCCGGCTCCCGACCGAGAACGTGTCCAAGTACCAGAACCACGTCCAGCGGTCGGCGACCATCGACAAGGGCGCGTGGGCATGGCAGCCGATGCGCAAACAGGTCGCGTTCGACGACATCCCGTCGTGGACCACCGACGACGTGATGACCGACATCGAGCTGATCCTGGACCGGCTCCGCGCCGCCGGCCTCGAACGCGCGCTCGCCGTCGACCTCTCACCGCCGGGGATCCCGGTCAGCGTCGTGCGGGTGATCGTGCCGCGGCTCGAATCGTGGGCCGTCGACCACTGCAAGATCGGGCCGCGCGGGGCGACGGTCTGGAACAACGCCCTGCTCGAACTGTCGGCACGCAAGCGCGCCGCCGAACTTTCCAAGCCCGCCTAGGAGATCCGCCATGCGCGCAGTGGTTTTCATCGGCCCGAGCATCGACCGGGAAGCGGCGGCGGCCGAACTCGACGTCGAGTTCCTGCCCCCGGTCAAACGAGGGGACCTCGCCGAACTGCTGGCCCGGCCGGAGCCGCCGGAGGCCATCGGCATCGTGGACGGCCGGTTCCTGCAGAGCCTGTGCGTCTCGCCGAAGGAGGTGCTCGAGGCGATGGACCGCGGGGTGACGATGTTCGGCTCGTCGAGTATGGGTGCCTTGCGGGCGGCGGAATGCTCGCCGTTCGGCATGGTCGGCGTCGGCAAGATCTACGAGGAATACTTCTCCGGGCGGATCGACGCCGACGACGAGGTCGCCGTCACCTACGACGAAGAAAACCTTTCGGCGCTGTCCGAACCGATGGTCAACCTGCGGTTCGCCATCGCCGCCGGTGTCGAGGAAGGCGCGTTCGCCTCGGAAACGGGGGAGCGGTTCCTCGAAATCGCCAAGGAACTCTACTTCCCGCAGCGCGTCACCCGGACCGTGCTCATGTTGCTGCGCCGGGAAATCCCGGCGGACGAGCACGCCAGGATCGCCGCCTTCTTCGACGGCGGCGCCCCCGACACGAAACGCGAGGACGCACTGCTGCTTCTCGCGGCGATGCGTGACTTCCTCGATCCGGCCGGGAAACCGCGGATCAAATCCGTCGAATCCCGAGGTGCACTGTGAGCATTCCCGTTCCGCGACCGCTTCCCGAGGGACCGGTCGACCCGTCGCTCGCCCCGCTGGCCGGGTTCAGCCCCGAACAACTCGAACGGTTCCTGGAGGCCGTGCGGACGTCGTCCGACGGTGTCCAGGGCACGCTGGAGTCCCTGACCATGACGATCATGACCTCGATCGAGTGACCCGGCCGATCAGGAATCGAGAAGCGCCGGACACCGGTCTCACCTAGCGTGACCACCATGGACATCAGCATTCACGGGAGCTTCCTCCCGCAGAACGACCCCGAGGCCGCTCTGGCGTTCTATCGCGACATCCTGGGCTTCGAGGTGCGCAACGACGTGGGCTACGACGGCATGCGCTGGATCACCGTCGGTCCGCCCGGGCAGCCCGTGTCGATCGTGCTGCACCCGCCCGCCGTCGACCCGGGGATCACCGAAGACGAACGCCGCGTCATCACCGAGATGATGGCCAAGGGGACGTACGCGAGCATCCTGTTCTCCTCGGACGACCTCGACGGCCTCTTCAAGCAGCTCGCGGAGGCGGGCGCCGAGATCATCCAGGAGCCGACCGACCAGCCGTACGGCTTGCGGGACGGCGCCGTCCGTGACCCCGCCGGGAACCTGATCCGTATCCAGCAGCGCGTTTGACCCACTGGCCCGGCGGACGGCGGGCAAGATCCTCGATCAGGTCCGCACCGGCGGAGATGCCCTGCTGAAGAGCGGTCGCTGACGATGGGGACATGGACATTTCCCTCTCGCCGGCGGCCGGCTCCGGCCGCCGCGTGGCCCGCGACGCGCGGGCCACGCGCCTGCCGTCGCTGACCGGGATGCGCTTCATCGCCGCGCTCGCGGTCTTCCTCTCCCACCTCACCCTGGAGAACCTGTTCGCCGATCCCGGTGTCCAGAAGTCGATGACGGCGATGTTCATCCAGGGTGGCTTCACCGGTGTCGGGTTCTTCTTCGTCCTCAGCGGTTTCGTGCTGGCCTGGTCCGCACGCGAGAAGGACACGGCGCGGACGTTCTGGCGCCGCCGGTTCTTCAAGATCTATCCGAACCACGTCGTCACCTTCCTCGCGGCGGCGTTGCTGCTGGGCTTCGTCGCGAACGAGACCTTCGATTTCGAGACGGCGGCACTGAACCTGTCGCTGCTGCAGGCTTGGGCGCCGGTCAACGGCGGCTTCAACATCGTCTCGTGGTCGCTTTCCTGCGAGGTGTTGTTCTACCTGTCGTTCCCCTTGCTGTTCCGGTACCTCCGCCGGATCCGGCCCGACCGGCTGTGGTTCTGGGCCGGTGCGGTCATCGCGGTGATCCTGCTGATCCCACTCGCCGCGACCTCGCTGCCGAACGAGCCTTACCTCTGGTACGCCGAGACCTCGGTGCCGCGGTTCTGGTTCGTCTACGCGTTCGCGCCGGTCCGCCTGCTCGACTTCGTGTTCGGCATCCTGCTGGCCCGTATCGTGCTGGAAGGACGCCGTCTGCCGCTCCGATTCGGCTGGGCCGCGGCGCTTTCCCTGGTCGCCTACGCGGCGGCGCCGTTCTTCCCGATGACCTACAAGCTGACGGCGGTCACGGTGGTGCCACTCGGCCTGCTCATCGCGGCGGGCGCGGTGGCCGACCGGGATGGGGAACAGACCTTCTTGGCCGGTCGCCGGATGGTGTGGCTCGGTGAAGTCTCCTTCGCCTTCTACATGGTGCATTGGCTCGTGCTGACCTTCGGGGTGAAGTGGATCGGGGACCAGTGGGGCACACCGGTGGCGCTGGGGGTGGCGGCCCTGCTGTTCGGGGTGACGCTCCTCTTGTCGTGGCTGCTTTACGCGGGCGTGGAACGACCCGTCATGCGGCGGTTCTCCACCCGGCGCAGACCGGAACTCGTTGTATATCGGCAAGAATCGGCGCCCGCGAAGGCCGCGGCACCGGCACCCACGGTGAGGATGGAAGACCATGGCTGAAGAACTCGAGAGTTTCCCGTTCCCTCCCGGCCCGCGAGGTCGTCCCGTCGAAGACTACGAACGCCGCCTGCGGGAATGCCCGCTCGGTGAGGTCCGGCTGCAGAGCGGCGACGTGGCCAGGCTGGCGGTCCGCTACGACGACGTCGTGAAAGTGCTGAGCGATCAGCGATTCAGCCGCAACCTCACCTACGAGGGAGCACCGAGGCAGGCCGACGGCCTCGACTTCACCGTCGACCCCGACATCATCATGAACATGGACCCGCCCCGGCACACCAGGCTCCGCAGCCTGCTGGCAGGCACCCTCACCAAACGCAAGATCGAGGAGTGGCGGCCCAGGGTGCGCACCATGGCCAACAAGATGATCGACGGACTCGAAGGACCGGCCGTCGACGTGGTGAGCACGGTCGCGTTCCCCTTCGCCGTCGAGGTGATCAGCGAGGTGATGGGCGTACCGGGGATCGACGCCGAACGGATCCGGCACTGGTCGGATCTCCTGCTCCCCTCCGGTGGTCTCGGTATCGAAGAGCAGACCGCGGCGCTGATGGAGTTCGCGGCGTACTGCGTCGAACTGATCGAACAGGTGCGGGACCTGCCGGGTGACGGCGTGCTCCAGACGATGATCCAAGCGCGGTACGAAGGCGACCGGCTCAGCGACGACGAACTGGTACGCAACACCATCGGGATGTTCCTCGCCGGGCACGAGACGACCGGATCGGTACTCTCCCGCGCGTTCCTGCGGCTCTTGGCCCCTCGCGAGCACTACGAGCGACTGGTCGCCGATCCCGGCCTGGTGCCCAGCGCCGTCGAAGAACTGCTGCGCGTCGAGGTCCCGGGAGACGGCGCTCCGCTCCGGGTCGCGTTGGAGGACGTCGAACTGCCGTCCGGCACGATCCGGAAGGGCGAGGCGGTCGTCGCGTCCTTCGTCGGGCCGAACTACGACCCCACGATCTACGACGCCCCACGGGAGCTGCGCCTCGACCGGGACGAGAAGGCGCATCTGACCTTCGGCAGGGGCGTGCACTTCTGCCTCGGGGCGAACCTGGCGCGGATGGAGATGCAGGAACTGCTCGCCGCCTTCGTCGACCGGCATCCCGGGCTCTCGCTGGCCGAGGACCCGGACGAGGTGGAATGGACCGACAGCGCTTTCAAGCGTCCGGCCAGGCTGCTGGTGAATTTGGGCTGACACCGGCTTGAAGTGCCATGAAGGCCTCCTTCCCTACGCTCAAGGTAGGGAAGGAGGCCTTCACGGACTTTCGTGACTTGAGGCTTCCGGTGAGGGGTGGGCTGGGTTGGTCGTGAGCGGCGATTCGGGTTCTAACCCGAATCGCCACTCACGACCCCGTCTGTACTGCGCCGCCTCGGACTTACCACTGCCACCGGGTGGGTGTCCCGGTGAAGTCCTCTGCCCGCATCCCGAAGGCCCAGGCCGGCCGGATCGCCACGATGGCGTTGACGTCCGGGTCGTAGCTGTAGGCCGACGCGTACTTCGCGTTGGCGGTTTCGACGTAGGTGGCGACGGCTTCCGGATCCGTGACGAACTCCGCGACACCGTCGAGGACGACCGGGTCGAGCGCGTCGTCGATGGTGACGGTGCAGCGGGGGTCGGCGCGCAGGTTGCGCATCTTGCGTGAGGTGTGAGTGCTGCCGAACCACAGCGCTTCGCCGTCCCAGGTCGCCCACACCGGCATCACGTGCGGCCTGCCGTCCGGCCGGACGGTCGCGACCCAGTAGTTCATCGTGGTCCGCAGTTTGTCGTCGGCCCATGACCAGGGCAGCAATCCGGCTTCACACCGTTCGGTGCCGTAGCCGGGCATGTGCGGACGGCCTGCCTTCAGCGGTTCTCGCGTACCAGTGCTCATGTTTCCTGCTTCCTTCTCTCAGGCGGCTGACGCGTCGTCGTCGTGGGCGAGGACGTCGTCGATGAGGTCGAACAGTTCGTCTTCCGAAGCCGATTCGAGGTCGTCGTAGCCGGGGACGGCCGGACGGGCCTTGAGCGCCATCGCTTCGAGCCGCTCGGCGATCTCGGCGTCGATGTCTACAGTGGACAATGTGGCTTCGAGTTCACCGAGCTTCGCCAGGACGGCCCGTGTCGCGTCCGCCCGGTCGTCTCCGAGGCACTCGTCGAGGTACGCGGCGAGGCCGGCGGGGGTGGGCTGTTCGTAGACGACGGTGGTGGCGAGCCGGAGTCCGGTTTCCGCGTTGAGCCGGTTCCGGAGCTGGATCGCGGCGAGCGAGTCCATGCCGAGGTCGCGGAACGGCCGGTGCACCCCGATGACGTCGTCGTCGTGACCGGAGACCGCGGCGACCGCGCGCACCACCGCGGCGAGCAAGGCGGCTTTGCGTTCTTCGCCGGAGAGCGCGGCCAGCCGGTCCCGCGGGGACGTCTCGGCCGTCGTGGTCGACGGTCGTCCGCCGACGAGGTCGTCGAACACCCGGCTGGCCCTGGTCGCGGTGTGAGCGGGGACGAACCTCGCCCAGTCGACCGCTCCGATCGCCTGCGCGGCCGCCGGGCGGGCGAGCGCGCGGTCCAGTGCCGCCAGCGCGGTCTCCGCGCTCATCCCCGACACGCCGTCGTGGTGGCCCTGGCCAGGGACCCCGGTCCCCATGCCCTCCTCCGCCCACGGCCCCCATGCCACCGCCGTCGACGGCAGGCCGAGAGCCGCCCGGTGCTGGGCGATCGCGTCGACGGCGGCGTTCGCCGCGGCGTAGTTGGCCTGGCCGGGAGCGCCGAACGTGCCCGCCATCGAGGAGAACAGGACGAACTGTTCCAGCGGAAGGTCCGCGGTCAGTTCGTGCAGCAGCCACGCCGCTCCGGCCTTCACCGCGAAAACCGTTTCCAGCCGTCGCGCGGACTGGGCGTCCAGGACGCCGTCGTCGAGGACACCGGCCGCGTGCACCACACCGGTCACCGGATGTTCGGCGAGCAACGCGCGCAGTGCTTCCGGATCGGTGACATCGCAGGCCGAGATGGTCACGGCGGTACCGAGCGCCGTCAGTTCGGCACGCAACTCCTCTGCTCCCGGGGTCTCCGCGCCGCGCCTGCCGACGAGGACCAGACGCGGCGCGCCGCGGCCTGCCAGCCATCGGGCGACCTGCTTGCCCAGCGCGCCGAGCCCGCCGGTGACCAGTACCGTGCCCGACGGCCGCCAGCCCGCGTCGGTCTCCGGGAATTCGAGCGCGGTCAGCCGCCGTACGTGGAGCCCGTCGGCGCGCACCGCGAAGTGGTCTTCACCGTCGCCGCAGGTCAATGCCTCGCAGACGTGGGCCCAGCCGGTGTCGTCCGGTTCCGGCGGCAGATCGATGAGTCCGCCCCAGCGGTGCGGGGCTTCGAGCGCGACGACCCGGCCGAGCCCCCACACGCCCGCCTGCCAGGGATCCGGCGGCGGATCGGCGGGGGCGGTCGCGACCGCGCCGGTGGTCAGTGCCCAGACCGGCGCCTCGATCGAGGTCCGTTCCAAGGCCTGGACGAGCGCGAGCACGTCCGCCGTCGCCGTGACACCCGCCTTGTCCTGCCCGCCTGCCAGCCAGAGGATGCCGTCGGGGGCGGCTTCCGCGTGCTCCGCGAGCCGGGCCGCCCATCCGTCGGAGCCGGTGTGCCGGACGAGGCGCACCGAGCAGCCGCGTTCGGCCAGCGCCCGCTCCGCCTTGGTGACCCGTTCGTCGAGGTCGTCCCCCGGTGGGGCGATCACCAGCCAGGATCCGGTCGGCAGCGAATGCACGCCGGCGTTCCGGAGCCGCCAGCCCGGTTCGCTCGCCAGCGAGTCCATTGTGGACCGGCGCCGGTGCAGCCAGTAGCGCCTGCGCTGGAAGGCGTAGCCCGGCAGGTCCACCCGGCGACCGCCCGCGTACCACGGCGAGAAGTCCACCTCGGCCCCGCGCGTGTACAGCGTCGCCAGCGCGGCTCCCAGCGTCTCGGTCTCGTCGCGGCCACGCCGGAGGCAGGACACGAGTCCGGCCGCGTGCTCGGGAAGGGCTTGTTGCCCCAGCGTGGTGAGGGCGTTTCCGGGGCCGGTTTCGACGATCGTTCCGACACCTTCGGCGGCCATCGTCTGCAGTGCGTCGCCGAACCGGACGGTGTCCCTGGCGTGCCGTACCCAGTACTCCGGGGAGCCGGCTTCCTCCGGCTCCAGGCGTTCCCCGGTCACGCACGAGACGATCGGAACCGTCGCCCGCCGGAATTCCAGGGAGTCCAGAACCTGCCGGAACCGGTCCAGCATCGGATCCATCCGCGGTGAGTGGAACGCGTGACTCACCGCGAGGCGCGTCGCCCGGCCGCCCGCCGCGGTGACCGTGGCGGCCACCGCCATGACGGCTTCCTCGTCGCCGGAGATCACCACGGAGCCGGGGCCGTTCACGGCGGCGATCCCGACCTCGCCCCGGTACTCCGCCGTCAGGGCTTCCACCTCGGGTTCGCTCAGGCGCAAAGCGACCATCGCGCCGCCGGGCAGGGCCTGCATCAGCCGTCCCCGTGCGGCCACCAGGGCGGCGGCGTCCGGCAGCGAGAGCACTCCCGCGGCGTACGCGGCGGCGATCTCGCCGACCGAATGACCGGCGAGCAAGTGCGGCCGTACCCCGAACCCGGTCAGCGCCCGGAAGACGGCCACCTCGACCGCGAAGACCGCGGGCTGGGTGAAGTCGGTGCGGTCCAGCAGCGCGGCCTCCGGCGTGCCTGCCGCGGCGAACACGATGTCCGCCAGTGGCCGGTCCAGATGCGGGTCCAGTTCCGCGCAAACCTCGTCGAAGGCCTCCGCGAAACCCGGCAGGTCCTCGTACAGCCGGCTCGCCATCCCCGGGTACTGGCTGCCCTGGCCGGGGAAGACCATCGCGACCGGTCCGTCGACGGCCTCGCCGGTGTGGAGGGCGGTCGCCGGTGTGGCGCCGGTCAGCGCCGTGATCAGGTCGCCGGTCTCCCGGCCGAGAACCACCGCGCGGTAGCGGTGGCGGGTACGCGTCGTGGCCAGTGAACGGGCCAGATCGAGTGCGCCGGTTTCGGGGGTGATGTGCCTCGCGAGGCGTCGCGCCTGCTCGGTCAGCGCGCCGGGCGCGGCCGCCGAGAAAGTCCACGGAACCAGCGGCCCCGGCCGGGTGGGAGCCGGTTCGGCGGGTGCCGCGCCGGGTTGTTCCAGGATGACGTGCGCGTTGGTGCCGCTGATGCCGAAAGCGGAGACGGCGGCGCGGCGCGGCCGGTCGGTCTCCGGCCAGGGCGTCGGTTCGGTGATCAGTGCGATGCCGCCGTCGTTCCAGTCGAGGTGGGTGCTTGGCCGGTCGTGGAGCAGGCCCGGCAAGGTGCCGTGACGCATCGCCTCGATCATCTTGAGCACGCCCGCGACCCCCGCCGCGGCCTGAGCGTGTCCCAGATTGGCCTTGGCGGAACCGACCAGCAGCGGGCGGCTGCGGCGCTGCCCGTAGGTCGCTTGCAGCGCGCCCGCCTCGATGGGGTCGCCGAGGGTGGTCCCGGTGCCGTGCGCTTCGACCACGTCGATGTCCTCTGTGGACAGTCCGGCGTCGCCGAGCGCGTTGGTGATGACGCGCTGCTGCGCCCGTCCGTTAGGCGCGGTCAGCCCGTTCGACGCGCCGTCGGAGTTGATCGCGGAACCCTTGAGGATCGCCAGGACGGGATGACCGTTGCGCCGCGCGTCGGACAGCTTCTCCAGGACGACGATCCCGGCGCCCTCGGCCCAGGCGGTGCCGTCGGCGTCGGCGGAAAAGGGTTTGCACCGGCCGTCCGGGGCGAGTCCTCGCTGCTCGGAGAACTCCACGAACAGCTTGGGGGTGGCCATCACCGTGACGCCACCGGCGAGGGCGAGTTCGCTCTCGCCGGTGCGCAGCGACTGGGCGGCGAGGTGCATCGCCACCAGCGAAGAGGAACACGCCGTGTCCAGGGTGATCGACGGCCCTTCGAAGCCGAACACGTACGACACCCGGCCGGAGGCGACACTGCCCGCGTTGGCCACCGATACCTGACCGACGAGGTCCTCCGGCAGTTCGGCGAGCGGAAGCGCGTAATCCCCGCCCATGACACCGGCGAACACACCGGTCCGGCTGCCCCGTAGCACCGCGGGGTCGATCCCCGCCGATTCCAGCGCGTGCCAGGAGACCTCCAGCAGCAGCCGCTGCTGGGGATCCATCACGAGCGCTTCGCGTGGTGACAACCCGAAGAACTCCGCGTCGAATTCCGTCGCCGTGTCGAGGAAGCCACCGTGGCGGACGTAGGACTTGCCGGGTGTCTCGGGATCGGGGTCGTAGAGGCCGCCCAAATCCCAGCCCCGGTCGGTGGGGAACTCCGAGATCACGTCGCGGCCGCGGGCGAACACCTCCCACAGGTCTTTCGCGGATTCCACGCCACCGGGGTAGCGGCAGCCCACGCCGACGATCACGACGGGATCGTCGTCGGTGGCACGGACCGGTGCGGGGACGGCTTCGACGGCTCGCGGTGCCTGATCGCCCCAGAACCTCTCCGAGAGGTACTCGGCCAGCGCGTCGGGGGTCGGGTGGTCGAACACCAGGGTCGCGGGCAGGCGCAGGCCGACCGCCTCGCCGAGCCGGTTGCGCAGCTCCAGGCCGGTGAGGGAGTCGAAACCGATCTCGTGGAACGCCCTGTCCCCCGCCACGGAGTCCTTCGTGGCATGGCCGAGAACCGCCGCGACGGTCCGCCGGACGAGTTCCGTCATCGCCTGCTCGTCCCGGTCCGGGGGCAACGAGGTCACGGCCGCACCGGCTTCCCTCGCGGCCGTCGCGACGCGCCGCGACGGCGCGGCCAGCACGGAGAACAGCGGTGACCGCTGGTCGCGCAACGCGGTGACGTCGAGGCGTGCCGGTACCAGCAGGGCGGGACCGCCGGTGAGCGCGGTGTCGAACGCGGCGAGCCCCTGTTCGGTGGGCAGGGGCAGCAGACCGCGGCGGGCCATCCTCGCGACATCGGTCTCGGACAGATGCCCGGTCATGCCCGTGTCGAGGGCCCACAGCCCCCACGCGAGTGAGGTCGCGGGCAGGCCGAGCGCACGACGACGGTGAGCGAGCGCGTCGAGGTAGCTGTTCGCCGCCGCGTAGTTCGCCTGGCCGGCGTTGCCGATGATGCCCGCGATGGAAGAGAACAGCACGAACGCCGAAAGATCCGCGCCCTCGGTGAGCTCGTGCAGATTCCGGGCGCCGTCGACCTTCGGCCGGAAGACGGTGTCCACTGTGGACGCGGTGAGCGATTCGACCGTGCCGTCGTCGAGTACGCCCGCGGCGTGGACGACCGCGGTCAGCGGATGCTCGGCGGGGATGGCCCCGAGCACCTCCGCCAGCCGCTCCCGGTCGGCGACGTCGCAGGCGGCCACCGTCACCCGCGCGCCCGAGCGGGTCAGCTCGTCGACCAGTTCCGCGGCGCCTTCAGTGCCCGGCCCGCGGCGGCCGGTGAGCAGCAGATGCCGGATGCCGTGCTCGGCGACGAGATGCCGGGCGATCAGCCCACCGAGGCTTCCGACGCCGCCGGTGACGAGCACCGTCCCATCCGGATCGAGCGCCCTTTCCCGCCGCTCCCCGGGTTCGGTCAGCCGGACGAGGCGGGGCACGAGCACCTCGCCGCCACGGACCGCCGACTGCGGTTCGCCGGCGGCGAGCGCCGCCAGCGCCTGCTCCGGGGTGCCTTCGCGATCGAGGTCGACCACCACTACGCGGTCCGGCGCTTCCGACTGCGCGGCCCGCACCAGCCCCCAGACCGGGGAACCGGCGGTTTCCGGCGGATCGCCGTCCGCCGTGGTGGCGACCGCCCGCCGGGTGAGCAGGACGATTTTCGCGGCACCGAAGGTCTCGTCGGTGATCCAGTCCTGGATCAATTCCAGCGCCTCGACCGTCGCGGCACGCGGATCGTCCCGGTCGTCTCTCGGTCCACAAGGGACAGCGACGAACTCGGGCAGGGCACCGCCCTCGCCGAGCGACGCGCGCAGCGCGGCCAGATCTTCGAAGACGGCGAAGGAAGGCGGCTCCGCGTTCGGTTCCGTGACCGGGATCCAGTCCACGCGCAGCAAGTCGCGGTTCGGCCGTGGCCCGGCGAGCTTGCCGAGATCGACTTGCCGGAGGGTGAGGGATCCGACCGTCGCGACGGGATCGCCCGCTCCGTCGGCCAGCGTCAGCGCGACCGCGTCGTCACCGGCCGGGGTGATCCGCACGCGAACGAATTTCGCGCCGGTCGCGTGGAGATCGATCGACGTCCAGGCGAACGGGAGCCGGACGACGTCGCCGCCTTCCCCCGCGACGAGGATCGCGTGCAGTGCGGCGTCGAGCAACGCGGGATGGATGCCGAACCCCGACGTCGGTTCGCCGCCTTCGGACGGCAGGGCAACCTCCGCGAACCGCTCCTCACCGAGCCGCCACAACGCGCGAAGTCCCTGGAAAGCGGGGCCGTACTCGTAACCGATGTCGGCGAGACGGGGATAGGCGCCGTCGAGGTCGACGGGCTCGGCTCCCGGCGGCGGCCATTCCCGCAGGCCAGGGCCGGACGAGGACGGCGTGGCGAGCGAACCGGTCGCGTGCCGGGTCCAGCCGGTCCCGTCACCGGAATCCGCGGGCCGGGAGTGGACGGTGAAACCCCGCCGTCCCGGTTCTCCCGCGGTGACCGTGAGTTGCAGTTCGACCGCGCCGTCGGCCGGGATGACCAGCGGGCTTTCCAACGTCAGCTCGTCCACCCGGCGGCAGCCCGCCTGGTCACCGGCGTGCAGGGCCAGCTCCGCGAAAGCCGCTCCCGGCAGGAGGACCGTGCCGTCGACGGCGTGGTCGGCCAGCCAGGGATGGGTCGAGAGGGAAAGCCTGCCGGTCCACAGCGACCCGTCGCCGTCCGCGAGGGTGACCATCGCGCCGAGCAAGGGGTGTCCCGCGGCGCGCAGGCCCAGCGACGCCGAACCGGCCGCCTGCGTGGTCGGGGTGAGCCAGAACCGCTCCGTCTGGAAGGGGTAGGCGGGCAGGGAGACGAGCCTGCCTCCGGGGAAGACCGTGTCCCACTCGACTTCGGCCCCGTGTACCGCCGCTTCGGCCAGTGAGCGCAAGAACCGGGGGAGACCCCCTTCGCCCCGCCTCAACGTCCCCAGCGCGACGCCATCGCGCGCGGCTTCGTCCAGGATCTCCTGCAATCCGACGGTGAGAACGGGATGAGGGCTGCATTCGACGAAGAGCGAGTGGCCATCGCCTGCCAGCCGCCGGATCACGCGGTCGAACTCGACCGGGTTGCGGAGGTTCCGGTACCAGTACTCGCCGTCCAGTTTGGCGGTGTCGATCAGGTCGCCGGTGAGGGTCGAATGGAACGGCACCTCGCTCGTCCGCGGGGCCAGCCCCGCCAGCAGTTCGAGCAGGGTGTCGTGCAATTCCTCGACGTGGGCGGAATGGGACGCGTAGTCGACCGGAAGCCGCCTGGCCCGGATGCCCGCTTCGCCGAGTTCCGCGGTCAGTTCGTCCAAGGCCGCCGGATCACCCGAAAGCACCGTCGCCGACGGACCGTTCGCCGCGGCGATGGACAGCCTGCCGTTCCAGCGTTCGATCCGGCGCCCCGCCTCCGCCCTCGGCAGCGCCACCGACAGCATGCCGCCCCGGCCGGAGAGCGCCCGGATCGCCTTGCTGCGTAAGGCGACCACTCGCGCACCGTCTTCGAGGGACAACGCGCCCGCCGCGGTCGCCGCCGCGATCTCCCCTTGCGAGTGGCCGACCACCGCGGCCGGGCGCACGCCGTGCGACTCCCACAGCGCGGCGATCGAAACCATCACCGCCCACAGCACCGGCTGGACGACGTCGACCCGCTCCAGCGCGTCCTTGTGGGCCAGTGCCTCCGGCAGGAGCCAGTCCACGTGCGGTTCGAGCGCCCGTCCGCAGTCCGCCATCCTGGCGGCGAACACCGGGCTGGTGTCCAGCAGTTCCTTGGCCATCGCGACCCACTGGCTGCCTTGCCCCGGGAAGACGAACACCGGCCGTGGATCCGCTTTGTCCTTGCCGGTGACCACTTCCGCCGCGGACTCCCCGGCGGCGAGCGCGGTGAGGCCGCTGACGAGCTCATCGCGGTCACGCCCCAGCACGGCCGCGCGGTGGGCGAACCGGGTCCGCGCGCTCGCCAGGGTGAAGCAGGTGTCGTGGACGTCGAGGTCAGGATCGGACTCGAGGCGGGCACGAAGCCGCCCTGCCTGATCTCTCAGTGCCTGTTCGCCGGTCGCCGAAAGCATCAGCGGTACGACCGGAGCCTTCACCGGAGCCGGTTCGGCCTCGTCCGGTGCCTCTTCGAGCACGACGTGGGCGTTGGTCCCGCTGATCCCGAACGACGACACCGCCGCGCGCCGCTTGCGGCCGGTTTCCGGCCACGGGGTGTGCTCCGCGAGCAACTCGACCCGGCCGGACGACCAGTCCACGTGCCGGGACGGCTCGTCCAGGTGCAGCAGCTTCGGCAGCAGGCCGTACCGCATCGCCTGCACCATCTTGATCACCCCGCCGACCCCGGCCGCGGCCTGTGCGTGGCCGAGGTTCGACTTGAGTGAACCGAGCAGCAGCGGACGGTCCGGCTGCCGTGCCTGGCCGTAGGTGGCGAGCAGCGCCTGCGCCTCGATCGGGTCGCCGAGGGTGGTGCCCGTGCCGTGCGCCTCGACGGCGTCCACGTCCGAGGCGCGAAGGCCCGCGTCGGCGAGCGCGTCCAGGATCACCCGCTCCTGCGCCGGGCCGCTCGGGGCGGACAGGCCGTTCGAAGCGCCGTCGGAGTTGACCGCCGAACCCCGCAGCAGGGCGAGCACCCGGTGGCCGTTCCGCCGTGCGTCCGAAAGCCGCTCGACCACGAGCACGCCGACGCCCTCCGCCCACGCGGTGCCGTCCGCCGACGCGGCGAAGGATTTGCAGCGGCCGTCCGGGGCGAGCCCCCGCAGCCGGGAGAACTCGACGAGCATCTCCGGCGTCGCCATCACGGTGACACCACCCGCGAGCGCCAGGTCGCTGTCACCCGCACGCAGTGACCGCGCCGCGAGATGCAGGGCGGTGAGCGAGGAGGAACAGGCGGTGTCCACCGTCACCGAAGGGCCGTGCAGACCGAACACATAGGACAGTCGCCCGGAGACGACACTGGAGGTGTTGCCGGTGATCAGGTGGCCTTCCAGCCCGTCCGGCACCGTGTGCACCCTCGGCGCGTAGTCGTGGTGCATGACCCCGGCGAACACCGCGGTCCGGCTGCCGCGCAGGCTCGCCGGGACGATGCCCGCGTCCTCGAACGCCTCCCACGCGCTCGCCAGCAGCAGCCGCTGCTGCGGGTCGGTGGTCAGTGCCTCCCGTGGCGAGATGCCGAAGAACCCCGCGTCGAATTCGGCCGCGTCATAGAGGAATCCGCCGCTGCGGGTGACGGAATGTCCCTGCCGGGCGGGATCCGGGTCGTAGAGCGAGTCGGTGTCCCAGCCGCGGTCGCGAGGGAGGTCCCCGATCGCGTCGACGCCGTCGGCCGCTAGCCGCCAGAGGTCTTCCGGATCGCGTACCCCGCCGGGGTAGGCGCAGGCCATGCCGATGATGGCGATCGGTTCGTGTGCTTCGGCGGGTTCGGAAACGGTGGCGGGGGCACGGCGTTCCGGTTCCGCGCCGGACAGCAGGGAACCCAGGTGCGCGGCCAGTTCCGCCGGGGTGGGGTGGTCGAAGATCACCGTCTCCGGCACGGTCACGCCCAGCGCCGACGTCAGCCGGTTGGCCAGTTCCGCGCCCATGATCGAATCGAAGCCCAGCTCCGTGAACAGACGACCGGACGGCGTGCCGTCGGCGTCGTCGTGCCCGAGGACCGCGGCCGCGTGGCCGAGCACGATCCCGGCGATGGTCTCGGTGTCCGATGTGGACACGGGGTCGGCGGCGGGGAGGGTGTCGAGCCAGTGGCGTTCGCGCTGGAAGGCGTACGGGGGAAGGTCCACCGGCTCCGGTGGCCCGTCGGGGAACAGAGCCGTCCACTGCACGGCGGCACCTTCGGTGTACGCCGTGGCCACCGCGGTGAGGAAGGCGCGAACACCCGGCGCGAGCGAGATTTCCCGTCCGCCGGCGGAAAGGAGGACGGTGGGCTCGCCCGCCTGCTCCGTCGTGGTGGCGAGAACCGCGTCGATCAATTCCGCCGGTGAGATCGTCCTGTTCACGTACGCCGCCGTGAACTCTCCGATCCCTTCGCCGGACACCGTTTCCCACTCGATTCCCGAAGCGCTGAGCAGCCGGTAGGTCGCGATCTGGGTGGCGAACGTCCTGGCGGCGGGGGCATCGCCACGTTCGCCGAAGAGGGCGAGTGCTGCGCCGAAGGCCGTGGCGAACGGGGGGAACAGTTCGAGGCCATCGGAGTCCGACAGCGCGGACCCGAACCGCAGTTCCGCGGACCAATTAGGGATGGCCTCGCGTACGTCGACACTGCCACCGTCCAAAGTAGACAGCAGCTCTGCCCGGTCACGAGCGACGAAGGCGGCCCGGTACTCGAACGCGGTGCGCGTCGTGGCGAGGGACCAGGCGACCTCCGCGACGTCCTGCTCCGGATGTTCGAGAAGATGTGCTCGCAGCCGGGAAACCTGAGCGTGCAGCGCGGCCGGGGTCCGGCCGGAGAGCACGCAGGCCACGGACGGCGGGCCCGGAACGGCTTCGCGCGGGGCCGGGGAAGGCGCGGCGGCGAGTACGACGTGGCAGTTCGTGCCGCCCATGCCGAGCGAGGTGACGCCGGCGACCCGTTCCGCGTCCGCCCAGGCGGTTCTCTCGGTGCAGAAGCGCAACTTCAAGTCGTCCAGCGGAATCTTCGGATTCGGCTCGCGGAAGTGCAGACTGGCCGGGATCTCCCCGTGATGGACGGCGAGGGCCGCCTTGATCAGGCCGAGCACACCCGCCGCGGCTTCGAGATGCCCGAGGTTCGTCTTCACCGAGCCGACCGGCAACGGTGCCGGACGACGCCCGAAGACGGCGCCCAGCGCGGCGGCCTCGATCGGGTCGCCGACCTTCGTTCCGGTCCCGTGCAGTTCGACGTAGCCGACGTCGTCCGGGGTGAGCCCGGTGTCTTCGAGGGCCTGGGTCAGCACCTGTTCCTGCGCCGCGCGATCCGGCACGGTGAGGCCCGCCCCGCCGCCGTCGTTGTTGACGGCGCTGCCGGCGATCACCGCGTAGACCCGGTCGCCGTCGGCGATCGCGGCGTCCAGTGGTTTGAGCACGACGATGCCGCCGCCCTCGCCGCGGACGAATCCGTCAGCCTCCGCGTCGAAGGTGCGGCAACGGCCGCTCGCGGACAGTCCGCCGAACTCCTCCACCTCACGCGCGGTCGACCGGGCGAGGTTCAGGTTCACCCCGCCGGCCAGCGCGATCGCCGATTCTCCGGAGAGCAGGCTCCGCGCGGCGAGGTGCACGGCGACCAACGACGACGACTGTCCACAGTCGACAGTGAAACTCGGCCCGCGCAGGCCGCAGAAGTAAGAGACCCGGTTCGCGATGAGCCCGCGGTGGAGCCCGGTGAAACTGTGCTGGGTGGTGACGTCGTGCTCCTGGGCGAGCCGGGCGTAGTCATCCCGCATCGCGCCGAGGAACATGCCGCAGTCCTGGCCGCGCAGCGTCGCCGGGACGACGCGGGCGTCTTCCATGGCCTCCCACGCCAGTTCGAGCGCGAGCCGCTGTTGCGGGTCGAGCACCGCGGCCTCGCGCGGCGACACACCGAAGAAGCCCGCGTCGAAGCCTTCCACGTCGTGCAGGAACGATCCCCACCGTGAACCGGCGTCACCGCCGGCACCCCGGCGATCTTCCGGGACTTCGGTGACCATGTCCTTCGCCGCGCGCAGGAGCCCCCAAAATCCAGGAACGTCCGCCGCTCCCGCGACCCGGCAGGACATGCCGATGATCGCGACCGATCCGGACCGCGTGAAAACTTCCCCACCAGAATATGCGGACATGGTTTCGAAGCTACGTCGGTCGCCGAATCGCGAGCCAGTGCTCCGGCCGCATCGGGCACAACGGAAGAACAGCGCTATTACCTGGTCATATCGAGACGGCACCACGCGTTCCCCTGCGGGGGCGGGAGGGCGGCGGGAAACCGTCGGTCCGGCTGGTCGGGAGTGGCGGTTCGGGTGAGAACCCGAATCGCCACTCACGACCAACTGGACCCACCCCTCACCGGAACCCTCAAGCACGCCACGTTTACTTGCCTCTCAATAGAATCCAGCGCCAGGTAGCGTAAGTCGATCTTGAGGGTGGCTTGGGTGCCGTGGCGCCGTACTCGCGTGCTTAGAGCCAAATCTCGCGTGCCTGGAGGCGTATCTCGCGTGCTTGGAGGCGTAACACCCGAGTGCGGGGTTCAGGCACGCGAGTTCCGTCTCTGAGCACGCGTGTTACGCCTTCGGCCTGCCCCTCACCCCGACGAACAGGCCAGCCCACAACCACGACACGCTTGTCGTTCTTCTCACGACCACATTGCGGCGCAGCAAAGACGGAGGTGCGTCCCCGGCGCGATCACGGGCAGAGTGGCGTTCATCGACTCGACCACGGGGGCTTTGAGATGACCGACGTCGGAACGACTTCGCTCGACGAACGCGGAACGGGGGTGGCGCGGGAGAATCCGCTCCACGTTCTGCTCGACCCGGCGATGCGGATCGATCCGCATCCGACCCTGGCCAGGCTGCGGGCGGCGAGCCCGCTCGTGACGCCGGACGGCACGGTGGTCGTCGGTGACTACGCGGGCTGCCTCGACGTGATGCGGAATCCGGTGATGGGAAACGACACCCTTGATTCACCCGGATTGCGCGGTTTGGTGCCGAACAGTGGCGCGAAACAGGTCCTCGACTCCATTTTCTTCATGGACGGGAGTGACCACGGCAGGCAGCGACGGCTGATTTCCAAGGCTTTCACGCCGAGGATCACCGCACGTTACCGCCCGTGGATCGAGAACATCGTCGACGAGCTGTTTTCGGAAATCGCCGACGCGGCGGAATTCGACGCGGTCGGCGAGTTCGCCAATCTGCTGTCCATCCGGATCATCTGCGAACTGCTCGACGTTCCGATGTCCGATGTGGACGTGCTCAAGGAGTGGTCGGACGACCTCGCGCTCGCGACCGAACTCCCGACACTGGTCGCCGGGTTCCGGCGGCTGGGCCTGCTTTCCCCGGAGGAGCTGGCCGTGGTCGACCGCACGTGCGCGTCGATGCACGCCTACTTCGCCGACCTGATCTTCAAGCGCCGCCGCGCTCCCGGCGACGACCTCGTGTCCAGTCTCATCCAGACCGAAGACCGCGGGCAGACCTTGGCGAGGCACGAGGTGACGAACGTACTCGTCACGTTGTTCGCCGCCGCGCACGAATCGGTCACGAACCTCATCTCGAACGGGATCCTCGCCCTGCACCGCAACCGCGATCAGCTGGCGCTGCTGCGGGCGAACCCGGCACTGGCCGCGCCGATGGCCGACGAGGTGCTGCGCTACGACGCCCCCGTCCAGTTGACCGCCAGGGTCGCGTTGAGCCCCACCACGGTCGCGGGCCTCGACGTCGACGCCGGGACCGTGGTGATCCTTCTGCTCGCCGCCGCCAACCGGGACGAGGCCGAGTTCCCGGAGGCGGACCGGTTCCTGATCTCCCGCACCACCAAGCGCATGCAACTGGCCTTCGGTGCGGGCCCGCATTTCTGCATCGGCTCCAGTCTCACCAAGCTCGAAGCCGAACTCGCCTTCCGTGCGATCGCCGAACGCGTCACCGATTTCCGGGTCGACGAGGATTCGCTGGAATACCGCCGCCACGTGGTGGTCCGCGGTCTGCGGAAGATGACCGTCCAAGTCTCGCACTGAGCGCTTTCGGCGACAACACCCCGAATCTGGAGCTTCGATGTCTACAGAGGACAAGACCCGTCAGTACCTGAAGAAGGTCACGGCCGAACTGCGGCGTACCCAGGACAGGCTTCGCGAGGTGGAAGGCCGTGGGCGCGAGCCGATCGCCGTGGTCGGGATGGGCTGCCGTCTCCCCGGTGGCATCGATTCGCCGTCGGGGCTTTGGGATCTCGTCCGGGACGGCGGTGACGCGATCACGCCGTTCCCCGACGACCGCTACTGGGATCTCGACGAGCTCTACGATCCGGACGCGGGGAAACCCGGCCGCTCTTACGTCCGTGAGGGTGGCTTCCTGCACGACGCGCCGCTCTTCGACGCTGGATTCTTCGGTATATCCCCGAGGGAAGCGCTCGTGATGGATCCTCAGCAGCGAGTGCTGCTGGAGGTCGCTTGGGCGACGCTGGAATCCGCCGGGATCGACCCCGACGAACTGCGCGGGAGCCGGACCGGTGTCTATGTCGGTTCCACCGGGAACGACTACGAACTGGTGTGGAAAGGTTCGAAAGAGTACTCCCCGCACGGCATCACCGGCAACAGTTCCAGTGTGATCTCGGGGCGGCTCTCGTACTGCTTCGGCTTCGAGGGGCCCGCGGTGACCGTCGACACCGCCTGTTCTTCTTCGCTGGTCGCGATCCACGAAGCCATTCGCGCGCTGCGTGAGGGTGAGTGCGGCATGGCGCTGGCCGGTGGGATCACCGTGATGGCCACGCCGGACACGTTCACCGAATTCTGTGGCCAGGGCGTGACCTCGATGAGCGCCCGGTGCAAATCGTTCGCCGACGGGGCCGACGGCGCGATCTGGGCGGAGGGCGCCGGGCTGCTCCTGCTCGAACGGCTGTCCGACGCCCGCCGCGCCGGACGTCCGGTGCTGGCGCTGCTGCGGGGTTCCGCGGTGAACCAGGATGGGACGAGCAACGGCCTCTCCGCCCCGAGCGGGCCCGCGCAGCAGCGGGTGATCCGGGCCGCGCTCGCCGACGCCGGGCTGTCCGCGCACGACGTCGACGTGGTGGACGCGCACGGCACCGGAACCACCTTGGGCGACCCGATCGAAGCCAACGCGCTGATCGCGGCCTACGGCAAGGACCGGCCGTCGGACCGCCCGCTGCGGCTCGGTTCGCTGAAGTCGAACATCGGGCACACGCAGGGGGCGGCGGGCGTCGCCGGCGCGATCAAACTGATCATGGCCATGCGGCACGGTGTCCTGCCCAAGACCCTGCACGTCGACGCTCCCTCGTCCAAAGTGGACTGGTCGGCGGGCGCCGTCGAACTCCTCACCGAAGCTGTTCCATGGCAGGCCACGGAGAAACCGCGACGAGGCGGCGTGTCGTCGTTCGGCATCAGCGGTACCAACGCCCACCTGGTCATCGAGGAACCGGCGGCGGAGGAAGACCTCGGTGCGGCACCGTCGGGGTCGCTTCCGATCCTGCCGTGGGTGATCTCCGCCAAGACCGCGGCGGCGCTGCGCGGTCAGGCCGCGCGACTGGCGACCTTCGCCGAAGGCGGGCAGGCCGATCCCGACGGCATCGCGGGCGCGCTCACCGGCACGCGGGTCGGTTTCCGGCACCGCGCGGTCGCGTTCGGCAGGACCGCCGAGGACTTCGTCGCCACGCTGAACACCTACGCGGACGGTGCCGCGAACGGCGCCGTCGTCGAGGACGTGGCAGGCAACGGTTCACTCGCCGTCCTGTTCACCGGCCAGGGCGCGCAGCGACCGGGGATGGGGCGCCGTCTCGCCGCCGAGTACCCCGCGTTCGCCGCCGCGCTCGACGCCGTCTGCGACGAACTCGATCCGCACCTGTCCCGGCCACTGCGCGAGGTCATGTTCGCGGAACCCGGCTCGGCGGAGGCCGAGTTGTTGTACCGCACCGAATTCACCCAGCCGGCGTTGTTCGCCTACGAAGTCGCGTTGTTCCGGCTCGTCGAGTCGTGGGGAGTGCGCCCGGACCAGCTGCTTGGGCATTCGGTCGGGGAGATCACCGCCGCGTACGTCGCCGGTGTCTGGTCCCTGCCCGACGCGTGCCGGATGATCGCCGCCAGGGGGCGCCTGATGCAGGCGCTGCCCGAAGGCGGGGCGATGGTCTCGGTGGAGGCCACCGAAACCGAGGTGTCGGCGGACCTGGCGGGGCTCGGACACCGGGTTTCGATCGCCGCGATCAACACCGCGGAATCCGTTGTGCTGTCCGGCGACGAGGACGCGCTGGCCGACCTCGAACGGCTTTGGGCCGAACGCGGCCGCCGGACCAAGCGGCTCCGCGTCGGCCACGCCTTCCATTCGCCGCTCATGGAACCGATGCTCGCCGAGTTCGAGGCCCTGCTCGGCGAACTCGAGTACCACCCGCCGTCGATCCCGATCGTTTCCGACGTGACCGGGGAACCGGCGACCTCCGAACGACTGTGCTCGCCGCGCTACTGGACCGAGCACGCCAGAGCGGCCGTCCGGTTCCACGACGGCCTCGCCACGCTGCGGGAAGCGAAGATCACCACCCTGCTCGAACTCGGCCCGGCCGCCGTCCTTTCCGCGATGGTGCCGCCACCCGCCGACGGCGAACCCACGATGGCGGCGATCCCCGCGGTGCGCACCGACCGGGACGAGGCCGAAAGCGTCCTGCGCGCGCTGGGCGGGCTGCACGTCCGCGGGGTGTCAGTGGACTGGACGGCGGTGCTCGCGCCACTCGCGCCTTCGCCGGCCGAACTGCCCACCTACGCCTTCCAGCGGGAGCGCTATTGGATCGCTCCCGACCCGGACACCGCCGACGTCCGGGCGGCGGGACTGCTCCCGTCGGGGCATCCGCTGCTGGGCGCCACCCTCACCCTCGCCGACGGCGGCGGCGTCGCCCTCACCGGCCGGATCTCGCTGCGGGAGCAGGCCTGGCTGGCGGGCCATCGCGCCCACGACACGGTGATCCTGCCGGGCACCGCCTTCGTCGAGCTCGCGCTGTCCGCCGGCGAACAGGTCGGCTGCGACGTGATCGAGGAACTCACGATGGAGACCCCGCTGACCCTGCCGGACGAAGGCGGGGTGCGGATCCAGGTGCTGGTCGGCGCGCCGCTGGACTCGGGTAGCCGTCCGGTCCGGGTGTTCTCCCGGCCGGACGGTGCCGACGTCGGCGGCTGGCGTTCCCACGCCGCCGGGCTGCTGGGTGGCCGGACCACGCCACCGGGGGACGAGCTGACCGAATGGCCGCCACCGGGTGCGGAACAGCTCCCGTTCGACGGCGGCTACTACGACGACCCGGAAGTCGTGCTGGCGTTCGGTTACGAAGGGGTGTTCCGCGGTCTTCGCAAGGTGTGGCTGCGCACCGGCACCGACGGTGGCGCCGAACTGTTCGCCGAGATCGAACTGCCAGGGGACCCGGCGCTGACCGACGGCTACGGCCTGCATCCGGCCCTGCTGGACGCGGCGCTCCAGGCCGTCGGGCTCGGCCCGTTCCTCGATTCGATCAACCAGGGCTCCGGCAGCATGCCCTTCGCCTGGTCGGGGCTGACCCTGCACGCCGCGGGCGCGTCGGCGCTCCGGGTCCGGGTCACCGGCGCCGACGGGCATGTGGCACTGACCCTCGCCGACGCCACCGGCGCGTTGGTGGCGTCGGTGGACAACCTCGCGTGGCGGCCGGTCGCCGAACGGTCGGCACTCGGTGCCCCGGACGTGGACGATTCCTTGTACGGACTCGACTGGGTCCCCGCCCGAGTCCCGGCCGCGACCGGCGGGAGCGGGTACGTGCTGCTCGATTCCGGTCCGGCCGGGCTCGCCGCGCTGATCGCCGCGGCCGACGACGGTGAGCCGGTCCCGGAAGCCGTCGTCGTCCCTCTGTCCACAAAGGACGGCACGATCATCTCGTCGGCGCGGGAAGCGTTGACGGAGGTCGCCGGACTGCTGCGCGTCTGGTTGGCGGCGGAGCGGTTCGCCTCGGTGAAACTGGTGCTTTCGACCCGGGGAGCCGTCGCCGCGGTCGCCGAGGACCGGATCGACCTGACGGTCGCCGGGATCTGGGGCGTGGCGCGGTCGGCCCAAGCGGAGAACCCGGGCCGGATCGTGCTGCTCGACACCGACGGACCGGTGGCCGAGGCGATCCCCGCCGCGCTGGCGACCGGTGAACCGCAGATCGCCGTACGGGCCGGGACGGCACTGATCCCGCGGCTGCACCCGGTCGCCGCGGACGGGTTGCTCCCGGTCCCGGCGGAACCGGCTTGGCGCCTCGACAGCACCGGGCCCGGCACGCTCGACAATCTCGCGCTCGTGCCCTGCCCCGAGGTACTCGGACCGTTGGCGCCGCGCGACGTCCGGGTCGGGATCCGGGCCGCGGGGGTCAACTTCCGCGACGTCCTGGTCGCACTCGGCATGTACCCGGGGAAGGCCGTGCCGGGCGCGGAAGCCGCCGGGGTGGCCCTGGAAACGGGCGACGACGTGACCGATCTCCGCGTCGGCGACCCCGTGTTCGGCGTGTTCACCGGCGCCATGGGCCCGGTGGCGGTCACCGACCATCGGCTGCTCGCGCCGATCCCCACGGACTGGTCGTACGAGGTCGCGGCTTCCGTGCCGATCACGTTTCTCACCGCGTACTACGGCCTCACCGATCTCGCCCGCCTCCGGCAGGGGGAGTCCGTGCTGATCCATTCGGGCGCGGGCGGTGTCGGCATCGCCGCGATCCAGCTCGCGAAGCACCTGGGCGCCGAGGTGTTCGCCACCGCCAGTGAGGGCAAGTGGGACACGTTGCGGGGGCTCGGGCTGGACGACGCGCACATCGCCTCCTCGCGCACGGTCGAGTTCGAAACCCGGTTCCAGGAGACGACCGGCGGCCGAGGGGTCGACGTGGTGCTGAATTCGCTGACCGGTGAGTTCCTGGAAGCTTCGCTGCGCCTGCTGGGCCCGGGTGGACGGTTCCTGGAGATCGGCAAGGCCGACGTCCGCGACCCGGAAGCGGTGGCCGCGGCCCACCCCGGCGTCGACTATCACGCGTACGACCTGGTCGCCTCCGCGGGCGAAGACCGGGTCCGGGAGATGCTGACCGAGGTTTCGGAACTGTTCGGCCGCGGCGCGCTCACCACGCCACCGCGCCGCGCCTACGACCTCAGGCGGGCGGGACAGGCCCTCCGGCACGTCAGTCAGGCGAAGCACATCGGCAAGGTCGTCCTCACCGTGCCGCGCGAACCCGACCCCGACGGCACGATCCTGGTCACCGGCGGCACCGGCTGGCTCGGCGGCTTGATCGCCGGGCACCTCGCGCGCCAGGGCGCACGGCACCTGATGTTGCTCAGCCGCCGGGGGAACGACACCCCCGGTGTCGACGACCTGGTCGCGAAGCTGTCCGGTTTCGGCGCGGAGGTCACCGTCGTCAAGGGTGACGTCGCCGACCGCGCCGATGTCGAAGCCGCGCTGGCCTCCGTGCCACCGGAACATCCGCTCACCGCGATCGTGCACGCGGCGGGGACGCTCGCGGACGGCGTCGTCGCCGCGCTGACCGAAGAGCAGCTCGACGCCACCCTGCGGCCGAAACTCGACGGAACCTGGCACCTGCACGAACTCACCAAGGACAGTGACCTCGCCGCGTTCGTCTGTTTCTCCTCCGCGGCGGGCATCTTCGGGGCCGCGGGGCAGGGCGCGTACGCCGCCGCGAACTCGTTCGCCGACGCCTTGATGCGGTGGCGGCGGGACGCCGGGCTGCCCGGCACCTCGCTCGCCTGGGGACTCTGGGCACCGGGGGACGACCACGCCGACGGCGGCGGGATGGCGGGCGGGCTCAGCGCGGCGGACTGGGCGCGGATGGGGCGGACGGGTGTCCGCGGGCTGTCCGTGGCGCAGGGGCTCGCCCTCTGGGACGCGGCGCGAGGCTCCGACCGGGCGCTGGTCGCGCCGCTCGGTCTTGACCTCGCCACCATCGCCGGATTGGGCGACGGTATCCCGCCGTTGCTGCGTGACGTCGTCCGCGGCGCCACCCGGCGGGTGGCGGCCGGTCGTCAGCAGGAGACCCCCGCCGAGGCACCCGAGGCGCTCATGCGGAGGCTGGGCTCCCTGCCGGAGGCCCAGCGGGAACGGCAGTTGCTGTCCCTCGTGCGTGGGCATCTGGCGGCCGTCCTCGGTTACGCGTCAGGCGATGAAGTGCCCACCGAAACCCCCTTCCGCGAACTGGGTTTCGACTCGCTGACCTCGGTCGAACTCCGCAACCGCCTCACCGCCGCCACGGGCCTCAGACTGCCGCCGACGCTGGTCTTCGACCATCCGACGGCGAACGCGCTGGCCGGGTACCTCGGCACGGAGATCACCGATTCCGGTGCTCCCGCCGCTCCGGCGCCTTCGCCGGCGCTGGCTCAGCTGGCCGCGCTCGAACGCACGGTTTCCGGGCTGGACGAGGACACCGAACTGCGCGCGACGCTGGGCGCCAGGGTGCGTGCCCTGCTGACCGTGCTGGACGACGAGCACCACGGCGACACGGAAGACACCCTGCGGTCCGCCTCCGTCGACGAGCTGTACGACTTCGTCGACCGGGAGTTCGGCCGTGCGTGAACCAGCCGTGCCAGTGACGACGACGAATCCGTTGGGGGCAAGCCATGTCCGATGACCCGAAGCTCGTCGAGTACTTCAAGCGGGTGACGGCCGAACTGTACGAAACCAGGAAACGGTTGAACCGCCTCGAAAACGAGACCGCCGATCCGGTGGTGATCGTGGGCGCGGGCTGCCGGTTCCCCGGCGGTGTCGAGTCGGTCGAACAGCTGTGGGAGGTCTTGGCCCAAGGACGCGACGTGATCTCGGAGTTCCCCGCCGATCGCGGGTGGAACCTGGCCGAGATCTACGATCCCGACCCCGAAGCGCCGGGGAAGTCCTATGTCCGCCACGGCGGGTTCATCGAATCGGCGACCGAGTTCGACGCGGGATTCTTCGGCGTCTCACCGCGCGAAGCCCTGGTGATGGACCCGCAGCACCGGTTGCTGCTGGAGGTCTCCTGGCACGCGCTCGAGTCCGCCGGGGTCGATCCGGCCCGGCTCCGCGGCAGCCGGACCGGCGTGTTCACCGGGCTGGTCGGCGGAGACTACGCCTCCCGGGTGGAGGAAGTACCGGTCGAGCTGGTCGGGCAGGTGTCGATCGCCAACGCGGCCAGCGTCGCCTCCGGACGGGTGTCGTACCTCTTCGGCTTCGAGGGACCGGCGATCACCCTCGACACCGCCTGCTCGTCCTCACTCGTCGCGATGCATCTGGCCGCCCAGTCGCTGCGGAACGGTGAATGCGACCTCGCGCTGGCCGGTGGCGCTACCCTCATCCCGAGCCCGATCCGGTTCATCGAGTTCTCGCAGCAGCGTGGTCTCGCGCCGGACGGCCGGTGCAAACCCTTCGCCGCCGCGGCGGACGGCACCGCCTGGGCCGAGGGCGCGGGGATCGTCGTCCTGGAAAGGCTTTCCGACGCCCGGCGACTCGGGCACCGGGTGCTCGCCGTGCTCAAGGGGTCCGCGATCAACCAGGACGGGGCGTCCAACGGGCTCACCGCGCCGAGCGGGCGGGCCCAGCAGCGGGTCATCACCGACGCGCTCGCCGACGCCGAACTGTCCACACAGGACATCGACGTGGTCGAAGCGCACGGCACCGGCACGAAACTGGGCGACCCGATCGAGGCGCAGGCGCTGCAAGCCACCTACGGACGGGACCGCGCCGAACCGGTGCTCGTCGGCGCGGCCAAGGCGAACCTCGGGCACACCCAGGCCGCCGCCGGGATCGCCGGGGTACTCAAGATGCTGATGGCCATGCGCCACGGTCTCGTGCCACCGCTGCCTCATCTAGATCGGCCGACCCCGCACGTCGACTGGGACGGCGGCGGGATCGCGCTGACGACCGAAACCGTGCCCTGGCCGGAAACCGGCCGCCCCCGCCGGGCCGCGATCTCGTCGTTCGGGATGAGCGGCACGAACGCGCATCTCATTCTCGAACAGGGCGAGACCCCCGCCGCCGCCGAAGACGGCACTCCGCCGCCGCTGCTGCTGTGGGCGGTTTCCGCCGCCACGGCCGCCGGGGTGTCGGCGCAGGCGCAGAAACTGCTCGACGAACTCGGCGACGCCGACCCGGCCGACGTCGCGTATTCGCTCGCCACCACGCGGACCCATCACCGGCACCGTGCCGTGGTACTCGGTGCGACTCGCGAGGAACTCGTCGACGGCCTTTCCGCGCTCGCCACCGGTGAACCGTCGCCCTTCGTGGTCGAAGGCACCGCGATCCCGGACACCGGGGTGGCGTTCGTCTGCCCAGGGCAGGGCGCGCAGTGGCAGGGAATGGCGGTGGAGTTGCTGGCCGCTTCGCCGGTGTTCGCCGAACAGGTCGTCGAGTGCGAGAAGGCACTGACCCCGTTCGTCGACTGGTCTCTCGTCGATGTGCTGCGACAGGCCGAAGGAGCGCCTTCGATCGAGCGCGTCGACGTCGTCCAGCCGGTGCTGGCGGCCGTGATGATCTCCCTCGCCCGGCTGTGGCGGCACCACGGCGTCGAACCGACCGCCGTCGCCGGGCATTCGCAGGGCGAGATCCCGGCGGCGTGGATCGCCGGTGCCTTGAGCCTTTCCGACGCCATGCGGGTGGCCGCGCTGCGCAGTCGCGCGCTGACGGCGTTGTCGGGCACCGGCGGGATGGTCTCGATCGCCCTCGGCGCCGAGGCGACGGCGGAACTCATCGACGGCAAGCCAGGCGAGCTCACCGTCGCCGCGGTCAACGGGGCACTGTCCACAGTGGTCTCCGGTACCCCCGCCGCGTTGACGGGACTGCTCGCCGAGTGCGAGGAGCGGGACTTGCGGGCGCGTCGCGTCCCGGTCGACTACGCGTCGCATTCGGCCCACGTCGAACAGATCAGGGACAGGATCCTGCACGAGCTGGCACCGCTGACGCCGACCGGTCCGGTGCTGCCGTTCGTATCCGGCCGGACCGGCCGGTGGGTCGAAGACGAACCGCTGGACGCCGCCTACTGGTACCGCAGCCTGCGGGAAACGGTCCGGTTCGACGAGGTGACCGGCACCCTGCTGCGCGACGGTCACCGGGTGCTGCTCGAAGTGAGCCCGCATCCGGTGCTCGGCGGCGCCTTGCGCGAGACCCTCGACGCGGGCGCCGAGACGGGCTCCGTGCTCGGGACACTGCACCGCGGCGAAGGCGGCCTCGATCGCTTCCTGCGCGCGCTCGCCGAAGCCCATGTCGCCGGGGTCGACGTCGACTGGCAGGTCGTTTTCGAAGGCAGCGGGGCGCGACGGGTGGATCTTCCGCCCTACCGGTTCCACCGTGACCGGTACTGGCTCGAACCGGTCATGCCCGAGTTCGGGGACGGCACAGCGGTGGCGGAAGCCGGCACCGAACCGGACGCCGGACTGGCCGCGCTGCCGCCGGACGAACGGCGCCGCCGTCTGGTCCGGCTGGTCCGCGGCCACGTCGCCGCGGTGCTGAAATACCCGCGTGGCCGCGAGGTCCCGCTGGACGACACCTTCCGCGACCTCGGCTTCGAATCGCTCACCGCCGTCGAACTGCGCAACCGGATCGCCGCCGCGACCGGCGTCGACCTCCAGCTGACCGATGTGCTCAACTATCCGACGGTCGAGGAGCTGGCGGAGTTCTTGACGGACGAGGTCCCCGAAAGCGGATCCGGCGGGGCGCCGGCGGAAGAGTCCGATTCGGACAGTCTGGTTTCCTTGTACCTGGGTGGTGTCGAGCAGGGACGACCGCACGACGCGATGGGCCTGGCCAGGATGGCCGGGCTGCTGCGGGCCTCGTTCGACGACGAGACGGACGCGGCCGCGCTGGTGGCGGTCTCGCGGCTGGCCGTCGGTTCGGGCGGTCCCGCGCTGGTGTGCGCGATACCGCCGGTTTCGCCGATCACCGACGCCGCGTACTCGTTCATCGCCCCCGCGATGCCACGGCCACGCGACATGTGGACGATGTGGCCGCCGGGATTCACCGACGGCCAGCCACTGCCGCCCGACCTGCCCAGCCTGTTCGCGGCACAGCGCCGCGCGCTCGACGAGCACGTGGGCACCGGAGAGCTGGTGCTGGTCGGCTACTCCGCCGGCGGCTGGGTCGCCCGCGCCTTCGCCGAGTACCTCGAGGCACAAGGCCGCCCGGCCGACGCCGTCGTGCTCGTGGACATCTACCTGCCCGCTTCGGACCGGAACGAGGTGCGCGGGCGGTTCATGCAGGAGCAGGCCGGACGGCAGGAACTCTTCGGTGGCGGGAAAACGGGTTCGATGGCGAGCCAGCTCGGCGCGATGGGCCGGTACGTCACGTTGTTCGACACCTGGGAGCCGGTCCCGATCCAGACGCCGACCCTGCACCTGCGGGCCTCGGAAGCCCTGCCGGGCCTGCCGTCGTTCACCGCGGACGAACAGTTCCCGACCGCGCTCTGCGCGCGGACCGTCGACCTGCCCGGCAACCACTACACCCTGCTGACCCAGCACGCGGAGCATGCCGCCACCGCGCTGAACGACTGGCTGACGGAGCGCTTCGGGAACTGAACCCTTGCCGGGGCGCCGGCTCCTGTGTCGTCAGTGTCCACAAGGGACACATCCTGACGACTGGATGTCCGGTCGATACCTCCATGCGCGGTTCCGCGCACCACCTCGTCGAGGCTGGTCACCGTGGCGGTGTGAGCGGGGAATCGGGAGCCGGGGATGCCCCCAATGTGGCATTGAAGACGTCAGTGTCCCCAATGCCACATTGGGGGCAGTGACCGCCGCGCGAGCCGACGCCGCTACGGCGCGAATCACCTGAAACGGGCGCCGCTCGGAGCCTGCGAAGTCGTGGCCGACCTGACGTTGATCGACGGAGGATCGGGGACACTCAACGTCCCCGATCCTCCGTCGTCGAGCCTGCCGCCCTCGCCTCGGCCAGGCTCAGGCGGCGTCGCGAAGCCTGCCCCGGTCGACCTTCCCCGAGGGCGTCACGGGAAGGGCGTCGACGAAACGGATGTCGCGCGGGTACTTGTACGGGGCCAGCCGGGCGCGCACGTAGTCCCGCAGTTCGGTCGCTTCGACAGGGCCGGACAGGACGACATAAGCACGGCTGCGGGTCAGGCCGCCGTCCTGATAGCCGACGACGGCGCACGCTTTGACCGCGGGATGCGTCGCGAGACAGTTCTCGATCTCGACCGGCGCCACCCACACCCCGCCGACCTTGAGCAGGTCGTCGGCGCGGCCACGGTAGTGGAAGTACCCGTCGGCGTCGCGGGTGAACAGGTCGCCCGACCGGACGGTGTGTTCGGCGGGGAAGGTGGCGGCCGACTTTTCCGGCGACCGGTAATAGCCGAGCGCCACCGGCTCGCCCGACACCTCCAGCACGCCGGTCTCGCCGTCCGGCACCTCGTTCCCGCCCTCGTCGACGACCCGCGCGTGGTAGCCGGGCACGACCTTGCCGAGGGTGCCGATCCTGGATTCGCCCGGCCGGTTGGTGATGTAGCCGTGGTAGGCCTCCGAGGAGCCGATGCCGTCGATGACTTCGACCCCGAAGGTGTCCAGCCAGCGCCGGTGCAGATCGGGCGGCAGGTGTTCGCCGGCCGAGGTGACGAACCGCAGGCTGCTCAGGTCCTTGTCGGCGGCGTCGGGATGCTCGACCATCGCCTTCATCATCGTGGGCACGTTGACCAGGATCGTCGGCCGATGCCGTTCGACGAGGTCGAAGAGCGTGTCCGCGGTGGACCGTTCCGGGAAGAGGATGCCGGTTCCGCCGACCCCGAGCGGGAAGAGCGCCACCATGTCCCTCGCGTAGCCGAAGAACAGCTTGGGCACCGGCAGGACGACGTCGTCCTGATCGATCCCGAGCGTCGATCGCGCGTACCACTGGAAGCTCAGCCACGGGCTGCGCGCGGTCAGCCGGCACGCCTTCGGTTTCCCCGTGCTACCGCTGGTGAGTTTCCAGATCGCCTCGTCGTCGCCGTCGACGTGCACGGCCTCCAGCGTCGCTGGCAGCTCCGAAACGAGCGTTTCGAAGCGGTGTTCCCCCGGCGCGAGCTCGTCCGGAGCGGCGCCGACCACGACGATCTCCCGTGCGCCGGCCGCGCGGAGTTCCGGTGCCGTGCCGACGTCGGCGACGATCGCCTTCGGTTTCAGGTAGTCGAGGTAGTACCGGTAGTCGTCGCGGCCGAGGAAGCTGTACACCTCGACGGTGATGGCCCCGATCCGTTGTACCGCGAACCAGGTCGCGACGTATTCGACGCCGTCGCGCAGGGACAGCAGGACCCGGTCGCCCCGGCCGACCCCGAGCGCGCGCAAGGCGTTGCCCGCCCGGTTCACCTGTGCACGGAGCTCGTCGTAGGTCGTCGTGCCGTCGTGGGTGAGCAGAGCCGTCCGGTGCCCGTCGCGTCCGTCGAGGAAGCGTTCGGCGACGTTGAAGCTCTGGTCGGAGCCGTTCAGGGACATCGTTTCGGTACTCCCTCGGTCACGGGTGGGTCAGCGGGTACCCAGCGGTGCGAATAGAACTCGAAGTCGATCGCCTGCCCGTCGAGCGCGGCGTGGACTTCGGCGACCGCCGCTCTGGCCGCGGCCCGCACCGACGGGACGGCGCAGCCGGTGGCGAGTTCGTGCAGGGTCAGGTAGGTGTCGATCAGCGCGTGCCGGTGTTCGGCACTGAGTTCACCGGTCGCGTTCGTCATGGAACCTCGCCGCCTTCGCCTCGAATCGGGGAAGCTCGCCCTGCGCGGCGAGCTGGACTTCCGGTTGCAGCCCGATCAGCCGTTTGACCGCGTCGCGGACGCCGGTGGCGAGCGCGCCGGTGTCGGCGCCGGGGCGGGGTTCGATCCGGAGCACCATCTTGTCGAGGCCACCGTCCGTGCGGAGCACGGTCTGGAATTCCGCCACCTCGCCGAAGCCGCGGACCACGTCCTCGACCAGCACCGGGGTCACCGAGATGCCGCGGATCTTGCGCATGTCGTCGCTGCGGCCGAGGATGCCGCCGTCGTAGAAGTCCCAGGTGCGCCCGCACGGGCATTCGTGCCACGGCCGCTTCACCACGACATCGTCCGTCCAGTACCGGAAGACCTGGATCCCTTCCCTGCCGAGGCCGGTCATGACCCGGACGCCGCGTTCGCCGTAGCCGACCGGGAGCTTCGTGTCGGGATCGAGCACCTCCTCGATGACGCCGGATTCGATGAGGTGGCAGGCGCCGGGCCGGGACGGGCATTCGAACATGAAGACCGTGCCGAGTTCGGTCATCCCGGCGAAGTCGAACACCTTCGCGCCGAATCCGTCGGTCAGCGTCCGGGTCGTGGCGGCGGATCGCGGTTCGGCGCCGGTCACGATGATCCGGAGCCTGCTTTCGGTCGCCAGGTCGATTCCCATCGCTTCGGCGGTTTCCAGCAGCCTCATCGCGTAGGTGGGCGTGGAGCCGAGTACTTCGATGCCCTGGTCGACGATCAGCCGGACACGGGTGGCGGAGTCCATCGAGCCGGTGGGCACGATGGTGCAGCCCATCCTGGACAGCGCGTCCTGCATCCCCCAGAACCCCATGAAGAGGCCGTATCCGAAGGCCACACACCCTTTCTGGCCGGGGCGCACCCCGGCGGCGTGCAGGGCGGCGCACCACATGTCGACACCCCACGCCCAGTCCCGTGCGGTGTCGAAGGTGCGCAGCGGCGTGTTCCCGCTGGTGCCACTGGTCTGGTGGAACCGGACACCGGCCACGGGATCGGTGGACGGCAGGATGCCGAACGGCGGGTCGACGGCCTCCGCCGCCACCAGGTCCTTCTTGTACAGCAACGGGACCCGTTGCCGGAAGTCGGCGAGCGACTCGATGCCGTCCGGGATGCGTGTCGCCCAGAATTTCGAGTTGACCCGTGCGTGCTCCAGCGCCTTCCGCAGCTTCACCCATTGCCAGCCGGCCAGCCGGTCCCGCGGCATGGTTTCGGTCGCGGGTTGCCAGAACGCGGCCTCCGGAGTACTCATTCCGTCTCCTCTGTGTGCAGGACGCACAGGTCGGCGCGACCGGACGCGACCGTGGTGTCGGCCTCGTCGATCGTCGTCAGCCCGTCGTCGGCGATCACCACGATTTCGGCGGTGTTGCGGATCAGGTCGGCGACCTGGACGACCCTGCCCGCCGAGAGCGGGTCCCGGTCCGCGGCGGCGAGCAGCAGACCGTCCACACCGGACTCCTTGAGCGAACCGGCCAATGCGATCGCCGCGTCCAGCCCGTCCCCGGAGTAGGTCCACTCGTCCAGGCCGAACGCGGCCACGACCGGTAGCGAAGCCCGTGCTCGGGCCCACGTGGAGGCGGGCGGCACGGTCGCGGTGAGCCGGTCACCCAGGTCGAGGACCAGCAACCGATAGCCTAGTTCCGCCGCGGTTTCGGCCAGTCCGGCGTCCGCCGCGGCGAGCCGGACGGCCGGCGGGACCGGACTCACCGGGGCGGGCGGGATGCCGTCGGTCCCGTCGACGAGGACCAGCCCGGCGCCCGGCTCGCCGGTCGTCGTCACGATCCGGTTCGCGAGTTCCAGCGGCCCCAGGCTCAGTGGCGTGCGCGCGGGCGACGACGCCGGTGGCAGCGGCCGTGTGGTGGCGCGCGCGTGGAACCATCGGGTGAACTCGTTCGCGAACTCCGGGTCCAGCGCGAGGATGTCGTCGTGGGAGATCCGCCATGACCTGGCGAGCAACTGGTAGGCGAACTGGATCGGCTCGAAACCGAGATAGCGGTGCGCGTGGTCGAAGTGGCGTTCCGAACGGAGGGAAGCCTGCTGGAACTGCTCGACCCTGGGCCGCCGGGTCTTCTCGTACATCGCGAGCGCTTCGGAGATCCGGCCGGGCTGTGCCTGTAGCTCACCGGCGAGCGCGATGGCGTCTTCCAGCGCCAGCCGGGTGCCGGAGCCGATGGACCAGTGCGCGGTGTGCGCGGCGTCGCCGATCAGTACGACGTCTTCGGTGTGCCAGTTTTCGCATTCGAGGAGCCGGAACCGCGACCATTCCGAGCCGCGCGGCAGGATCGGCTTGCCGTTCAGGTGTTCCGCGAACACGGCTTCGCAGAACCGGAGTGATTCCTCCAAGCTCATTTCCGCCAGCCCGGACCGCCGCCAAGCGTCGTCCGAGACGTAGAGGATCAGCGAACACCAGCCCTGGCCGGAGGGATAGAAATAGCCTTGGAAGAGGCCCCATTCCGTCTCGGCGAAGGCGTAGGTGAAGTAGGGCAGCGGGAGTTCGACGCCGAACCAGCCGAAGTGGAACTTCGACGGCGTGAAGGCGGGCCGGAAGGTATGGGCGAGTTCGGTACGGACCACCGAGCCGACACCGTCCGCGCCGACGACGAGATCGGCGGCGTCGTGTTCGGCGAGGGACTTCGTTTCGTGTCCGAAGTGGAGTTCCACCCCGAGCCGCCTGGCGTCCCGGCGCAGCACCGTCTGCACCTGATTCCGGGGAATGCCGTGGAACCGGTTGCCTTCGACCCGGCGGACCGTGCCGCGGTACCGGATCTCGACGGGGGTCCAGGTGGTTCCGGCCGAGACGATCTCCTCGTGGAGGTCCGGCGCGATCGCGCCCAGTTCGGCCAGCGCGCCGTCGGGGAACACGAGTCCCCAGCCCGCCGAAGCGTCTTCGGCGTTGCGTTCGAAGACATGCACTTCGTCCGCGATCCCGCCGCGTTTGAGCAGTGTGGAGAGGAAGAGCCCGCCCGGCCCCGCCCCGATGATGTCGACTCGCATCACGCCCTCGATTCGGTGCTCGTCCGGACGGTCGCCGCTTTCCACCGGGTGACCGCGTCGCGTACGCGGTCGAGCCGCGCACCGCCCGCGCCGAGCACCCGGTAGAGCTCGCTCCCGATGACCACGCCTGCCGCGTGTCTGGACACCGCGCGGATGCCGCCCTCGTCACGAAGGCCGAATCCGGCGAGAAAAGGTTTCTTCGCGCCGTCGGCGGCGGCTTCGGTGATCCGTCCCGCTTCGGCGTGGGTGAGTGGGTCGCCGGTGCGGGCGGCGAGGGAGCGGTAGGTCAGCACGTCGGCTTCGGCCTCCAGCCGGACGGCGCGCCCGGGCTCGGTCGAGGAAGTGATCAGGGGAACCGCGCTGAGTCCGCGGTCGAGGACCTGACCGACGCTGGGCGAATTCGACGGATCGGTCAGCACGAGGCCGTCGGTGCCCGCCGCCACCGCGTCGGCCAGCAGCGACCGCATGCCGAGATCGGCGACCGTGGCCGGATACACCAACGGCAGCAGCGGGGTGTCCGGCAGTGCCGTACGCAGTTCCTCGACGATCTCCCACGAGCGACCGGGCGGGAGGCCGCGCACCCGCTCGAACGAGCGCGCCACCTCGGTTCCGCGTGGTCGCGTGCCTTCGGTGGGGATCCCGAGTTCCAGGACGTCGGCGCCCGCTTCCACCAAGGCCTCGGCGAGCCGTCCGGTCGGCGCGATCGGGTCGCCGACGGTCAGGTAGACCACCAACAGCGCCTCGCCTCGTGCCCGGCTTTCGCCGAGCCGGTCGCCTAGGTGAGGCATCGGACGGTTCCGGCTCGCAGCCGCTTCGCGAGTGCGGCGGGGTCGGGGCTCTTCGCCAGTGCCGTGCCCACGAGCACGGCGTCCGCGCCGGCGGCGACGGCCCGCGCGACGTCCTCGGGGGTGTGGAACGCGCTCTCGGAAATGACCCGGACCTCCGGCGGGATCGCCGAAAGCAGTGCTTCGGTCCGGCTCACCGTGCCGGTGTCGAGTTCCAGCGCGACGATGTCCCGGTTGTTCACGGCGATGGTCTTCGCGCCGAGTTCCAGTGCCCGCGCCACATGCTCGGGCTGGTGTGCCCCGACGACCACCTCCAAGCCGAGGCGTTCCGATCGTTCGATCATCCGCTCCAGCAGGCCGGGCTCGACGACGGTGTTGACCGAAAGCTGCACCGCGTCGAAACCGGCGTCCGCCGATTCGTCCACCTGCTCGATGGAGTTGAAGAATTCCTTGCGCATCAACGGAAGCGGGCAAAGGGCGCGAATACGCTCGGCGAGTTCGATCCCGCCGCCGAAGTACACCGGGTCGGTCGGTGTCGACAGCGCCTCGACCCCTCCGGTGATCAGTTCGGCCAGGTAGCCCTCCAGGTCCTCAGGGCGCAGCAACAGCCCGTCGCGGGGCGAGATGAACTTGACGTCGGCCATCAACGCGGCCCGGCCGTCCAGCCGCGCGTTGTCGAGAACCTCTTGCAAACTCCGACCGTTCACCTGATCCCTCCTGATCATGAGCCACTCGGAAATCGTCGCATCGTCGTGCCGCGCGGGCTTCTCGCTCGTTGCCGGATTCAGTGCGGGGCGGCGATGGTGGTGGAAAGTTTCGCCCAGCCGCGCAGCAGGGATTCCGCCGCGCCCGAATCGATCGCGTGTTCCGCGACGGGCAGCCAATGGCGGATGTCGGTGCTCAGCGAATCGCCGAAACCGTGGTGGGCGGCCAACGCCGCGGCCGCGTTGAGCAGCACCGCGTCCCGGACGGGACTTAGCTTGCCTCCCAACGTTTCCAGGGTGATGGCCGCGTTCTCCGCCGGGCCGCCGCCACGCAGCGCGCCGGGCGCGGAAAGCGGGATCCCCACCGAGCGCGGATCGAACTCGTCCCGGCGCACGGTTCCGCCGGACACGACCCAGACCGCGCTCGTCGTCGCCGTGGTGACTTCGTCGAGCCCGTCGTCGCCGCGGACGACCAGCGCCCGCGTCCCGCGCCGCGCGAACGCCTCCGCGAGGGTCTTCGTCTGGGTGGCGAAGGCACAACCGACGAGCGCGGCCTCCGGTCGCGCCGGATTCGACAGCGGGCCGAGCAGGTTGAAGGTGGTCGGAACGGCTAGTTCGCGGCGTGCCGGGCCGATATGCCGGAGGCCGGGATAGAACGCCGGGCCGAAGCAGAATCCGATGCCCAGTTCGGCGAGGCACCGTTCCACCCCTTCGGGCGGCAGATCGACGACGACGCCCAGCGCCTCCAGCACGTCCGCCGACCCGGAGGAGGAAGAAGCGCTCCGGTTGCCGACCTTGGCCACGTCCGCGCCGGTCGCGGCGACGACGATCGCCGCCATGGTGGAGATGTTCACCGAACGGGAACCGTCGCCGCCGGTACCGACGATGTCCACCGCGGAACGGCTCAGGCGCACCGGTGGCGCGTGGGACACGGTCCGCTCCGCCAGCGCCGCGACCTCGGCCGCCGTTTCGCCCTTCGCGCGCAGCGCCACGGCGAAACCGGCCAGGCGCACCGGAGTGACGTCGCCCGCCATCACCGCGTCGATCACCCACGCGGCGTCCGAAGTGGACAGATCGACGCCGTCGAGCAGCCGCTGGGTGAGCGTGGCGAAATCCCGTTCGGCCGTCGTCATCGCGCCACCCTGGCCTCGATCAGCGAAGAACGGGACGAACCGGTGATCCGGGTGATTTCGAACCCCGCGCCGCCGAGCAGTTCCCGCCAGTGCGTCTCGGTCCGTTCCCGGCCACCGAGCAGGACGAGCATGTGCAGATCCAGCAGTTTCGCCGGATGGGGTTCGGTGCCGTCGGGTACGACCTGTTCCAGGATCAGCAGCCTCGAACCGGGTGTCATGGCCTCCGCCACCCGGCGCAGGATCCGGGTCGCGTCGGTGTCGTCCCAGTCGTGCAGGATCTGCGCGAGCACGTACACGTCCCCGCCCGGCGGGACACGGTCGAAGAAGTCCCCGCCGACCACCTCGCGGCGGCCGGACGCCGACGGCGGCCCGACGACGTGCGGCTGGTCGAAAACCGTGCCGTGCAGATGCGGATGGCGGGCGAGCAGCTCGTCGACGAGGGTGCCGTTGCCGCCTCCGACGTCGACCACGCTCCCGGCGCCGCGCCAGTCCCATTCGTGGAGTGGCAGCATCCGCAAGGTGACCAGCCCCGCCTGCGCCCGGTCGAACGCCGCGGCCGCGGCCGGATGCTCGCCGTGCCAGTCGAACATCGGCTTGCCGAACACCTCGTCGAAGCCCGCTTCGCCGGTGCGCAGGCTGTGCCCCGCCGCGGACCAGGCCAAGTAGGCCTCGTCGTCCATCAGCGTCGCCAAATGCCTCAGCGACCCGGGGGTGTCCTCGCGCAGCAGCGAACCGAGTTCGGTGACGGCGAAGGTACCTCTCGGCTCCTCGGTGAACAGCCCTTCGGCCACCAAAACCCTGAGGAAGCGGGTGAGCGCGTCTTGCTCGACTCCCGCCTTCGCCGCGATGACCTCCACCGGGAGCGCGTCGTCGCCGAGCCGCTCGATGATGTCCGCCTTGGTCACCGCGAAGATCGCCTGCGAAACGACGTAACCCATGATCTTCCGCCGCAGCAAGCTGTTCGCCTGGTCGTTGTCGAGAAAATCGTCGTTGTCAAGCAATGCGGGCACCTCCCTGCTGTTCGCCGTGCTCGGGATGGAGTACCGGAAACAGCGGCTGGTCGGCCGCCACCCGCAGGTAGTCCGCGCCGGCGGTGCCGCCGGTTCCGGGCACCCGGCCGATGATCTTCAGCGTGATACCCCAATGGGTTCTCTTCATCCCGCGCCACGCGTCGTCGAGCTTCCGCATCGCACCGGCCAGCGCGGTGGACCCGGAGCCGGCGGGCAGGGCGGTGAAGACCTCTTGCAGCGAGAGGCCTTCCACGGAGAGCGGTGGTGCCTGCGGATTGGGCCGGATCGGCGCGCTGCGCAGTTCGACTTCGCGATACGCCCTCGACTGGATCGCGCTGCGGCCACTTGTGTTCGCACGGATTTCCGCGAAACTGTCCTGCGGCATGGTCGTCAGCACGCGGTAGAGCATCGTGGTCGCGGTGATCTTGTCCGCCGCGCCGGTGAGCTCGTCGATCGCGGCCGACGGCCGTCCACCGTCCACAGCGGACACTGCCCGGCCGAGACCGCGCGCGACCCGGCGGTAAAGCAGTTCGAAGGCCTGCACGCTGCGGATGAACATGACCTCGTCGTGTCTGCTCGTGGTCGGCAGCATCGCGATCCGCACCGCGTGCCGGACCGGCTCCTCGATCCGCGCGAGGGTCGAATCCGCGACCGCGATCTCCTGGTCTCCCGGTGCGCTTCCGTCCGTGGACACCGGCTTCAGGAGAGCGCTCGCCAGCGGCGCGATCTCCCCGGCCCGGACGAGCGCGCGGAAGACCGCCTGCGTACGGGCCCACTGCTTGCTCGCGTTCGGATTCGCCCGCAGCGAGGTCGCCTCGAACCGCAGGAGATCGGCCAGCAGCGCGACGATCAGGCCGTCCAGCCCGGCGTCGACCCGGTCCGGTCCGTCCGCTTCGGCGACCTCTTCCAAGAGTGGGATCGCGGCGTAGGAATCGTAGTTCCCGTCTTCGTGGTCGAAGGTCCCGGGCAGCCAGCCGGCCAGAATCCGGTCGTGGATCGTGCGCGGCGGCGGGAGCGCTCCGGCGAGGTCCCGGAGCTTCTCGATCAGGACCGGATCGACCTGATTGCGGCCGACCGCCTGAAAATGCCCGAGTACGGCGTCGTAGGGGAATCGCGCCGTCTCCCCGGTCGCCGCTCCGGAAAGGAGCCGCTCGAACCACCGGTCGAGCTGTTCGACGGCGAGCCGTGGAGAGCGTCTCCAGGAGCCCGCGCCGACCGCTCGGAGGCTGAGTCGTCCGACCCCGGTCGTCGTGGGGACGGCCCCCGTCGCGGCCAGGGTGTCCTTCTGCGGTGTCATAGTGCTTTCCCTCATCAGATCAGGAATCGATGGCCGGGTTTCACCGCGGGTCAGGTGATGTTCCGCACCTCCCACAACGCGGGGAACAACGGCGTGAACACCGCACGCCGCAGATACGCCGCGCCGCTCGAACCGCCGGTCCCGGTCTTGTCGCCGATGATGCGCTGCGCCATCATCGAATGCCGGTAGCGCCATTCGGTGAAGGTCTGGTCGAGGTCGACCATCCGCTCGCACACCTGCGCCACCACGCCGTCCTCGCGGTAGGCCTTCGCGATCGTCGGCGCCGCGGTTTCGGGGGATTCGCCCGGGAGCACGGGAAAACCGTGCGCGGTGAGGTAGACGGTGAACGAGTCGAACAAGGACGGCCGGGCCAGCGCGGCGAGCAGCCGGTCCCGGTCCGCCGTGCCCGCCGGGAACCGGTCGAGCACGCCGGGGTCGCGTCTTCCGAGGATCACTTCGATCTCGCGGAACTGCGCGGAGTAGAAGCCGCTTCCACCGAGGTCGTCCCGGAACCGGGCGAACTGACCGGGGGTGAGGGTGTCGAGGACGTCGATCTGCCGGAGCATCACCCGCACGATGGCGAGGAGGCGGCCGATGGTCCGCAGAGCCGCCCCTACTTCGCCGTCCCCGAACGCCCGGCCCAGCTCGGTGAACTCGTGCAGCAGCTGCTTGAACCAGAGCTCGTGCACCTGGTGCACGATGACGAAGAGCAGCTCGTCGTGTTCGCCGGTGTTGGGCTGTTGAAGCTCCAGCAATTCGTCGAGGGCGAGATAGTCGCGGTACGCGGTATGTGCTGCTTCGTCGGCCGTGCTCATGCCGCGTGCCTCTCCGGCGTCACCACCGCTGGAGGGGGTGTGGGCGCCGGGGCCGGAACCTGCCGGGACTGCCTCAGCACCCGCAACATCATGGCGGGCTTCATCAGGTTCGTCGGTGGGTCCACCAGCCCGGCGATCCGCATGAAGGTGCCGGTGACCCGGCCGTCCCTGGTCGCCGCGCGCTGCACGCGTCCCATGTAGGCGTTGGCGATCCGGACCTGGGCGGGGCGTTTTCCGGCGACACCGGGGAAACTCAGATCGCCCGACGCGGAAATCTGCCACGGCACGTCGATGACGGCGGAGATGTCCTTGAAGAACGCCAGTGCTTCCGGTGCTTTCCCTTCGCGCAAGTGTTCCCGCAGGGTCAGCGCTTCGAGCGCGGCGACGGTCATGCCCTGCCCGTAGACGGGGTTGAAACTGCACACGGCGTCGCCGACCACGAGCAGACCTTCCGGGAACCCGGTCAGCCGTTCGTAGTGACGGCGCACACTCGCCGGGTACCGGAAGGCGACCGGGTCGCTGAGCGGTTCAGCGTCCTTGATGACGTCGTACACGTCGGGAACTTCGAGCGACTTCGCGAACGCCAGGAAGCCGGCGTCGTCGGTGGGCGCGCTGTCACCGAGCACGCCGGTGAGGGAGACCATGAACTTGCCTCCCTCGATCCGGGAGAGGAAGGCGCCTCGCGGATGCGACGGAGTGGACACGGGGTTGATCGACAGGTCGTCCCCGAGCGGCCCGCCTTCCGGCAGCCGGTAAACCCGCGTCGTGTAGGTCAGATCGATTTTGACGCGGTCCTCTTCCGGCGCGGCGCGACCCAGTTCGGTGAGCCACGCGGGCGTTCGCGAGCCGCGTCCGGTCGCGTCGACCACCAGATCGGCCGTCAGCCGCAGGTCTTCGCCGGAGGCGCCGTCACGGACCTCCACGCCCTCGACCCGGGACCGGTCGCCGGACAGGATCGGCCCGAGCACCGTGTGGTCACCCAGCAGCCGGACGTTGGCGAGCGCCTCCACCCGGTCGCGGACGAGACCTTCCAGCACCGGACGCGCGGCCGACACGCAGACCAACCCGGTGTGCGCCGGCGAAAGCCGCCTGCCGTTGAAATACCAGCGGAGTTCCCCGAGATCCCCGGTGGGGACACCGGCGGCGACGGCGGCGTCGGTGAACCCGTCGAACAGCTCGTCGAGAATCTGCTGTCCCCTGGCGAGCAGACCGTGCACATGCCTGCCCTGTGGCACACCGCGGCGCGCCGTCCGCAGACCGTGCAGTTCGTCCCGATCGACGATGACGACGTCCGCGTAGGACTCCGACAGGACCCGTGCGGCCAGCAGGCCGGCCATACTGCCACCGAGAACGACCGCGCGCTCTCCCACTTGCTTGCCCACCAGGGCCTCCCTGTCTTCGTCTCTGATTCGATCAGTGGCCGGAAGGCCGAACTCAGTCGTCCGTGCCGAAGAATTCGATCACCGACGGGGCAACGGCGGCGGCGACCAGGTTGTGGTCGCTGTCGGGCAAGGTCAGCGCGTTCGCCCCGGGGATCCGCGACACCACCTCGGCGACCGAATCACGTTGCCATTGCGGGCTTTTCGCGCCGGTGACCCCCAGCGTCGGCACGGTGATCTTCGAGATCCGGTCGGGCACGTGACAGTCGCCGATGATCTCGCCGTCGTAGGGCAGGGTGTGCGCCAAGCCCACCAGATGCGACCATGCCTCGGATTTTTCGATGCGGCCGACCGAATCCGGTTTGAACCCGACCGCGTTGATCATGAAGTGCTTGACCGCGTCGCCGAGCTGATCGTTGCGGACGTACTCCGCGAGGTCGGACCGGTACTTCTCGTCGAGGCGGTCGCGCGAGCCTTCCAGGATGTACGGCGGTTCGTACGCGACGAGTTTCGTGATCCCGTTGCCGCGCAACGCGACGTCGAAGGCCAGCACGGCGGCGGTGCAGTGGGCGAACACGTGGGCCTGGCCACCGGCCTCGGCGATGACCGCTTCGAGGTCTTCCCATTCGCGCTCGACCGCGTACGGGCCGGTGTCGCCACTTTCCCCACGGCCGCGGCGATTCACGTTGAAGACCTCGTAATGCGGGGACAGCAGCTCCGCCAGTTCCGCGGTGGCCCAGTGATCACAGAGCGCGCCGCCGAGCAGGATCACGGGGTGGCCGGCACCGACCCGCTGGACCGAGATCGCGGTGCCGTCGCGCGAAAATACCTTGTCCATGGCTCTCCCACAGGGTCGATTTCTCCTCCGGCGCCGTCGCCAAGCGACCGCGCCACCGGCGTTTCTCATCCCGGTGATGGAAATCGTCACACGACTGCCCATACGGATACTTCTTCCCGACTGCTTGGTGGTTTTCCTTCCCTGCCCGCAGCGAAGGAGACGTATTCGGCGGATCCGGGGAGTTAGCGTGCTCGCCGGGGGAGCCTTGTCCTTTTCGATGATCGGAGTAGTCATGAAGCCCTTCCGCCTCGCAGTGCCGGAGGCCGACCTGGCGGACCTGCGTCGCCGGATCGGGCAGACCCGATGGCCCGACGAACTTCCCGGCGTCGGCTGGGATCGCGGTGTCCCGCTCGGCTACCTGCGCGAGCTGGCGCGATACTGGGCGGAGGAATTCGACTGGCGCGCGGTGGAAGCGAGAATCAACGCGTTTCCCCAGTTCGTCACCGAAATCGATGGCGAGGACGTGCATTTCCTGCACGTCCGCTCGCCCGAAGCGGACGCGACGCCGCTCGTGCTGACGCACGGCTGGCCGGGTTCGTTCGCCGAATTCCTCGACGTCATCGGGCCGCTGACCGACCCTCGCGCGCACGGACTGGACCCTTCGATCGCCTATCACGTGGTCATCCCGTCCATTCCCGGCTACGGGTTCTCCACGCTGCGCCAGCCGGGCTGGGACGTGCCGAGGATCGCCGGCGCCTGGCGGGAACTCATGGCACGCCTCGGATACGACCGCTATGTTGCGCAAGGCGGTGACGCCGGGTCCCCGATTTCGCTGGTGCTGGGCATGCTGGATCCCGAGCACGTACTCGGCGTGCACGTGAACATGCTGATGACCTTCCCGTCGGGCGATCCCTCGGAACTCGAGGGAATCAGCGAAACCGACGGGGCGCGACTGGCCGGGCTCGGCCGGTTCGACACCGAACTCTCGGGCTACATGAAGGTCCAGGCGACACGGCCGCAGACGATCGCCTACGCGCTCACCGACTCGCCCGTCGGCCAGCTGGCTTGGATCGTCGAGAAGTACCGGGAGTGGACCGATTCGGCGGAACTCCCCGAAGACGCGGTCTCCAGGGACCACATCCTGACCGGGGTGACGCTGTACTGGCTGACGGCCACGGCGGGCTCGTCCGCACAGTTCTACTACGAGGGCGCGGACGCCGTTCGCCAGGCGGCGAGCGGCGTGGCGCCGCCACCGGTACCGGTGCCGGTCGGCGTCGCGGTGTTCCCGCGCGACATCTTCGTGCCGGTACGCCGTCTCGCGGAACGCGATGTCCCCAGCATCACGCACTGGACCGAGCATGACCGCGGCGGGCATTTCGCGGCGCTGGAGCAACCCGGGCTGCTCGTGTCCGATCTGCGCGCGTTCACCGCGAAACTCCGGGCGGGGGAGAGCCGGCGGGCGGCTTGAGCCGTTGTCGGTCGCGGTTCAGCGGCTGCCGGGATCGACGGTGAGGGAATCGGGACACTCACCGTCCCGATTCCTTCACCGTCACTACCTCGCCCCGCTCCGCCCGGGCCCCGGCGAAGTCGTATAACTGCTGGTCGGTGCCACTGACGTAGCGGGACAGACTGGCGGGAGCGGGCTCGCTCAAGAGACACGGCCCGCCCTTGACTGTCCATAAGGGACACGTATCGAAGGTATGGCGCCCGGTTAAAGTGCTTTGCGCGGTTTGGCGAGGGGGTCATGAGCGTTCTTTTGAGGGGTAAGGCGAACGTGGCGTGTCGCGAAAGCCACTTTCGCGACGTCTGGTGTCCCGAAAGTGGCTTTCGCGACACGGGGGTCGGACGCCGATGGTCCCCGACCGGAGCTTGGCGTCACGGCCGTCCCAGTGTCACCAGGGATCACACCGGCGGGAGCACTCGAGCCGGAGGTGTCCCATGTGGACACTCAAGCCTGATCGGCGCCCAGAATCGGGACGGCTCCCCTATTCGCAGCACCGAGCCGTCCCAGGGCAAGTCGACCCGCTCAGGCGTCTTCCGCGCCCATCATGAGCGCGGCGAGGTCCTCCGGCGCGAGGAACGACGGAGGCGGGGGAGTGCCCCAGCTGAAGAAGCTCAGCGCGCCCTCGAACACCTCGGGCTTCCACAGCTCGTCGTCGAGGATGCAATCCGTGTCGCTGTAGTACTCGCTGAAGTTGCCGGCGGGGTCCTTGAGGTACCAGAAGAAGTTGGACCCGACGTGGTGACGGCCGAGGCCCCACACATGCCGCTCCGGGTGGTTCTCGAGCATCGACGTCGCACCGCGGCCGACCTCGTCGACGTCGTCGACCTGCCAGCCGGTGTGGTGCAGATAGGTCACGGGGGAACGCAGGAGCAGCAGGTTGTGGTGTTCGGTCGTGCACCTCAGGAACGCGCCCGCGTTCCGGATCAGGTCACTGACCTTGAACCCGATGCCTTCGACGAAGAACTTCTGCGAGATCGCGAAATCGGTCGAGCCGAGGACGACGTGCCCGAGCCGCTTCGGCCGCACCTGGTCGTCACGCAGCACACCGGGCGCCCTTGTCCCCGGTCGTTCGATCCGCCCGTTGGCGTTGTACGGCGTCGGTTCGCCCGCCGCCTGGCGGATCCGCGGCTCGATCTTCAGGGTCACCTCGGTGCCGGTGGCCGGATCGGTGCCGATGAGGCTGCCCGGCGCGCGACGGTGGGCCGCGCCGATCCGTGCCAGATTCGCCTCGGCCCGGCCGAGGTCGTCCTCGTCGTCGACGGAGACGGTCATCCCGGCCAGCCGCCGGAATTTCGACGACACCAGCCGCAGCTGACGGCCACCGTCCACAGTGGAGTACCAGCCGTCTTCCCCGCGGGTCAGGCCGAAGTCGTCGTAATAGGCGGAGGTCTCCGCGAGATTGGGCACTCCGATGGTGACCGATCCCAGCCTGTGCAGTGTCACGCGACAGCTCCCTTTCGGCTACGGGCCCGGCGGTTGTCCACTGATCAGAATACCGGAGTGAACGCCTGCCACAGTGCGTCCGCGGCAGGTGTGACAATCCAGGATAAGCAGGCCGGTGCCGCCTTTTCCGGCAAACACGGAGTAGGGGAACGGCTCTCCGTCGAGCTAGCATCGAATGAAAACACAGGCATGGTTCGCCGAGAGTGAGGATGTTGCAGTGACCGTCCCCGAAATCGTCTCGCGAGAAGAATGGACAGCAGCTCGCACCGCCTTCCTCGCCAAGGAAAAAGAACTGACCAAGGCGCGTGACGAGATCAACGCCCAGCGCCGGTCGCTGCCGCGTATCTTGGTCGAGAAGAATTACACGTTCCATGATCCGGAGCGAGGTGAACTCTCGTTCACCGACCTTTTCGAAGGCAGGCGGCAACTCATCGTCTACCACTTCATGATGCTGGGACCCAGTGAAGAGTTCTGTCCGAGCTGCTCCTTCTGGATCGACAACATCGGGCACCTCGCGCATCTGCACGCCCGTGACACCACGCTGGTGATCGACTGCCCGGCGCCGCTGGAGAAAATCCAGCCGTTCAAGGAACGCATGGGGTGGACGGTGCCCTGGGTCTCGTCACTCGGCTCGGATTTCTACCAGGACTTCCACGTTTCACTCGGGGCCGGCGTGCAGCCTCCCGGAATCAGCGCCTTCGTTCGTGAGGGCGACACGATCCAGTACGCGTATTCGACCCACGGCCGCGGCAGCGATCTGCTGAACACGACCTACAACTACCTCGACCTGACGCCGCTCGGCAGGCAGGAGGAGGGGCTCGGGTTCACCCAGGAGTGGGTCCGGCACCACGACCGTTACGAAAACGCGGACCGGTGCGGCGTGTGCGAACACGCCGCCGGCTGAGAAAGCCGAAAGGGCCGTACCCGGATGGCTGCCGGGTACGGCCCTTTCGTCGTGGGTCGCTCAGTAAGGCGAGCCGACGCTGGCGATCTCGAACTTCGCCAGGTCACCACCCTGGATCTCGGTGAACTGCTCCGGCGGGTTGGCGACCTGGCGCCACGAGTTGAGCACCTCGTCGGATTCCCAGCGCTCGAACAGGTTCACCCGGCCCGGATCCACCGCGTCCGCCGTGATGGCGAAGTCGAGACAGCCGTCGAACTTCCGGGCACGCGAGATGACGTCCTGGTGCAGCTGCACGTATTTGTCCCGGTCGGCCGCGTCGATCTGGAAGTATCCCGCGACGATGATCATTTCCTGTCCCTTTCGTCGAACTTTCAGTCCTTGGCCAGAACGGACGTCCCGGCCTCGGCGCCTTCTCCGGTGGCTGTTTCTTCCGTTTCCGGCGCGCCACCCTGCCCGTCGCCACCGGGGCTTTGGTGGGAGAGCGGCGGGATCTGCCGGAACGACTTGATGCACAGGGTAGCCAAAAGCGCGAACAAAACCGCGCCGACGATCGCGACCACGTTCAACCCACTGGTGAACGCGCTCCTCGCCGATTCGAGCAATTGCGAACCGGCGGGTTCACCGAGTCCCGGCGCGACGGCGAGGGCGTTGCTGACGCTTTCCCGCGCCGCGTCGGCGCCGGGCGGCACCTCGACCTGGCTGCTGTACACGGCGGTACCGACGGTGCCGAACAGCGCGATACCCGCCGCCACACCGAATTGCCCACCCATCTCCATGGACGCCGACGCCGCGCCGATCTTCTCCGGCGGCGTGTTGCCCATCATCAGTTCGTAGCCGAGCGCGGTGCCCGGCCCGATACCCGCCATCGCGAGCGCGAACCCGATCACGGTGAGCGTCAGGCCACCGGTGGCCGAAACCTGCGTGAGCAGGCCGTAGCCGATGGCCGCGACCACCAGGCCGACACTCATCACGTAGGCGGGCCGGACCTGCCGTCCGATGCCGCTGCCCAGCATGATGGCGACCACCATGGCGAATCCGGTCGGTACCAGCCAAAGACCGGCGGCCAGCGGGGTGAGCCCGACCACGGTCTGCAGGTAGAGACTCACCATCAGCAGCCCGCCACCCTGGATGGCACCGCCGCCGAGGCTCAGGATGAACGACGAGCGGAACACCCGGTGGGAGAACAGGCCGAGATCGATCATCGGGTCGGCGAGCCTCTTCTGCCGTGCGATGAACAGCGCGCCGAAGATCAGGCCGACGACCATCGAGCCGACCAGCAGCGGCTTCCAGCCTTCGCGGGCCACTTCGGTGATGCCGTAGATGAGCGGCAGGATCGCGAGCAGCGAGAGCAGGACACTGCCGAGGTCGACCTTCCGCCCGCCCGGTGCCTTGAACTCCGGCAGCACCGCGCCGCCGGCGAGGAGCACGAGCAGGACCACCGGCACGGCGAGGAGGAAGACCGAACCCCACCAGAAGCCCGACAGCATGACACCGCCGACGATGGGACCGAGCACCGAACCGCCCATGAAACAGGCCATCCAGATCCCGATGGCCGTGGACCGCTGCTTCGGGTGCTGGAAGATGTTGCTCAGCAGCGCCAAGGACGAAGGCGCGAAGGTCGCACCCGCGATGCCCAGCAGCGCCCTGGACACGATCAGCATCTCAGTGCTGACCGAGAACGCCGCCAGCAGTGAAGCGATCCCGAACGCCGCGGCGCCGAACATCAGGATCTTGCGCCTGCCGATCCGGTCACCCAGCGCGCCCATCGTCGGCAGGAAACCGGCGAGCAGGAAGCCGTAGATGTCCAAGATCCACAGCTGCTCGGTACTGCTGGGCGCGAGATCCGCCGTGATGTGCGGGGTCGCGAGCACCAGTACGCTCAAGTCCACTGACATCAGCAGGGTCGGCAGCGCGAGCAGGACTAGCCCGAACCATTCCTTCCGCCCTGCCAAGACGGGCGCATTGCCCGTCGGTGTTGTTGTTGCGTCCATCAACCTTCCTTTCTCTGGGGCACGGCCCGGCGGCGATCAGATGATCACCGCTGGAGGAAATCGGCGCTCGTCCGCCTCAGCTCGTCGAAGGAGGAGAGGTCGGGAGCGGTCCAGCCGTCCAGGTCGTATTCGGCCAGGCATTCGCGGACGAAGTCCCGGTAACCGTCGACCTGCCCCGAGACGACCTGCGACATCATCAGCTCGATCCGGGTGTTCTCGTGGTTTCCCGAATAGTTGCGCTCGTACAATTCGTGCCTGCCCCCGAATTCCGAGCCGATGGCATCCCAGAGCAGCTTCATCACCTTGACCCTGGCCACCGAATCCGTCCCGTTCGATCCGCGGACGAAACGATCGAGATAACCGCGGATCTCCGGGTTGCGGAAGTCGTCGGCACTGGAATTGAGGTAGATCAGCCCGCTGGCCACGTCCTGCATCACTATTTCCTTGATGCGGGAGTACCCCATCTGCATGAACCAGCGGTATGCCATTCCGTACTGTGGGTTCGGCAGGACGGCGCCGTTCTTACAGGGCACCGGATTTCGCGCGGCCGCGTCGGACAGACCTTGGAACAACGTCCGCCATGCCAGCACTTCGCCGAGCCTGGTCTGCACGCCGCGGAAGTCCTTGGAGCCGGTCAGCTCCAACGCCTCGAAAAGCAGTCCCGCCAGGAATTCCAGCTTCACGGCGAGCCGTGTGCACCCCTGGAACATCGCGCGCTCGTTGAACCCGGAATGGCCGGTGAACATCTGCATCTTGCCGATGTTCCCGTAGACGAACACGTTCTCCCACGGCACGAGCACCTTGTCGAAGACGAGAATGCTGTCGTTCTCGTCCATGCGCGCCGAGAGCGGATAGTCGAAGGGACTGCCCATCACCGCCGCGGTCGCGGCGTAGGAGGTCCGGCAGATCAGTTTCACGCCCGGCGCGTCCATCGGCACGGTCGCGACGAGCGCGAACCGCTTGTCCTTGACCGGCATGCCCTGGTTCGCGATGAAGTTGTAGTGCGTCATCGCCGATGCCGTCGCCACGACCTTGGCGCCACTGATCACGACTCCCGCGTCGGTCTCCTTCTCCACATGCACGATCACGTCGCCGATCTCGTCCGGCGGCTTGCTGCGATCGACCGGCGGGTGCACGAAGGCGTGGTTCCAGAACAGCACCTTCTCCTGCGTTTCCCGGTACCAGCGGTGGGCGTTGTCGGTGAACGGCGCGTAGAAGTCGGCGTTGGCGCCGAGTGTGCCGAGGAACGACGCCTTGTAGTCGGGGGTCCTGGTCATCCAGCCGTAGCTGATCCTCGCCCAGCCCGCGATCGCGGCCTGGTCCGCGACCAGGTCCTCGGCGCTGTGCGGAGTGCGGAAGAACCGGTGGGTGAACCCGTCGCTCCCGGTGTCGGTCGGCGCGGTGAGCGTCGCCTGGCGTTCCGGATCGTGCAGCGCGTCGTAGAGCCGCGCCGTCATCCTCGCCGGGTTGGCGAAGGCCGGATGTTTGGTGATGTCCTTGACCCGGTCGCCGTAGATGAACACCTCCCGGCCGTCCCGCAGCGTTTCGAGGTATTCGTCGCCGGTCAGTGGACGGGTCTTGCGGACGTTGGCGGCGGGTTCGGTACTCATCGGGCCTCTTCCGCCGCGAGCGGCGCGTCGGTGTCCGTGACCACAGTGGATAGAATCGCGCGGAACTGTTCGACCAGGCCGGCGACGGTGTCTTCCCGGAATTCCTCCCGGTCGTACTTCACGCTGCCGAAGATGCCGTGCTCCGCGTCGACGTCCAGGGTCCAGAGCATTCCGTTGGGGATGTCGGAGGAGACCGCCTGACCGAGGACCCGGTGGCGCACCTCGGAATACTTCGCGGTGGTCCCGAGTTCGCCGTCGGCGCCGAACGGGTGCTGGAACACCTGCAGCGCGCTGACGGCGACCCCAGGGGTGGCGAAGGTGCTCGGCAGCTCCGGGGCCTCCGCGACGAGATGGGCGAAGGGGAGGTCGTTCACCTGTGCCTCGATGCAGGTGGTGCGGGTGCGCTGAAGGACGTCGCGCAGGGTTTCGCAGCCGCTGAGATCGGTTCGCAGCGGCAGGAAGTTGAAGAACGGGCCGACGGTTTCCTCGAATCGTTCGTCGAGCCTGCCCGAGGTGATGGTCGGCACGACGATGTCCGTCGCCGAGGTCCGGCGCGCGACAAGGACGTTGTAGGCGGTTTGCAGCACCATGAACGCCGACGCGCGGGAACTCCTGGCGAGTCGTACGGTGGCCTCGGTCAAGACCGGGTCCAGCACGAACCGGTAGGTCGAAGTCACCTTGTCCGGCCCGGGGGTGACGACGGCGTCCGCGGGAAGGCCGAGCAGACGCGCGTCACGCAGCTTGTCCCGCCAGTACGCGAGCGAACGTTCGTGTGCCTTCGACGTACTCGCTTCCCGCTGCGCGACAGCGAACTCGCGGTACTGACGCACCTGCGGAAGCCGGGAATCGCGCCCTTCGAGCCGTGCGCCGTAGTACTCGGCGATGTCCCGCATGAGCAGCCGCATCGACCAGCCGTCGGTGCCGATGTGGTGCCCGACCAGCACGAACAGGGACTCCTCGGCGGACAACCTGCCCAGCACCGCCCGCACCAGCGGTGGGCGGTTCGCCGAGATCGTCCCCGCCTCCACCACGCCGAGGAACTCTTCGACGCGGTGCTCGGAATCGGTGCCGGGAACGTCGACGACTTCCAGTTCGGCGGCCGACGGCGGACGCACCTCCTGGTAACGGTCGCTCATCGGCCGGTTGATCACGGTACGCAGTGCCTCGTGCCGGCTGACCACGTCACCGAGCGCCGCACGGAGCAGGGCGACGTCGATCGAACCGAGCAGCCGCCAGCCGCGGACGTTGTGATACCGCGGCCCGAACGGTCCCTCGTCGGCTTCGACGTTGTCGTCGAAACCGCACAGGAACTCCTGGGTAAGGGAAAGCGGGTAGCGGCGCGGTGCCGTCTCGTCCACTTCGGACATTTCGTGAACCTCCTCGAGGTGTGTCACGCGGCGGTTTCGCCGACGGCCCGGTCGGCGGACTCCTGGTCGGCCACGGCCTCGTAGAGCGCTTGGATGTTCCCGCTGCCGAAGGTCTGGGCACCGAGCCGTTCGATGATCTCGACGAAGAAGGTGTTGCGCGGATGCACGGATTTGGCGAAGATCTGGAACAGCTGGCCGTCGTGGTCCTCGTCGACGAGGATGGAGAGCCGTCGCAGCGAGTCGATCGTGTGGCCGATGGGGGAGAGCCGGTCGCCCAGCCTGCGGTAGTAGGACTCCGGCGTGCTGAGGAAGCCGATTCCGTTGGTGCCGATCGCGTCCACCGCCCGCACGATGTCGGTGGCGGTGAACGCCACGTGCTGGACGCCCGCCCCGCCGTGGTCGCGGAGGAACCGGTCGATCTGCCCCGGCGCGCGGCTGATGTCGGGCTCGATCACGGTGAAGGTGACGGCGCCCGAACGACTTTCGACCACCTTCGAGTTCATGGCCTGTGCGCCGACGGAGATCTTCTCGGTGAAGACCGTCCGGAAGTCCAGGACCTGTTCGTAGTACGCGACGGTCGGCTCCAGCTGCCCCGGGGGTACGCAGACGGCGAAGTGGTCGACCAGGCCGAGATCGACATCCGCCGCGCCGGCACCCTCGATCGTGCGGAACCCGGGCAGCACGCGGGCGTCCACAGTGGAGGGTCGTTGGACGAAGGTATGAGTGAGGTCGCCGAACCCGCCGATGGTCGCGGTGACGATGCCGTCGGTTTCGACGACTCCGGACACCGGACGCGCCCCTCTGGCGACGGCGTCGTCGAAGGCCGCTGCCGCGTCGGGGACACCGAGTGCGATGTCCCCGACCCCGTCGCCGTGCCGGGCGAGGTAGAACGAGCCGGGCTCACCGTCGGTGCGGGGTTCGCTGACGACCAGCCTGATGTCGTTCCGGCCGACCGCGATCAGGCGTGTGCCGTCCGTGTGGGACTCCGCGTACGGAGCGAGTCCGAAACCCCCGGCCAGCCACTCGGCGGTGGCGGCCGCGTCGGCGGTGTAGAACTTTACGTGGTCGACCGTCAGGTCGTCGAAGGTGGACATGTGGCTGTTCCCCTTGTGGTTGCCCGTCATTGGTCTTCGGCCGTCAGCTCCGCCACGTGTTTGGCGAGCAGCGCGACCGTCGGGAGGTCGAAGAGTTCCGCGACCGTGACGCGGACTCCGAGCTCGCCTTCGATCCGGAGGACGAGCCGGGCCGCGTGCAGGGACTGGCCGCCGATGTCGAAGAAGCTGTCGTCGAGGCCGACGCGTTCGGTGCCGAGCACTTTGGCGAAGATGCCGCACAGCGTCTCTTCGACCGGGTTCCGCGGGGCGCGGTATCCGTTGTCCGCACCGAACATCGGCTCCGGCAGGGCAGCCCGGTCGATCTTCCCGTTCGCCGTCACGGGCAGCGCGTCGAGTGCCTGGAACGACGAAGGGACCATGTAGTCCGGCAACGTCTCGGCGACGTGAGCGCGAAGCTCGGCCAGATCCACTCCGCCGGCGCCGGGGACGACGTAGGCGGCCAGCCTGCGCTCGCCGTTCTCGCGGGCGCCCACGACGAGGGCGTGGGCCACGCCGGCGTGCCTGCCGAGCGCGGCCTCGATTTCCGAGAGCTCGACACGGAAACCGCGGATCTTCACCTGGCTGTCGGTCCGTCCGGAGAACTCCAGTCCGCCGCCCTCGCCGACGCGGACCAGGTCCCCCGTGCGGAACATACGCTCGCCCGGCGCGCCGAACGGATCGTCCAGGAACCGTTCGGCGGTGAGATCGGGGCGGCCCGCGTAGCCGCGCGCCACTCCGGCGCCCGCCACGTACAGCTCGCCGATTTCGCCGTCGGGAACGGGCCGCAGGTCGCCGTCGAGGACGTAGGTCCGGGTGTCGTCCATCGGCCGGCCGATCGGGACCGTCCCGGTGACCTCCTCCGGGGCGTCGAAGGTGGCATAGGTGGAGAACAACGTCGTTTCGGTCTGGCCGTACATGATCCGCACCTTGATGCCGGGGCATGCTTCGAGCACCCGCCGGACAGCGGTGGCCGAGACGACGTCCCCGCCGGTCATGACCTCCTTGACCGTGGCCAGCGATTCCGGTGCTTCTTCGGCCACCACACGGAAAAGCCCCGCGGTCAGGTGCACCGAGGTGACGACCTCCGCGGCGAGGATCCGCCGCACCGCCTGGAGATCGAACGTCCCCGGCGGGGCGAGCACGACCTCACCGCCGCGCAGCAGCGGCCCCCAGACCTCGAAGGTGGACACCCCGAACGCGTAGGGCGCGACCATCAGTACCCGGCCGTGGACCGAGGAATCCCAGCAGGAATCGCCGAGAAGACTCAGCACGGAGCGATGGGTGACTTCGACACCCTTCGGCCTGCCCGTCGATCCCGAGGTGTAGATGACGTAGGCCAGCCGGTCGTCGTCCGCGCCGGGAAGCGGGGCTTCGCCGAGCTGCTCTCCCGCCTGTTCCCGGTCGACCACGATGAGCTCGTCGGTGACGGGCAGCTCCCCGCCGCTCATCGCCGTGTCGGTGAGCAGGATCCCGGCACCGATGTCGTCGATGATCCACTGCATCCGGTCGAGCGGGTAGGCGCTGTGCAACGGCAGGTAGGCGCCGCCCGCCTTGAGCACGGCGAGCAGGGCGACGATGAGGTCGGGCGACCGGTCCATCAGCACGGCCACCGGGGTTTCGGCGGTGACACCGAGCGCGCGGAGCCTGCCGGCCAGCCGGGCGGCCCGTGCGTCCAATTCCGCGTAGGTGACGGCCGTGTCGCCGGACCGCACCGCGACGGCGTCGGGGTGGGCTCGTGCGCGGGCCGAGAAGGCCTCCTGGATGGACGCGACGGTCATCGAAGTCTCCAATCCGTGAATCGGGTGGTGACCGAAAGACCCACCACCGGAGCTTTTTCCAGGCTTTCACCGGGCCACGGCGGAGAACGTCTTCTGGGTTGCGAGCCGCTCGCGCCGTCAGGCCGTGCCGGGGATCGCCGGGATCCGGACATCGGCACACGCCTCCTCGTCGGCTCACGCATCCAGCGCACACGAACGCGTTCAGTGTGCTGTTCCGGATGTGGTCACAGCCAGTGATCGAGCCACCGCGTCGACGTGAATTTTTCATGTCGTCGGTGAAGTCGGCGCTTTCGGAGAAGGACACTTCCGCAGGTGGCTGACGCTGGGCGGTGCAGTGAGCCTGCCCGCGGATGAAAAGGCTCAGTGGATCGACGCGAGAGCGCACTCGGCACAGGAGGCCAGGTCGTGAGCAATCTGATCATCGACGCGCAGGCAAGCCCGACCCCGCCGACGAGGCCGCCGGGCCCGGGCCTCCGGCGGACCCTGTTGGCTTACGCCTTGTTCGTCCTGCTCGGCGCGCTGTTCGCCGGCCTCGGCGCGGCCTTGCCGCAGCTGCGGTTGGTCTACCAGCTCGGTCCGACCGCGGGAAGCGAACTCATCAGCATTTTCAACGGGGGTGCGCTGCTGTCGACCCTGCTCTTCGGGATCGCCGCCCGCCGATTGCCGCCGCGCCGGTCGATCACCGTGCTGGTGTTCGTCGTCGGTAGTGCCGCGATACTGATGGGGCTCGCCACTTCATGGGCGATGCTGCTGGGCACGGCGCTGATCGCGGGTACCGGGTTCGGCGGCCTCGTCGTGTTGCTGAACACGGCTTTCGCCAAGGGTTTCGGGGAGCGCAGCGCCATCAAGCTGAGCATCCTTAACGCCGTCTTCGGGGTCGGCGCGGTCGGCGGTCCGCTGGTGATCGGAACGGTCGGGACGTCGAACCTGCCCTTCGTGTTCTCGGTGATCGGTGTGCTCATCCTGTTGTGCTGGCAGGTAAGGGATTGTGCTTCCCTGCTGGCCGACCCGGACGGGCGGGAGGGCGACGGCGTCCCGAGTGGACGGCTGCGTCGCGGCCTCCCCATCCTGGTGGCCTTCGCCGCCATCGGCTTCGTGTACGCCTCGACCGAGACCGGCATCGCCGCTTGGGAGAGCACCTATCTCGTCGGCGTCGGGTACTCGGTGTCCGCAGCCGCCCAGATCGACGCGGGCTACTGGGCGGGTTCGACACTGGGCCGTCTCGTGATTCCCGTGCTGACCGTCCGGATGTCACCGCCGCGCGTGGTGCTCGTCTGCACGGCTTTCGCCGTCCTCGCCCTCTTCAGTGCCACGTCACCGGTCTTGGCGCCGTTCAGCTACAGCCTGGCCGGATTCGCGCTCGGCCCGGTGCTCCCGATGGTGATGGCCTGGCTGGCCAAGGTCGCGCCGTCCTCGGCACAGTCGACCAACGCCGCCATCCTCGGCTGCGGCATGCTGGGCAGCGTGCTCTCCCCGATCGTGATCGGCGGGATCACCGGCAGCACGCCCGGACCGCTGATCCCCATCACGATCGGCGTCTTCGCCACGCTGACCTTGCTGGCGCTCACCAACGCGATCAGGGTCGCGCACCGGCAAAAGGCGGGACGTCAGCCGTTGCGGGAGAAGTAGTCGGCGAGGACGGGAGCGAGCGCGGCCGGGGAAACGTCGTGGTTCTGGCCGTCCAGTGTCCGTTGTTCACCACGCGGCAGGACCTTGGCCGCCTCCTGTGCGCCGTCGAGCATCCACTCGGGACTGTCGGCGCCGTAGAGCACGAGCGCGGGAACATCCACTGTGGACAGACACTCGGCGGGAACGGCCGCGCCGAGGTCGGCGTCGCGCATGATGGCCGAGTCGTGGGCCAGTGTCGGCGCGACGGCGGCCAAGCCGGACCACATCGGGGACTTCCGCATCTGGTCGACCATCTCCGGCGGTGAGCCGACCCGATCCAGGAACAACGCGACGGCGTCGCCGGGGCGGTCGGCGGCGATCAGCCCGCGGAGTTCGTCGTAATAGCGCCGCGCGCTTTCCTGCTGGTCGTCGCTCGGATAGAAGGGCGGTTCGTAGGCGGCGACCGCCGTCACCGGCAGCCCGGTCGCCGCCGCCCGCAGGGCCAGCGCCCCGCCCGACGACATGCCGAACAACGCCACCGGACCGCCGGTGTCGGCGATCACCGCGGCGAGATCCTCGAGTTCTCGTTCCAATGCGGACTCGGCGACGACCCCGGCGCCGTCGCTTTCTCCTCGGCCCCGGCGGTCGTAGGTGGTGACGGTGAACCGCGTGCTCAGTGCCTCCGCCACGCCGGTGAGCGGGCCGGCTCCGCGGTGGCAAAGCGCCCCGTCGACCAGTACGACCGGCGGTCCTTGCCCGATGCGAGTGCGGGCTATGGCGGTTCCATCCGCCGAAATGACGGTGCTCACGATCGCTCTCCCTTGGTCGGTGCCGAAGATAACCATATCGTAAAGTACGGAAAACTGACTATCAACTACGGTGACGCAACTCGATGGTGTGGTTATAGTGAAACCGTGGTGGTCACGCGCGAGTACTTCGACGGATGCGGCACCGCGCACGCGCTCGACCTGGTCGGGTCACGATGGGCGCTGCTGATCGTGCGCGAGTTGCTGCTGGGTCCCAAACGCTTCACCGACCTTCGGGCGGGCTTGCCGGGTTCGAGCCCGACCATGCTCGCCCAGCGGCTGCGCGAACTGGAGCAGACCGGCATCCTGCGACGGCGCACACTGCCGCCGCCCGCGGCGTCCACCGTGTACGAGTTGACCGAATGGGGCGCCGAGCTCGAACCCGCCCTGCTGGCACTCGGCCGCTGGGCGGCCCGGTCGCCGCTCATGCCGGCACGCGCCCCGCTGTCCCTCGATTCGCTGGTGCTGGCGATGCGCACGATGTTCGATCCGGCCTCGGCGGGCGGCCTCGAAGTGAACTGCCAGCTGTACCTCGGACAGCACGCGGTGCGCGCCCGCGTCGGCGACGGGGTCCTGGAGATCGGCTACGGCACTTCGGACCGGCCGGACGCGGTGGTGACCGCTTCGGTGGAGGCGTTGCGGGCAGTGGTCTTCGAAGGCCGCGGGCTCGAGCACGCCATCGACGACGGAGACGTCACGGTGGAAGGCGACCTCGCGGTGGTGACCCAATTCGCGAACTGTTTCCCGGTACCCGAACCCGCCAGCCTCCCCGGCTAGTTCGCGAGCGCCACGCTTGCAGGTCGTGAAGGCCTCCTTCTCTGCCGAGGTAAGGCAAACGTGGCGTTTTGAGGCTTCCGGTGAGGGGTGGGTCAGGGTGGTCGTGAGTGGCGATTCGGGTTCTAACCCGAATCGCCACTCACGACCACCTGTACCGAACGGCCACCGCCGCCGCCATCATGTACTGGGCAAGGTGTGAAGGTCGAGTTTCCTCGGCTGAGTCGAGGGAAGAGCCTTCACGCGCCGCTGCCCGCTCCCGCCAACTCCACCACGACACGTTTGTCTCACCCATCAATAGGACGACCCAGATCACTCACGACCCCACGCGTCAGGCCCGGCCCGTGAGCGTTTCCCGGCGACCGCCACCGGTTTCACACCTCCTCGCCGGGCGTTCCTCACGGCACAAGTCTTCGAACGTGCCGAGTGCTCCGTATGCCCGCTGAAAGTCTTCAAACACAAGGGTTTCGTCACTTACGATCCACGGCAGCGAGGTAGTCCACGAGGATCTCCTTCCCGCGGAACTGACTCGTCCAACCGGTCGGCCGCCGGAATCGTCTTTCAGTGCCGATGGAGTCCTCGAGGGAGATTTTCATGGAGAACCGTTGCCCAGTCGCACTAGATGTCACCGGGGCCGACATCCACGGTGAAGCCGCCGCGCTGCGCAAGCAGGGGCCGGCGACCCAGGTGGAGCTTCCCGGTGGGGTCGTGGTGTGGTCGCTCAACAGCCATTCGGTGATCAAACGTGTGCTGTCCGACCCGCGGGTCACCAAGAGCGCCAGGAACCATTGGCCCGCCTTCATCAACGGGCAGATCCCGCCGGACTGGGAAATGATCAGCTGGATCGCGATGGACAACATGGTGACCGCGTACGGCAAGAACCACGTCCGGCTGCGCAAACTGGTCGGAAGCGCGTTCACCCGTCGCCGCACCGAAGCCATCAAGCCGAGGATCGCCGAACTCACGCAGGGGCTGGTCGCCGCACTGGAGGCGGTCCCCGCCGGGGAGATCGTCGACCTGCGCGAGCGGTTCGCCTACCCGCTGCCCGCGATGCTGGTCGCCGACCTGATCGGGATGTCGGACGACGCCAGGGTGAAGACCGCCAAGGTGATCGACATGATGGTCGACACCACGGTCACCCCCGAACAGGCGCAGGCGGTGCTGGCGGGCTGGCGCGGCGCGATGGCCGAACTGATCGCGGCCAAACGGGAAGAGCCAGCCGAAGACATCACCAGCGATCTGATCGCCGCGCGGGACGAGGACGGTTCGCGACTGTCCGAAGAGGAATTGACCGACACCATCTTCGCCATCCTGGGTGCCGGTTCGGAGACCACGATCAACTTCTTCGACAACGCCATCACCGCACTGCTCACCCATCCCGAACAGCGGGCGCTGGTGACCGGCGGGCAGATTTCCTGGGACGAGGTCATCGACGAGACCCTGCGGGTCGAGTCGCCGCTCGCGCATCTGCCCCTGCGGTACGCGGTGGAGGACATCGAACTCGACGGGGTCACGATTCCCCGTGGTGACGCGATCCTGGTCAACTACAGCGCGATCGGGCGGGATCCGGAGGTACACGGGGACACCGCCGGCGAGTTCGACATCACCAGGGAGAACAAGGAACACCTCTCGTTCGGGCACGGTCCGCACTTCTGCCTCGGCGCGGGAATCGCCCGTGCCGTCGCGACGATCGGTCTGTCCACTTTGTTCGAACGGTTCCCTGGCCTCTCCCTCGCCGTCGAACCCGGTGAACTCCGCCCACTGCCGACGTTCATCATGAACGGGCACCGGACGTTGCCCGTCCGCCTCGGCTGACGCCCCGCGCTGGGAGATACCCGGCGAGAGCCGTTTCCGGGAGGGGACACCGGAAACGGCTCCGCGGCCCGCCGGATCAGCTGGCGCGCAGGTAGCGCCGCGGCGATGCCGACGGCCGCCGGTCCATCAGGATGGCCAGCGCGTGGATCGCCCCCGAAAGTTCCCGCAGATCCTCGGTCATCAGGGCTTGCGGCCCGTCGCACAACGCCTCTTCCGGACGCGGGTGCACATCCACGAGAACCCCGTCGGAGCCCACCGCGATCGCGGCACGGCTCAGCGGCAGCACCAGGTCACGGCGACCGCCGGAATGCGACGGGTCGATCATCACGGGCAGATGCGAAAGGTGCTGGACCACCGGCACCGCGGAGACGTCCAGCGTGTTGCGGGTCGAGGTCTCGAAGGTGCGGATCCCGCGTTCGCACAGGACGATGTCGAGGCAGCCGCGCTGCGCGATGTATTCGGCGGCCATCAGCCATTCTTCGATGGTCGAATTCATCCCGCGTTTGAGCAGTACCGGTTTGCCTGCCCGCCCCGCTGCCTGCAACAGCGCGAAGTTCTGCATGTTGCGGGTGCCGATCTGCAGCATGTCGGCGTATTCGGCGACCATTTCGACGTCTTGCGGCGCGACGACCTCGGTGACCACCGGGAGCCCCGTCTCCGCCCGGACGTCGGCCAGGATGCGGAGTCCGCGTTCCCCGAGTCCTTGGAACGCGTAAGGCGACGTCCTCGGTTTGAACGCGCCGCCCCGCAACAGTGTCGCCCCGGCGTCCTTCGCCATCACAGCCGCTTCGAGGGTCTGCTCCGGCGATTCCACCGCGCACGGCCCGGCGATCAGGGTCATCGTGTGCGGTCCGATCGGGACGCCGCCGACCTCGACGGTCGACCGGCCCTCCGGCCGGTGCTCCCGGCTGACCAGCTTGTACTTCGCCGAAATCCTCGTCACCTTGGCGACGCCGGGACGGCTGGCGAGGTTCAGCGTCTCGAACTGGTCGACGTCGCCGATCAGCCCGATGATCGTCCTGCTCACCCCGCGGCTGACGAAGGCCTCGCCACCGGCGGATTCCACTTGGCTGACGATCGCCTCGACCTCGTCTTCGGTGGCGTCCGGCGTCATAACGATCACCATGGTGTCGTTCTCCTCTGGTCGGGGCATTTCGGAAACCGGTGCGGCGTAAGGCCTTTCCGGCACGAACATGGTGACTCCGGCAACCGGTGACCCACGTCCTCAAAGCTGCCGCAATCAGGGAGACGCGGCCGCGGGGCGGTACTGGGATCGTCGGAACAGGTTCACGCGAGGACCGGTGTCCTCCCGCTACCAGCCAACCTCGGTTCCACAGCTTGGAGGAAATGGTGTCGACCACCGAGAACCCGACTCGCGAACAGCTCGTCCAACGGGCCACCGATCTGGTGCCCACACTCCGGAAGCACGCGGCGTGGACGGAAGAAAACCGCCGCCTGCACGACGAGACGATCGAAGCCATCACCGAGGCCGGCCTGTTCCGGCTGCGGGTCCCCAAGCGGTATGGCGGCTTCGAAGCCGACACCCGCACGCTCGTCGAGGTGGCCGCGGAGCTCGGCCGTGCCGAGGGTTCCGCGGCGTGGACGACCGGGGTCAGCTGGATCACCAGCTGGATGACCGGCCTCTTCCCGGACGCGGTACAGGACGAGGTGTTCGCCCGGCCCGACATCCGGGTGTGCGGGACGCTGAGCCCGACGGCGATCGCGGCACCCACCGAGGGTGGCGTGGTCGTCAACGGCAAATGGGGCTTCATCAGCGGCGCGCGTCACGCGCACTGGCAGGTCGTCATCGCCGTCCTCGTCGAGGAGGGCGCGGAGCCGTACCCGGTCATGGGGGTGGTCCCGTTGACGGACCTGCTCATCGTCGACGACTGGCACACGACCGGCCTGCGTGGTTCGGGCAGCGTCAGTACGGTCGCGAAGGACCTTTTCATTCCGGCGGAGCGGATCATCAGCCTGCCCGCGGTCCTGCAGGGCCAGTACTCGTCGGTGACCAACGCCGGGCTGGAGATCTTCCGCGCGCCCCTGCTCCCGGTCGCCGCCGCGTCGTCGGTCGGCAGTGTCATCGGGCTCGGCCGCGCCGCGAAGGAGTCGTTCCTCAAGCGCTTGCCGAACCGGAAGATCACCTACACCGCCTACGACAGTCAGCGTGAAGCGCCGCTGACCCACCACCAGGTCGCCGACGCGACGCTGAAGCTCGACGAAGCCGAGTTCCACGCGACACGGCTGACGTCGCTCGTCGACGGCAAGGCGGCGGACGGCACCGAGTGGAAGCTCGAAGAGCGGGTCCAGGCGCGGGCCGACATGGGTGCGACGGTGCGGCGGAGCAAGGAGGCCATCGACATCTTCGCCGGCGCCAGTGGTGGATCGTCGATCTTCTCCGACGTCCCGATCCAGCGCATCGCCCGTGACATCCAGGCGGTCAACCTGCACGCGCTCATGCACCCCGACACCAACAACGAGCTGTACGGCCGCGTGTTGTGCGGGCTCGAGCCGAACACCCTCTACATCTGAAACCCGCCGACAGCGAGACCGGTCACGAAAGGGAAGAGTCCTGATGACGACCACTGAAACCGTCAAGGTCACCGACGCGGACAAGGCAGCCATCGCGGCGCTCACGCAGAAGGTGATCGCCGCCTGGGCGTATCACGACGCGGACGCCTTCGCCGACGTCTTCACCGAGGACGGCACGATGATCCTCGCCGGCAGCTACGCCGACGGCCGGGAAGCGATCCGGAAGTTCCTCAAGGACGCCTACGCCACCAACTACAAGGACACGCAGGTCACGGGGAAGCCGCTCAGCCTGCGGTTCCTTTCGCCTGACTCCGCGGTACTCCTGACGCAGGGCGGCGTGCTGTACAAGGGAGAGTCCGAGGTCGCCGACCACAACGCGATCCGTGCTTCGTGGACCGTCGTCCGCGACGGCGGCGAATGGCGCCTCGCCGCCTACCAGAACACCCCGCGCGACAAGTGATTGACGAGCGGGTGCCCGATTCGTGCTTGTCGAGAGCGGGTCGATCCTGATCGGGGTGTGGCGAGGTCGCGACGGTGAAGGAATCGGGACGTTGAGTGTCCTGCTTCCTTCACCGTCGATCCCGGCGTCTTGGAGGCCGACGTGGATGAGCGGGGAAGATTCCGGCCGTTGAACGTCCGGAATCGCCCCCACTCGGAGTCAGCCGGAAGTCGTGGCCGACCTTCCGTCGTCGCGGCACCCGCTGAACCGTCTCCCTCGCGCAGGACAGGCGCGGGGAGAGCCCGATCGGCGTCCAGAAATCGCCATATCCCGACTTTGCCGGGACCCTGACGCTCAAGGTGGGAACTCAACCTTCCACCTTCCTCAGTACATGATGGCGCGAGCGAGGGCACCGGAGCGCCGGATGTCCTGGCGTCCTCATGTCGCGCGGGCCAGTCGTCATCGGAATGCCCACGTCCATAAAGGAAGGGGGACGTTGAGTCTCCCGATTCCGTTATGGACGAACGACGACGGAACCGCACCCACCCGGTCAGGGAGCGTCCTCGCCATCCGCGCGGGGACGCTCCCTTTCTTCAGCTCGCCCGTCGTTCGGCCTGCACTCGCTCGGCTTCGATCCGGGCCGCGATATCGGCGCGCAGCGCTTTCTTGTCGACCTTCCCGACCGCCGTCATCGGCAGCGACGCGGCGTGGACCAGCCGCTCGGGAAACTTGAACGTCGCCACGCCCGCGGCTTCCATCATCTCGCGCAACCGGCCGAGGTCGAGTCGCTTCCCGGTGCTGTAGAGGCAGATCCGCTCGCCGAGGTCCGGGTCCGGCATGGCGACCGCCGCGGCGAGACCCACCCCGGCCCGATAGGCGAAGTTTTCGATCTCCTCGGCGGAGATCTTCTCGCCGCCGCGGTTGATGACGTCCTTCTCCCGTCCCTCGACGACGAGGTTCCCGTCCGGCCGCATGCGCACGATGTCGCCGGTGTTGTACCAGCCGTTCCGGAAGGCCGTCGCGTTCCGCTCTTCCGCCCGGTAATAGCCGCGGATGGTGTACGGGCCACGGGTGAACAGGATGCCCGGCTCGCCGTCGGCGACCGGTTCCCCGTCTTCCCCGAGCAGCATCAGCTCGTCGCCGGGGCAGATCGGTCTGCCTTGCGTCCGGCAGATGACCTCGGCCGGATCTCCCGGGCGGGTGAGGCACATCAGCCCTTCGCCCATCCCGTAGCCGTTCTGCAGCGTGCAGCCGAGCACGGGGCCGACCCGGCTCGCGATCTCGTCCGGGATCCGGGACCCGGACACCTGCATCAGTTCGAGTGAGCCGAGCTCGTGGGTGGAGTCGACGGCCCGGTGCTCAAGCCAGCGCTGGGCGATCGCCGGGACGAGCGAGGTCATCGTCACGCCCTCCGCTTCGATCAGCGGAAAATTCCGCTTGGGGGTCGGCGAACCGGTGACGACCACTCTGCCGCCGGCGAACAGCGAGGCGAGCACCCAGGTCATCGGGAAACCGTGTCCGAGCGGCAGGACCGCCAGATAGACCGTGTCGCGCCCGATTCCGCAGATCTCCGCGGCCCGCTTGACGAGGTAGGCGAAGTCGTTGTGGGTGCGGGCGATGAGTTTCGGTGCGCCGGTGGTCCCGCCGGACAGCAGGAAGAGCGCGACGTCCGTGCCGTCCGGCTCCGCGGGTTCGAAGACCTCGTCCTCAAGCGGACGCAGGAACGCCCGGAGGTTCAGACTTCCTTCCTCAAGTTCGTCCGCGGTCACCAGGACGTGTTCACAGGTCTCCGATTCACTGGCGACCTCGTGAGCCAGCGCCTGGTGATCGAACCCCTTGACCACACCGGAGGTGATGATCGCCCGCGCGCCGGCGTGTTCGGTGACCGTCGCGATCTCCTGTTTCCGGTGGCCCTGCAACGCCAGCACCGGGAGGACGCCGAGCCGGAGGCACGCCACCATCGTGACGACGAACTCCCAGCAGTTCGGCAACTGGAGCACCACCCGGTCGTCCGGGCGCAGCCCCAGCTCGCGCATTCTCGCGGCCGCGCCGTCCGCGAGGGACAGCAGTTCGCGATAGGTCAGCCGCAGACCGCGGTCGACCAGGCAGACCGCGTCCGGCGTCGCGGTGGCCGCCGATCGCAGGAACGAAGCGAGTGACCGGCCTTCCCAATAGCCGTGCGAGACGTACCTGGCGGCGAAATCCGGCGGCCAGGGAACGGTTCCTTCGGCACTTCTGTGTGGCATGCCGGTCCTCCATACGCTTGCGGCGACTCGATTTGACCGAACGATAAGTGCCCTGACCTGCTCAGACCCTCTTCTCGAATGCGAGGAGTCCACCTGCCGGCCGCGCCATGGGCGTGCAGGCAAAGCAGGAGATGCCAGTGCGGACGACGGCGGCAAAAGATGGCCTGGTCGGAGTTCCCGGCTGTGGCGAACGAGCCCGCGCTCCGCAGGCGACGCCAACGTGACCGGGTCGTATTGCGAAGAGGAGCAGGGACTTGAGCCAGGACGTGCAATTCACAGACGCGGTGGCCGTCGTCGGCATGAGCTGCCGGTTCGCCCCTGACCTCGACTCTCCGGACAGGTTGTGGGAGTTCCTTGTCGACGGACGCGATTCCGTGCGCGAGATGCCGGAGAAAAGATGGTCGTCTTACGCGGCGGCCAGTCCACAGGCGACCAACATCCTCCGGAAGACCACCCGCAAGGGCGCATTCCTCGACGACATCGAGGGATTCGACGCCGACTTCTTCGGTATTTCCCCGCGTGAAGCCGATTTCCTCGATCCGCAGCAGCGCATCGTGCTGGAGCTGGCTTGGGAGGCGCTGGTCACCGCCGGGCTGCCGCCGCATCTCCTGCGCGGTTCGGAAACCGGCGTCTTCGTCGCCGCGAATTCCAACGACTACGGGCGACGGCTGCTGGAAGACGTCGGCCGCACAGGCGCCTACGCGGTCAACGGCACGACTTACTACGGCATCGCCAACCGCATCTCGTATTTCCTCGACCTGCGCGGTCCGAGCCTCGCCGTCGACACCGCGTGCGCGGGCTCGCTCACCGCGTTGCACCTCGCCTGCCAGAGCCTGCGGATCGGCGAAACGCCGGTCGCGATCGTCGGCGGCGTCAACATCATGGCGAGCCCCACGCTCAACATCGCGCTCGAAGCCGCCGGGGCGCTGGCACCGGACGGGAAGTCCAAGGCGTTCGACAAGAACGCCGACGGATACGGCCGTGGCGAAGGTGCCGGTGTCGTCGTGCTCAAACGACTGTCGGACGCGCGCCGCGACGGTGACGAGGTGCTGGCGATCGTGGCGGGCAGCGGAGTGTTCCAGGACGGCAAGTCCGACGGCATGATGGCGCCGAACGGTGAAGCGCAGGAACACATGTTGCGCCAGGCCTACCGCCGGGCCGGGATCGCGCCGGAGTCGGTCGGCTACGTCGAGGCCCACGGCACCGGTACCCCGGTCGGGGACCGGGAGGAGGCCCTCGCGCTGGCGGCGGTGTTCGGCGGCGCGAACAGGATCGACGATCCTTGCCTGATCGGTTCGGTGAAGCCGAACATCGGGCATGTCGAGGCGGGCTCCGGGATCGCCGGGGTGATCAAGGCGATTCTCGCCCTGCGCAACGAAGAAATCCCGCCGAGCCTGCACGACGAGCCGAACCCCGATTTCGACTGGGCCGGTTCCGGGCTGCGGCTGGTGGACGGCCGCCAGGCCTGGCCGCGTGGCGAACAGCCGCGTATCGCCGGTGTTTCCAGCTATGGCGTCGGTGGGTCCATCGCCCACGTGATCCTGAAGGAGGCCCCCGTCGCCGTGCCCGAGGCGCTGAAGGGTGCCACCGCGGAACTGGGCACGTCGGTGTTCCCGCTGTCCGCGGCTTCCGACGGGGGAGTGCGGGCGCTCGCCGCGACCACGGCGGATTGGCTGGCCGCGAACCCCGGTGTCTCCCTCGCCGCGGTCGGGAGCACGCTCTCCCGGCGGCGTTCCCACCTCGCGCAGCGCGCGGCGGTCGTGGCGGATTCCACCACCGAACTCGCGGAGCGGTTGCGCGCGCTCGCCGACGGACGGCCCGCGCCCGGTGTCGTCAAGGGACGGGTGCCGTCGGCCGCGGACGGCAAGGTCGTCTGGGTGTTCTCCGGGCACGGCGCGCAGTGGTCCGGCATGGGCAGGCAGCTGCTCGTCGAGGAGCCCGTTTTCGCCGAAGCGATCGACTCCCTCGCCGACGTGTTCCGCGCCGAACTCGGCTGGACCCCACGTGAGGCCATTGTGGACGGTGGGCCGTGGAGCGCCTCACACGTCCAGGCGATGACCTTCGCGATCCAGATCGGTCTCGCCGCGGTCTGGCGCCGCCACGGCGCCGAGCCGGCCGCGGTGCTCGGCCATTCCGTCGGCGAGATCGCGGCCGCGGTCGTGGCGGGCGCGTTGGATGTCCAGGAAGCGGCCCGGTTCGTCTGCCGCCGAGCGGCGGCACTGCAGCCGCTCGCCGGTCGGGGCGGGATGGCCATGGCGGGTCTGGCGTTCGACGAGGTCGAGCGGCGGCTGGCCGGACGCGCCGGTGTCGAAGCCGCCATTTCCGCCAGCCCCGGCTCGACCGTCGTCTCCGGCGACCACGCCGAGGTCGAACTGATCGCCGGGGAATGGAAGGCGGACGGGATCGGGATCTGGACGGTCGACACGGACATCGCCTTCCACAGCGCGCACGTCGACGAGGTCGTCGCGGACGTGGCCGCCGCGGCCGCTGAGCTGACCCCGCGCACCCCCGCCGTGCCGCTCTACAGCACGGCGCTCACCGACACCCGGTCGACGGCTCCCCGTGACACCGACTACTGGGTGGCGAATCTCCGGCAGCCGGTCCGCTGCGCGGAGGCCGTGACGGCGGCGATCGAGGACGGCTACCGGTTGTTCCTCGAAGTGTCGTCACATCCCGTGGTCACCCACTCGATCAAGGAGACGCTCGACCACCTCGGTGCCGAGGAGGCGAAGGTCGCCTTCACCATGCGGCGCAACCAGGACGAGGTCAGCACCCTGCTGACGAACTTCGCCGAGCTGCACTGCGAAGGCGCGGACTTCGACTGGACGGCCGAGCATCCGGACGCCCCGCTGCTCGCCCTTCCTCCCGTGGCCTGGCAGCACCGTCCTTATTGGATCTTCGGCGACGAGGCCGTCGGGTCGAGTGGCGTCGGCGGCGGGCACGATCCGGAGAAGCACAGCCTCCTCGGCGGGAAGATGGCCGTCAGCGGCTCGCCCGCGAGGGTGGTGTGGCAGACCTATCTGGACATGGACTGCCGTCCGTATCCGCTCAGCCACGAGGTGGTCGGGGTCGAGATCACGCCGGCGGCGTCGATCATCAACACGTTCGCCGAAGCGGCGGTCCGCGACGGCAAACAGGCGGCGATCACCGACATCGTGCTGCGCACACCGCTTTCCGTCGTCCCGCCGCGGGTCGTGCAGATCGTGTCTTCGGAGAACACCCTCCGGCTTTCCACCCGCCTCGCCGAAGACGGCGGCGCCGGTGAGGAACACGAGTGGATCACCCACACCACGGCCGCGGTCGAACCCGGCGTGCGCGTCACCGAAGGCACGATCGACACCGCGGATCTTCGTGACCGGCTGCCGGAGTGGTCGTGGGAGAAGGTCGACACGATGTTCCGCCGGATGGGTGTCGGTGGTTACGCGTTCCCGTGGGACCTCGACGAACTGCGCCGCACGGACTCCGAACAGCTCGCCGTGATGACCATCGAGCCGGACGCCCCGCACGCGGCCAGCTGGGCGCACGTGATCGACGGCGCGCTGACCATCAGCGCGGTCGTGGTGACCCCCGAGGACGCCCCGGTGCTGTGGATGTCGAGGTCGATCGAAAAGGTCGTCTTCGACGGCGTCCCGCCCGCGAAGATCGTCGTGCACAGCCGCCGGTCGCCGCGTTCCCCGCGGGACACCACCGACGTGCTGGTCGCCGACGAGACCGGCCGGATCGTCTGCGAGGTCACCGGACTGCGGTTCGCGGCGGTGGAACATCTCGGCGCCGCCGCGGCGGGCCCGCGGGACCTCGTCCACGAGATCGCGTGGAAAGCGTTGGAGCTCCCGGAAACCAGCCATGACCTCCGGCAGATCCTCCTGGTCGGCGACCCCTCGCTGACCGGTACCCTCGCCGCGCGGTTCGAAGCGCTCGGCGTGCCGACGGCGCGGGTCTGCGAGCCGAATCCGCACGTCGACCAGCCGCGGGACTGCGACTGCACCGCCGATTTCGGCGAGCAGCTGCTGTCGGAGCCGGGTGCGGTCGTGGTCGCGCCCTCGCTCATCCGCGAAGGTGAGACACTCGAAACCGCGACCGAACGGGCGAGCTGGGCGGTGATCCGGACCGTTCAGCGGATCAGCGAGATCGCGTCGATCGCCGGCGAGGAGTTCCCGGCGCAGCAGGTCTGGGCGCTTTCGCGTGGCGTGCGCGAGGCCGGGGACGAGGCAGCGCTCGCGCACGGGCCGCTCTGGGGTATCGCGCGGATCGCCGCCGGTGAACGCCCGGAACTGTGGGGTGGCGCGATCGATGTCGACGAGGTGGGCGAGGACACCGCCGACCGGCTGCTCGAGCTGCTCCGGCACGCGGGCGGCACCGAAGACGTCATTTCGCTGACCGGCGGCGCCACCGAGGTCGCCCGCTTGACCACCATCGAGCGGCCGTCCGACGGAGCGAGCCTCCAATGCCGGGCCACCGGCACCTACCTGATCACCGGCGGTCTCGGCGGTCTCGGTCTCGAAGTCGCGCAGTGGCTCGCCGACCGCGGTGCCCGTCGCCTCCTGCTGGCGGGACGGCGCGGACTGCCGCCCCGCGCGGAATGGGAAGGCGTCACGGACCCGCAGACGAGGCACCAGATCGACAGTGTGCTCTCCCTCGAGGCGGCTGGGGTCACGGTCCGCGCCGTCTCGGTGGACATCACCGACGAAGGCGACGTCGCCAGGGCGCTCGACCCGGCCGCACACGGTCTCCCGCCCATTCGCGGCGTCATCCACGCCGCCGGTGTCGTCAACGACGCACTGATGGACAAGGTGGACCTGGACGGCCTGCGCGACGTGCTCGCCCCGAAGGCGCGAGGCGGGTTGGTGCTGCACCGGCAGTTCCCGCCGGGGACGCTGGACTTCTTCGTCCTGTTCTCCTCCTGTGGCCAGTTCGCCCGGCTCACCGGGCAGACCGCCTACGCGGCGGCGAACTCGTTCCTCGACGCGCTGGCCGCGCACCGCAACGCCGGCGGCCACACCGAGACCACCAGCATCGGCTGGACGTCGTGGCTCGGTGTCGGGATGTCGGAAAGCATCGCCAGCACCATGTTCGAGGCCAACGCCCGCGGCCTCGAAGCGATCACCGCGTCCGAGGCGTTCCGCGCCTGGGCGTTCGCCGAGCGATACGACACGCCTTACCAGGCGGTTCTGCGGGTTCTGCCGCTGCCGGCGCGCACCACGCGGGTACCGATGTTCCGGGATCTGGCCGCCATCGACGCCGATGCGGGCGAAGCCGACAACGGGGTGGACGTCGACTGGTCGAGCCTGCCGAAGGAGGAGGCTCACGAGCTGATCACCAAGGAGGTCCGGGAACAGGTCGGTGCCGAGCTGAACCTGGCCGCCGAAGACGTCGACCTCCGGCGTCCGCTGGTCGAACTGGGTGTCGACTCGGTGATGACCGTCGGTCTCCGTGTCCGGTTGAGCCGCCGTTTCGGGCTCGACCTGCCGCCGACGATCCTGTGGGCGAAGCCGACGGTCGCCGCGCTCTCCGCGCACCTCACGGAGATTCTGCGGGAACCCGAAGCCGCCTGATCCAGGTGCCGTGAAGGCCCCTTCCCTCGGCTCAGTCGAGGGAAGGGGCCTTCACGGACCTACTTGTCTTGAGACACAACGAAGGGAGCCTCCCTCGCGAATGACGCGAGGGAGGCTCCCTTCGTGACGTGAGGCTCGTCAGGGCTTTCTGGCCGTGATCGCCCCATTGGCCCCCGGCGCCCGGAATCGCACCGTGCGGATGTCTTCGAAGCCCGCGGCACTCAGCCATTCGTGGTACTCGGCGGCCGTGTAGTTGCGTCCCCAGGTTCCGACCAGCATGGCCATGCTCATCAGCGCCGCGTCGGCCGGACCGGCCTTGTCGTCATCGACCAGCAGCTCGGACACGACCAGCCGCCCACCGCTCGGCAGCGCCCGATGACATTTGGCCAGCAGCGAGGCGTTACTGGCCTCGTCCCAGTCGTGCAGGATCATGGAGAGCAGGATCGCGTCGTGCCCCGACGGCAGTTCCGCGTCCTGAAGGAAGTCACCGGCGCGCAGACTGATCCGATCGGACAGTTTCGAATCCTCGATCCTGTCCACTGTGTACTCACAGACGAAGGGCAGGTCGAAGATCGTGGTGTGCAGATCGGGGTAGCGCCGGCACAATTCGATCGCGAAGGCGCCGCCTCCGCCGCCGACGTCGAGCAGGCTGGACGTCTCGCCGAAATCGACCTCGGCCGCGAGCACCCGGGCGGTACCGGCGGAAAGCGGGTACAGGCCGTCCCAGAAGATCCTCGGTCGCGCCTGCTCTTCGAAGATTTCCTGCTGTTCACCGGAAAGCAGCCTGGACGGCCGGTTCGCCCGGACCACGTCGGTGACCCGCATCCAGCCGGGATTGGCGTACTGGCCGAGCATCCTGATGTAGTCGCCGAAGTAGTCAGGTTTTCCCTTGACCAGATAAGCCTCGGCGACCGGCGTGTTGCGGAAGCGGCCGCTGTCGGTCTCCAGCAGGTCGAGTGCGGCGCACGCGGTGAGCAGGATCTCCGCCGGTCGTTCGGCGATCCCGGTCCCCGCCGCGACCTCGGCCGCGGTCGCGCTCCCGCCGGACAGGAAGGTGAACAGGCCGAGGTCTTCGGCGGCGACCAGCGTCTGCGAAGCCCACAGGCCACTGGTCAGCCGGACCAGACCGTCGAGGGCGGGTCGAGTTTCCACTTGTTTCCCCTTTTAGCTGGTTTCGAATTTGACCGGGACCTGTTCGAACACGATGTGCCTGCCGTTTTCGAAGTGGCGGGCCGGTTCTGCGGTGAGGTGGTAGACGGGATGCCGCGCCAGTTCGCCCAGGACGGTCCTGAGCTCCAGCCTCGCCAGGTGCGCGCCCATGCAATGGTGGATGCCGAACCCGAAACTGAGGTGCTGGTGTGAATTCCCGCGGTCGAGGGAAAAGGTGTCCGGGTCGGGGAATTTCCCCGGATCACGATTCGCCGCGTCCAGGAGGAAGACCACCCGGGAGCCGCGAGGGATGGCGGTCCCGGCGATCGTCACGTCGCGGGTGGTGACGCGGGTGAACCGATCGGTGGGGCACCACCGGCGCAGGGTCTCGTCTGCCGCGACCGGCATGAGCGCCGGTTCGGCTTTGAGCCGTTCCTGGAGATGGGGATTTCCGCCGAGATACCACAGCATCCGGCTGATCGTGTTCATCGTGGTCTCATGGCCGGCGATGCAATACGAGACGATGATCGACTGAAGGGCTTCCTCGGCGAGCGGCTCGCCGTTCACTTCGAGCCCGGCCAACCGCGACAGGTAGGAATCCCCCGGCTCTTCCGTCGCCCGCCGGACTTCTTCCGAGACAAGCTGGCGGAACTCCGACCAGAAATCGGTCATGTCGGGGTTCTTCGAAAGCCGTGCCCACAGCGTGGTGGTGAGTTCACGGATCTGGTGCTGTGCCGACTCCGACAATCCGAGCGCGATCGCGAGCACGCCGATCGCGAGTGGCTTCGACACCTCTCCGGTGAAATCCCCGTGTCCACGATCGACCATCGGTTCGATCATGCGGGCGGTGAGTTCGACGACGGCGGATTCGAGGTTCCGCACTTTTTCCTGCTGCAGCGGCGGCGACATCAGCTTGCGGCGAGCGCGGTGCTCCGGCGGGTCGAAGTCGATCGGCGAGAATTTCGGCGTCCCCGCCGCACGGGGGAAGAAGACGCCACTGCCGGAACTGTACGTCTCGTGGTTTTTGAAGGCCGCCTTGATGTGCTCGTAACGGGACAGGATCCACATGCCCCCATGCGCTTCGGAATAGGTGACACCCTCGTTCTTCCCGATCTCGCGGTTGACGATTTCCGCGATGTCGGGGGTGTACTCGGGATCGTGGTAATCGAATCGCCGGGTGAGCCGGTCGATGAGCTCTTGTCGCGTCGACGTCATTCTTCCGCCCTCAGAGGTAAGAACCCGGCGTCGGCCACCGCCTCGACGGTCTCGTCCAACGGCTTGTCGTTCTTCGGTACGCCGCCGCGTTGCGGGCTTCATCGTCACATCGCGGTCCGTGCGGGCTCATCTCGCTGATTGCCGTGTCCGCACGGCCGTGATCTCGATCTTCTTCCGCTGACGGCGTCAGTTGATCACCGACTACCAGTCCGGCGCGAGTCGGTTCGGTATCACCCGGCATGAGGATTCCATACCGGTCGGCCGCGGCGATGTACCGGCGCTGTACCCCTACCGGTCACCATTCCGACGTCGTCGACGTTCGGAGAATCACGATGAAACACACCAATACCGTTTTACGTCAGGCTGTGCTGTATTCCGTTTCGGGCGGGGTGCTGACGGTCGTTTTCGGTGTGCTGGGTGCCGCCGCGGCACATGCGGCCACCGAGCCGGGCGGGTCGCCTAGTCAGCAGAACGCCGAAAAAGTGGCGATGAACAAGGCGAAAGCCGCGAAGGCCAAGGATTCCCAGCCGGTGCAGGCGAAACCGAAGGCCGAGCCGAAGCCGCGGCAGGAGTCCAGCGGGAAGACGAAGGGCGATGAGGCGAAGAAGAGTCAGGGCCGGGCTCGGCAGGAGCAGAAGGAGAACTTCGATTCAGCCGACGTGAAGCCGAGGGCGGAGCAGGAAAGCGAGAAGAACCCGAAAGCCGAGGACCAGCACAAGCGGGATGAGCAAGCGCAGCGGAGTCCGGGTCGGGCTCGCCAGGAGCAGGAGGAGAAGGACTTCGGTTCGCCGCAGCGTGGTGAGACCGTCCTGACTCCTCAGCAGCAGCGGGGTGAGGAGGCGCAGCGGAATCCGGGGCGTGCCAGGCAAGCTCAGAAGGAACTCAATTTCGGTGTCATACAGCGTGGTGAGGAAGGACGTGCGCTGGAGAGTCTGAAGGGTGCTGTGCAGCGGGAGAGGGGTGAGGCGGCGCGGAAGAGTCCGGCTAGGGCTCGGCAAGCTCAGAAGGAACTCAGATTCGGTGTCATACAGCGTGGTGAGGAAGGACGTGCGCTGGAGAGTCTGAAGGGTGCCGTGCAGCGGGAGAGAGGTGAGGCGGCGCGGAAGAGTCCGGCTAGGGCTCGGCAAGCTCAGAAGGAGGGGAAGTTCGGCACCCCTCAGCGTGGCGAGGTGGTCCCCGTCGGCACTACCGGCACCAAGGGCACTGCCCAGGTGATGCCTATGAATGCCCTCGCCGTACCCAAGGGACTGGGCTGGTTCGATGACGACGGCGATGGAACGAAGCCGATCAGGATCTTCCCGGGGGTGTGCGACACCGAGGCTTGTGACCGGACGATGTGGGAGCTCATCAAGCGGAGCCCGCGTCTCGTCGATCTGGGGCCGGACGCTGACGGCGAGGCGATCGAACCGGACGGCAAGGGTGGTTTCGGCGGCTACAAGGGCTATGCCTACGCCGTGCGGAACGAAGTGGTCACCCCGAGCGGCCAGGTGATCGGCAGGAACAACATCGGCGCGGACGGCAAGCTCGAAGGCGGGATCTCGATCAAGGACGGCATCAAGGGCAGCGCCGAGGGTTTCGTCGGCTACCGCGGCACCGGTCCGGAGGTGGACGAGAACGTGGGCGCGGTCGAGGTGTCCGGTGAGCAGGGAACATCGGTCGGTCTCTCCGCGAACCTCGAAGCCGGGATTTCCCCGAAGGAGGGCTTCAAGCTCGGCGCCGGGACCAAGGTGGCATGGACGAACGCGTTGCCGGCGGCCGAGTGGAACCTGGGGCCGGTCACCATCAAGGCCGAGCCGGAGGCATGGGTCGGGCTGGGCGGTGAGGCGGAGGTCGGGTTGAGCGAGACCGACGACCGCCGGGTCCATTTCAAGGGCAAGGTCGGGGCTGCCACGGCCGGTGGCGGCTCGTTGGGCCTGGACGTCTCCGTGCCAGGAGTGGATGAGAACTTCGCCAACCTCGTGAAGAAGGCCTATGAGGACAGTCCTAATCCCCTCGGCTATTGATCGGCACTGACCTGCTGCTGTACGGATAGCAAAAAGGCCCTTTCCCATATTCCTGGGAAGGGCCTTTGAGCTGCTGTGGAGCTGAGGGGAATCGAACCCCTGACCTTCTCGATGCGAACGAGACGCGCTACCAACTGCGCTACAGCCCCTGGTGAAGCTTGCCCCTCGTTGGGAGCTCCATGAGCCTATCAGTGGCTCATGGAGCTCCCAACGAGGGGGGTCACTCTCCGACGGCCCGGCGGAACGGCCTGGTCCCGGGCTCGTCGAGCTCGTGGAAGGCCGGGTCCTCGTCGTCGAGGTCGACGACGACGGCTTGGCGCCGGAGGCGGGACATCGGGGACGGTTTGCGTTCCACGATGTCCGGGCGGTCGGCGGCGGCGACCTCGACGTCTTCGTGGGAGGTCTCGTCGTCGGCGATCGACGGGCGGCGCGGGGCGCGGGTGCTGTTGTAGCGGGCGAGGCGGCGTTGCCGGATCTCGTTCTCGATGCGCACCTGGCGGCGCAGGTAGGCCAGGTAGCCGATGAGGACGGCGTCGACGACACCGTTGGCCCACCAGACCATCGGCGTCAGGAAGCCGGCGACAGCCGCGGTGGTGACCACGAGTACCAGCAGGGCGATGACGACCCGTTGCCGGAACGCGTACTTGGCGCGTGCGGCGATGTCGGCCGCCTCGGGGTCGAACCCGCCCCGGCCGGGACGGTAGCCCGCGCTTTGGCGTTCTCGTTCGGTGCGGGACGCGCGCGAGGGCTGGGGAAGCGGTTCGGCTTCCGGCTCCTCCTCTTCGAGGTCGGCGTCGAGTTCCGCCTCGAGCTCGGCCAGGTCGTCTTCTACCGATGGTTCCGTGTTCTCCGCCATGGCGAACTCCTCCGGTCCCTCGTGGCGTGTGCTCCCGCTCCGCACGACTCGCGCCGCGAGGGCCGAGTCCGCCGTCCGTGCGACCTGCTGGCGCTTGCGGGCGACCATGGGCACGAGAACGACGAGCCATGCCGCTGCGAGCGCGACGATGATCACCGAACTGGGCATCTCCCGTCACCTCCCCCGATCCACTGCTGTAGTCACGCTAGCCACAACAGTCACACACGCCGCGCAGACTCGCCGGTTTCGATCACGGAAAATGCATCACCAAATTAGGTGAATCTCACAGTTTGTGGTAACGCGGTCACCGGAACGACCCGTGAGGAGGTCAAACCCGCTCCGCGAGGCCCTTCGCGACGAGCCGGGATACCAGTCCGTCACCGGTTTCTTCCTTGGTGACGGCGTAGCAGAAGTGGTCCCGCCAGCCGCCCGCGACGTCGAGATAACGCTCGAAGAGGCCCTCTCGCCGGTACCCGACTTTGGTGAGAACCCGCAGGCTGGGGGTGTTTTCGGGGCGGACGGTCGCCTCGAGCCGGTGCAGTCCGCCGAAGTCGAAGGCGTGGTCGGTGACGAGGGCGACGGCGCCGGTCGCGACACCGCTGCGGACGATGTCCGATGACACCCAGTAGCCGATCCAAGCGGACCGGAGGGAGGCCCGGATGACGTTACCCACAGTGATCTGCCCGACGAAGCGTCCATCTACCGTGATGGTGAACGGGAGGCATTGCCCGCGCCGGGCGAGGCCGCGCAGGGCCAGCCACTGCGACGGCCATGACCAGAACGCGTTGCGCTCCGGCCATGGTCCGACGCCGGTCGGTTCCCATCTCTCGAGATGTTCGCGGTCCCGCAGCCGGACGCGGCTCCACTCGCCGGCGTCCCGCAGCCGGACCGGTCGGACAGCCAGGATCCCGGCCGGTACCCGGAGCGGCCCGAGCTTCGCGGGCCAGCCCGGATGCCTGCTCTCGATCGGATAGGCGACGCCGGAAATCGGTGCGCCCATTACGCTCTCTGGGCCAGGAAGGTCACCTTGACCTGCTCGCCCGCCGCGACCTCGGTGAGATCCTCGTCGATGTTGATCAGGCAGTTCGCCTCGGCCAGCGACGCGAGCAGGTGCGCGCCGGAAGTGCCGAGTGGCTGCACCAGGTATTCGCCGTTGCCCTCGTCCCGCAGCAGTTGCCCGCGCAGGAAACCTTTGCGTCCCTTGGTCGAGGTGATCGGGGAGAGCAGCCGCGCGCCGACGATCCGGCGATGCGGGTTGCGGGTGCCGCGCGCGGCGCGGATCAGCGGGCGGACCAGGACCTCGAACACGACCAGCGCGCTCATCGGGTTGCCGGGGATCAGGAACGTCGGCACCGAATCGGGGCCGAGCCTGCCGAAACCCTGTACCGAGCCGGGGTGCATGGCGACGCGGGTCATGTCGATGTTGCCGAGATCGGACAGCGCCGCGTGCACCTCGTCGCCCGCGCTCCCGCCGGCGCCGCCCGCGACGACGACGATCTCCGACATCAGCAGGCGGCCTTCGACGATCTCGCGCAGCCGCTTCGGATCACCGGGGACGATGCCGACGCGGCTCACCTCGGCGCCCGCGTCCCGCGCGGCCGCGGACAGCGCGTAGGAGTTGACGTCGTAGACCTGCCCGACCGACGGGGTGCGGTCGATGTCGACCAGTTCGTCGCCGACGGACACGATCGAAACCCGCGGTCGCGGATAGACGAGCACCTTCGCGCGGCCGACAGCGGCGAGCAGGCCGACCTGGGCCGAGCCGATCGTGTCGCCCTTGCGCACGGCGACGTCACCGATCTGTACGTCCTCGCCGGTCCGGCGCACGTAACCGGCGGACGGCACCGACTTGTGCACGGTGACCTTGGCCTGGTGGCCGTCGGTGTAGGCGGTCGGGACGACGGCGTCGGCGAGGGTGGGCAGCGGCGCGCCGGTGTCGACGCGTACGGCCTGGCCGGGTTGCAGCCGTCGCGGCTGGCGTGAACCGGCGGCGATCTCGCCGACCACCGGCAACTGCACCGGCTCCTGGCCGGCGGTGCGGACGTCGACGCTTCGCACGGCGTAACCGTCGACGGCGGCCTGGTCGAAACCGGGCAGCGCGTGTTCGGCGACGACCTCTTCGGCGCACAGGAGGCCTTGGGCCTCGGAGATGGCGACCCGGACCGGTCGCGGGCGTACCGCGGCGTCCAGGGTCAGCGCGATCTGATCCTCGACGGAACGGAACTGTCCCGCGTCTTCGGTCTCGGCCGCTTCGGCGATGGGCTCCGTCATGACTGGGAAATCTCGATCCGTTCGTTCGACCAGGCACGCGATGAAGGCCCGTCGGTGAACTGAAGTTCACCACCGTTACCAGGAGTGATGCGGTCCGAAGCCGTGGAAATCGCCCGATCGGGCAAGCTCCTCGTGGTCCGTGCCGCCGGGGTGGTCGCTGCGCCTGTCATAGGCGTGAAGCCTAACCTGACCACGTGGGCAAGCCCGGCAATGAACACCTGAGCAAGGCGGAGTGGCGTTCCCGGATAACCGCCGAACGGCGTTCGCTGGTACCGGAAGAGCGGGCTCGTGAGGCGGTTTCGCTGGCCGCCGCGGCCGTCCTGTTGCCGGGCGCGGTCGTGTGCGCGTACGTCCCGTTCGGCACCGAGCCGGGGTCGGCGTCGCTCCTTGATCAACTTCGCGACCAGGGCAAACGCGTGCTGCTGCCGATCGTCCCCGGCGCACCGGGGCCGCTCGGCTGGGCCGACTACGAAGGCCCGTCGAGTCTCGGGCCGGGCCGGCTACGGGGACTGCTCGAACCGACCGGCCGCCGGCTCGGTCCCGACACGCTGGGGGCGGCCGAGCTGGTCCTGATCCCCGCGCTCGCCGTCGACGACGAAGGCGTCCGGCTCGGCAGGGGCGCCGGGTACTACGACCGGTCACTCTCCTTCGCCGCGCCGGACGCCGCGCTGATCGCCGTCGTCCGGGACACCGAACTCGTTCATCACTTGCCCGCGGAACCGCATGACGTCCGCATGACCGGGGTACTGACCCCGGAGCACGGCCTGGCGCCGCGCCCGGTAATAGACTGACGCCCCGACGCAGTGGTTCAGAAAGGGCACAATGAGCTCTGAAGCGCACCTGTCCGATCGTTTCGCCGAAACGCTGTCGAAAATGCGTTCCGCGGGCGCACACGCCATGGAACTGGCCGCCCTGCGACGACGTATCGAGCAGCTGTCCGAACCCGGCGCGGGTGAATTGCCGGGAAACGAACTCGAACCCCTCGGTGACATCAGCAGGCTCGTGGATCTGCCGGAACCGGACGCCGAAGAAGCGCGCCGGGTCCTGGACCGCACCGCTGTCCTCAAACTCAATGGCGGACTCGGCACGAGCATGGGGCTCACCGGACCGAAATCGCTGCTGGAAATCAAACCGGGCAAGACGTTCCTCGACGTCATCGCGATGCAGGTGCTCTCCACCCGCGAGAAGTACAACGCGCGGCTGCCGCTGATCCTCATGAATTCGGCGGGCACCCGCGAGCCCTCGCTGGAGTTGTTGAAGAAGTACCCCGATCTCGCCGACGAGGCCATCCCCGCCGACTTCCTGCAGGGCCGCGAACCGAAGATCACCGCCGACGGCGGGCCGGTCGAGTGGCCAGCCAACCCGGAACTCGAATGGTGCCCGCCGGGCCACGGCGACATCTACATCGCGCTCGCGGTGAGCGGGATGCTCGATCTCCTGCTCGCCCAAGGCATCCGCTGGTGCTTCGTGTCCAACGCCGACAACCTCGGCGCGCTCCCGGACGCCCGGATCGCCGCGTGGCTCGCCAGCGAGAACATCCCGTTCGCGATGGAGACCGTGCTCGGCACCGCGGCCGACCGCAAGGGCGGCCACCTCGCGCTGCGCGACGGCCGGATCGTCCTGCGTGAATCCGCACAGGTGCCCGACGGCGACGACTCGTTCGGCGACGTCGCCAAGTGGCGGTTCTTCAACACCAACAACATCTGGTTCGACCTCGAACGGCTGAAGGAACTGCAGGACGCCGACCCCGCCGCGCCGGTGCTGCCGCTGATCGTGAACCGGAAGACCGTCGATCCGGCCGATGCCACCAGTACACCGGTGATCCAGCTCGAAACGGCGATGGGAGCGGCGATCGGCTCGGTCGAGGGTGCGCGGGCCATCGAGATCCCGCGCACCCGGTTCGCGCCGGTCAAGACCACCGACGACCTGCTCGTCGTCCGTTCCGACGCCTACGTGCTCGACCCCGGCGGGGAGCTGATCCCGGAGTACACCACCACCCCGCCGGTCGTGTCGCTGAGCAAGGAGTTCTACAAGCTCTTGCCGGACTTCGACGCGCGCATCCCTTCCGCGCCTTCGCTCAAGGAGTGCACGAGTCTCGAAGTGGACGGCGACGTCACCTTCGGGAAGAACGTCGTCGTCCGGGGCGATGTGAAGCTCACCGGCCCGAAGACCATTCCGGACGACGAAGTCCTCTAGCTCCGCTGAGCGATGAACACGTACTCGCGTCCTGGACGATCCGGGGCGTCCCGGACGTCCAGGACGCGGAAACCGTGTTCGCTCAGCAGCGCCTCCAAGTCTTCGCGCTCACGGAACCACAAGGTCGAATCCGAGGTGACGACCTCGCCGTCGGAGAACCGGTAGCTGTACCGGAACGAGACGAACGGGAGGTTCACCTCGGTGACCTCGCGCCACTGCTCGACTTCGCCGACGCCCGGGACGTCGATGATCTCGTGCGCGGTGTCGGCGCTCCAGTCCTCCCACGCGCGGCGGCCCGGACGCCGGATCTCGAACACCAGATACCCGCCGGGCGTCAGCGCGGTGTGGATGCCTTCGAGAGTCCGGTCCCACTCGGCGTCGGTGAGGAAGACCTGGGCCACGTTCCCGGTCATCACGGCGAGATCGGCGCCCACCTCACCCGCGGCTTTCGCGTCACCGTGGATCCAGGTGATCTTCCCTGCCGCGTCCTTGGCTTTCGCGATCTCCAGTGACGCCTCGGCCGGATCGACCCCCACCACCTCGATCCCGCGTGCGGCCAGGAGGACGGCGAGGCAGCCGGTGCCGCAACCGACGTCGAGCACTCGTTTCGCCCCGAGTTCCTCGATGATGGCGAGGTAGTGGTCGAGGTCGTCGCGAGCGCCGTCGAAGGCGTCGTAGATCGGCGCGAGCCGGGCGTGGGCGAAGAGCGCGTCAGGCATTCGGCGACGATAGTTCCGGGACACGTTCGGCAGCCACGGATTTATGACGGGGCCGCCAGACCCGATTTCCCAGCAGCGCGAGGAACGCGGGCAGCAGCACCCCGCGGACCAGGGTGGCGTCGATCAGTACGGCGACCGCCATCCCGACGCCCATCATCTTGTACTCGATCGCGCTCAGCGTGATGAAGACGCTGAACACCCCGACCATGATCACCGCCGCGCTGCTGACCACCCCCGCGCTGCTGCCGGTACCGCGGACGATCGCGGCGAGGGCACCGTCGGCCCGGTGTTCACGGATCCGGCTGAGGATGAAGATGTGGTAGTCCATGCTCAGTCCGAGCAGCAGGACGAACATGAACATCGGCAGCCAGCCGACCACCCCGCCGTACGGGGTGAAACCCAGCAGTGAGGCGAAGTGCCCGTGCTGGAAGATCCAGGTGAGCACGCCGTAGGCCGCGCCGATCGACAGCAGGTTGAGCGCGATCGACACGAGAGACACCGCCACCGATCGGAAAGCCAGCAGCAGTAGCACGAACGCGGCCAGCACCACGAAACCGAAGACCAGTGGCATCCGCTCGATGACCCGGTCGGCGAAGTCGCGGGCGTTCGCCGTCCGGCCGGATACGGCGAACTCGACCCCGTCCACCTCGCCGATCGTCGCGGGCAGCACCTCGGTGCGCAGTTTCGCCAGCGCGGCATCGGAGGTCGCGTCCCGGCCCGCGCCGGACAGCGGGACCCGGACGACCACCGCGTCACCGGCGTTCCCGACCGCGAGCGGTTTGTTCAGCACCCCACCGGTTTCGCCGATCCGCCGGTCGAGTTCCGTGATCGCCGACCGGAGCGCCGGACTGTCCACCGGGCCCCCGTTCTCGGCCGTCAGTACCACTGTCGCGGGATAGACCACCCCGGGAAACGCTTCCTGGGTGCGGATGGCGGCGTCGATCGTCGCCGTCGATCGCGGCAGGCTCTCCGCCGGTGTCGGATCCTGCAGGTGCATGCCGAGCGCGGGCAGCGTGAGCAGGATCAGCAACGCGGTCGCGAGTCCGCCCCACAACGCCGGCCGCCGGGTGACCGCCCGTGCCGTAGCGGACCAGAACCGCGAGCTTTCCGCGACCGTGCGTCGCTTGCCCAGCCAGGGAATCCGGCCTCGATCGACCTTGTCACCCAGCAGTGAAAGCAACGCGGGCAGGACCAAGACCGCGCCGAGCACGGCCAAACCGACCACGAACACCGTACTGATCGCGAGGCCGCTGAAATTGTCGAGTCCCGTGAACACCAACCCGCTCACACAGAGGACGACCGTGACGCCGGAGACGACCACGACGTGGCCGGACGTCCTCGCCGAGATCCGGATCGCGTCGTCGACGGAGTGCCCGCGCGCGCGTTCTTCCCGTTGTCGCCTGAGAAAGAACAGCGAGTAGTCGACACCGACCGCCATTCCGATGAGCAGGGTGATCACCGTCGTCGCGCCGTTGATCGGGGCGAAGTCGTCGACGACGGAGAGGAACCCGAACGTCGCCGCCACACTCGTGCCCGCCAGCAGCAAGGGGACCGACGCGGCGACCAGCGCGCCGAACACGATCAGCAGGATCACCAGCGTCAGCGGCAGGGAAAGGAACTCGGACCGCTTGACGTCCTCCCGGATTCCCTTGTCGACCACGGTCGAGAGACTGAGATCGCCGGACAGGCCCAGCCGGACCGACGGATGCCGGGCCGCGACCTGGTCGATCCGCGTCGCCGCGGTCTCGAAGTTGGGGCGGATTTCCTGCTCCCCGCCCGCGATCGAGAAGCCGACCAGACCGGACCTGCCGTCACCGGAAACTCTTTCCTCGCCAGCGGTGGTCAGCGGGGACCGGACGTCGGCGACGGCGCCGGACCGGGCGAGCGTGGTGACCAGGTCTTCGGTCGCCCGCCGGAGGTCCCCGTTGGCGGCGAACGGGGGAGAGCCGGGGTCCTTCGCCTCGACGAGAACGTTCTCGCGTAGGGGATCGAAGGTGTTCTGGGCGTTCAAGGCGGTTTGCGCGCGGCCGGATTCACCGGGATCGGTACTGCGTCGGCTTTCGCCGTCCAGCAGTGTTCCCGACAGCAGGGCGATGAGCACCAGCGCGACCCAGGCGACGAGGGTCAGCGCGCGGTGTCGCAGAGACCAGACGGCGATCCGCTCGGTCACCGGTGCGCGCGATTTGTTTTCGGGCAGCATGAACTACAGTCCTTTGCGTGAAGGAGTGAGATGCCTCGGGCGAGGTTTTTGCTTCTTCTTTCCTGGGTCGTCGAGTTGCCGCTCGGCGGCCCAGGGCCTTTCGATCCGGTTCAAGCCGGAGCGCGGGTGGTCAGTCGACCTCCTTGAGGATCCGCTCGACCGATCCCACGTTCTTCTGGAGATCGGCGAGGCGCCCGTCGAGTTCGGTGAGTTTGCGTTCGGTCTCTTCCTGCGCCTGGACGGCCTTTTCCGCGAGCCTGCGGTATTCCTGCTCGCGCGCGAGCGCGCCCTTGGCCCGGATGGTCGCGCCGAACTGCCAGACGACCACCGTGATCACCACGGTGAGGAACACGAAGATGCCGACCAGTCCGGCGACCTCCTGCCATTGATGCCACTTCACGGTCGCTCCCTCTGCTCGCCCTCGTCCGTTATCGCCGTGTCCGGTGTCGCTGTACCCGGTGTTGACCTACTCAGCGTCGGTGCCGCGGCGGCGATGGCGTCCGGGCTCAGTTCGACCAGGAACGGATTCACCTCGTAGAACTTCATCGCCTTCCCGTCCTCCGACAGTTCGAGAGTGGCCGACACGAGTCCGGCCGCCTCCAGTTTGCGCAGGTGGAGCTGCATGAGCGCCCGGCTGATGCCGAGCTCTCGCGCCAGCTGGCTCACGTACGCGCGCTCCGCGCGGAGCGCCGCGACAATGCGCAGCCGGTGTGGATTCGCCAGAGTTCCCAGCAGCCGCAGCAACTCGTCGCCGGTCGGTCCGGTGTCGTTCACCCCACGCTCCTGCACATGCCAAAGAAATCTAGCAGGTGCCGACTCCGTCTACCAGGTGCTCCAGCCAGACGTTCGGTTCCACATAGACGCCGAGGTCCAGCGCCGAGGAGGCGAGTACCGGCGCGATCCCGCCCGGCACGGTCGTGAGACCGTCCCGGAGTTCGACACCGGTCCACGCCTTCCACTGCGCGAAGGTGCCCGTCACCGTCATCGCGAACGGCGCCACCTTCACGAACCGGGCACCTAGCCGCTCGTGCGTGCGCAGCCACGGATCCTCCGGCAGCCCGTCCGGCCGACGGCGGGCGACATAGTCCTCAAAGGACAGTCCCGGTTCGTTCTCCTTCCCGGCCGGACGGACCGGCACGACGAGTTTGCGCATCCCCGTCCCCGAGGCGCGTTCTTTCAACGCTTCCAACGCTTTCGTGGCCAGGCCGCCACCTCGGTGGCCTGGCGTGACCATCACTTCGAGTGCGATCAGCGTATTCGTCTCACGGGTGCTCATCAGGTCTTCCGCGGCCCAGATCAGGGCGGCGTCCCAGCCGTGGTCCGGCAGTTCCGGGCGTTCGGCCGTCGGGAATTCGACCGGGACGGCGGCCGCTCTCGCCACCGGGACGTCGTCTTCCAGCAGGACGAGGAAGTACTCCGGCCAGCGTGCGGCCAGATGGGACGACTTCGCCAGCAAACCGGTCTGGTCGTGCTGGAGGAACTCGCCGCCGACACCGCCGAGGCGGAGCGCGGGCTCGCGCAGCTCGGGCCGGGTGGACAGGTCTTCGATCACGATCATGTCCTCAGTAGACCCGAGGGCACGCTTCTCACGAGGTGGTTTTCAGGTACGGCTTTCGTTCGCGCCGTGGCTGTTCACGAGGGGGAGATGTCTGTGCGGTGCGGGCTTAACGTACCGGCAGCGCGCGGCGCCGTCCGGTGATGCCGGTGGTGTTGAGGTTGGCGCGCTCGCCCGCGGAGTGCCCGTCGAGGTAGCCGCTGCCGGACAGCCGCCTCGGCGGGGCCGAGCGCAGGTCGCCGTATCGCTCGTCGTATGCCTGTTTGACCATCGTCGTCCGGTCCTGGATCACCAGTTCGGCGGAGCGACGGCCCGCGGTGGCGGTGTGGGTGCGGGCCGCGGTGTCCTCGCTGTTGCGCAGCCGCTCGTAGACCGCGCCGGAGAACCCGTGCAGCCAGGTGCGCCGGTACGCGGCCAGCGATTCGCCCGCGAACACGCGGTTCTCCGGGCGGACCCTGGTCAGCTGGGTGGTCGCCTGCAGCAACAGGCTCGTGTACAGCAGTTCGACCCGCTCCAGATCCGAGCGGAAACCGAAGACGGTCACCCCGGTGACGGATTGGCCGAGCCGGTGCAGCAGGGCCCGGCAGCGCAGCGGATGGGCGATGTTCGTGAGCAGTCCCGCCTTGTCCCGGCTGTACGGGTTGTCGATCGGGATCAAGACCTGGGTGATCTCGTCGGCCGTCGCCCCTGAATCGGCCAGCAGCGCCTGATCGATGCCGTACCGGGCGATCAGTTCGGCGGCCTTGGTGTTGTACGACTCCGCTTCGGCCTCGGTGACCGCCGGGTCCTCCGCCTTGGCGAGAAGTTTCCGGACGCGTGCGAGCAGCGTGTCATGGTCGGGCATGGCTCCCCCTTCCTGAGTGGGTTGGAGTGGATCAACCTAGGAGAGGGGTCCGACAATATTCGCCCAGATGTTCGGATCCCGGCAAGGGGGTGGCATGTCGGCCGAGGTGTCGGTGCCCGGCTCCTCCGGGGTCAGCCGAGGTAGGCGTCGAGCGTGACGGCCAGCGCGATCTCCGGTGACGACGCGAAACTGGCGCCCGCCAGCCCGCCCCAAAGCCACAGCTGGGCGAGACCGTGCAGCGACGCCCACAGTGAGGACGCGAGCAACCGCGGATCGGTGGCGGGATGCCAGTCTTCGTGCTGGACGTCGGCGACCAGCGTGGCGAAGAAGTCGAACACCGCGCTGCTCACCCGCGTGAGTTCGGGATCGGCCGGATCGATGAGGTCGCGGCGGAACATCAGCTCGAACATCGCCGGATTGGCCAGCGCGAAGTCGAGATAGCCGTGGCAAGCCGCGATGAGCCGTTCTCGCGGCGTCGCGTCCGGCAGTTCGGTGCCCCGGTCGAGCAGCTCGGTGTAGCCGCGGGTGGCGACGGCCGAGAGCAGGGCGGCGCGGCCGGTGAAGTGACGCAACGGCGCCCCGTGCGAGACGCCGGCCGCTTTCGCGATCCCGCGCAGCGTCACGGCTGCGACGCCGTCTTCGGCCAGCAGGTTCGCCGCGGTGTCGATCAGGCGGGTTCGGGCGCCCATGGACGGCTCTCCTCGAGGACGGGCAGGAGGTCGGGGCGTTTGGGCAGGAAGCCGTCACCAGGCTGGCGGCCGATGAGCCGGTTGCGGAACCGGCTGACCGCGACCGGGAGTACCTCTTTGGCCACCCAGCGCAGGTCCGCCCGCAGGCCGGCGCGTCCGGCCGGGCCGGGGAGCGGTTCGAGCCATGACGAGTCGTGCGCGACGCCGAGTCTATCGAGCACGTGCCCTGCCAGCCGCCGGTGGCCTTGCTCGGACAGGTGCAGCCGATCCGGACCGAAGTAGCGGGAATCGTGCGCGGCGTGATCCGGCCAGAGGTCGACGAGCGTCGCGCCGTAGCTGACGGATGCTTCGCGGACGGCGTCGTTCAACGCGGTGAGACGCGGGCGCACGCGTTGCCCCATCGGCATGCGGTGGGAGATGTCGCTGAGGGTGAAGGTGACGACGGTTGGCGCGATCTCGGTGCAGGCACGGATGGCCGTGTCGACGCGGCGGGCGACCGTCCGCGCGTCCCAGCCTCGGCTCATCACGTCGTTCCCGCCGCCGAACAGCGCGATCAGATCCGGCTGGAGCCTGCTCGCCGCCGGGGTCTGTTCGGCGTGGATCTGGTCGAGTCTGCGACCGCGGACCGCGAGGTTGGCGTAGCGCAATCCGGGCTCGTCCTCGGCGAGGCGTCCCGCGACGAAGTCGGCCCAGCCGCGGTAGTACCCGCCCGCCGGATGAGGGTCGGCCAGCCCTTCGGCGCAGCTGTCGCCGAGCGCGACGAAACGTTGGTAGCCCATCCAGATCTCCGTAACCGCGAGTTCACCTTGTAGACACTTTCTATCAAACTGATGTAGACGCTGTCTACTCGGCGCGTGGCAGGCTCGTGTCATGATCGACGATGTCGCGCAAGAGTCCCTGCATAGTGATCTGCGCGAAGTCCGCGAGGTGATGCTCTGGAAGCTCGACGGGCTGGGGGAGTACGAGATCCGCCGTCCCCTGACCCGGACCGGGACCAACCTTCTCGGGTTGGTCAAGCACCTGTCGCTCTGGGAGTCCCGGTACTTCGGCGAGGTCTTCGACCGGCCGTTTCCCGAGCCCTTGCCCCGATGGGACGACCTCGGGCAACGAGGTGCCGACATGTGGGCCACCGAGCACGAGACGCGCGAGGAGATCGTCGGCCGCTACCGACGCGTCTGGGACCACTCCGACGCGACGATCGCGGCTCTGGCCCTTGACTCGCCTGGCCACGTGCCCTGGTGGCCGCGACCTCACGTGACGCTGTTCACCATTCTGGTCCACATCCTCACCGAAACCAGCCGGCACGCTGGACACGCCGACATCCTGCGCGAACAACTGGACGGCTCGACCGGGACTGGTACCGACTACTCCACCCGGCAGCGTGACGAGGCCTTCTGGGAAACCCGGCGCGACCAGATCGAGCAAGCCGCCAAGGCCGCCGCCCAGCCCGCTCGCGGCGGTCGGTCCTAGGCAAGGAGGGGACGATCCGCCCTCAGCGTGCCCACAACCGGTCCAACGCCGTTCGGCTCTCCTCGTCCGCCGCGCGGTGGATCGCCAGCAGTTGGTCCGGGTCTTGGAGCGGCGTGAGCACTTCGAAGTCCACCGCGATCAGGCCGGCTAACGGGTGCCGCATCACCTTGCGCCCTCGGCCCTTCACCTTGACGTCCTGCTGCGTCCACAGTCGCGCGAAGTCCTCGACGCCTGCGAGGAGGTCGGCGATGAGGTCGTTCAGCACGTGGTCCTCGGGGTGCGTGGCCCACGCGGCGCGCAGGTGGGCCACGCCCTCCCGCACCACCTGTTCGCGGTCGACGTAGAACTCGCGGATCTCCGGGTGCGCCAGGCACAGCCAGATCGAGTTGCGCTGCGATGGCGGCAGCGTGCTGAAGTCCAGTAACAGCTTCGCCATCTCGTCGTTCCAGGCCAGGATGTCGGAGCGGTGGTTCATCAGCATGGCAGGCAGCGGCGACAGGTCGGCGACCAGCCTCGCCAGCGGTGGTGCCGCGGTGGTGGCCGGCTTGTCGGCGTTGGGCGGGCGCTGCTGGGCCAAGTCGAACAGGTACGTGCGCTCGTCGGGGGTCAGGCGCAGCGCGTCGGCCAGCGCCTCCACCACGTCCGCCGAGGGCCGCAGCCCGCGGGCCTGTTCCAGCCGCACGACGTAGTCGACGCTCACCCCGGCCAGTTCGGCGACCTCCTCCCGGCGCAGTCCCGGTGTTCGCCGGGACTGACGGCGCGCGGGCAGACCAAACTCGTTCGGGTCAAGGCGTTCGCGCCGGGCCCGCAGGAACGCGGCCAGCTGCTGTGTCGTGTCCACGGTGCGCGTCATCGCGGTCGATGCTACCGGCAGGGTGGGACTGGCCTTCCCAGGAACTTCCCTCCCTTATCCCCCGCTGGCGATGATCCCAGACTTCGTGTTCCACCAAGGACGGAGAACACGATGCCACTCACCCTCGACACCTACCGGCTGCTGGGCCGCTCCGGGCTACGGGTCTCACCGCTGGGGCTCGGCACGGCCACCTTCGGCACCGAATGGGGCTGGGGCGCCGAGAAGCACGAGGCGCGCAAGCTGTTTGACACCTACGTCGATCGAGGCGGCAACTTCCTGGACACCGCCAACACCTACACCGACGGCAGTTCCGAGCGCCTGCTGGGCGAGTTCGCCCGCGACGACCGCGAGAGCCTTGTGCTGGCGACGAAGTACACGACGCTGCGCACGCCCGGAGACCCGAACTCCGGGGGCAGCAGCCGCAAGAGCCTGTTCACGTCGGTGGAGGGCAGCCTGCGGCGGCTGAACACCGACTACATCGACCTGCTCCACCTGCACGTGTGGGACTTCACGACGCCGGTCGAGGAGATCCTGCGCGGCATGGACGACCTGGTCCGGCAGGGCAAGGTCCTCTACGTGGCGATGTCCAATGTGCCCGCCTGGGAGATCTCGCGGATGCAGGCGATCGCCGACCTGCGCGGCTGGTCGCCGCTGGTCGCGTTGCAGGTCGAGTACAACCTCGTCAACCGGACCGCGGAACGCGACCTGATCCCCATGGCACGGGAGATGGGGCTGGGCGTGACCCCGTACTCGCCGCTGGCGGGAGGCCTGCTCACCGGCAAGTACAGCCGCGCCGACCTGACCGCACCGGGCCCGGGCTCCGGCGACAGCACCCGCAAGGACGTCAACCTGGGCTTGGGGATGCTCACCGAACGCGCCCTCGCCATCGCCGACGTCGTGCGGGAGGTCGCCGCGGACCTGGACCGCACACCTGCCCAGGTCGGGCTGGCCTGGACCCTGCGGAGCCCCGGCGTGACGGCACCGATCATCGGCGCACGCACCCCCGCGCAACTGGAGGACAACCTGGGTGCCCTGGAGGTCGACTTCACCGCACCCCAACTGGCCCGCCTCGACGAGGCCAGCGCGATCGAACTCGGCACCCCCCACGACCTGCTCGCCAGCGACCACGGCCGCAAGGTCTCCCGAGGTGATATGAAGATCGAGACCCGTCGCTGACGCGCGCGTGGCAAGCGCGGGACCACCTGGAACCGGCTCCAGCACCCTGTACCTGCCGAAAACCTCATCAGTGCAGGCGAAGGGGTATCCGCAGGGACCCTGAGCAGCCGCGGTCGTGATCCCACCCTGCTGTCGATGAGCACGGCAGGATGGTCATCCTTAAGGCTTCAGCTGGCCTACCCTGCTCCGTCAAAGATTGTGTCGTGGTCAGAGAACGCCCGGCGATGTCACCTTGTTCGAGGGCGTAAACGGAAGCGAACGGCCGAGCAACGCGATGAGCCGGTCGCCGGTGCCGGCGCGCGGCGGTGCCTCGACAGCGTGGTCGAAGGCACCGCCGGGTCCGCGCACTGGCGTGCCATCGGGGTAGCGGCTCGCTACGCCCAGTGCGGCCGTCGCGAGTTCGTCGTCCCAGCGGTGTTCGCGGCCGAGCGCGATGTCGAGGTCCCAGTCGTGCACGAGGGTGTCGACGAAGAGCACAGCCAGGACGTTCTTGCCCGGCAGCGGCCCGAGTTCGCCGAAGTCGAAGGTCTTCTGCAGGGCCTGGTCGTCGAAGGCGGCGAGGAACTCGGCGGAGCTTTCTTCGTAGGCCGTGGCGAGGTTGTCGACTGTCGTCGAGCGGGTCGTGCGAGGGCGGTCCGCCGCCCGCGCGGCAGCCCGCTCGTTGTTGTCGATCAGGTGTTCCACGAGGTCGCGGACGGTCCACTCGGCGCAGGGGGTCGAGCGGTCCCAGTCGTCGGCACCGATTCCCGCGATCGTGGTCCGGGTGGCGTGATGCGCCCGGGTCGACAGTGAGAGAAGGTCCATGGACTTAAACTATACGAACGATCGTGCTATCTTCTGGAGGGTGAGCACTCTCGAAGTGAACGCGGTCTTCGTAGGACGGCCGTCAGTGCTGGGGCTGAAGCGTGACGTCCCGGTGTACAGCGCCATAGCGAAATCACGCGTGGAGACGTCCTCGGTGAAACTCGGCGAGATCAATTTGGCCGGTGACGACCAGGCGGATCGCACCGTTCACGGCGGCGTCGACAAGGCGGTCTACGTCTATCCGGCCACGCACTACGCGGCCTGGTCCGAGCAGGGCTTCCCGGTGGTCGCGGGCGATTTCGGGGAGAACGCGTCGGTGACGGGCGCCGACGAGTACGACGTACGCGTCGGCGATGTCTGGGCCTGGGGAGACGCGCTGGTCCAGGTCTCGCAGCCGCGGACGCCGTGTTTCAAACTCGCGATGAAGACCGGGCGCAAGGACGTCATCCCGGCGATGATCGATTCCGGCCGCAGCGGCTGGTACCTGCGGGTGCTCCGGACGGGCGAAGTCCCCACTTCGGGGCGCATGACACTCGAAGAACGCGATCCGGTGAACCCGACGATCGCCGAGGTCTACGTCGCGTCGTTCACCAACGTCGCCCAGTTGGACGACGATCACCGGGCCGCGTACTGGGCGCTGCTGGATCGGGTCCTCGCGGCACCGGCGCTCTCCCGGCAGTACCGTGACGGCCTGGAATCGGCGAAACGGCGGCGGGAGGATCGGGATGCCGGTTGACGGCCGGGTGGCCCGCGGCGACGCGACGAGGCGGATCGTCCTGCGGCGCGCCGTCGACATCGCGTCGGTCGAAGGGCTCGAGGGGTTGTCTCTCGGCAGGCTCGCCACCGAGCTGGAACTGAGCAAATCCGGGGTGTTCGCGTTGTTCGGTTCCAAGGAGGAACTGCAGCTCGCGGCGATCGAGACGGCGAGCGCGATCTTCGCGGAGAACGTCGTCACCCCGACGCTGGAGGTCGAGCAGGGGATCGCCCGGCTGCGCGCCTTGTGCGCGAACTGGCTGGACTACTCGGAACGCCGGGTATTCCCCGGTGGCTGCTTCTTCTTCAACGCCGGGGCCGAGTTCGACGCGCGGACCGGCCGGGTCCACGACGCGGTGGCGAACGCGAGCCGCGCCTTCGCCAAGTTCATCCGGTCCACCGTCGTCGAAGCACGAAAGGCCGGACACCTTCGCGAATCCGTCGACGTGGACAGGCTGGCCTTCGAGCTGAACGCCCTCGGCCGGGCCGCGAACGCGGACTCGGTCATGTTCGGCGGCAAGGAGCCGTACGCGCTGGCTCGGGCCGCCATCGCCGCCCGTCTCGACTCCGCGGCAGTGCATTGAAAGGCCCCTTCATTGCAAATTTTGCAATGAAGGGGCCTTTCAATGCACTCGCGAGGCGCTACTTCCAGTCGACCTGAGTGGACCGGTAGAAGTCGATCCCCTGCTGAACCCACCGCGGGCTTTGCTTCGCCAGCCGGAGCCGGTAGGCGTCCCACGTGCGGGAAGCCTTCGGTGACCAGCCGATCTCGGCGTAACCCGGCAACCTCGGGAACGCCATGAACTCGATGTCGTCACTGGTGACGAGCGTTTCCGACCACAGTGGCGCCTCGACTCCGGCGACGTTCTGTTCCGTCACGCCCTGCAGGTGCGTGGCCGGGTCCCAGTCGTAGCCGGTCTTGACCTCGATCAACCCCGCCCAGCTCAGGCCGAGCCGCGTCTGCGGGTGGTACTTCATGTCCAGGTACGCCTTGTTGGCAGGCGACATCAGGATCTTGTTGCCCCGCTGCGCGGCCGCGGCGACATGGGCGTCCGTGCCGGTCGTGCCCCAGTACTGCGGGAGTGCCGAAACCGGGGGGTTGGTCTTGGCGATCTCGTGCCAGCCGGTGATCTGTTTGCCGTACTTCGCGACGATCGGCTGAACCCTCTTGGCGAAGGTCTGGTAATCCTCCGGAGTGGTCGCGTGCGCCTCGTCGCCCCCGATGTTGATGTACTTCCCCGGGGTGATCGCGGACAGTTCACGAAGGACGTCGTCGACGAACTTGTAGGTGATGTCCTTGGTGATGCACAGCGAGCTGTAGCCGACCGCGGTGTCCGTGCGCGGGGGCACCGCCACGCCGTCGCAGTTCAGTTCGGCGTAGGAGTGCTGTGCCGCGTTGGTGTGCCCCGGCATGTCGATTTCGGGAACGATCGTGATGTGCCGCGAAGCCGCGTAGCGCACCAGGTCCTTGTACTGCTCCTGGGTGTAGTAGCCGCCGGGCGCGCCGCCGACGGCGGTCTGCCCGCCCACGGTCGCCAGCTTCGGCCAGCTCTTGATCTCGATCCGCCAGCCCTGGTCGTCGCTCAGGTGCAGGTGCAGGGTGTTGATCTTGTACTGCGCGATCTGGTCGATGTAGAGCTTGACCTGCGCCGGGGTGAAGAAGTGCCGGGCGACGTCGAGCATCGCGCCGCGGTAACCGAAACGCGGATAGTCGAGCACGGAGCCGCCCGAGATCACCCAGGAACGGCGCTGGACGGTCTTCGCCTCGATCGCCGACGGAAGCAACTGGCGCAACGTCTGCACGCCGAGGAAGAGGCCCTTGTCGGTGTTCGCCTTCAGGGTCACGCCGCCGGGGGAGACCTTGAGCTGGTAGCCCTCGGTGCCGACCCTCCCGCCCGCGTGGCCGGTTTCGAGCGAGATGGCGGGACCGCCGCCGCGGTGACCGCTGACGACGGGCAGCCGGTAGCCGGTGGCGGACCGGAGCAGTCCGGCCAGGTAGTCGGCGACCTGTTTGCCGTCGCGGTCGGTGCGGATGACGGTCGCGGGGCTGAGCCGGAAGTCGGCGCGGGGGTCGGGCTTCGCTTCGACCGGCGCGGGGACGACGTCGGCGACGGTCCGCTCGGCCTTCGCGCGCTGTGCCGCCGCGGGGTCCGCGCTCGCCGTCGCGGGCAGTCCGAAGGTCACGAGACCCAGGACGGCCACGCCGAGCACGGCTCTGGACATGCGTTTACTCATGGAGCACCTCCGGTCGGGTACCTGGAGACTCTCTGCTCTTAGAGGTATAGACCAATAGGGCAAACGCGACAACACCCGATCGGACTACGACGGCGTACCGGTCACCGGTTCACTCGCCGCGTAGCACCGCTTTCAGCGCGTCGAGAACGCTCGCGTCTTCGATCGTCGAAGGCACGTGTTCGTCGCGGCCGTCGGCGATACCCCGCATGGTCTTGCGCAGGATCTTGCCGGATCGCGTCTTCGGCAGCGCGTCCACAATGGACACGTCACGGAAGGCGGCGACCGGGCCGATGTCGCGCCGCACCAGCGCGACCAGTTCCGATTTGAGCGTTTCAGCGTCGGCCTCGACGCCTGACTTCAGCACTACGAAGCCGCGCGGCAGCTGCCCCTTGAGCTGGTCACGGACCCCGATCACCGCGCATTCGGCGACGGCGGGATGGGAAGCCAGCACTGCCTCCATCGAACCGGTCGAAAGCCGGTGGCCCGCGACGTTGATGACGTCGTCGGTGCGGCCCATGACGAACAGGTAGCCGTCTTCGTCGACGTACCCGGAGTCACCCGTCAGGTAGTAGCCGTCGTACCGCGAAAGATACGCCTCTCGATACCGCTCGTCGTCCTCCCAGAGCGTCGGCAGCGAACCCGGCGGCAGGGGCAGCTTGATGGCGATCGCGCCTTCCTGCCCCGCCGACAGCGGTTCGCCCGACTGGTCCAGGATCCGCACGTCCCAGCCCGGCACCGGTTTCGTCGCGGAACCGGGTTTGACCGGCATCGGCTCCAGTCCGCGCGGATTCGCCGCGATCGGCCAGCCGGTCTCGGTCTGCCACCAGTGGTCGATCACCGGAACGCCGAGCTTCTCGCGCGCCCAGTGATAGGTCTCCGGATCGAGTCGTTCCCCCGCCATGAACAACGTCTCGAAGTGGCTGACGTCGTATTTCTTCACTTCGTTCGCGTCCGGATCGACCTTCTTGATCGCGCGCAACGCCGTCGGCGCGGTGAACAGCGCCTTCACTCCGTGGTCGGCGATGACCCGCCAGAACGCGCCCGCGTCCGGGGTCCCGATTGGTTTGCCCTCGTACATCAGCGTCGTCGCGCCGATGAGCAGTGGCGCGTACACGATGTAGGAATGGCCGACCACCCAGCCGACGTCGGACGCCGTCCACCACACGTCGCCGGGATGGACGTCGTAGATCGCGCCCATCGACCAGGCCAGCGCCACCGCGTGGCCGCCGGTGTCGCGCACGACGCCTTTCGGCTTCCCGGTGGTGCCGGAGGTGTACAGGATGTAGAGCGGCTCGGTGGCGGCGACCGGTACCGGATCGGCCGGGGACGCCTTCGCGACCAGTTCGTCCCAGTCGGCGTCGCGTTCGCCGAGTTCGGCGCGGGAGCGTTCTCGCTGCAGCACGACGACCTTGTCCGGCTGGTGCGCCGTTCCCGCGAGCGCCTCGTCGATGATCGGCTTGTACTCGACGACCCGCGTCGGTTCGATCCCGCACGAAGCCGCCACGATCACCTTGGGCTTCGCGTCCTCGATCCGCGCCGCCAGTTCCTTGGGCGCGAAGCCGCCGAACACCACCGAGTGCACCGCGCCGAGCCGGGCACAGGCGAGCATCGCGATCGCGGCTTCGGGCACCATCGGCAGGTAGATGATGACGCGATCACCCTTGCCGACGCCGAGCGAGGCGAGCGCGCCGGCGAACCGGGCGACGTCGGCCAGCAATTCCGCGTAGGTGAACCGGCGGACCGAATCGGTGACCGGGGAATCCCAGATCAGCGCGAGCTGCTCGCCGCGGCCGTCCCGCACGTGCCGGTCGAGCGCGTTGAACGCCGTGTTGAGCTCCCCGTCCGGGAACCAGCGGTAGAAGGGCGCTTTCGACGCGTCGAGGGCCTGCGTCGGCGGGCGGGTCCAGTCGATCGCCCGTGCGGCTTCGAGCCAGAAACCCTCCGGGTCTTCGAGGCTCCGCTGGTAGGACTCGGCGTACATCGAATGCTCCTTCGCGCTCGGGTACGGACCCCATCATGGACTTTCGACCGCGCCAATGCCTGGTGGTAACGGCGTGGAGACGCCCGCGGCAACCCGGCAACCCTGTAAGTGCCTAGAGCGTCCTAAGCTGAACTAGGGAAAAACCGGCCGGAAACGGCCTTGACTGGCGAGGGGAGCAGGGTCCATGGGACTAGCGAGCGCGCTGCTCTCGTTCGCGCACGGCCTGTTCGGACCGGGCATCTGGCCCGGGGACTGGGTGTGGGCGACGAGCACCGCGGGAGCGCTGGTCGCGCTGCTGCCCGCACTGGGGGCGATGGTCGTCGCGATCATCCGCAAAGGCACCGGCAACCGCTACGACGTGGTGACCCTGTCCATTTTCGGCGGGATCGGCGTGGTCGCCGTCTTCCTGCTGCCGTGGCTGCTGGCGACCGGGGTTTCGCAGACCTATCAGGAGGCGGCCTCGTCGGAGGCGGGCGGTGCGTCCGGTTTCTCCAGTAGCGACCTGTCGACGTTCAGCACCGACTACAGCCCGCTGATCGGCAAGCAGAGCGAGTACCTCGGCCGCGGCCAGAACGTCTACGAGGTCCTGTTCTATCCGAGCGGCATGCAGTTGGGCTACGTCTTCTACCTGATCCTGCTGGTCGGGCTCCCGGCGCTGGCGCTGCTGTTCGTGATGCTGCAGGCACGCACCGCGTTCCGTCGCGGCCCGAAGTGGCCTTCGCGGTTCTTCTGGATCCCGTTCGTGCTGATGGTGCTGGCGAGCGTCGGCATGGGCGCGAACACCGCCGTGCACTTCTGGCTCGGGTTCCTGCCGTTCAGCGTGCTGGGCCTGATTCCCGTGGCGCTGGTCGGCCCGCCTGCCTGGTCGGTCATCAACCGGCCGGATCCGCAGCCCCGGCCCAAGGTCGAGCCGTACCGCCCGGAGCCGCCCGCCCCGAAGCCGCAGCAGCAGTTGCCGCCCCCGCCGCCTGCCAAGCAGTACCCGGCGACGGCACTGGCGCAGGCGCCCGAACCGCCGGCACTGGCCGCGATGCCGGGACCGGTCCCGGCGCCCCCGGGATCCCGTAACTCCGGCGGCAGCCGCTACAAGCGCGTCCGACGGCTTGGTCACGGTGGCTTCGGCACCGTCTGGGAAGCGATCGACACCCAGCTCAACCGCACCGTCGCGCTGAAGATCGCGCACGCGCCGGACCGCGACACCGAGGAGCGGATGCAGCGCGAGGCCCGAGCGCTGGCCGTCGTGAACCACCCCAACTGTGTCCGTGTGTACGACCTCGTCGAAGAGCCCGACGGGCTCGCGCTGGTGATGGAATACCTCGAAGGCAAGTCGCTGGCCGAGATCGTCGACTCGCAAGGCCCGCTCGACGACATCGCCGCCGGACGGCTCTGGTCGACCATGGCGGGCGCGCTCGCCGCGGCGCACGAGAAAGGTGTGCTGCACCGCGACCTCAAGCCGTCGAACATCATCCTCGACCGCAACGGCCTCGCCCATCTCATCGACTTCGGCATCGCCCGCAGCCAGGGCGACTCGAAGATGACCGCGACCGGGATGATGATCGGCACGCCGGACTTCGTCGCCCCCGAGCAGGCGATGGGTTCCCCGGCGAGCCCGGCGTCGGACGCCTGGCAGCTCGCGGCGACGGTCAGCTACGCGCTGTCCGGCCAGCCGCCGCGCGGCACGCGCGAGACCCCGATGGCCGCGCTGATGGCCGCCGCCCGCGCCGAACCGGTGTCGAAGCTGCCGAACCGCAGCGCGCACGCCCGGATCCTCATCGCGTCGCTGGACCAAGAGCCCCGCCGCCGTCCGACGCTGGCCGCCGTGCGGCGCGACGTCGAAGGCTGGCTGGCCCGGGCGGGCAAGTCGCCGGACGGCCCGGTGACGCAGATCGTTCCGCGCCGCCCGCCGCAACCGCAACACCAGCCGCAGCCCCAGCGCCACCCGCGCTGACCCGCGCTGACCTGCGAAAAGAGAGCAAGGGACCTTTGCTAGCGTTAGTTAGTGTACTAACGAACGCCAGCAAAGGTCCCTTGCTCTCTCACTTGATGATGACCCAGGTCCCCCCGCGCCAGCCCATGGTGAAGATCTTGGGGTCGCCGTCCATGATCGTCGCCTTCGGCGCGATCGCCTCGGGCGGGACGGTGACCTGGTCGGGCCCCTGGCTCTTCACCTTCGTCCGGTCGACCCGGGTGACTTTCAGGTTCTTCAAATCCGCGGGCGTGAACATCTCGAACTGGAACGGGGTAAGGCTGCGGCACTCCTTCATCCCGCCGTCGAACGCCGGCGCGGTGATGCGGCAAACGGTGTCGAGGTCCTTGGCGCCCAACGCGTGGTGATATTCCTCCATCACGGTCGCGGCCCCTTCCAGGGTGTGGGCCACCGCGCCGCCGGTGGCGGGTTTGGTGATCGTCGCGGCCGTCGCCGAAGGAACTGTTGCGCTGGGACTCGTAGTCGACGTAGGCGCGCTCGAGCTGCTGCCCGGCGCCACCGAAGTGCTCGGAATGGCCGAAGCCTGCGGTGCCGCCGTGCCCGGCGTCTGCTCTTCGCAGCCCGCGATCAAGAACAGCGCCGCGGCCGCGCAAGTCATTCCGAGCGGTCGGATCGTCATGGTGCCCCCTGTCGAACTGCTGCTGACCAGGGGAGAGTAACAACTAATGCCCAAGTGTCACATCTGAATCGGGAAATCAGCCGTCACCGTTGATCAGGGCGAGCATCGACACCGACAAGACGAGCTGGGCGGATACGCAGGTCCGGCTCATCGCTTCCTTCTTCTTGCCGATGAAGTCGACCTGCACCACCTGGCCGTTGGGGAGCTGCGCACTCACGGCACAGGTCTCCTCGGTCTGTTCGTACCTGGCCTTCAGCGTGCCGAATTTCCCGTTCCGCACTTCCGCGCCCTGTTTCGGCGGCACGGCTTCGAGGCCGCCGGTGCCGGTGGTGTACATCCCGACGACCTTCGCGTAGGCGACTTCGTGGGTACAGGTCGGTCCGGTCGGGCTCTCGCCCTTCTGTGCGCCTTCGCGGCCCCCGTTGACGCCCGCGTAATTCGCGTGAGTGAACTTCACGACCTCACAGGGGTCGGCGTCCCGCAATGCCTCCGGCGGCGGCTCCTGGACCGTGCTCGGCACCGGCTTGCCGCCCGCGAGCGGGACGAACTTCTTCAACACCACTTCGGCGACCTTCTTCGCCAGTTCACAGTGCTCGGCGCGGGTCCCTCCTTCGTCGCTGTTGACGTCATAGGCGTCGACGGCGATCGAGGCGTAGGCGCGAACGTCCATGTTGACCGAGCAGAAGGTCGCCGGTTCCGGGTCGAAGGCATAGGTCCGGCCCTTGATCCCGGCGATCTCCACCGGTTCCATCACCGGGGAGTCCTGCGTGATCCAGCTGTACGGACTGTAGGCGTGCACCTGCGCGCCCTTGTTGTCCGGGAATACGAACTGGCAGCCGCTGAGCACGCCCTTGGTGCTGATCAGGCCGAGCGGTTGCAGATCGGGTTTGATCGAATCCAGCCAATCGCAGCCTTCTTCGCCCTGTTTGGACGGCAGGGCCAGCGGCTGATCGAGCACCTGGTCGCTGAAACCCGATCCGTCGGCGGGCGGCTTGTACTTCGGATACTTCGCTTCGCTCGCGCCCGGTGCCGAACCTTCGGGGAAGGCCTTGCCGTCGACGGCGCTGGAGCATCCGGTGAGCAGGAGAGCGATGGCCACGAAATACGGCCAACGAGACATGGTGACCCCCAGTAGTCCTCAATTCGGACGGGAGTCTAAGACGGTTTCAGCGGTCTCGCTGGGTCTTGGGTCAACCGATGGTGGTCATTTCCAGGACGGAAGCCACAACTCGGCGTTCCAGTGCTCGTTCGTGATCGCGTTGCCGTTGAGGATCGGCCACAACCAGGCGAAGTTGGCCACGACGAGACCCACGTAGAGCGCGACGACGAGCATGCCGGTGCCCCGCCGTTCGAACCCGCGTTTCGCGCCGCCGAGGATCTGGCCGAGGACCAACGTCAACCCGAGTACCAGGAACGGCGCCAGCGGCGTCGCGTAGAAGAAGTACATCTGGCGGTCGAGGTTGGTGAACCAGGGCAGGAACCCGGCGAAGTAGCCGACGAGCACGGCGGCGTAGCGCCAGTCCGCGCGGAAGAACGACCGCCACAGGCTCCAGCCCAGCATCGGCAGCGCGAGCCACCACATCGCCGGTGTCCCGATCAGCATCGTCGCCCGCACGCAGGTCGACTCGCCACAGCCGGTCGCGTCGGTGCCGCCCTCGTATGCGTAGAGCATCGGCCGCAAGCCCATCGGCCACGTCCACGGCTTCGATTCCCACGGATGCGGTTTGTCCTTGGGCGTGACCAGGTTCGCGTGGAAGTCGAGGACGTTCATCGAGTAGTCGCCGAGCGACCGCAGGGCCGGTGGCATCCATGCCCAGAAGCCGGGATCGATGTCCTTGATCGCCACGTAGTTGCGGTCGGTCGCGGTCTCGCTCGCGAACCAGGCCCAATAGCAGGCGAGATACACCAGGATCGGGATGACGACGATCGCCCACAGCGCCGGAAGCACGTCCCGGCGCAGCGTGCCGACCCACGGCCGCTGCACGCCGGCGGCGCGACGCGCGGCGACGTCGAAAAAGACGGTGAGCAGCCCGAACGCGGCGATGTAGTACAGCGCCGACCACTTGACACCGAAGGTCAGCCCGATCATCAGGCCGCCGGCGAACCGCCACCACCGGAATCCCAGCTTCGGGCCGAACCGCGACTCGTCGATCCAGCCTTCGGCCACGGCCACGGCCAGCCGTTGCCGCACCTGGTCGCGATCGCACAGCACGCAGGCGAACGCGGCGAGCACGAACACGGCGATGAAGATGTCGAGCATGCCCATCCGCGACTGCAGGTGCAGTACGCCGTCGCTGATGATCAGGATCCCGGCGACCGCGCCGAGCAAGGTCGAGCGGGTGAGCCGCCGGGCGATCCGGATGGTGAGGAACACGATCAGCGTGCCGGCCAGCGCAGGCATGATCCGCCAGCCCCAGGCGTTGTAGCCGAACACCCCTTCGCCGATCGCGATGAGGTGCTTGGCCAACGGAGGGTGCACGATCAGTTCGTAGCCGTAGTTGTCTTCGTAACCGCCGTTGCGCAGCATCTGCCACGCCTGCGGGACGTAGTGCTTCTCGTCGAAGACGGGGGTGCCCTTGTCCGTGGGCGTGCCCAGGTTCTGGATCCGGACGATGCCGCCGATGAGCGTCAGCACCAGCGTGACGATCCAGCCGCGCAGGCGGTCCGTCGGCATGCCACGGCCGAGGAGGGTGGCCTCCCGGTCGCTCGATGGTCGGAGCGCGTCGACCGGATCCGGCCGCATGCTCTCGTCGTCACGGGTCAGCAGCGCGGTCACGGGGCATGATCCTACGGGCGGAAGAGTGAACTCGGTGTCCGGATCCGTGAACCGGTTAACCTTCGGGAATGACCGAAGGACGCCTCGTGCTGGCAGCCACCCCGCTCGGAGACGTCCGCGACGCTTCGCCACGCCTGTCCGAGGCCCTCGCGACGGCCGACGTGATCGCCGCCGAGGACACCCGCCGCCTGCGCACCCTCACCGCCGCTCTCGACGTTTCCCCGGTCGGACGCGTGGTCAGCTTCTACGAGGACGTCGAGACCGCACGTCTGCCGAAACTCCTCGAATCGCTCCGGTCGGGCGAAACGGTGGTGCTGGTGACCGACGCCGGGATGCCGAGCGTCTCGGACCCCGGGTTCCGCCTGGTCGCGGCGTGTGTCGAGGCGGAAGTGCCGGTGACCTGTCTCCCCGGCCCGTCCGCGGTGACGACGGCGCTCGCGCTGTCCGGCCTGCCGTGTGACCGTTTCTGTTTCGAAGGATTCGCCCCGCGCAAGCCCGGCGAACGCGCGAAATGGCTCGGTTCGCTGAGGGACGAGCCCCGCACGGCCGTGTTCTTCGAGTCGCCGCACCGCCTGGCGAGCACGCTCTCCGATGCCGCTGGAGTCCTGGGCCCCGATCGCCGCGCCGCCGTCTGCCGCGAGCTGACCAAAACGTATGAAGAGGTCAAACGAGGCACCCTCCCGGAACTGGCCGCGTGGGCCGCCGACGGGGTCAAGGGCGAGATCACCGTCGTTCTCGCGGGCGCGCCGCCGCGTGCGGTGAGCGTCGCGGATCTGGTTTCGGAAGTTTCGTCGCGGGTCGCGGCGGGCGAACGCCTCAAATCCGCCGCAGCCGAGGTCGCCGAAGCGACGGGAGTGTCGAAGAAGGAGCTTTACGACGCTGTCCTCGCGTCGCGGAAGTAAGGGTTCAGGTCAGCAAGGCCGACGCGGCCGCATACGCCTTCGCGGCATCGGGCTCGGCGCCGGTGATGACGTCGGTGTAGATGAAGGACTCGCTGATCCGCACGAGCAGGTAGGCCAGGTCCTCCACCGGCAGCGGCGGGGTCAGCCGCCCGGCTGTGACCTCTTCGTCGAGGAACTCGCGCATCTTCGCGATCGCCCGGCTCTGCACCACGCTGGCCTTCGTCGTCAGGATCCGCAGTGCCCGCTCGGGCTCGTTGCGCAGGAACTCACGGAACGGCTTCGAGTCGTTCACGGTACGGACGAACGTGCCGATGAGCTCCGCGATCCCCGCCGCGCCGCGGCCGAGCTTGCCGGAAGCCCGCGCTTCGAACACCTCCACGGTCATCGACCACAGGATCTCGCCGAGCAGCTGATCCCGGCCGCCTACCCAGCGGTGCAGGGTGGCCCGGCTGATCCCCAGTTCGCCCGCGAGATCACCCATGTCGACGCGGCGGCCCTCCAGGAACCAGGCACGCGCGATCGTGAACGCGCGCACGGCGTCCGGGCGCGGCGAGGTCAGCTGGCGTTCGAGTGCGGTTTCGATGAGTGAAACATATCACGCGATGTCTCAAGGATGAGACATATGCAAGAATGTCTCATCTCGACGAGGAGGATGCGGATGCGTGCAGTACAGGTGACCGAATTCGGCGGACCCGAGGTGCTCGACCTCGTCGACCTGCCCGATCCCGTCCCCGGCCCAGGTCAGCTGGTCATCGAGGTCGACCGGATCGGCGTCAACTACGCCGATACGCACCAGGCCGAAAACTCCTATCTCGCGCCGAGCAAGCTCCCGCTCGTGCCCGGCGGCGAGGTCGTCGGCCGCACCACCGACGGCAAACGTGTCGTCGCGCTGCTCAACGGCGGTGGCGGCTACGCCGAGCGCGCGGTGGCGGACGAGGCCACCACCTTCGGCGTGCCCGACGGCGTCGACGACCTGACCGCGCTGTCCTTCATCGTCCAGGGCACCACCGCCGCGATCCTGCTGCGCAAGAACGCCCACCTCGAGCCCGGCGAATCCGTCGTCGTGCACGCGGCGGCGGGCGGGGTCGGCTCCATCGCCGTCCAGCTCGCGAAGGCATGGGGAGCGAGCCGCGTCATCGCGACCGCCAGCAGTGACGAGAAGCGGGCCCTCGCCCTCGAGCTCGGCGCCGATGTCGCCATCGATTCGCGCGCCGAGAACATGACCGACGCACTTCGTGAGGCGAATGGCGGCAAACGCGTCGACGTCGTTCTCGACATGACCGGCGGCGCTGTAACCGACCAGAGCATCGCGGCGCTCGCGCCCTTCGGCCGCCTCGCGTTCTACGGAATGGCCAGCCGGCAGCAACCCAAGCCGATCGAGGCCCGCAACCTCCTCGGGCACAGCACCACCGTGTCCGGGATGTGGCTGCCGCACGTCTTCAAACTTCCCGGAAACGTCTTCGGTCGCGCGCTCGACGACCTCTTCTCGCTGGCGCTCGCCGGTCAGATCCGCGCTGTCGCCGGCGGTGAGTACGCGCTGTCGGACGCACGTGCCGCCCATGAGGCCCTGCGTTCGCGCGGCACCTCCGGCAAGCTCCTGCTGGACCCCACCAAGTAGGTCAGCCGAGCAGCCGCTCCAGCGGAGCGGATTTGTGCAGGCATTCCTGCCATTCCGCTTCGCTGCCGGAGTCGGCGGTGATCCCGCCGCCGACTCCCAGCGCGATCATGCCGTCGTGGATTTCGAAGGTTCTGATCGCGACGTTCAGCTCCAGGCCGGCGACCGGCGACGCGAGCCCGATCGCGCCCGTGTAGACACCACGCGCCGTGGGTTCCAGTTCGGCGATCAGCTCCAGCGCCCGGATCTTCGGGGCTCCGGTCACCGAACCCGGCGGGAACGTCGCCGCGAGCAAATCCGCGTCGTCGACCCCGTCGGCGAGCAATCCCTCCACAGAGGACTCAAGATGCCAGACTCCCGGAGCGGGGCGGACCTTGAGCAGTTCCGGGACGCGAACGCTGCCGGTGGCGCACACGCGGCCGAGGTCGTTGCGGACGAGGTCGGTGATCATCACGTTCTCGGCGACGTCCTTGGTGGATTCCCGCAGCAGCCGCGCGAAGTGCTCGTCGGCCGCGTCCCGCCGAGGGAGAGTCCCCTTGATCGGCGTCGACCGGACCCGCTGCCCATGTCTGGCAAGGAAAAGCTCAGGGGAGAACGAGACGATCGAGCCCCAATCGCCGTCGAGGAACGCCGACCGCCGGGCCCGCAGACGGCGCACACCTTCGGCGAACAACGCGATCGGAGCACCCGTGAATCCCCCGGTGAAGCGAGCACAGATGTTCGCTTGGAACAGCTCACCCGCCTCGATGGCGTGCACACACGCCTTGACCGCGTCGTAGTGCTCCGAGGGAAGCGGACGCGACAACGGACCGGACTTCCAGGTTGTCTCGTCGAACTGCCCTGCCAGCGACGATTCCATCGCGGATACCTCGTCGGCCGGGTCCGGATCGCCGTCGGGAAGCAGCGCCTCGAACCACCACGAACCGTGCTCGTCCAGGCGCAGCACCCGGTCGACCCAGCCCCAGGCGGCCGGCGGAAGGTCGCCCGAACGCCCGGAAGGATCAGTCAGGTCGTAACCCAGGTAACCGAACCAGCCGCCGCCGACGGCGCCGGGCACCGCGTCACGAATCAGAGGCAGCCGGGTGGGAATCGCGAACGCTTCGGCCACATCCCGGACAGGAGAGAGGGAAACGCTCGGTGCGATGACCGCGCGTGAGGAGAACCAGTCTCCGCAAAGCGCCGCAGGCGGTGCGAGTCCGAGCGCCTCGGCCCGTACGCCGAGGGCCGTCAGCGCCCGTTCGGGCGTGACGTCCGTCCGCAGCTTCCGGCACATCAACCGCACGCGACATTGTCGCCGTCCGAGCGGGCGAAAAGGCAACCCGCGTCCGTCGGAAAGTGACGTCCGCGACCACGCGAGCCGACGTCGGTCACTTTGGGCGCACCCGCGGTCACTGGCGGATCGCTACAGGAGGACGTCCCCGAGCTTGAAGGGGTAGACCACGGTGTCTTGGGCGATCGGCCCGGTCACCCCCGGCAAGCCAGTGCCGAAGCCATGCTGGTGCAGGCCCAGCCGGGAGTGGAACCATCCCGGCCGTCCCGGGATCTCGTTGTGCCTGACCAGCCACAACACCACTTCGCTGTCCGCCCATTTGTCCGGATGCAGACGGTTCGTCCAGCAGTCGAGCCCGGCGTACACCAGGACGCGCTCGACGCGTGCCGCCTGCCTGACGTGTTTGATCCACGCCTTGACGAAACGGTCGTCGACGCTGGGCGCCTCCACTTCGAGCGCCGGCGCGAGCGAACCGGGCGCGAAGGCGCCGAGCGCGCTGGCCGTCCGCACGAAATGGTCGGCCTGATCGTGGACGGCACCGGGACGCGCGTAGTGCCGTGCGCCGGTGTGGATACCGGCGTGCTGCGCACCGGCCAGATTGCGTTCCGCGGCGACGTCCCGCCAGTTGGTGTTCTCGCTGACGGTGACCGAGGCGAACCGGATGTCGGCGCCACGCACCGCCGCCCAGTCCGTCACCGTCTCACGATGGGACAGGGTGACGCCGTGCTCACCTTCCGGATCGATCAAAGTCACCTGCCTCGAATTTCACCCCAGTACGCCGGAAAGGTCACCTTACGTCCGAGGAGCGGACATAAGGTGACCTTTCGGTACAGCGTGTCTCAGGCGTTTTCGCGTTGGAACGTTCGTGAGCCCCACCAGATGGCCAGCACCGCCATCACCAGCACCACGACACTGCCGGTGAACAGCGCGTCCATCGAGAAGTCGCCGCGGAAACTGTTCCGCTCCACATCGACCACATGCCGGAACGGATTGATGCGGGAAATCGTGTACAGCCACGCCGGCGCCGATCCCGCGGTGATCGGGATCAGGATTCCGGAAAGCAGCAGCAACGGCATGAGAACCGCGTTGAGCAAAGCGGGGAAAGCGTCCTCGCTCTTGAGCGTCAGCGCCAGCGCGTAGGAGCACGACGCCAGCGTGACCGCCAAGAGGAAGACGATCACCAGGCTGAGCACGACACCAGCGAACGGCGCGTTCAGGTCGAAGACCAGATACGCCAGCGCGATGATGACCAAAGCCTGGACGATGGTCTGCAGCGCGTTGGCGAGCACTTTGCCCAGCAACAGCGCCACCCGGCTCACCGGCGTCACACGCATCCGCTCGACCACGCCCGAGCGGTATTCCGCGAGGAGGCCGAACCCGACGAACGAACTGCCGAACAGCGCGAGCTGCGCGATGATCGCCGGGGTGAAGATCATCCAGCCGTCCACATCGGACAGCCCTTGCGCGTTGAGCGCCTTCACCAGAAGCGGCCCGAAAAAGAAGAGATAAAGCAGTGGCTGCATGATGCCGATCGCGAGCCACGTCGGGTTGCGCAACGCCGCGAGCATGTCCCGGCGGAAGATCAACCAAGTGTCATGCAACATGCGTGGACTCCTTCGCCGGAGCGTCGTCGACCGGCGCGCCTTCCTCGGCGTCACGCAGGCTTCGTCCCGTCAAGGTCAGGAAGACGTCATCGAGCGTCGGCCGGTGCACCTGCATGGACGTCATCGTGATCGCACGCGCGTCCAGAGCCCGCAGCAGTTCGGGCATCGCGGTGTCCCCGCGAGGCACCCGGAACCGCACCGTGCCGTCGGTGACGGTCATTTCGTGGGCCCCTTCGAGCCTGCCCGCGATCTCCGCGGTCTCCGCCGCCGATTCCGGTGGAACCCCGATGACGACGCTGTCGCCCGAGACCCTCGCTTTCAGCGCATCCGGCGTGCCTTCGGCGACGATCTTCCCGTCGTCGATGACGATCAGCCGGTCGGAGAGCGCGTCGGCCTCGTCGAGGTAGTGCGTGGTCAGGAAGACCGTGACGCCCTGTTCGTCGCGCAGTCTGCGGATGTGGTCCCACAGGTTCGCGCGGCTCTGCGGATCGAGCCCCGTCGACGGCTCGTCGAGGAAGACGAGGCCAGGCGAGTGGATCAGCCCGAGCGCGATGTCGAGGCGACGGCGCTGCCCGCCCGACAGGGTCGCGGTCGTCCGCTGGTCGAGCCCGGCCAGGTCCAGCTGTTCGGCGAGGACGGCCCCACGCGCGAGCGCGTCCGCCTTGCTCATCCGGTACAGCCTGCCCTGGAATTCGATCTCCTCGACGACTTTGCTGGCCGGCGCGGTGCCGCCGCCCTGTGCGACGTAGCCGATTCGACGACGTACCCCCAGCGGGTCGGTGAGCAGGTCACAGCCCCCCACGGTCGCTTCGCCCGCCGTGGGCTTGAGCAACGTGGTCAGCATGCGCAGGGTCGTGGTTTTACCGGCGCCGTTCGGTCCGAGGAAGCCGACCAGTTCCCCGGCCGACACGTCGAGATCGACGCCCTTGACGGCGTGGACCTCGCCCCCATTGCGGCCCTTGCGGCGGAACCGCCGCTCGAGGCCGCGTGCCTTGATCATGACTACTCCTTTCCGAGTCCAACTAATCAAACTTGACTAGTTGCCGGGCGCACTGTGCCCTAGGAGTCGCTCCATAGTCAAATTTGATTACTTGGGCGGCGCGCCGAACACCGCTTCACCGTCGCCTTCGCCCGCCATGACGTACTCGCCCGCTTCAAGCCGGCTGATCAGATCTTTCATCCAGGTCACGTTCGCCTCGGCGTGGACGCTCCACAGGCGGTACAGCTCGCTGACGTGTGCCGGCTTCCCCAGGTCGGTCGCGTGCTCACGGGCGTAGTGGGTCGACTTCGCGTGCGCTTCCATATTCGCCAGCTGCTGTTTCAACAGGGCCAGCACCTGCGATCGCGGCAGGCTCGGCATGAACGTGACCGCCGCCGACAGCGAGTACCCGGTCGCGTCATCGCTCGACAACGCCCTGCCGAGTTGCACGAGGAACTCGGTCTCGCCGTCGTCGGTCAGCCTGTACGCGGTCCGGTCAGGCCCGCCGCCGGCCTCGATGTCCTCGACCTGTTCCAGGAGGCCTTCGGTGGTCATCTTCTTCAGCGCGTGATAGATCGAACCAGGCTGGACATTGCCCCACTTGTCGGCAGCCCACGAGAGAAGCTCGCGCCGGACCTGATAGCCGTGTGCCTTCCCGTACATGCGCACGACACCCAGCACCAGCAGACGCGTGGCGGACACCGAGGCCTCCGATCCTCTCCCGGACAACAATGCCTTAGACGACGTCCGTAGGCTAAACAAGCATGAGCACCCCAGTGTTGACTGCGGTGGCCTGGCCCTACGCCAACGGCCCCCGCCACATCGGCCACGTGTCCGGATTCGGCGTCCCGTCCGACGTCTTCTCCCGCTACCAGCGAATGGCCGGCAACCGGGTGCTCATGGTGTCCGGTACCGACGAACACGGCACCCCGATCACCGTCCAGGCCGACAAGGAAGGCCTGACCTCCCAGCAGACGGCGGACAAGTACACCCGTCAGATCGGCCAGGACCTGCAGGGGCTCGGCCTCACCTACGACCTGTTCACCCGTACCACCACCGGCAACCACGCCGAGGTCACGCAGCAGATCTTCCTCGCGCTGCACCGCAACGGTTACGTGGTCCCCAAGACCGCCCGCGGCGCGATCAGCCCCTCGACCGGCCGCACTTTGCCCGACCGGTACATCGAGGGCACGTGTCCGATCTGCGGCTACGACGGCGCGCGCGGCGACCAGTGCGACAACTGCGGTAACCAGCTCGACGCCGCCGAGTTGATCAACCCGAAGTCCCGCATCAACGGTGAAACGCCGAAGTTCGTCGAGACCGAGCACTACTTCCTCGACTTGACCGCGTTCGTCGACACCTTGGGCAAGTGGCTGTCCAGCAAGACCGACTGGCGCCCGAACGTCCTCAACTTCACCAAGAACCTGATCGACGACATGCGGCCGCGGCCGATCACCCGCGATCTCGACTGGGGCGTGAAGATCCCGCTGGAAGGCTGGCGCGACCAGCCGCTCAAGCGGTTCTACGTCTGGTTCGACGCGGTCATCGGTTACTTCTCGGCGAGCATCGAGTGGGCGCGCCGATCCGGCAACCCGGACGCCTGGCAGGAATGGTGGAGCAACCCGGACGCCCGCGCCTATTACTTCATGGGCAAGGACAACATCACCTTCCACGCCCAGATCTGGCCGGCGCTGCTGTTCGGTCACAACGGCGAGGGCGACCGAGGCGGAGAGCCCGGTAAGTACGGCAAGCTGCACCTGCCGGACGAGATCGTCTCCAGCGAGTTCCTCACCATGAGCGGCTCGAAGTTCTCGACTTCGCGCGGCACGGTCATCTACGTCCACGACTTCCTGCGCGACTTCGGCCCGGACACCCTGCGCTACTTCATCTCGGTCGCGGGCCCGGAGACGCAGGACACCGACTTCACCTGGGACGAATTCGTCCGCCGGACCAACTTCGAGCTGGCCAACGAATGGGGCAACCTCGTCAACCGGTCCATTTCGATGGCGCACAAGAACGTCGGCGCCATTCCGCGTCCGGACGCTCCCATGGCCGCGGACGAGGAACTCAAGACACTCTCCCGCAAGGCATTCGACACCGCCGGTGCCCACCTGCAGCGGTCCAGGTTCAAAGCGGCGGCGAGCGAGGCCATGCGCGTCGTCACCGCCGCGAACCGCTACCTCTCGGACCAGGAGCCCTGGAAGCTCAAGGACGACCCGGCTCGCCGCGACAGCGTCCTGCACACCGCTCTGCAGGTCGTTTCGGACGCCAACACACTGCTGACCCCCTTCCTGCCCCACTCGGCTCAGAAGGTGCACGAGGCACTCGGCGGTTCCGGAGTCTGGGCCGCCCAGCCCGAACTGCAGGAGGTCGAGGACCTCGACATCCCCGGCCGGATCAACCCCATCCTGACCGGGGACTACAAGACCGAGCAGGCGCGCTGGAAGTCCGTGCCGATCGAGGTCGGCAAGCCGCTCGAAAAGCCGACCCCGTTGTTCGCCAAGCTGGACCCGGAGCTGGGCGAGACCGGCCCCGAATGGGCGCCGATCTCGAAATGATCAGCTGATGGGCGCAGAGAAGAAGGAGTTGCCACCGATCCCGGACAGGCTGCCGGTTTCGGTGGTGGACGCGCACACCCACCTCGACGCGTGCGGCGCGGTCACCGCGGCGGATGTCACCGCCATGGTCGACCGCGCCGAACGCGCCGGTGTCTCGCGGGTGATCACCGTCGCGGACGATCTCGCGGCCGCTCGCTGGGCCGCGCAGGCGTCCACTTGGGACTCTCGGGTCTGGGCCGCCGTCGCGATCCATCCCACGCGCACCAAGGATTTCGGTGAGGCCGAGAAATCCGAAGTGGAGAGTCTCGCGAAGGAGTCCAGAGTGGTCGCGGTCGGCGAGACCGGCCTCGACTACTACTGGGACTACTCGCCCCACGATGCGCAGCAGGACGCCTTCCGGTGGCACATCGATCTCGCGAAGCGGATCGGCAAGCCGCTGATGATCCATGATCGAGACGCTCACGACGACGTCCTCCGGATCCTCGAGGAAGAGGAAGCGCCCGAGCAGGTCGTCTTCCACTGCTTCTCCGGGGACGAACACATCGCTCGCCGCTGCATCGACGCGGGATATGTGCTCTCGTTCGCCGGCACGGTCAGCTTTCGCAACGCCCGCGGACTCCATGAGGCGGCACGAATCGTTCCGGCGGGCCAGTACCTCGTCGAGACGGACGCGCCGTTCCTGACCCCTCATCCGTTCCGTGGGCGACCTAACGAGCCCTACTGCGCCGCCTACACCGTTCGTCACCTCGCCTCGTTCAGGGGCGAGGCGGTGCACGAGGTGGCCGAATCGGTGCGGGTTACCGCTGAACGGGTCTTCCGTTTGCCCACAGTCACCCCCAGTTGAACGGATTGCGACATTAGTGATCACCGATGGGCCACTCTGATGAGTGACCAACGTCACGACACTCCGGGCGGTGTTTGCGCAACCCGGCGAGGTTCGTTACTGTCCCGTGATCGTGCCGGTCGGTGCTCGCTCATGCGGTCTCCGGCTGTACGCCCTCAGTCACGTCAGTGCACGTCGGGGAAGCGGAACCAGGAGAGGTACGGCCTGGAACCGTGACGATGGCGCTGGCTGCGGGTGTCGGACTTCTATGAGGTGTGCCGAAGCGCGCATCGAGACGAAGGACGTTGTGGAGCGGTTGTCGAGTTCCTTGACGTCTTGGGAAAGGGAACGACCCAGTGACTGGTAGCAGTAGGCAGGATGCCTCGCGCCTCGGCGCAGAGACGAACACCTTCGCTTCCGCCGGTTCGGTTGCCGTGCTCGACCGCGATACCCACTACGGCGAGCTGGACTACTCCGACGATCCGCGCATCACGCACCAGGACGTCCTGGCCGCGCTCGGCCCCGACGCCGATGCCCTGATGGCCGAGATCGACGTCGATGTCGACGAGCTGATTCGCCTCATCAGCGCCGAGACCACCATGCTCCCGCCGATCGTCATTCCGGACGAGGTGGCCGAGGACCGCACCGCGGGCGCGCCGATGAGGGCCGCGACCAAGGACGAGGTCATCTCGAACTCGACCCGTGTGTGGAAGAAGCGTTTCCTCAAGGGAACCGTCATGGCGGTGCTGCTCACCCTCGGTGGTGGCGGCGCGGCCGCGTTGGCGATGAACAAGAGCGTCACGCTCGACATCGACGGCCAGCAGCGCACTGTTCACAGCTTCGGCGACACGGTCGGCGAGGTCCTCGAAGACGCCGGCCTCTCCGTCGGTGCGCACGACTCGCTCTCGCCCTCACCTCAGGCCGAGGTCGGCGACGGCGGCGTCATCAAGCTGGAGCGCGGCCGCAAGCTGAACCTGGTCGTCGACGGCGTAGCGCAGGAATCCTGGGTTCGCGCGACCAACCTCGGTGAGGCCCTGAACCAGCTCGGCCGTGCCGATCTCGCGAAGGCCGGTACCTGGACCTCGATGCCGCAGAACGGCGAACTCCCCCTCGAGGGCGCCACTGTCGAGGTCAAAACCCTCAAGAACGTCACCCTCTACGACGGTGCGAACGAACCCCGCAAGGTCCAGACCAACTCGGTCACCACCAAGGAATTCCTTGGCGAGCTGCGGATGACCCTCGGCCCGGACGACGAGGCCGTCGGCGGCCTCGACGTCAAGCTGGTCGACGGCGCCGAGGTCCACGTCAGCCGGACCGGCGTCACCATGGTCAAGCAGAACGAGGAAATCGCGCCGCCCGAGCAGAAGGTCGACGACCCGGAGCTCGAAAAGGGCAAGACCAAGGTCGAAGACCCGGGCACCCCTGGCCAGAAGACCGTGACCTACAAGGTCACCCAGCGCAACGGCAAAGAGGTCGGCCGCGAGAAGGTCTCCGAAGAGGTCATCACCGAGGCCAAGCCCAAGATCGTCAAGGTCGGTACGAAGAAGCCCGCGGACCCGGTCATCGGTGACGCCGGCGCCTGGGACCGCATCGCGCAGTGCGAGTCGACCGGCAACTGGTCCGCCAACACCGGCAACGGCTACTACGGTGGCCTGCAGTTCAACAAGAGCACCTGGGACGCTTACGGTGGCGATGAGTACGCCGCGTACCCGCATCAGGCCAGCAAGGCCCAGCAGATCGCTGTCGCCGAGAAGGTCCGCGACGACCGTGGCGGTTACGGCGCTTGGCCGCACTGCGGCAAGAAGGCCTGACGCCAGATCACTCTCCTTTCCTGAAGGCCATCGTGTGGATTCCTCCCGCAGGGTGGCCTTCAGGCCGTTTTTCGCCGTTGAGAGTGCGTAGCGTTTTCGTCGGGGATTTGCCCAACCGATCGGTCAAGCGTCAGCGATGGGGATTCGGCGCCAGGTCTTGGTCTCGACAGCCGGAACCACCAGCGCGGTGGGCGTATGTGGGTCACGTCGCGAGCCTTGTCCGACCGCACGCTGTCGCTGTCGCTGTGCGCACTTTGGTGGCCCTGTTCCGGTGGCTGGGCGGTAGCGGAGCTGTTCGCTGGTTTCTCACCCGGCTCCGCGGTCTCAGGCTGCTCGGTGATCCGCTCTGATTCATGCCGAGGCAAAGGGACCTCCGGGCCGCTCTCCGCGAGATCGACGATCTCTGCGAAAGCGTCGCCGCGTCTTTCCGCCGGCGTACGGCTGTCGGCTTGCCCGTCCGGGGCCGGTTTCGCCAACGGCACGAGAAGCGCGTTCAGGCGAGCGCCCGTCTCTGCGTCGAGGTTGCCCCGCATGTCCCAGCGACCGGTGCGTTTCTGACGCAACCAGAACTCGCTTCGCGGAGTTCTCGGGGTCGGGTCGTGGGTGTCGTTGCCGTCAGGATCGAGGCGCGTGAGCAGGTCCGTTCCGGCAATCGTGACGTCGCGTGGTCTTACGACGCTGGCGAGGTCGACCAGGACTTTTTCGGCGTCGAGCCGGGCACTCGCGGCGACGTGCTCTGGCAACCTCTTCATCACCGTGACAATTCGGTCGATGCCGGCATCGGCCAGTACGCCGGTGGCGGCTGCGGCTCCGGTCATCGGCGCGACGGGTGGAGTCGTGGTCCCGTCGCGCGTCCGTCTCGAGTTGAGGGCCAGCGCTCGACCGGTCACCTTGTTCGCCTCGGCTCGGGAAACCCGGGCCACATGCTCGTAGAAGACGGCGATCGAGTTGTACCCGTAGAGGTCTCGGACACCGCGGGATTCGATCTCGGCCAGGATCTGGCCGACTTCGGCGAAAAGGCGTCGCCCTTCGCGCAGTCGTGTCTGCAACTCGTGGAGAAGCAGCTCGGGGTCACCTTCCGGCAGATTCAGCGGGAAGGTCTTGGAAGTGTTTGTGCTGGTCATCCCTCGATTGTCGAGCCAAATTCGAACTAGTGCACGGTATCGATCGGGTAGATGTTGATCACGCTCCGGCGGGCCGAACTTGCGCCCATCACTCCGACGAATGACTTAGGTCGCGTGGAAGACGCCCAAGGATGATGCGGGCGAGTTGAGGGGGAGCGGAGCCGGACGCCGTTGATGCGCCCCGGCCAGACTTTCTCGCCTTCGAGTGCGACGTCGTCCACCGGCCAATCGCGGCCCGCCGGGGCTGGCTACGATCGTCAGGTGACTGAACTGCTCGGGCCTGCGGAGATCAGGGCGTTGGCGGCCGAGCTGGACGTACGTCCGACCAAGAAGCTCGGCCAGAATTTCGTGCACGATCCGAACACCGTGCGCCGTATCGTCGACCTTTCGGGAGTCGGCGAAGACGACGTCGTGCTGGAAGTCGGACCGGGGCTCGGCTCGTTGACGCTCGGTCTGCTCGCGACCGGCGCCAAGGTCGTCGCGGTCGAGATCGATCCCGTCCTGGCCGGGCGGTTGCCGGACACGGTGGCCGGGCGAGGTGGGGCCGAAAGACTGACGGTCGTCGGGGCGGACGCTCTGCGGATCAAAGCGGAGGACCTGCCTGAACGGCCCACGGCGCTTGTCGCGAATCTCCCGTACAACGTCGCCGTTCCCGTCGTTCTTCACCTACTCGCCGAGCTGCCGTCGCTGACCAGTGGTCTCGTGATGGTCCAGACCGAGGTCGCGGACCGGATGGCCGCCGGGCCGGGAAGCCGGACTTACGGCGTGCCCAGTGTCAAGCTGGCGTGGTACGGGAAGGCGCGCAAAGTCGCCGCGGTGCCCCGGTCGGTGTTCTGGCCGGTGCCGAATGTGGATTCCGCATTGGTCGCCTTCGAACGTGGCGACTTGGTGTGGTCCGTGGACAGGCAGCGGCTGTTCGCGGTCGTCGACGCCGCCTTCTCGCAGCGGCGAAAGACTTTGCGCGCGGCGTTGGCGTCATGGGCCGGTTCCGCCGAACGCGCGGGGGAGTTGCTCGAGAAGGCGGGTGTCGACCCCAAAGCCCGTGGCGAGCAGTTGGATGTTCATCAATTCGCTCGGATCGCCGCTGCGGCCGAGTGACCAGCGGGTGGTCATGACGGGCGCCGCCCAGATGCCAGCCGAGGTCGGCACGACGGCATAAACCTTCTTCTCGATCTGCGCTGCCCTAGCCTGTCTTAGCAGGCAGAGACCTTGACGTAGATCTGGAATCGCTGCCGCTGTCTCATAGTATGGACAGTCAATCCTGTAGTATGGACGCGACCAGACGTGTGATCTGCGCCTACGCGCTTGCTTTCATCCAGTGGGATCGGTTTTACTCAGTGGGCCATCCCGAGCGACTGAGAGACCTGGCTCGCCGAAGTCGCAGCAACCACCCTCCACAGGGCAGGTGCTACCGCCAGGACCGATGGAGGCTGTGCCTAATGAACAGGGTCACCCACCCGCTCCTGCTGACCAGGCGACGTGTCGTCGATGAAGGTCGCCGCACGGTAAGTGCGTGTCGACGCTCCACCGTTACTGCCTGAGTCTTTCCCTTACCTCTGAAATCCGTCCGGTCTGGACGGTCAATCGGTGACGGTTGGCGCGCTCGAAAGAAGCGGCGCCCCATGCGCATGGAGCCTTTCGTGATCACTGTCGAAAACTTGTCCAAGTCTTTCCCCCTCAACGGAAATCCCGTCGTCGCCCTGCGCGACGTCAGCGTGGACATCCAAGCCGGCTCGTTGTTCGGAGTCGTCGGTCCGGCCGGCTCCGGCAAGTCGACCCTCGCTCGTTGCATCGGGCTGCAGGAGCGTCCTGACCGGGGCGTCGTCCGGCTCGACGGTCTCAACACCGGCACTCTGGACGGACGCCGCCTGCGCGAGATTCGCCGCCAGGTCGGTGTCGTGAGCACCAAGTCGGAGTTGCTCGCGGAGCGCACCATTGCCGGCAACATCGCCTCGCCGCTCGAGCAGCTCGGCCTCGATGGACCGCAGCGCCGAAACCGGGTGGGCAACCTGCTCGACCTGGTCGGACTCACGCCGCGAGCAGGTCAGCGGCCGAGTGAACTGTCCGAGGGGCAGCTGCGCCGGGTGGCGATCGCCAAGGCCTTGGCCGCCGGGCCGTCCGTGCTTCTGGCCGACGACCCGACCGCGGGTGTGCGGCCGGAGGAGTCCGGCGCGGTGTTGACCGTGCTCGACCGTGCGCGCGCCGAGCTCGGCGTGACCGTGCTGCTCACCACACCTGACGCCGGCGTGGTTCGCCGTGTCTGCGATGACGTGGCGGTGCTCGAAGCCGGTGCGATCATCGAGCGTGGGACCGTGCTCGACTTGGTCTCCGACCCGAACAGCCGGACCGCGCAGGCGCTGCTTCCCTCGATCGAAACCAGCCGGGCTCAGGCCTCGAAGTACGACCGCGCGGTGGACGTCGTGCTCGTCGGCTTCGCGTCGGTCGGCGCCCTGTTGCCCGAGGCCGCCGGTCGCTTCGACGTCGAACTCGCCACCATCGGGGGCGGTCTGACCCGCATCGGCGACACGCCGGTCGGCCGGTTCCGCCTCGGCGTGCGCGGTGAGCACGCGGACGCCGCGCTCGCCTGGATCGCCGAACGCGGCGGCCACGTGACCCACCCGGTTCGCGGACCGCAGGGCGTCGCCGCCTGATTTCTTCCCGAACTCGCCGCCCTGGACGGAATCCGTCCAGGGCGGCGAGTTCATGTCTGACTCGTCCTGTTCTCTTTCTCCTGGTGGCAGCACAAGTGGGGCGGCCACGTAGGCTTGGCTCGTGCTCGCCGTCGTACCGCCTCCAGTCACCGTCAGGGTTCCCGCCAAGGTCAACCTGCACCTGTCGGTCGGTGACGTACGTCCGGACGGCTACCACGAGCTGGTGACCGTGTTCCAGGCGCTTTCCCTGACCGACGAGGTGACCGTGGCGGTCACCGAAGACCCGGGTGTCGAGGTCTATGGCGAGGGGGAAGGTTCCGTGCCGACCGGGGCCAACAACCTGGCATGGAAGGCCGCGCAAGCGTTGGCGGCTCATGTGGGCAAGACGGAAGGCGAATCCAAGGTTCGCGTGGTGCTTCGCAAAGGCATCCCGGTCGCCGGCGGGATGGCCGGGGGCAGCGCTGACGCGGCCGCGACCCTGGTCGGACTCGCGTCGCTTTGGAAACTCGACATCTCCCGCGACGAACTGGCTGGTATCGCAGCCAAGCTCGGCAGCGACGTCCCCTTCGCGCTCTACGGTGGGACCGCGCTGGGGACAGGTCGAGGTGAGCAACTGGTGCCGGTCCTGTCGCGGCACACCTTCCACTGGGTATTGGCGTTCGACCAGCGTGGTCTTTCGACCCCGCGTGTGTTCGGCGAACTGGACAGGTTGCGCGAAGAGGGCGACCCGCCGCGGATCGGTTCCCATACTCCGGTGGTCGAAGCGCTGGCGTCGGGCGACCCTCGGCAGCTGGCTCTTCTCCTGGGCAACGACCTGCAGGCGGCCGCCGTCTCGTTGCGTCCTGGACTGCGGCGCACCTTGCGGGCGGGAGTCAACGCGGGGGCACTCGCGGGTACCGTCTCCGGCTCCGGGCCGACCTGCGCGTTCCTCTGCGAGGACGCGCAGTCGGCGGTCGAGGTCGCCGCGGAGTTGTCCGGTGCGGGAGTGTGCCGGACGGTTCGGGTCGCGCACGGGCCGGTTCCCGGCGCCCGGCTGGTCGGTGGGGATGACGCGCCGCGACCGGCGCCGCCTCGAGTACACGCGTGAGGATGTCCGGCTGGACGTCTATCAATTTCCTTGTGGTGCAAGCTTTTTGGAAAGGATCGGCTGAGGCATGGCCAACTTGGTCAACCTGGAGTCGGTGAGCAAGTCCTACGGGGTGCGCCCGCTGCTCGACGGTGTTTCGCTTGGTGTGGCGGAGGGACAGCGCGTCGGCGTCGTCGGCCTCAACGGAGGCGGGAAGACGACATTGCTGGAAGTCCTCGCGGGGCTCAGTGAGCCGGACGCGGGGCGGGTGAGTCATGTCCGTGGCCTGCGGATGGCTGTCGTTACCCAGCGCACCGAACTTCCCGGTGGCAGCACCATCGGCGACGTCGTGCTTGAGCGATACGGCGCGGAGCACGAATGGGCCGCCGACGCGCGAGTCAGGTCCATTATGGACGGTTTGGGGATCACCGCTCTCGGTGTCGACACCCCGACGGCGAACCTGTCCGGCGGTGAACGGCGCCGAGTCGCGCTGGCCGCGGCTCTCACCGGCGAGCTGGACCTCGTGGTGCTCGACGAGCCGACGAACCACTTGGACGTCGAAGGTGTGCGCTGGCTGGCGGATCACCTGCTCAACCGCAAGATCGCGGTCGTGGTCGTCACCCACGACCGGTGGTTCCTCGACACGGTCGCGAGTGTGACCTGGGAGGTCGCCAACGGTCGCGTCGAACAGTACGAAGGTGGCTACGCGGACTGGATCTTCGCGCGGGCGGAGCGGGCGAGGTTGGCGGCGACAGCCGAGGAGAAGCGGCAGAACCTGGCGCGCAAGGAACTCGCGTGGCTGCGGCGCGGCCCACAGGCCAGGACTTCGAAGCCGCGTTACCGAGTCGAAGCGGCGGAGGCGCTGATCTCCGATGTCCCGGAGCCGCGTGACTCGGTCGAACTGCAGACGTTCGCGCGGCGACGGCTGGGGAAGACCGTCCTGGAAATCGAGGACGCCACCCTGACCGCCGGCGACCGCACGCTGCTCGACCACGTCACGTGGCGGATCGGGCCCGGCGACCGGATCGGGTTGGTCGGCGTCAACGGGTCGGGCAAGACGACGTTGCTCAAGCTGCTCGGCGGCGACAAGGAGCCCGAGACGGGGCGCCGCATCGAGGGAAAGACGGTCAGCCTCGCGCACCTTCGGCAGGAACTCGACGACCTGCCGGGCGACCTGCGTGTCCTGCAGGCGATCGAAGAGATCTCCGGACGCGTCGTGTTCGGCAAGCAGGAGCTTTCCGCTTCGCAGCTGGCCGAAAAGCTGGGTTTCCCCGCGGCGAGGCAGTGGACCCCGGTCGAAGACCTTTCCGGTGGTGAACGCCGTCGGCTGCAGCTGTGCCGGCTCCTGATGGCCGAACCCAACGTGCTGCTGCTCGACGAACCGACGAACGACCTGGATATCGACACTTTGCAGCAGCTGGAAGACCTGCTCGACTCGTGGCCGGGCAGCCTCGTCGTCGTTTCACACGACCGGTACCTGGTGGAACGTGTCTGCGACACCATCGTCGCCTTGTTCGGCGACGGGCACGTGACCCATCTGCCGGGCGGTATCGAGGAGTACCTCGAACGGCGGGTCAAGAGCCTGGCGAAGGCCAGTGCCGACAGGAAGTCGGGCAGCGGGCAGGCGTCCGAGCCCAAGAAGAGTGCCGCGGAACAGCGAGCGGCGCAGAAGGAGCTGTCCCGCCTCGAGCGCAAGCTCGATCAGTTGCACGCCAAGGAAGGGAAGCTGCACGCGGCACTGCTCGCCGCGGCGACCGATCCGACGAAGCTCATCGAGCTCAACACCGAACTGAAAGCCGTCGAAACGGAAAAGGAGGAGGTCGAGGCCCAGTGGCTCGAGACCTCCGAAGCGGCCGAGTGAGTTCACTCGACGGCGAGCGGGCGTTCCAGGGCGGACAGTAATGTGACGCGCATGAGTCGGTTCGTGGACACGCTCGTCGCCACCGCGGCGGGGCGGGGTCAGCAGCGGGGAATGGTCACGGGTGAGCCCAAGGAGCCGGTTCGGCGTACCTGGGCCGAAATTCACGAGCAGGCCAAGCGGGTGGCCGGTGGCCTGGTCGCCGGCGGGCTGGAGCCGGGCAAGGCGGTCGCGGTCCTGGCGGCGGCGCCATCGTTGATCGCGCCGACGGTGCAGGCCGTATGGCTCGCCGGTGGCAGCGTGACGATGCTGCACCAGCCCACCCAGCGCACTGACCTGGCCGAATGGGCCGAGGACACCGTTCGCGTGCTGCGGATGATCGGATCCGGTCTGGTTCTGCTCGGTGAGCCGTTCGATCAGCTGGCGCCGGTGCTCACCGAGCATGGCATCGCCTTCCAGGTGATCACCGAGCTGCTTGAGGCCGAACCGCTGGCCGAGCCCGTTCCGACGGCCGAATCCGACACCGCGCTCCTGCAGCTGACCAGTGGGTCGACGGCGGACCCGAAAGCCGTTCAGATCACCTACGGAAACCTCTACTCGAACGTCAAGGCGATGGTCGACCGCGCCGAGTTCGATTTCGACGTCGATGTGATGGTTTCCTGGCTCCCCACCTTCCACGACATGGGGATGGTCGGGTTCCTGACCGTTCCGATGACCTTCGGCGTCGAACTGGTCAAGATCACGCCGCTCGAGTTCCTGTCGGGGCCGTTGATCTGGCCTCAGCTGATCAGCAAGTACAACGGGACGACCACGGCCGCGCCGAACTTCGCGTACGCGATCGTGGGAAAGCGGATGGCGCGTGTCGACGATGACGACGCCTATGACCTCTCGAAGCTTCGGATCGCGCTGAACGGTGCCGAGCCGATCGATGAGACGGCTGTGCAGACGTTCGTGGACGCCGGGGCACGGTTCAAGATGCCCGCCGAATGCGTTTTCCCCGCGTACGGCATGGCGGAGGCGACTCTCGCGGTTTCGTTCGCGCCGTTGTTCACAGGGCTGACCCTCGACATCGTCGAAGCCGATGCGCTCGAAACGGACAACCGCGCGGTTCCGGTGCCCGAGGGCGACCCGCGGCGCGGGACCGACGCCGTCCGCTCGTTCGCGATCCTCGGGCCACCGCTCGATGGGCTCGAGGCTGAGATCGTCGACGACAAGGGCACTGTTCTCGGTGAGCGCCAGGTCGGGGAGATCCGCCTGCGCGGTGAGGCCGTCACGCCGGGGTACCTGACGATGGACGGTCCGCTCGCGACACAGGACGAGAACGGCTGGCTGCTCACCGGCGACCTCGGTTACCTGGTGGACGGCATGATCGTGATCTGTGGTCGCCACAAGGACGTCATCATCATGGGCGGCAGGAATCTGTATCCGACCGATATCGAACGCGCGGCCATGTCGGTCGAGGGGGTTCGAGCGGGGAACGCGGTGGCCGTGCGGATCGACGCCGGCAGCCGTCGGGAGCGGTTCGCCATCGTCGTCGAGTCGAAGCTCGCTGGGGACCCCGACACCGAGAAGGCGCTGGCGAAGGAGGTCGCGGCCAAAGTGCGCGATGCGGTCGACATGCGGCCGTTCGCGGTCGTCGTGCTTCCGGCCGGAAGTCTGCCCAAGACGCCGTCGGGCAAGGTGAAACGAGCCGCGACGGCCACCCAGTTCGCGGACAAGATCGCCAAGAACGCGGCCACCACCTGACACGAAGGGGTCGGGCTGGTGGACATCACCGGCCCGGCTCCGTCGTCGCACCTCCCGTGGGTCAGCGGCGTCGCCAGAGCGGCTTGCGGATGTGGGTGTGTTCCAAAGCCGGCGCTATGTAGTAGTCGGCGGACTGGGAGAGTCCGGCCAGCGTGCCTTCCACATCCCGGAGGAACGCGTCGACGGCCGCCGGGTCGTAGCCTCGTTTCGAGAGCGGCGCTTTGGCGAACGCCACGTTGTGGACGTCCGAAACCGAGAGGTCGTCGTCGCCGTCGAGGGTCGCCGCGACGCGTTCGAGGAAGGCGTCGACCGCGGGTTCGTGGTATCCCCGGGCGCCGATGGGCGCGCGGTCGAACTGCCGGGTTCTCGCCTCGAACGCGGTGACGGGCACTAGCGCTCCTGGAGGAACTCGACGGGACCGCGGTCCGGAACGGCGCGTTCGGTGGTCGTCTGGTCTTCTTTACGTGCGCCGGGCACTCCGAGTACCTGCTGGCCGGTCCGGTGAGCGAGTTGCCCTTCGACCTTGTCGAGGAACTCGTCGACTTCGCGTTCGTCGTAGCCGCGCTTCCCGATCAGCGGGCGCGAGAACATGACGTGGTGGACTTCGGCCGCCGTCAGGTCGTCCCGGTCCGAGATCGTGTCCGCGATCCGCTCCAGGAACGCGTCGACTTCGTGTTTGGCGTATCCGCGCCGCCCGATCGGGGCGTTCGGGAAAGTGGCGCCGGTGATGTCTTCGGCCGTAAACGACATGAAACTCTCTCCGGTTTCGTGGGGAATGCGATCTCCGCATTCCGTCCTAACGGGTTTGAGAGTTCCCCGGAAGAGTTCGCCCTATTCCACGACTCGATCAGGGGCGTGGTGAACGCCTTCGAGTGATGCGAGGTAACACAGCGCCATGTGAGCGGGTTCACCCAGCGTGGAAGGTGTTCTGGGCCGCAGCGAGTCCGGTGCTGATAAGCGCTTCAACGGCGTCGGCGCAACGATCGATCTCGAAAGCGAGCTCCTTGCGTTCGACCGTCGAGAAGTCTTTCAGCACGAAATCCGCCGGATCCTGTCGTCCAGGCGGGCGTCCGACACCGAAACGGACGCGGTAGTAGTCCTTCGTGCCGAGAGATTTGGTGATCGAGCGGAGACCGTTGTGGCCGTTGTCGCCGCCGCCCAGCTTCATCTTGAGCGCGCCGAAATCGACGTCGAGCTCGTCGTGGACGACCACGACACCGGCCGGGGGGATCTTGTAGAACCGGGCCACGCCCACCACAGGGCCGCCTGAGAGGTTCATGTACGAGCGCGGCTTGGCCAGGACCACTCGCTGCCCGGCGAGCCTGCCTTCGAGGACTTCAGCGCCGCTCTTGTGGGCCTTGAACTTGCCGCCGACGCGGGCGGCGAGCTCGTCGAGCACCATGAAGCCGACGTTGTGCCGGTTGCCTGCGTACTGGGGCCCGGGATTGCCGAGGCCGGCGAGCAGGATCTGCTCGCCGGCCCCGGGAAGTACTGCTTCGGTCACACGAGTGACTTTATTCGGCGGCCTCGGCGGGGGGCTCCTCCGCCTCGGCCTCTTCGCCCTCGAGCGCGGCCTCGGACGGCGACTCGTTCACCGCGACGACCAGCGCGTCGGGGTCGGTGACCAGGGTCGCGCCCTTCGGCAGGGTGACGTCCGAAGCGTTGATCTGGGTGCCGGCGACGACGCCCTCGACCGAGACCTCGACCTGCTCGGGGATGTGCAGCGCCTCGACCTCGATCTGGATGGCGTCGAGGTCGGTGGTGACCAGGGTGCCGGGGCCGGGGGTGCCGGTGACGACGACCGGGATGTCGACGGTGACCTTCTCGCCGCGGATGACGACCAGCAGGTCGACGTGCTCGATGTAGTTCTTCAGCGGGTGGACGACGATGGTCTTCGTCAGCGCCAGCTCGCTCTTGCCCTCGAGGTCGAGGGTGATGACGGCGTTGCTGCCGTTCTCACGCACGACGCGGGCGAACTCGATGGCGGGCAGGGCGTAGTGACGGGGCTCCGAGCCGTGCCCGTACAGCACCGCGGGGATCTTGCCGGCGCGACGCGTGCGGCGCGCGGCACCCTTGCCGAATTCGGTGCGGGGCTCGACGGACAGGCGTACCTCGGACACGGTGTAGCACTCCTTCAATTCACCAACATGTTCAGCGAAATCATGCTGAGGTGGGGATGGTTCGGGGCGGTTCTGGTGTTCGGCGGCGAATTCCACAGGCGTGCTCGACCGCGTGTGGCCACTCAAGCCGCCGCGTCGATCACGTCGGGCACCAGGTGCTCACGGAACCCGCCTCGCCGAGACCGGGAAAGTGTAGACCAACCGGTCGCACCGGGGTCCCGCCGGGTGGCTCGTTCAGGTGACAAGTCGGTGACAGCTGCTTCCGGGACCCGCGGATGTGGTGGTGCGCGACCCCTTTTCTAAGGTGTGATCTCTTCGCACGCGAGACACAGGGGGCGGAATGCCGGCACGACGGTTGAGGATCGGCGCTATCACCGTTTTGTGCTGCCTCGTGGCCGGTTGCGATGTCGCGATCGACGGTACGGCGGGGATCTCGCCCGCCGAACAGCAGCGGGTGGACCGGCGCGCGGAGCAGCGCGGTGCTGTCGAGAGCGCGTTGAAGGTGCTCGAGCAGGCACCAGCTGTTGTCTACAAGTCGACAATCAAGGATGCCTCGGGTAATCCGGCCGAATTGCTGTTCCGGATCACCCGCAACGGAAGCGCACTTGGCGCGCTGCCGGTCGAAGGCCAGGCCATCCAGGTGCTCTCGGCCGACAAGCAGCTGTACCTCTCGGCGACGCCGGAGTACTGGAAGGCGCACGGGCTCGGCAACAGCGACCAGTACGGCACCAGCTGGGTCCGCACCGACAGCACCGACCTGCCGGTGAACGCCGTCGAGGTGCTCAGCCCGCGCAAGGCCGCGTCGACGCTCCGGACAGCGGTGTCCGCGATGAACCGGCTGACCGATCCGGTTCGTTCGAAGTTGCCCGACGGGACCGAGGTCTACGACGTCGGGAGCGGGATCGGGATGCTGAGGGTGACCACGGCGGCGCCGCATCGCGTGATCAGTTTCGCGCCCTCCCTCATCGACGCGGCGGGCGGCAAGACGCTCGGCGCCGAGATGCGGGTCGAGCCGCTCGCCGGGGACACGCTCAAGAAACTCCAGACGGATCTGGACGGCGCGATCGGCGGGATCGGACAGCCGTTCGACGCGCTCACCCAGGTCAGCGTCAGCGTGGTCAACGACAAACTGGACTGCACGGACTTCGTCGGGACCTGCCGGGCGACCATCGACGTCGCCAACACCGTCATCGGTGACGTGGGCGGGACACCCGTGCATCTGATGCTGTCCGTCGAATTCACCGCTCAATCGCTTGGTGCCCAGACCTGCACGACGGAGGCGAACGCGGCGCCGGACACCACGACGCCCATGAGCTGCGAGGTCAAGTTCAGGCTGCCGAATCGGAACGCCAGCTATCAAGTGCAGGCCAAGCCGTCGGCTCGCGGCGAGGTCCGTGCCCCGGTCGACGTCAACGGCGTACGCGAGAAGCTCAAGACCGAGTTCACCGCGCTGGGCGGCTGACCTGCACACTCACCTCGGGGTGCGTTGCATACGTTGAAGTAGCCGATCTTGCGTTCTTAGCATCGGTGTCACCACCGAGATAAGGGAGAACGTGATGGCGAAGCTGGTTGTGTTCGGAGGAACCGGGTACGCGGGCGGGAAGATCACCGCTGAAGCGCGCGGCCGCGGGCACGAGGTCCTGGCGGTGTCGAGGACCGCCGAAGGTGAGGGCGCCCGGGCGGGGTCGCTGTACGACGAGGCGTTCCTGGCCGAGGTCGCCAAGGGTGCCGACGTCCTGGTCATCGCGGTTCACGGGCAGAGCGGCCTGCTGGACGCGGTGCCCTCGATCGCTCAGGCCGCGAAGGACAACGGCGCCCGGATCGGCGTGGTCGGCGGTGCCGGGAGCCTGCACGTGGCCGAGGGCGGGCCACGGCTGATCGACACCCCCGAGTTCCCGGACGAGTACAAGGGCGAAGCGGGGTCGCACGCGAAGGTGCTGGAAGCGTTCCGGGCGCTTCCCGAGGACATCGACTGGTTCTACCTCAGCCCGGCCGCCGAGTTCGGCGCGTGGGCCGAGGGCGAGCGGACCGGCGACTTCCGGCTCGGGAGCGACGTGCTCCTGACCGACGAGAACGGTGGATCGAAGATCAGCGGCGCCGACTACGCGAGCGCGTTCGTCGACGAGATCGAAAAGCCGCAGCACCGCCGTCAGCGTTTCTGCGTCGCCTACTGACCGGACAATTCCTTCACGACCGGCGCGAACGTTTCCAGCATCGGTTCGAACACCGTGATGTAGGAGAAGCCGTACCGTTCACGACGCTCCTGGAGTAGCCGGACGATCTCGTCGACGGTCCCGAACAGCAATTGTGGCGTTTCGAGCAGCCTGTCCACGTCGAGGCCGTCTTCGTCTTCTTCCTGCCAGGCCTCGGCGGCAGCGCGCCGGTCGTCCGTGACGACGACGCGCTGGACGAGCATGTTCAGTTCGGGGTCCCGGCCGTTCGCGTGTGAGCGGAAGAAGGCGACGCGTTCGTCCATGCGCTCGGCGTCGTCCAGACGGAAGGTGCCCGGCGGCTTTCCCGGTGCTTGGCGCAGACCCGCGAAACCGGCTATGTCGGCTTCGCGGGCGGCGAGGGAGAGCACGCCGTCGCTGTTGCCCGCGAGGAGCAGCGGCGGAGGCGTGACCCTTTCGGCGGCGAAGTGTTCGCGCAGGTGGTCAAGGCTCTTCGTGAGGTATTCGATGCGTTCCTTGGCGGGGCTCCACGGCAGGCCGGCATCGTCGAATTCCGATTTCATGTGGCCGGAGCCGAGGCCGAGGTCCAGCCGGTCGCCGGTCATCTTCACCGTCGTCGCGACTTCGCGGGCGAAGAGCGCGAAGTTGTAGAAGGGGACGTTGGAGACAAGAGTGCCTACGCGCGGCCGCTGGGTCACCGCGGCGGCCATGGTCAAAGCCGGGAAAGGCGCGTTCCGCCCTGGGCCGAGATGGTCGGGCACGGAGATGACGTCGTAGCCGAGGGCCTCGACGCGGTGGCACTTCTTGACCCAGTCTTCGCGGTTCTCGGCGCCCCACAGGTTCACGCCGAACTTGAATTTCCCCATGAACGGCAACCTAGTCACGCGGGGTGGCTGGGCGCGCCCTTTTCGCGAGGAGCCGAAAACGAAGCAAGGGACCTTTGCTGTCACTCTCCGGGAGAGAGCGATAGCAAAGGTCCCTTGCTTCGAGGGGATCAGGCGTTGCCGTCGAAGAGGGACGTGACCGACCCGTCCTCGAAGACCTGCTGGATCGCCTGCGCCAGCAGCGGAGCGATGGACAGCACGGTCAGGCCCGGGAACCGCTTCTCCTCCGGGATCGGCAGCGTGTTGGTGACGATCACCTCGCGCGCCTTGCAGTTCGACAGCCGCTCGGTGGCGGGGTCGGACAGGATGCCGTGGGTCGAGGCGATGACGACGTCGGCCGCGCCTTCGTCGAGCAGGGCCTCGGTGGCCTTCACGATCGTGCCACCGGTGTCGATCATGTCGTCGATCAGCACGCACAGCTGACCGCGGACCTTGCCGACGACGCGGTTGGCGACGGCCTGGTTCGGCTTGTCCGGGTCGCGGGTCTTGTGGATGAACGCGATCGGCCGGTCGCCCAGCTGCGCCGCCCACTTCTCGGCGAGCCGCACGCGGCCCGAGTCCGGCGAGACGACGGTGATGTTCTCACCGTGGTAGGTCTTGTTGATGTGCGCGGCCAGCACGTTCTGCGCGAGCAGGTGGTCGACCGGGCCGTCGAAGAAGCCCTGGATCTGCGCGGTGTGCAGATCGACCGTCATGATCCGGTCGGCGCCCGCGGTCTTGAACAGGTCCGCGATCAGGCGCGCGGAGATCGGCTCGCGGCCCTTGTGCTTCTTGTCCTGCCGCGCGTACGGGTAGAACGGCATGATCACGGTGATCCGCTTGGCGCTCGCCCGCTTGAGGGCGTCCACCATGATCAGCTGCTCCATCACCCATTCGTTGATGGGCGCCGGGTGGCTCTGGATCACGAACGCGTCGGTCCCGCGCACCGATTCGTTGAACCGGACGAAGATCTCCCCGTTGGCGAAGTTGTGCGCGGTCTGCGGAACGACCGACACGTTGAGGTGTTTGGCCACCTCCTGCGCGAGCTCCGGGTGTGCGCGCCCGGAAAAGAGCATCAGGTTCTTCTTCGGTGTGCCGGACTTCGAACTCATGCTGGCGACTCCCCGTCGTTTCCCTTATTTGAATCGGACACGGCGGTGGTGTCCTGCTTCGCGGCGGAAGCTGCTTCCGCCGCGGGTGTGCCCGGCCTGCGCCGGGACACCCAGTCTTCGATGTTGCGCTGCGGCCCGGTCGACACGGCGAGCGCGCCCGGGGGCACGTCCTGCCTGATCACGGTGCCCGCCCCACTGTAAGCGCCATCGCCGATGGTCACCGGGGCGACGAACGTGTTGTCCGCGCCGAGCCGCACATGGGAGCCGATCGTGGTGTGGTGCTTGTTCACGCCGTCGTAGTTGACGAAGACGCTGGAACAACCGATGTTGCTGTTTTCGCCGATGGTCGCGTCGCCGACGTAGGTCAGGTGCGGAACCTTCGTCCCGGCCCCGATGTCCGCGTTCTTCGTCTCGACGAACGCGCCGAGCTTGCCCTTGGTCCCCAGCTTCGTGCCGGGCCGCAGGTAGGTGAACGGGCCGACCTTCACGCCGTCGCCCAGTTCCGAATCGGAACCGTGCGTCCGCACCACTGACGCGCCCGCGCCGACGGAGACGTTTTCCAGGGTGCTGTCCGGGCCGAGCTGCGCGCCTTCGCCGACCGACGTCGAACCCTTCAGTTGCACGCCGGGCTCGATGACGACGTCGCGCGAGAGGGTCACTCCCGCGTCGATCCAGGTGCTGGACGGGTCGACGACGGTGACGCCGGCCCGCTGCCAGCCGCGGACGATCCGGCGGTTCAGTTCGGCGCCGAGTACCGAGAGCTGCACGCGGTCGTTGACGCCTTCGGTCACCCACGGGTCGTCGATGACCAGCGCGCCGACACCCTTGCCGTCGCCGCGGGCGATGCCGAGGACGTCGGTGAGGTAGAGCTCGCCTTGCGCGTTGTCGGTCGAAAGCTTCGAGAGCCCGTCGACCAGTACCGAAGCGTCGAAGGCGTAGACGCCGGAGTTGATTTCGGCGATTTCGTGCTGTTCGGGGGTGGCGTCCTTCTGCTCGACGATCGAGGTGACGACGCCGTTCGCGGCACGGACGATCCGGCCGTAACCGGTCGGGTCCGCGACGACCGCGGTCAGTACGGTGACCGCGTTACCCGTCGAGGTGTGCTCGGCGACCAGGGAACCGAGCGTTTCGGTGTCGAGCAGCGGGACGTCGCCGTAGCTGACGACGACGGTGCCGGTCAGTCCGCCCGGCAGCGCCGAGAGCGCGCACGAGACGGCGTGCCCGGTGCCCTTCTGCTCTTCCTGGACGGCGGTGACGACCTCGCGGCCGAGCGCCTCGCCGACCTTCGCCAGCTTCGCGCCGACCGAGTCGCGACCGTGGCCGATGACCACGACCAGGTGTTCCGGGTTCAGCCCCGCGGCGGCCCGCACCGCGTGCTCGACCAGCGGACGGCCGGCGATGGGGTGCAGCACCTTCGGGGTGGACGAACGCATGCGGGTGCCCTCACCCGCGGCGAGGATCAACGTGCTCAGCGGGCCGGTCACGGCGCTCCCAACATTTCACCAACGGTGGTTGTCGGGCATTGATCCTACGTGGGCTGCTCGGAGCCCCACGCGGGGTCGGTCGGAGCATCCTCGCCGGGCCATCCGGTCACCGGATCGACGGCCATCGAGTTCACCGACGAAACCTGGTTCCCGCCGCCGCGTTTCGCCTGGTACATGGCCGCGTCGGCACGCGCGAGGACCTGTTCGGCCCGCTCCTGCGGGCGGAGCGAGACGAGGCCGACGGAGAGGGTGACCCCGTGCGAAAGGTGGTGCGGCAGAGATGCGACGGCATTCACAGAGCGACCGAGCGCCTGCTTCGCCGCCGACGCCGGAGCCCCAGGTAGAAGCACTATGAACTCGTCGCCGCCGTATCGGGCGACGACGTCGTCGCCGCGCAGGGCGTCGCGCAGCGTGCTCGCGATGACACGGAGCACGTTGTCGCCCTCGGCGTGCGACTGCTTGTCGTTGACGTCCTTGAAACCGTCGAGGTCGACCAGCGCGACCGCGAGCGGCTGGGCGTCCGCGGACGACGCCAGCGAACGCAGCTTTTCGTCGAGCGCGCGCCGGTTCGGCAGCCCGGTGAGCGGGTCTTGCAAAGCCTGCTGGGTGATCGCGCCGTGCTCGGCGGACAGGCGTTCGTGTTCGCGGCGTGCGTTGAGCGTGGCGATCTGCGATTCCCGCAGCGACCACATCTCCGATTCCAGGATGGTCGCGTAGTCGATGAGCGACTGGCTCGCCCCGGACGCGTAGTCGGGGGTGGTGTCGAGCCTGGCCAGCTCGCGAGCGAGATTCAGCCGCATCGAAGGCAGCGAGCCGTCCTCGTTGTCCTCACGGACCTCCTTGAGGACTTGCAGCGCTTCCTCGCGGCGGCCGGTGTTGTCCAGGCAACGGGCCAGCGCGATGGCGATGATCTCGCGTTCGTGCGGGAACATCAGCTCCGGATGCAGCAGGGAGTTCAACCGTTCGATATGCGACGAATCGGGCGACGCGAGCGCGGCGGCCGCGGCGAGGACGCCGACCTGGTCGATCGCGGGCACCCCGGATTTGCGTGGGAACAGCGACTCGGTGAACGGGCCCTCGGCGGCTTGCGCCATCGAGGCCGCGGTGCGGAACTTGTCCGCTCCCTCGTCGTACCGCTCGATGCGTTCGAGCCGCAGGCCCCAGCCCAGCAGCATCTTGACCCGGTTGATCAGCTGGAGCGCGATCTCGTGCGGGCTCGCGCTGTCGCGGATCGCCTGCGCGGCGCGGGCGATGGCCTCCTCGGCCGCCTCGTAGACGCCCAGCTGGTTCAGCACGAGCCAGCAGTCGACCAGGGTCGAGGACAGCATCCGGTCCCAGTTGCGCCTGCCGACCTGACGGTCCGGGACCGCGGAGTCGTCGAGGATGGCCAGCGCCCTGGCGATCTCGGTGAGGGCGGCGTCCTCCTGTTTGGCGATCACCAGCCGACGTCCGCGCAGGGCGTGCGCGTCGGCCCGCATCAACGCGAGACCGTGCCGCCTGGTGTGCGCGAGCATCTCGTCGAGCCGGGGTTCGGCTTCGGCCGCGAGGCCGCGGGTGACCAGCCTGGCCACCGCGGAGTAGCGCAGCAGCTGCGCGACCAGCAGTGGTTCGCCGCGGCGCTGCGTCTCGTCGAGGAGTTCGTCGAGGCTGGTCACGATGTCCAGCTGCTCGGCGAAGGCGACGCGCTGGATGGCCGCACCGAGTTCGCGCGCGCGACCGTACAGCCAGGCGTCGGACATCTCGGCAAGCGCCGGCCGCCTGCTGCTGGTCGTCGGGTCGATCGCGTCCTCGGTCAGCCGCACACACCCCCACCGTTGAAAACGCCGCTGGTCATCTGTTCGTCTGCTCCGCCGCCAGGATTCGAACCTGAACTGTCAGAACCAAAATCTGAAGTGCTGCCGATTACACTACGGCGGATCGATCCTGGTCAGGATAGCCATGCCGGAGACGCCCGCGCGCGCCCGGGGGTTACCTCACGGCCGCGGCCTCTCCCCAGCGGGCGAAACCTCCTGTACCGTAACTTACGGCATCGTAGGTAAGGACACCCTTAGGGTCGCCCCCCAAGGGTTGCACGGAGAAAAGAAGTGACTGCATGACGGCTACCCTCGACCGTTCCCAGACGCCCGCGAAGGGCCCCAAGCCGGTTCTGGAAGGACACCGATCGAGCGGCGTGCAGCTCTCGGTCTACCTCGGGGTCATCTTCCCGCTCGCCGCGTTGCTCGCGGCTGTCCCGTTCGCCTGGGGCTGGGGATTGACGTGGGTCGACGTCGGCCTGTTCGTGGTCTTCTACGCGATCAGCGGACTCGGTATCACCGTCTCGTACCACCGGTACTTCACGCACGGCTCGTTCAAGGCCAAGCCGTGGCTGCGCGTCGCGATGGCGATCGCCGGCAGCATGGCCGTACAGGGCCCCGTGATCACCTGGGTCGCCGACCACCGGCGCCACCACGCCTTTTCCGACCGTGACGGCGACCCGCACTCGCCGTGGCTGTTCGGGACGACCCCGGTCGCCATCGCCAAGGGTTTCTGGCACGCGCACATGGGCTGGCTGTTCGACCGCGACCAGACCAACGCCGAGCGTTTTGCGCCGGACCTGGTGAAGGATCCGGCCATCAAGAAGGTCGACGACCTGTTCTGGCTGTGGAGCCTGCTCACCCTCGTGCTGCCCGGGATCCTCGGTGGTTTGATCACCTGGTCGTTCTGGGGCGGGGTGACCGCGTTCTTCTGGGCCGGGCTCGTCCGGGTCTGCGTGCTGCACCACGTGACCTGGTCGGTCAACTCGGTCTGCCACATGATCGGCGAGCGCCCGTTCGCCGCCCGTGACAAGTCGGCCAACTTCTGGCCGCTGGCGATCTTTTCCTTCGGCGAGTCGTGGCACAACCTGCACCACGCGGACCCGACCTCGGCCCGGCACGGCGTGCAGCGCGGTCAGATCGACATTTCCGCGCGGCTCATTTGGCTCTTCGAGAAGTTCGGCTGGGCCCATGACGTGCGCTGGCCGACCCCGCAGCGCCTCGCGCGCATCGCCGCCGAAAGCAAATAGCGAGGTCGCGTTAGTCTTCTCGAATGGCGGGGAGACGGCGAAGCAAACGTGAAGTGGTCACCGGGGCACGTCCAGTCGCCCCGGTGGCCCGGGTGCGCATGACGGGGACCGAGCGCAGGCAGCAACTGCTCAACGTCGCCAGAGCCCTTTTCGCGGAGAAGGGTTTCGAAGGCACTTCCATCGAGGAGATCGCGCATCGCGCGAACGTCTCCAAACCGGTGGTTTACGAACATTTCGGTGGCAAGGAAGGCATCTACGCCGTCGTCGTCGACCGCGAAACGCAGGCGCTGCTCGACCGGATGGTCTCCACTCTCCACGGCGGGCACCCGAGGGTGATGCTGGAGCAGGCGGCGATCGCATTGCTCTCCTACGTCGAGGATTCGCACGACGGTTTCCGCATCCTGGTGCGGGATTCACCGGTCGCGAGTTCGACGGGCACGTTCTCCACGGTGCTGAACGACATCGCCAGCCAGGTCGAGCACATCCTCGCGCAGCAGTTCGCCGCGCGGGGCTACGACGAGAAGCTGGCCGCGCTGTACGCGCAGGCGCTCGTCGGGATGGTCGCGCTGACCGGGCAATGGTGGCTCGACGCGCGGAAACCGAAGCGGGACGAGGTCGCCGCGCATCTGGTGAACCTCGCCTGGAACGGTCTGTCCAATTTGGAGCACAAGCCCAAGCTGCGGCTGTACTGAGAGCTGCGTGGCGCGGCAGTAACGTTCTCCGGGCACCGGGTTGAGGCTCTCCGGTGGATTCGAATGCGACGATTATCCCACCGCCGACCTGTACTACTTCCAGGGCAAGAAGACGGCTTCCGACGGCACGCTGCTTTGCCTGGAAAATCTCAAGAATCCGGGCCCGCGGTTGCCTGCCGTCGGCGACTGCCTCCCCGCGGATGTCTTCGCGTCGCAGAAGCTCGAGAAGGTGGGCTGCGCGGGAGCGCATTTCAAGGTGCTCGCCATTGAAAGGCAGTCCGGCGGGCTGATCCCTCGCGAACGGGTGCTGTGCCTCGATGAACTGAAGTAGGGATCGTCAGCGCAGGAGGCCGCTCTCCCGCAGGTGGTCGAAGATGATCTTGTCCACCGCGGAGACCCGGTCCCTGTCGGCGTAGCCGAGCCACGCGACCTCGTCGATCTCGCTGCTGGCCGTGAGCGTTCCGGCGAAATCGGCGGTGTAGCACGTCATCCGGACCACGACGCCCGCCGTATGCCCGTCGGCCTGCGCCTCGAAGACCCCGGCGGGCTCGACGCTCGCCGGGACGATCTCGACGGTCAGTTCCTCGCGGATCTCCCGGATCAGCGTCTCGGCGTCGCTTTCGCCGGGTTCGCGTTTGCCGCCGGGCAGGTAGAACACGGACTTGCCGCGTGAGCGCGTGCTCAGGATCCGGCCGTCCCGCAGGTGCAGCCAAGCGATCTTGTCGATCACGGCTCAGCCCAGCGCCGCGGCGGTCTCGGCGGTCGTGAGCACTTCGCCCAGCCGCGGGAACACCTTCGTGATCGCCGATTCGTGGGAGACCGCGGCGATACCCGTCATCGCGTCCGAAACGGCGATGGTCTCGTAGCCGTGGTCGATCGCGGCGCGCAAAGTCGATTCGACGCCGTACTCCGTGGCGATCCCGCCGAGCACCAGTGTCTTCACGCCGAGCCCACGCAGGAGTTCGTCGAGTCCGGTGCGGTAGAACGCGCCGATCGTGTGCTTCGTGATCAGTTGTTCGCCCTCGCGGGGCGTCAGTTCGGTGACCAGTTCACTGCCGGGCGGTTGTTCGTCGACGTCCGGCCGATGCGCCCGCACATGGACGATCGGTGCGCCTGCCGAGCTGAAGGCGTCACGCAGCAGGACGGCGTTCGACACGACTTCGGTGCCTTCGATCGGCACGGTTTCGAGTGCGACGATCCGCGTCTGGAGGTCGATCAGGACGAGCGCGGTCGTCGCCGGGTCGATCTTCGTCATGCGCGAGAGCCTAGTGTCCCTATGCTGAAGTTATGGGGAAGCACAGGGAAGTCGTGGTCACCGGCGGTGGAACGGGAATCGGGTACGCGGTCGCGGCGGCGTTCGCCGCGCAGGGCGAACGCGTCACGATCACCGGCCGACGCGAACAGGTCCTCACCGAAGCCGCCACGTTGCTCGGCGCGAACCCGGTGCCGTTCGACGCGGCCGATCCGGACGCGGTGGAGCGGGCGCTGGCGGCGCTGCCGGAACGGGTCGACGTCCTCGTCAACAACGCCGGTGGCAACATCGATTTCCAGACCGGCCCCGTCGAGGACCTGAAAGCGTTCGCCGCGAACTGGCAGGCCAATCTGGCCGCGAACGTGTTCAGCGCCGTCCTGGTCACCCGCGCCCTGCGGGACAGGCTCGCCGACGGCGCGCGGATCGTCACCATCGGTTCCATCGCCGCCCACACCGGAGCCGGTTCCTACGGTGCCGCCAAGGCCGCGCTGGAAGCCTGGAACGTCGATGTGGCGAGGGAATTCGGACCGCGCGGGATCACCGCGAACGTCGTCGCACCCGGTCTGGTCGGGGACACCGAGTTCTTCCACGGCAAGCTCTCCGACGAACGCCGTGCGATGCTGATCGGCAACACGCTGACCAAACGCGCCGGTGAGCCCGCCGACGTCGCCGAAGTGGTGACGTTCCTGGCGAGCCCGGCCGCGCGGCACGTCACCGGCCAGGTCGTCCACGTCAACGGCGGTGCTTACCTCGGCCGCTAGGCCGGCGTGACGCGCAGCAGTTTGTCGTCCTCACCTTCCGAGGTCGTCACGTAGAGGGAGCCGTCCGGCGCGGCGCGGACGGCGCGCAGCCTGCCGAACTTGTCGTCGAACTCCGGCGGCAGCGTCACTTCGGTGACCTTGCCGGTGTCGTCGAGGCGGAACAGCAGCAGCTTCTGGCCCTTGAGCGCGGTGACGGCGAGGGAGCCTTCGAGTGCGCCCCACTGCGATCCGGTGAGGAATTCGGCGCCACAGATCGCCTCGGTGATCTCCCCGGTTGTCCACAAAGGCCGGACGGCGTCCGGAAACCGTTGTGTGTCGGTCATCGGCACGCTTTCGTCGTAGCTGGTCTGGGTGCCGCCCTTCGACGGATCCCAGCCGTAGTTCGCGCCCGCCCGTTCCAGGTTGACCTCGTCGTCGATGGTCGGCCCGTGCTCGGCGGTGAACAGCTGGCCGGAGCCGGGCCGGACCGTCACGCCCTGGACATTGCGGTGCCCGTAGGTGAAGACCCGCTGTTCGTTCGGGTTCGCCGAGGTGATGAACGGGTTGTCGGGCAACGGGTTCCCGGTCTTCGCGTCGACGCGCAGCACCTTGCCGCCGAGGCTCGTACGGTCTTGCGGATGCTGTGGGCGGGCGGTGTCGCCGGTGCCGACCAGCAGCGCTCCGTCCGCGCCGAACGTGGGACGGCAGCCCGAATGCCTGCCGCTGGGATTCACCGGCAGACCGGTCAGCAGATCCTTGACCTTCGTGGCGTTCGCGCCGTCCTCGGAAAGCCGCCAGGTGACCAGCCGGATGTCGACGGCGTTGTCGCCCTCCTTGTGGGTCTGGCAGGTGATGAACTCACGCGACGTCGCGAAATCCTTGCTGATCACCATCCCCATCAGGCCGCCTTCGCCGCGCACGTGGACGTCGGAGAAGTCGGCGGTGACGTCGCGTTTCGTACCTCCGTCGACCAGGGCCAGCTTCCCGGGGCGCTGGGTGACGAGGATCTTCCCGTCCGGCAGGAAGCCGACGTCCCAGCCGTGTTCGAGGCCCGCCGTCACCTGCTCGACCTTCAGTTTCGACACGGCGGGTTTCGAGGTGACCGGCGGCGCGCTCTGCACCGTCTCACTCGACGCCCCCGAACAGGCCGTGACCAGCAAGGACAGGGACGTGAACGCGACGACAGCCGTAGAGCGCATGACCTCAGCATGCCACCTGCGGGCGCGCGGCACCGCCGGTCAGCGGGTCAGGATCTCGGCGGTTGCGGCATCGGCGGGCAGGAACGTCTCCAGTTTCAGCTCCGACACCGTGACGTCGGCGGTGGTCGCGAACGTCGTGATGGCCGTGATCAGCCGCAGTTCACCGGCCGAAGTGGACAGGCGCATCGGGACGGCGGACCCGAGGTGATCCGGCCCTGGCGGTCCGGGCTCCGGAACGTAGCCTTCGAGTTCGGCCAGCAGGTCCGTGAGCCGCTCGTCGGGGGCGTGCGCGATCTCCCGCGTCAACCGCTCCAGGATGTGCCGGGCCCAGTACGCGAGGTTGCGCACCCGCGGCGCCATCCCCTTCGGATGCAGCGCGAGCCGCAGGGTGTTGACCGGTTCTTCCAGCAGTTCCGGCGCCACGTCCTCGAAGAGCAGGTCGAGCGCGTCGTTGCGGGCGACGAGGACGCCGTAGCGGTCGACCACGATGGCCGGGTACGGCCGATGCCCGTCGAGCAGCCGCCGCATGCCGTCGAGGACCGGCCGCAGTCCGGGATCGTCCAGGGAAGTCTCGGGGAAACCGGGCGCGAACCCCGCCGCGAGCAGCAGACCGTTACGTTCCCGGAGCGGGAGTTCGAGCGATTCGGCGACGCGCAGCACCAGGCCGCGGCCGGGGATCGACCGGCCGCCTTCCAGGAAACTCACGTGCCGCTGGGTGGTGCCTGCCCGGAGCGCCAGTTCCAGCTGGGACCACCGCCGCCGCTCGCGCCAGCCCCGGAGCGCGGGACCGAATCCGGAAACCATGGCCGTCATCCTGGCCGAGTCGCGCGTGCCGCCGCCATTCCCTCGAAGGAATTAAGACGATTCCCCGCCGTGGAGATGCTTCCGGCATGAAATTCGGTCTGGGTCTCGGGGTCGGCGCGGGGTTCGCGGGCCCAGGTCGCCGCGAGGCTTCGCGAATACGCCGGAGCGGGTGCCGAACACGTGTTGATCCGCGTCGCGACGCAGGTAACCGGCCGAATTCGACGAGCAGCTTCCGAAGGTGGCCGAGACACTGGCCAGGTAATCGCGCGGCGGACTGTCGGTGCCCCCACGTAGGCTGGGACGGTGACAAACGCTCCATTGTCCGGACTCCTTCATTCCATCCTTCCCGATCCGGCCCTGCGCGGGGTCGTCGAGCGGGCCGGCGCCCCCTTGCTCGAACTCCAGGGCGCGATCGCGACCCGGCAGCTGGTCGTGGCCGCCCTCGCCGCGGACGAGGGCGCCGGCCGCCCCGTGCTCGCGGTGACGGCCACCGGCCGCGAGGCCGACGAACTGACCGCTTCGCTGACGTCGTTCCTCGGCGAGGGCGCCGTCGCCGACTTCCCGTCCTGGGAGACGCTGCCGCACGAGCGGCTGTCCCCGCGGGCGGACACCGTCGGACGACGGCTGGAGGTGCTGCACCGGCTCAAGACGGGAGACGACGACCTGCGTGTCGTCGTCGCGACCGTGCGCAGCCTGATCCAGCCGATGGCGCCCGGGCTGGGTTCACTCGCGCCGATCGACCTGGTCGTCGGCGAGGAGCAGAGTTTCGAAGGCCTGCTGGACCGGCTGGTCGAGCTGGCCTACACGCGGGTGGACATGGTCGAGAAGCGCGGCGAGTTCGCCGTGCGCGGCGGCATCCTCGACCTGTTCGGGCCGACGGCGCAGCATCCGGTGCGGGTCGAGTTCTGGGGCGACGAGGTCAGTGAGATCCGCGCGTTCGCGGTCTCCGACCAGCGGTCGCTGCCGGGGGAGATCCGGCACGTCAGCGCGCCGCCGTGCCGTGAGCTGCTGCTCACCGAGCCGGTACGCGCGAAGGCGGCGGAGCTGGCGACGACCTACGAAGCGGACGCCCAGCTCACCGAGATGCTCACCAAGCTGTCCGGCGGGATCCCCGTCGAGGGGATGGAAGCGCTCATCCCCGTGCTGTGCGAAGACGATCTGGAGCTGCTCACCGACGCGATGCCCACGGGCACGCACGTGCTGCTGGCCGATCCGGAGAAGATCCGGGCCCGCGCGGCCGACCTGGTCCGCACCGGGCAGGAGTTCCTCGAAGCGTCCTGGACCACGGCCGCCGCGGGCGGTCAGGCGCCGATCGACCTCGGCGCCTCCGCGTATCGGGGCCTCGCGGAGGTCGCGAAGCGCGCTCAGGAGACGAAGCGGCCCTGGTGGACGCTGACGCAGCTGGCCAGCGACGATCCCGACGTCTACCGCGTCTCGATCGAGGCCGCGCCGAACTACCGCGGCGAGGTCGAGCGCGCGACGACCGACCTGCGCGCGCATACAGCCGCGGGCGGGGCGGCCGTGCTCGTCGTCGCCGGGCACGGCACCGCGGCACGCGCGGTCGAGCAGCTGTCCGCCGGTGACGTGCCCGCGACGCTGGCGGAAGGGCTCACCGGCCCGCCGACGGCCGGTGTCGTGACGGTGACCTGTGGCGGTCTGTCGGACGGTTTCGTGTCGCCGGAGCGCGCGCTGGTCGTGTTGTCCGAGTCGGATCTGACCGGGCGGGGCTCCGGCGCTGGAACGTCCACAAAGGACTTCAGCACCAAGATGCCGTCGCGGCGCCGCAACGCCGTCGACCCGCTCGCCCTCAAGGCCGGCGACTACGTCGTGCACGACCAGCACGGCATCGGGCGGTTCGTCGAGATGGTGCAGCGCACCGTCGCCGGCGCCACCCGCGAATACCTGTTGCTGGAGTACGCCTCTTCCAAACGCGGCCATCCCGGCGACCGGCTGTTCGTGCCGACCGACCAGCTCGACGAGGTGTCCCGCTACGTCGGCGGTGAGCTGCCGACGCTGAACAAGCTCGGCGGCTCCGACTGGAAGAACACCAAGGCCAGGGCGAAGAAGGCGGTCAAGGAGATCGCCGCCGAACTGGTGCAGCTCTACGCCGCGCGGCAGGCCGCGCCCGGGCACGCGTTCGGGCCGGACACCCCGTGGCAGAACGAACTCGAGGACGCCTTCCCGTTCACCGAGACCAACGATCAGCTCGCCGCGATCGACGAGGTCAAGGCGGATATGGAACGCGGCGTCCCGATGGACCGGGTCATCTGCGGCGACGTCGGCTACGGCAAGACCGAGATCGCGGTGCGCGCGGCGTTCAAGGCGGTGCAGGACGGCAAGCAGGTCGCGGTGCTGGTGCCCACGACGCTGCTCGCGCAGCAGCATCTCAACACCTTCGCCGAACGGATGAGCTCGTTCCCGGTGAAGATCAGGGGCCTTTCGCGGTTCACCAACAAGATCGAGTCGGACGCGATCCTGGAGCAGCTGGCTTCCGGCGACGTCGACATCGTGATCGGCACGCATCGCCTGCTGCAGACCGGAATCCGGTACAAGGACCTCGGCCTGGTGATCGTCGACGAAGAGCAGCGGTTCGGTGTCGAGCACAAGGAGCACATCAAGGCGCTGCGGACACACGTCGACGTCCTGACGATGTCGGCGACCCCGATCCCGCGGACGCTGGAGATGTCGCTCGCCGGGATCCGCGAGATGTCCACGATCCTGACCCCGCCCGAGGACAGGCACCCGATCCTGACCTACGTCGGCGCGTACGACGACAAACAGGTCGGTGCGGCGATCCGGCGTGAGCTGCTGCGCGACGGCCAGGTCTTCTACGTCCACAACAGGGTTTCTTCGATCGAGAAGGCCGCGAAGCGCCTTCGCGAGCTGGTGCCCGAGGCGCGTGTCGTCACCGCCCACGGGCAGATGAACGAGGACAAACTCGAGAAGATCATCGAGGGGTTCTGGGAGAACGAGTACGACGTGCTCGTCTGCACCACGATCGTCGAGACCGGGCTGGACATCTCGAACGCCAACACGCTGCTGGTGGAACGCGGTGACCTGCTGGGCCTCGCGCAGCTGCACCAGTTGCGCGGCCGGGTCGGGCGAGGACGCGAGCGCGGGTACGCGTACTTCCTGTACCCGCCGGAGGCACCGCTCACCGAGACGGCGCACGACCGGCTGGCGACCATCGCGCAGAACACCGAACTCGGCGCGGGAATGGCCGTCGCGATGAAGGACCTCGAAATCCGCGGCGCGGGCAACATCCTCGGCGCGGAGCAGTCCGGGCATATCGCGGGCGTCGGTTTCGATCTGTATGTGCGGCTCGTCGGCGAAGCGGTCGACGCGTTCCGGCGGCACGCGGGCGCGGACACGCCGGAGGAGGAAGAACTCGCCGACGTCCGGGTCGACCTCCCGGTGGACGCGCATATCCCGCACGACTACGTCCCGGGGGAGCGGCTGCGGCTGGAGGCGTACCGCAAGATCGCGGCCGCGCCCGACCAGGCGGGGCTCGACGCGGTGCGCGAAGAACTGATCGACCGCTACGGCCAGCCGCCCGCCGCGGTGCGAAGGCTGCTCGCCGTCGCCGCGTTCCGGCACCACTGCCGGGCGGCGGGCGTCACCGAGGTCGCCGTACAGGGCACGTCGATCCGGTTCGCGCCGCTGCCGCTGGCGGATTCGCAGTTGGTACGGCTGAAGCGCTTGTACCCGAAGGCTCTCTTCAAGGCCGTGACGAACACGGTTTCCGTACCGAAGCCGACCGAGGGCGCGGCCGGTGGCCGCATCGGCGCGCCGGCGTTGCGGGACGAGGAGCTACTGGACTGGTGCGCGAAACTGCTGACGAATCTGATGAAGTCACCGGCGCCCGTCGCGTGACCGACCGAAATCCCGAGCTACAACCTGGTTCTCTCACCGAGGCCGGTATGAGAGGGTATGCGCTGTGATGCGGATCATGGGGCGCCGTCGCGCGCTGGTCGGGGTTCTTGCCGGTTCTCTCCTCCTCGCCGGCTGCAATGCCGGACCGGGGCAGGTCGGCGCGGCGGTGATCATCGACGGCGCGTCCGTCTCGGTGGATCGCGTACAGCAGATGATCGACAAGGCCGTCCGTGAACATCCGTACGGGCAGCAGCTCGCCAAGGAGCACAAGCTCGATCTGGTCGGCCGGGAGATCGTGCGGCAGGAGATCCTGCACAAGCTCACCGAGCGCGCCGCACAGCGTGAGGGGATCCGGGTCGACGAGTCCCTCGTCGTGGCCGCGTTGCAGAAGGACCCGCTGGCGAAGCCGATGGAGGTCAAGCAGCAGGACGCGCCCGAAACCAGCGTCGAGCAGCTCGTCGCCCGCGTGCGGGACCATCGCGAAGCCCTGATCGACGCCGCGCTGCAGAGCCAGCTCGGGCTGAAGTACCTGGACAAGCTTTCCGTCACGTTCGATTTCAGCTCGGTCTCGTCGACCGACGCCACCGGCGGCGACGCGGACAAGCTGCGTGAGCAGGCGATCGAGAAGGCGCGGCGATTCGCCGCCTCGCCGAACGCCGCCGCCGAGCTGATCGCGCAGGACCAGCAGACGAGCGACACGCAGGCCGGCGCCGGTCAGAAGCTGCCGGCGATGCAGTCGCCCGCGACCGCGGCCACCGTCCTGTTCGGTATCCAGCCCAACACCGTCGCCGCGTTCCAGCCATCGCCGCAGCAGCCGCTGTGGGTCGTCGTCGTGATGCGTGAGCGGACCGCCGACAAACCCGTCGCGTCGGATCAGGCCGCCCAGCCGAGTGCTCAGCAGCTGGCCAAGGTCGGTGTCCGGCTCCTCCAGCCGTACCTCGACCAGGTCGACCTCAAGGTGAATCCGCGTTACGGCGTGTGGGATGTTGTGGAGATGAACCTCGCGGCCAACGAAGCTTCGAAGAAGGGCATCGTGCTGCCTGTGCACGGTGCCACTCCGCAACAGCGGTGAGCGCTGCCGTAGTCGTGGTCGCCCGCGGGGCGACTCTGCCCGCCGCGGCACTCCCGATCCTGCGAAGCAGCGATGCCGTGTACGCGGCATCCGACGTCGATCCCGCCGTTTTCGGCGTGCCCCCGCTCGGTGACGCACCGGTGCGCGACCTCGTGCTGATAGCGGGTTCGCGAAGGGAACCGAAGGCCGCGGCGTTGATCAGGTCGGGCGCACGGGTGCTCGAAGCGCCTGTTCCGCCGCTCGTCGAGGCCGCCGAGGTGATGGACCGCCTTCGCTCGCCGGGTGGCTGCCCGTGGGACGCCGTCCAGACGCACGAATCACTGCGCCAGTACCTGGTGGAGGAGACCTACGAGCTGCTCGACGCCATCGAAGAAGGCGATCGGGCCGCTCTGCGCGAGGAACTCGGCGACGTCCTGCTGCAGGTGCTGTTCCACGCGCGGGTCGCTTCCGAGGACACGGGAAATCCGTTCGGGATCGACGAGGTCGCGGCCGACCTGGTCGCGAAACTCGTCGGACGTCACCCCCACGTATTCACCGACGCCCCACGGGTCGAGAGCGTCGATCACCAGAACCTCAAATGGGAAGAACTGAAACAGGCCGAGAAGAGCAGGCAGTCCATTGTGGATGGCGTCGCGCTCGGCCAGCCCGCCGTGGCGCTGGCCGGGAAGCTCGGACAACGCAGTGGGCGTGCCGGGATCCCGCTCGACCTGTTTCCCGAAGGTTCCGAAGCGGCGGCCCAGTTGTTCCGGTTGGCCGCGACCGCTCGCCGAGCGGGCGTCGATCCCGAAGGTGAGCTTCGCGCCGTCGCGAAACGGTTCGCGCGCGACATCCGCGATGCGGAACAGGCCGCCCGCGACGCCGGTCTCGAACCGATGACGCTCGAAGCCGACGGCTGGCGCAAGTTCTGGCCTAGCTAGCCCAACTGTGATGCAGCACACAATCGAGTGAGAACCGTTTCCGCGGTCCCGGCGTCTTGCCGGATGTGAAGGGAACGGAACCGGACGAAGAGCGGCTCGTCCGCCGCACAGCCAAAGGCGACCGTGCGGCGTTCGAGGAGCTCTACCGCCGTACGTCGCCGTGGCTGGCCGTGCGCCTGCGCCGTCGCTGCGCCGACGAGCAGATCGTCGCCGAGGTGATGCAGGAGACCTACCTCGCGGTTTGGCGCGCTGCTGGGGCGTTCGCCGGTTCGGCCGTCGGCGGGAGCGCCGTCGGCTGGTTGTGGACGATCGCCGCGCGGCGGCTCGTCGACGCCTTCCGACGTCGGGCGCGGGACGCGCAGCCGCTTCCGGTCGCGGAAACCGCTGTCGCACCCGCCGCCGAGGACGAGGCACTGGCCGGGTCTGTCGGCGACCACGTCGGCGACGCGTTGCGCCGGCTCGCTCCCGAATTACGTCTGGTCCTGCAGGCCATGGTGCTCGACGGGCTGACCGTCCGCGAGACCGCGGTCCTGCTCGGCCTGCCGGAAGGAACCGTCAAAACCCGCGCCAGGCGGGCTCGGATCGCGATGCGGGAGGCGCTGTCGTGAACAAGGAACACATGTCCCAACAGCTTCTCACCGGCTACGTCCGAGGCGACGACGGCGTGGCGAGCGACGAGATCTGGGCGGTCGAGGCCCATCTGGAGTCGTGTGCGGAATGCCGGGGACGGCTCGCCGTGCTCAGCATGCCCGCGGTGTCGACACTGGTGGACGACGTCTGGGCCGGACTGGGGCCGAAACTCGCCGAAGCGGGACCAGGTCCGGCGAGAAGCCGGTGGGCCGTACGGCTGTACACCTGGGTGACGCCGGTGATGCTGCCGTGGCTGCTGATGATCCTGCTGATCCCGGGAATCGGCTTCGCACTGGACGGGATCGGATTCACCAAAAACGAGGACTTCTCGTTCGTTCAACTCTTCTCGCCGATGCTGCCTGTCCTCGGGGTCGCGGTGTCGTGGTCCAGGGGCCTCGATCCCGCCTACGAACTCGTCACTTCCACGCCAAGGGCCGGGCTCTACCTGCTGCTGCGCCGGACGACGGCGGTCCTCGCCGTCGTCTTGCCGATACAAGCCCTCGCGGGCTGGCTCGGCGGCGGTGGATTCGGGCTCGGCCTCCTGCCGAGCCTCGCCTTCACCACCGGGACGCTCGCACTTGGCGGACTGATCGGGGTGGTGCGGGCGGCCTATGTCCTGGCCGGGCTCTGGGTGGCGGTCATCTTGGCGCCCGCAGTGGCGTCGCAAGGACATGCCACCGCACTCGAACCTCAAGTGCTTCCTGTATGGGGCGCGATCTTCGCGCTGACCGCGGCCGTGGTGGTGCTCCGACGGGGCGCCTTCGGCCTGCTCAGCGGAACCGAACGATGAACGAAGGGGAGAACATGATGCGTGCTGTCGGGGCCGCGGAGGTCGCGCCGACGACCTACGCGTGGCAGATCAAGGCGGAGGGTCTGAAGGTCCGGGTCGGCAAGCGCAAGTTCGCCGTGAACGGGCTCGACCTGGAGCTGGGTACGGGGGTGCACGGTCTGCTCGGCCCGAACGGGGCCGGGAAGACCACGCTGATCCGGGCGCTGGCGACGGTGCTCCGGCCGGCGGAGGGAGGGCTGGCGCTGCTCGGTGATTCTGTCGGGGGACTCACCGATCAGCGCCGCCTGCGCCGCCGGATCGGCTACCTGCCGCAGAATTTCGGTTTCTACAAGCGCTTCACCGTCCGCGAGTTCGTCGAGTACATCGCTTGGCTCAAGGAAATGTCCAAAAAGGACATCCCGGGAGCGGTGCAGCGGTCGATCGAACGGGTCGGCCTCGCCGATCGCGCGGACGACAAGCTGAAGACGCTGTCGGGCGGGATGGTGCGGCGGGTCGGGATCGCGCAGGCGATCGTGAACGATCCGGACATCCTCCTGCTGGACGAGCCGACCGCCGGGCTCGACCCGGCGCAGCGCGTGCGGTTCCGGGATCTCATGCAGGAACTGGGGCGCGACGCCTGCGTCGTCGTCTCGACGCATCTGGTCGAGGACGTCGCGACAGCCTGTACCGACGTCGTCCTGTTCGAAGACGGGAAGCTCGTTTTCCAAGGGACGCCGGACGAACTGGCCGCGGCCGGGAGCGAGGAGCACGTCGGCGACAGCCCGATCGAGCGCGGCTATTCGGCGCTGCTGGGTCACGAGCCGGGGAAGGGGAACTGGTGAACGCGCGTGTGCTGCGGACCGAACTCCGCCGCTCCATCGCCCCTTGGGCCACCCTCGCGATCCTCGTCGTCGCGTTCGGGTTCCTGTATTCGTTCAGCGGGCCGTGGTCGAAGGCGCCGCTCGCCTGGGATGAAAACTGGGTGCCCGCGGCGGAGTGGAGCCGGTTCCTGCTGGTTTTCCTGTGGCCCATCGCGATCGGCGCCGGTGTGATCCAAGGTATGCGTGACAGCCGGTCCGGGATGACCGAACTCCTCACCACGATGCCGCGGCCCGGCTGGCACCGGGCGGCGAAACTCGCCGGTGCGGTGGGTGGCCTGCTGATCCTCGGTTATCTGCTGGTCTTCGCCGTGGGTGCCGTACAAGTGATCTTCAGCGGCGCGTTCTTCACCTTCGGTTGGCTGCCGATCGTCGTGGTCGGAGTGCTGGCGATGCTCGCGGGCGCCTGGATCGGGCTGGGGATCGGCCGGTTGCTGCCGCATCCGCTGACCGCCCCCGCGGTCGCCGTCGCCGCTTTCGTGATCGTGATCGTGTTCCAGATCGCCGGATCGACGGGCAGCGTGATGATGGGCCCTGTTTCGCCCCGGGTCTTGTTGCTTTCCCCCGCGATGGACGTCACCAACGATCCGTTCATCACCACCGCGAGCCGGGTGGATCTCGGGCAGGGGGTCTGGTTCGCCGGACTGGCCGCGACCGGATTCCTCCTACTGGCGGCCCGCTCCATGCGGTCGAAGGCAATCTCCGTCGTCCCCGCGCTGGTGGCGGTCGCGATCGCGACTCCCGTCCTGCCCGCGACCATGGCCGAGGCCAAGGTCGTCGACCCCCGCGCGACGGCGATGGTCTGCGACGGCCCGGTCTGTGTTCCCCGCCTGCTCGAGCCCGAACTCGACCGTGTCGCCGGAGCCGGCAAGGAAGCGTTGCGGCTCTTGGGAGCACTGCCGGACGCTCCGGTCAAGGTCACGGTATTGGATCGGCGAGTGGACTCCGAGGAGGTGCCGCCGCGTGCCGCCGACACCCTCTACGTCGACCTGCTCGATTGGCCCGTCCGGTCGGCCATGAGGTCGGGCGACCTGACGCGGCTACTGGTCGCCGGCGCCGGGGCGCCGACCTGCTACACCATCCAAGGCGCCGACAGGTCCTTTTTCGACGAACTCACCGCGCGGTCGATCACGTCGAGCTGGTTTCTCGGTGAGTGGAAGATGCTCGAGGGTTCCTGGCTGAGCGAGGAGAAGAAGAGCGAGGTCCTCCGGGACTGGGAGGCCTTCCGGGCCTTGCCGCCCGACGTGCAGCGCACACGGGTCATCGCGCAGCGGCAGGCGGGCCTGACCTGCCGGGGAAACCAGCTCGACATCCTCCTCGGCGGCCCCCGATGAGGTGGGCGGTGCTGTACGCCCGCTCGCGCGCCGTGCCCGCGTCCCTCGCGGCGCTGGTGGTGAGCATGGCGGTGCTGTGGTCACTGGCAAGGGATTCCTGGTCCCTGATCCCGGTTTCGCTGGCGCTCACGGTGGCGGTCGCGGTGCCCGCCACCGGTCTGAGCGGCCAGGACGCCGACCTCGACCGGACCGCCGCGATCCGCTGGCGTCCGCGTCGAGGACTGCATCTCCTGCTGATCGGCGGCCTCGCCTTCGGCGCCGCGCTGCTGCCGCGGCTGTGGGAGACGGAGCGGGTCCCGGTGGAAATCATCGCGCGGAACGCGGGCGGGTTGCTCGGCCTCGCCGGGATCGCCGCGGTGCTGTTCGGCGGGGCCTACGGGTGGACGTTGCCGCTGTTCGCGTTCGCGCTCGCGTTCTTCACCCCGCCGGGGACGGACACCGGGACACTGGTGGCGACCTGGCTCCTGCAACCCGCCGACGTGGCCGCGGCCACGTGGACGGCCGTGGTGCTCGCCGTCGCCGGACTCGGGACCTACGCGGTCTTCGGTGGCCGTCGCTGACCGACCACGGTGGCCGGATAGGGACTCCTCATCACGCCGAAGTAGACCTCAGGAGCTCCGTCGATGTGCTCAGGCAATTGGTCCATGAAGGCGCGCAACAGGGGGGTCGCGTTGTGCCGGTCGAGGTCCTCCTGCGAACGCCAAACCTCATAAAGGAAGAACCGGCCGTCTTCCTGTTCGTGGAGGTGGTACTGGAGGCTGCCTTCGTGCCCCCGAGACGGCTCGACGAGGTCCATCAGGAGTTTTCTGAATTCGTCGGCGTGTCCGGGCTTGGGGGTCAGGAATCCGTAGAGGGAAACTGGCGCCGGCGCGGTCGAAATAGTCGTCATGCGATCAACGTTAGAAGCTGACATCAATGTCAGCTTCAAGTCGCTGTCCTGTGAGGTGGGTCATATGAAGATCGGGGAGCTGTCCCGCGAAACAGGCGTGGCCGTACGTCTTCTCCGCTATTACGAGGCCCAGGGGCTGCTCACCTCCCACCGCAGCGAAGGCGGCCACCGCCAGTACGACTCCGCGGCCCCCGCCACCGTCGCCCGTATCCGCACCCTGCTCGCCGCCGGACTTCCCACCAAGGTCATCCACGAGCTCATGCCCTGTTTCGTCGGTGACAGCACCGAACTCCAGGCCTGCGTTCTAGACCACTTGAGAACCCAGTACGCCGAGCTGGATTCCCGCATAGCCGACCTCACCCAAGCCCGCGCCGCTTTGGGCGACATCCTCGAAGCCTCCAGTCGAGCACTCACCCACGCCTAGGCCGGCCTTTGCGGCCTATGACCCGGCCTCGCCCGCTCGAGGTCTCATACGTTCCGGTTGTGCGGAACGAGATCGAGCGGGTCGTGGTCCGGGTCGTCGACACCGAGGCTGATGATCCGCGAGGGGTGGATCCGGATCACCGCGCCGTCGAGATGGCCGTCCGGGGTGCGGGCGCCGGTCAGCGCTTCGGCGCGGCCGCGGATTTCGAGGCAACGGACCCGCGGCGGGTCCTGCGAAGGCATGTCGTCCACCACGAAAGCGGCTTGCCCGTTGGCGGCCACGTTCCGGAACTTCTTGCTCTTCGCCAGTTCGTAGCCGGTGATGTCGATCGTTCGGGTTTCGGGGTTGTAGACGTAGCCGACCGGGCTGACCTGCAGGGTCCCGTTCGGCTGCGCCGTCGCGAGCCGCCCCAGTCCCTGGGTGGCGAGGTAGTCGAGTTCCGCTTCACTGAACATGGAATCCAGTGTGCGACCTCCACTTAACTGGAAGTCAAGAGCGTTCGTAGCCCGAACGGGGCATCGCTCGGCAGTGCGGCGAAGTAACCTGACAAGGTGGCCGAAACCACCCAGTCGAGCGTCGACACCCCCGAGCACACTTCGCGTCCTCTGCCGCCGTACGTCCCCCGGCTCGCTTTCGCCGGTGGGCTCGTGCTCACCGGCGTGGTGCTGATCATGACCGTCGGGATGAATCGGCCGGGCGGGGAGGAGTCGCCCCCACCGCCGCAGTCCCAGCCCGCGCTCGCGGTTCCCGGCCAGGAGCCGCAACCGGGAGTGGCGACGCCGCGAGCCGGGCTCGCCGCGCCGCCCGACCGGCCCACCGTTTCCGACGCCGTCGAACTCGAAACCTGGGCGAAACGAGTGGCCTCGAAGACCCGGCTCCCCGTCGCCGATCTGTCCGCTTACGGCCGGGCCGAGATGTGGCTCCGGCGCCAGAAGCCGGGTTGTCATCTCTCGTGGGCGACCCTCGCCGGGATCTCCCACGTCGAGGCGGCGCAGGGCAGGCCGGGCCCGATCACGCTCGCGCCCGACGTCTGGGCCAAGCACTCCATGCGCGCCACCGGCGACGGGAAACGGCCGGATACGAAGAACCTCGACGACGCCGCCTTCGCCACCGCTCGCTACCTGTGCGCCGACGGCGACGACGTCGCGACTCCGGCGGGCTGGTGGAAGGCGATGCGGGTCTTCAACCCGGCCGTTCCCTACGTCCAGGAGGTCTTCAGCGCGGCCGACGCCTACGCGGACGCCAGCGTCGCGCCCTGATCTTCAAGCACCAGATCGAAGTTCAGCGCCGACGCCAGCTTGTAGGCCTCCCCGGCCGCGACGACCAGCTGTGCCATCGGATCGACGACGTTTCCCGCCGCCCAAACGCCGTCCACGTTCGTGCGGCCCTGCGCGTCCACCGCGACGAAACCATCCTGGGTGCGCTCGCAGCCGATTTGAGCGAGAAGCTTGTCGTGCGGGACGAACTTCGGGCCGACGAACACGACATCGCGTTCGACGAGTTCGCCGTCGACGAGCCGAACCCCGGTCAACCGGTCGTTTTCGACGGCGAGTTCGGACACCTTCCCGTCGACGATCCGGATACCCAGTCCGGTCAGTTTCGCCCGGTCGACGGGCGAGATCTGCTGTGTGTGCGTGAAGAACGTCAGGTCCTTGCTCCACTGCCAGACGATCAGCGCCTGGTGGACCGACTTCTCGGAGGTGGCCAACACGCCGAAGCGCTGATCGCGCACTTCCCAACCGTGGCAGTACGGGCAGTGCAGCACGTCGGCGCCGAAGCGCTCCGCGACGCCGGGGACGTCCGGCAGTTCGTCCGCCAGTCCGGTCGTCACCACGATCCGGCGTCCGCTGATGACCCGCCCGCTCGCCAGTTCCACCGCCTTGTCGTGCCTCAGCCGGTGGACGACGTCCTCGACGATCTCGACGCCGTAGCCGCGGACTTCGTCGCGGCCTATCGCCAGCAGTTCTTTGGGTGGAATGCCGTCCCTGGTCAGGAAACCGTGCGCGTGCGCGGCGGGGGTGTTGCGCGGGGTTCCGGCGTCGATCACGACGACCTTGCGTCGCGCCCGGCCCAAGACCAAGGCCGCACTGAGACCCGCGACGCCACCACCGATGATCACTACGTCGAATTCGTTGTTCATGGTCCCGAGCATCCGGATCCCGCGGAAGTCTGGCAAAGTTCTTTGCCGATTTGGCAAACTGGGATCATGCAGGACATCGAACGGCGGCTCGCCGAAGTCGGCCCGAAGCTCAAGCAGCTTCGCAAGGAACGCGGCACCACCCTCTCCGCGCTCTCGGAGGCGACGGGGATCTCCGCCAGCACGCTCTCCCGGCTCGAATCGGGCTCGCGGAAGGCCACCCTGGAACTGTTGCTGACGTTGTCGGAAGCGCATCAGGTCCCGCTCGACGAGCTGGTCGGTGAACCCGAGCCCACCGACCCGCGGGTCCGGATGAAACCGCAGAAATTCGGCCGGTTCACCGCCTGGTCGCTGAGCGCGCAGCCAGGGCAGCCACAGGCGTTCAAACTGCTGATCCCGGTCGAGGACATCGAACCGGTGCAACGGACGCACGAGGGCTACGAGTGGATGTACGTCCTCAGCGGCCGGTTGCGGGCGGTGCTCGGCGACCGTGACTTCACGATGGGGCCGGGTGAGGCCGCCGAATTCGACACGCGCGTGCCGCACTGGTTCGGCAGCGCGGGGCCGGGGCCGGTGGAACTGCTGGTGCTGTTCGGCAAACAGGGCGAGCGCGCCCACCTGCGGGCGAAGTCCACGTGAGGAGCAAAGGTCCCTTGCTCCCGCGGCGACGGTGGCGGGGTCAGTCCCGCAGCGCGATCCGCGCGCTGACCTCGCTGATCGCTTCCAGATACTCCGGGATCGGGTGCATCGCCGACGCGATCCGCATCTGTGCGAGCGCCTCGGTCAACCGGCCGAGGCGCTGGAGGGTCCGCCCGAGCACGAACCGCGCGTAATGATCGGTGGGGTCCAGTTCCAGCACCCGGGTGAAGGCGCGCTCGGCCCGCCGCAACTGTGCGGAGTGGAAGTACGCGCGACCGGCCAGTAGCTGCACACTCGGTTTGTCGGTTTCGTCCTCCAGCAGCGGTGCGAGGGCCTTGAGGGCGTCGAGCGGCCTGCGGCTTTCGACCAGCGCCTCCGCCTGTCGGAAGGCGCGGAACCGGGATTCGCCGGACGAGTCCGGACCGGTTTCTGGGGCGGGTTCGGCATCCATCATGGTCCGCTCCACGATACGCCGGGGCAGGGTCGTTCACGAGGCGCTGAAACGGTCATGGTGGACTGTCTCGCCATGAGCAGTGCCGAAGCGGATAGGCCCGAGACCGAGCCCGGCTACATCGGACTCGCGCCGTACCTCTACTACACCGACGCGACCGAAGCGGTCGAGTGGCTGGTCAGAGTGTTCGGGTTCACCGAGGAGGTGCGCTTCGCCGACGCCTCCGGTGAAGTGTTCCAGGCCACGCTGTGCGCCGGTCCGGCGAAGATCCAGCTGGCCGGGGTCGGTCCCGAGTACTGGGAGGCCAAGGGCGTCGACGGCCCGGTCGGGCAGCTGAACATCGTCTACGTCCCCGACGCCGACGCCCAGTACGAGCGCGTCCGCGCCGCGTTGGGCGAGGACGCCGACCTCGACGCCCCGCAGGATCAGCCCTACGGCGCCCGCGTGTTCACCGTCTCCGACATCGGCGGCAACAGCTGGACGTTCTGGCAGCAGTTCTCCGACACCGTCGAGCTTCCGTCGGGCTGGCGGGAGATCCGGGCGGACGAACCAGCGGCCGACTAGGTCCGCATCACGGCTCCCTGTGGCGCGTGCCTCCAACGGGTGAACGGCGCCGACGGCTAGGCTGGGGCCCGTCACCGCAGGCACGACCCACATGAGGAGCATGGCGTGGCGCTCATCGAGCAGGTAGGCGCTCGCGAGATTCTGGACTCGCGAGGCAACCCGACGGTCGAAGTGGAGGTGGCTCTCGACGACGGCACGCTGGCGCGGGCCGCGGTCCCCTCGGGTGCCTCCACCGGCGAACACGAAGCCGTCGAGCTGCGTGACGGCGACACCGGCCGGTACAACGGCAAGGGTGTCGAGCGCGCGGTCGCGGCCGTCCTGGACGAGATCGGCCCGGACCTCGTCGGCACCGACGCCGTGGACCAGCGCATCGTCGACCAGAAGCTGGTCGACCTCGACGGCACCCCGGCGAAGTCACGCCTCGGCGCGAACGCCATCCTCGGTGTCTCGCTCGCCGTCGCGAAGGCCGCCGCCGAATCGGCCGAGTTGGAGCTGTTCCGCTACCTCGGCGGGCCGAACGCGCACGTGCTGCCGGTGCCGATGCTCAACATCCTCAACGGTGGCGCGCACGCCGACACCGATGTGGACATCCAGGAGTTCATGATCGCGCCGATCGGCGCCGAGTCGTTCCGCGAGGCCCTGCGCTGGGGCACCGAGGTCTACCACTCGCTGAAGTCGGTGCTGAAGGGCCGTGGCCTGGCTACCGGTCTCGGCGACGAAGGCGGCTTCGCGCCCAGCCTCAAGAACAACCGCGAGGCGCTCGACCTGATCCTTCAGGCGATCGAGAAGGCCGGTTACGCCCCGGGCCGCGACGTCGCGCTGGCGCTCGACGTCGCCGCGACGGAGTTCTTCTCCGACGGCGCGTACACCTTCGAAGGCGCGAAGAAGAGCGCTGAGCAGATGTCGGCCTACTACGCCGAACTGCTGCGCGACTATCCGCTCGTGTCCATCGAGGACCCGCTGAGCGAGGACGACTGGGACGGCTGGGTCCAGCTGACCGCCGAGGTCGGCGAGAAGGTCCAGATCGTCGGCGACGACCTGTTCGTCACCAACCCGGACCGACTCGAAGAGGGCATCACCCGCCGCGCCGCCAACGCGCTGCTGGTGAAGGTCAACCAGATCGGCACGCTGTCGGAGACCCTCGACGCGATCTCGATGGCCACCTCCTACGGCTACAAGTCGATGATGAGCCACCGGTCCGGCGAGACCGAGGACACTTTCATCGCCGACCTCGCCGTCGCCACCGGTGTCGGCCAGATCAAGACCGGCGCCCCAGCCCGCGGCGAGCGCATCGCCAAGTACAACCAGCTGCTGCGGATCGAGGAAACCCTCGCCGACGCGGCGCGTTACGCCGGCGACCTCGCCTTCCCGCGGTTCACCCCGGAGGGGTAATAAGGCATGGCGGACCGGGGGAGGGCGCGGACCCGTCGTAGCGGGCGCGCGGACGGCGGCGGCTCCAGCAGGGGCCGCCGACCGGAGCGCGCCCGGCGGACCACGACGACGGAGGTCCGCGCCCGAACCCGGCTGCGCCGCAGCCTCGCGGCGAAACGCGCGTCAGGCGCCGCGAAGGTGCTCGGCATGTCCACCACCCGCCGGGCCGCGGTGGTGGCGATCGTGGTGTGCGCGCTCGCGTTCACCATCGCCGTCCCGCTGCGCACGTACCTCAGCCAGAAGTCCGAAGTGAGCGAGCAGCAGCAGTTGCAGTCCGAACTGCAGCGGAGCGTCGCCCAGCTGGAGGCCCGCAAGGCCGAGCTGAGCGACCCGGCGCAGATCGAGGCCGAGGCCCGCAAGCGGTTCGGTTTCGTGAAACCCGGTGAGACGCCGTACATCGTGCAGCTGCCCGAGGACAAGGCGCCCGAGCAGGGCGAGCAAGGTCAGCAGCCGGTGCCGGCGGGCTCCTGGTACGAGAAGCTGTGGGATCAGGTCGCGGGCGGCTGAAGCTCCCTGTTTAACCTTATGGGCGTGAACCGCACGGAAAAGTCTTCTTATGAGCCTGTGACCGACGCCGACCGCGAGATCATCGCGGAACAGCTCGGCCGGGCACCCCGTGCGCTGCGGGCCGTCGCCGCGCGCTGCCCGAGCGGCCACCCGTCGGTCGTGCAGACCAGCCCCCGCCTCGACGACGGCACTCCCTTCCCGACGCTCTACTACTTGACCTGCCCGAAGCTGACCTCGATGGTCGGCACCCTCGAGGCGTCCGGGCTGATGAAGGAAATGACCGACAGGCTCGCGGAAGACCCCGAGCTGGCCGCCGCCTACCAGCGGACCCACGAGAGCTACCTCGCCGAACGCGACGCCATCGATTCACTCGGCCACGAGGTCAGCGCGGGCGGGATGCCCGGCCGGGTCAAGTGCCTGCACGTCCATCTGGCGCACACGCTCGCCGTCGGTCCCGGCGTGAACCCGTTCGGGGACGAGACCCTCGCGCTGCTCAAAGCGAACGGGTGGCCGTCGGGCGACTGCCAGGGGTAACACCCACCCCTGATGTACAGATAGTTCCTCCAGGTGGGTTAATTCACCCGATGAAGTCCAACTGGTCCTCCCCGATGGGGTGAAACCGGTCACCGCATGCGGCAGGCTGGGCACCAGGTGTGGATTTTCTGGGTGGGCAAGGAACGGATTCGCCGAGTCGCGATCCGCCGGGAGGGTTCTGAGGTATGCGCGTGAGGCACGTGCCAGGCGCGGTGACCGGTCATGTCCGGAGACTGTGTCTCCGGCACCGCACGATCGCCGCGATGGCCGGAGGTGTCCTCGCCATCGTCCCGGCCGGTGCCGCGGTCGTCGGCGCCGGCAGCTGGGCCGCGACGGCGAGCACGATCCATTCCGACGACGTCGCCCTCGTCGGCGGCTATGACCCGAAGAACCCGCTCGTCCAGCAGATCGGCGTCGACGGCAGCCTGCCGAACGCGCCGACCCCGCTTCCGCTCCCCGCGGACGAACTCCCCAACGGTCCGCTCGGCATCCCGGTGACCGCGCTCACCGCGTACCGCAAGGCAGCCGACATCCTCATCGCCGAACAGCCTGGTTGTCACATCGACTGGGCCCTGATCGCGAGTATCGGCCGGATCGAGTCCAATCACGCACGCGGTGGTTTCGTCGACGCGAAGGGCAACACCCTCGAACCGATTCTGGGCCCGCAGCTCAACGGTGCCGGTCCGTTCGCGGCCATCCCGGACACCGACGGCGGCGAATACGACGGTGACACCGTCTGGGATCGCGCCGTCGGCCCGACGCAGTTCATCCCGTCCACGTGGGCCGCTTACGCCTCCGACGGCAACGGTGACGGCGAGTCCAACCCGAACAACATCTTCGACGCGGCGCTGGGCACCGGCCGGTACCTGTGCTCGGGCGGGCTCGATCTGTCCAAACCGGATCAGTTACGTGCGGCCGTCTTCCGTTACAACAACTCCGACACCTACGTGAACACGGTGCTGATCTGGGCCGAGGCCTACCGCACCGGGGTGCTGCCGACGCCGGACAGCAAGGTGCCGATCGGCGCGCCGAACGCCGCGGCCGCTCCGCCGCCCGCTTCGGTGCCGCCGCCTCCGGTGCCGCCGACGCCGCCCGGTTCGGTGACGCCGCCGCCTTCGACTTCGCTGCCACCGTCGGATAGTTCTTCTTCGTCTTCGAAACCGCCGACGACACCGAAGCCGCCGCCATGCCCGACGGCCACGGTGACGGAGACGACGCCCAGCCCGACCACGAGCCCGACGTCCACGAGTCAGACCACACCGCCGCCGCCGACCACATGCAGCTCGCCGACGACGACCACGACGACCACGACAGTGCCGTCGACGAGCGGCAAAGCCGCCGACCCCACTTGATCGGCGTTGTCTAAGCTCAGGGCATGCCTCGTGTTGCCGCGATCGACTGTGGGACCAACTCCATCCGTCTGCTCGTCGCCGAGCTGACCCCCCGCCACGACGGGACGGTCGACCTGCGCGACCTGCACCGCGAGATGCGGATCGTCCGCCTCGGCCAGGGTGTGGACGCCACCGGCAGGCTGGCCCCCGAGGCGCTCGAACGCACCCGCAAGGCGCTGGCCGAGTACACGATCGCCGCGCGCCGCAAGGGCGTCGAGAAGGTCCGCATGGTCGCGACGTCGGCGACCCGCGACGCGAGCAACCGCGACGAGTTCTTCGCGATGACGCGTGAGGTGCTCGGCACCGAGGCCGAGGTCATCAGCGGCGACGAAGAGGCCCGGCTGTCCTTCACCGGCGCCGTCGGCGAGCAGGACCCCGACGACGGCCCGTTCGTGGTGGTCGACGTCGGCGGCGGCTCGACCGAACTCGTCGTGGGCACCTGGGACGGCCGCCAGGCCGAGGTCATCGCCGCGAAGTCGGTCGACATCGGCTGCGTGCGGATCACCGAGCGTGCGCTGAAGTCCGACCCGCCCACCGCCGACGAGATCGCCGAAGCCCGTCAGCTGGCCGCCAAGGTGCTTTCCGAAGCCTTCGACGTCGTGGACGTGTCGACCGCGAAGACGTGGATCGGCGTCGCCGGTACGGTCACCACCCTGACCGCCGTGGCACAGGGTCTGTCGGAGTACGACTCGGCGCGCACCCACCTCTCGAAGCTTTCCCACGCCGACATCGACCGGGTCGCGCGATCGCTCCTCACGGCCGACCACGCGACCCGCGCCGCGAACCCGGTGATCCACCCCGGCCGGGTCGACGTCATCGGCGGCGGGTCGGTGATCGTGCAGATGCTGGCCGAACAGTTCGCCACGCGCGGTGGCCCCGGCGAGCTGGTGATTTCCGAGCACGACATCCTGGACGGGATCGCGCTCTCCCTGGCCTGAGAAATTCGATTTCTCTTATGTGACGCCATTTCTTTCGGTGATGACTCGGTGACCTCCTGTCCGGGTTAGGCCATTCGGTGCAGCGTGGTTCCTACCAACGTTGTGCTCTGACCGGGTGGTCGGGGAGACCGTCACACATTTGCAACACCAACGCACTGTGATCGGCTTCACGTGTCCCATAGCGTCGTCTCACCTTCTGGACGGCAGGGCGCGACCAGCGCTCGCCGGACGATCCGACGACGAGAGTTGGAGTGGACATGCGGGCTTCACGCGGGTTCTGGGGAGCGACGGCGGTGATGGCCACGGCGGCCATGCTGCTGACGGCCTGTGGAGGTGGTGGATCCAGCGAAGACAAGGGATCCGGCGCCACTGACGCCAACGCGGCGGTCTCGGTCTACGGCACCGAACCGGAGAACACGCTGATCCCCGCCAACACCAACGAACTCGGCGGTTCCAAAGCCCTCAAACCGGTCTTCTCGGCGTTGGTCGGCTACAAATCCGACACGGCCGAGCCGTACAACCTGATGGCCGAATCGATCACCACGACCGATTCGAAGGTCTTCGACATCAAGCTCAAAAAGGGCTGGAAGTTCCACGACGGGACCGAAGTCAAGGCGAAGAACTTCGTCGACGCGTGGAACTACAGCGCGAACGGCAAGAACGGCATGCAGAACGCGTCGTTCTTCGAGCAGATCCAGGGCTACGACGAGATCAGCGCCAAAGAGCCGGCCGTCAAGGAGATGTCCGGGCTCAAGGTCGTGAACGACTACGAATTCCAGGTCACCCTCAAAGGCCCGTTTTCGGTGTTCGCCACCAAGATCGGCTATCTCGCCTTCGCGCCGCTCCCGGACAAGTTCTTCGCCGACCCGGAGGCGTTCGCCAAGGCCCCCATCGGAAACGGGCCGCTGAAGTTCGTTTCGCGCACGCCCAACCAGAACATGAAGCTCACCCGGTTCGACGAGTACCAGGGCGAGGACAAGGTCAAGTTCAAGGACCTGGAAGTCCGCATCTACACCAGCCAGGAAACCGCGTACCAGGACCTGCTGAGCAACCGCCTCGACTTCATGGAGGCGCTCCCGCCGGCGGCGAAGGCCGGTGGGAAGTACAAGACCGACCTCGGTGAGCGTCTGGTCGAAGGAAACCTGCTCGGCATCAGCGCGCTCGCCATTCCGTACTACGTCCCGGGCTACAACAACCTGGACCTGCGTAAGGCGATCTCGCTGGCCATCGACCGCGAACAGATCGTCAAGACCGTCATGAACGACACCTACGCGCCCGCCGACGGTTACGTTTCGCGCGGTATCGAGGGCTACCGGCCCGGTGTTTGCGAGTTCTGCAAGTTCGATCCGGTGAAGGCCAAGGAGTTCTGGGCGAAGTCCGGATACACCGGCAAGCTCACGATCGCCTCGAACGCGGACGGCGGCCGTAAGGAACCGCTGGTCGCGGCGTGCAACAGCATCAAGAACGCGCTCGGCGTCGAATGCGACTTCGTCCCGGCGACCGACTTCGGCCAGTGGCGCAGCATCGTCAACGGCCGGAAGCTGACCGGCATGGGCCGCTCCGACTGGTCGGCCGACTACCCGTCGATCGAGAACTACCTGAATCCGCGCTACAAGAGCACCGGTTCCTCCAACGACTCGACGTACAACAGCCCGGCCGTCGACGCGCTGCTGACCCAGGCGGACCAGACCGCCGACAAGGCGGCCGCGATCAAGCTGTACCAGCAGGCCGAGGACCTGATCGCGAAGGACCTGCCGCAGATCCCGGTGTGGGAGGAGAAGGGCGTCGGTGGCAAGTCGAACCGGCTGAAGGTCGCGAAGCTCGACTTCGGCCGCCTCGCGGACTACTCGTCCATTGAGGTCGCCGCGAAGTAGAGCACCGCGCGGGACTTCGTGCGTCGTGAGTGGCGATTCGGGTTCTAACCCGAATCGCCACTCACGACCCGCCGGTCCCACAGCTCCCACCACGCGATCTCCAGGACGGCACGCCCATGTCCCAGTACATCCTCCGTCGCCTACTTCAACTGATTCCGGTCTTCTTCGGCACCACGTTCCTGATCTACGCCCTCGTGTGGGCGGTGCCCGGCGACCCGTTCGCGGGCAAATGCGGTCAGGTCGCCTGCCCGCCCGCCTACATCGAGATGATGACCGCGAAGTTCAACCTCGATGATTCGATCTTCGTCCAGTACTTCAAATACCTCGGCAACCTGTTCACCGGTGACTGGGGTGAGACCTTCAACGGCGTCTCGGTCGGCGAGCTGATCGGGAACGCCTATCCGGTGACCGTGCGGCTCGCGCTCATCGCGGTGGCCATCGAGGCGATCATCGGACTCGCCGCCGGCATCCTGACCGGGCTGCGCGGCAAGGGTTTCCTCGACAACCTCGTGCTGATGTCGACCACGTTCCTGATCTCGATCCCGGTGTTCGTCACCGCGATCGTGCTGCAGATCATCCTGGGTTCGGAATTGGGCCTCATCGAGGCGAGCGTGTCCGAGGACGCGACGGTCGGCGAGCTCATCGTGCCCGGCATAGCGCTGGGCAGTCTCTCGATGGCCTACATCGCCCGGCTGACCCGGACGAGTATCGCCGAGAACCGGCACGCCGACTACGTCCGCACGGCCATCGCGAAAGGACAGCCGCGCAGCCGCGTCGTCGGTGTTCACCTGCTGCGCAATTCGGTGATCCCGGTACTGACCTTCATCGGCACCGACATCGGCGCGCTCATGGGCGGGGCCATCGTCACCGAAGGCGTGTTCAACATCAACGGCATCGGCGGGCTCATCTTCCGCGGTATCCAGAACCGGGAGGGCGCCACCGTCACCGGTGTCGTCGTCCTGCTGGTGATGGTGTACCTGCTGGTGAGTCTCACCGTCGACCTGCTCTACGCCGTTCTCGACCCGAGGATCCGTTATGACTGACCCCAACGTGGCCGGTGGCGTGTCCTCTGTGGACGTCGCCGCCGCGGGCGTCGCCGACGACTCCGCGCTGGCGTACAAGCCGCGCAGCCTCGGCGGTGACGCCTGGCGGATGCTGCGCCGCAAACCGTCCTTCCTCATCTCCTCCGTCATCATCCTGCTGATCGTGCTGATCGCCATCGCGCCGGACCTGTTCAGTTCACGTCCGGCCGGTTTCAGCGATCTGACGCACGCCAACGAAGGCCCGTCCGCGGACGCCTGGTTCGGCTACGACAACCAGGGCTACGACATCTACGCGCGGACCATCCACGGCACGCGGGCGTCGTTGCTGGTCGGTGTCTTCGCGACGGTGCTGACGATCCTGATCGGTTCGCTCGTCGGGATCGTCGCCGGATATTACGGCCGCCTCGTCGACAGCCTGTTCTCCCGGATCGGCGACATCTTCGCGGCGCTGCCGTTCGTGCTCGGCGCGATCGTCATCCTCACGACGTTCAACGCGCCAGGCACGAATCCCGGCGCGGTCACCATCATCGTGCAGGTGGTGTTCTCGATCGCGGCGCTGAGCTGGCCGGTGGCGATGCGCATCATGCGGTCGGCGACGCTGGTGGCCAAGCAACTCGACTACGTCAAGGCCGCTCGCGGTCTCGGCGCGAGCACGCCGCGCATCGTGCTCCGGCACCTGCTGCCCAACACCGTCGCGCCGGTGCTGGTCTACGGGACCATCGCGCTCGGTGCCTTCATCGGGGCGGAGGCGACGTTGGCCTACCTCGGTGTCGGCGTGCGGCCGCCGGTCGTCTCGTGGGGCGTGATGATCAGCGACGCGCGGGACTACTTCCGGGTCATCCCGCACATGTTGCTGTTCCCCGCCGGATTCGTGACCGTCACCGTGCTCGCGTTCGTCATGCTCGGTGACGGGATCCGCGACGCACTCGACCCGAAGGCCCGGTGAGTGGTCGTGGACAACGAATTACTGCTGGAAGTGGAAGACCTCCACGTCGAATTCCGGACCTCGGACGGCGTCGCGACCGTGCTCAACGGCGTCGACTACTCCGTGCACGCCGGGGAAACCCTTGCCGTGCTGGGAGAATCCGGTTCGGGCAAGAGCGTGACCGCGCAGACGGTGATGGGAATCCTCGACAGCCCGCCCGCCGTCGTCACCGGTGGTGCCGTCCGGTACCGCGGCGAGGATCTGCTCACCGCCACCGAAGATCGGCGGCGTGAGGTGCGGGGCGCGGGGATCGCGATGATCTTCCAGGACGCGCTTTCCGCGCTGAACCCGGTCTTCACCGTCGGGTTCCAGATCGAGGAGCAGTTGCGCGTCCGGCTCGGGATGTCTAAAAAGGACGCTCGGAAGCGGGCGATCGAACTGCTCGACATCGTGCGCATCCCGGCCGCCGCGCGTCGGGTCCGCGAGTACCCGCACCAGTTCTCCGGCGGGATGCGGCAGCGCGCGATGATCGCCATGTCGCTCGCGCTCGACCCGGATCTGCTGATCGCGGACGAGCCGACGACCGCGCTGGACGTCACCGTGCAGGCCCAGATCATGGACCTGCTGGCGGAAATCCAGGCCGAACGGCGGATGGGGCTGATCCTGATCACCCACGACCTGGCGGTGGTCGCCGAGGTCGCCGACCGGATCGCGGTGATGTACGCGGGCAGGATCGTCGAGCAGGCCGATGTCACCGAGTTGTTCCGCTCGCCGGGGCATCCCTACACCGAGGCGCTGATGGCCTCCCTGCCGCGGCTGGACCTCAAAGGACAGACGCTGAAGACCATCACCGGTCTGCCACCGAGTCTGCTGCACGTTCCGCCGGGGTGTCCGTTCCATCCGCGTTGTCCCCGGGCGGTGGCCCGGTGTGAGTCCGAACGGCCCGCGCTGCACAGTCTCGGATTCGGCAGGGTCAGCGCCTGTCACTTCGCCGAAGAGGTGGTGAGTGAGCGTGTCTGAGCCCATTTTGCGGGTCGAGAACCTGGTGAAGTACTTCCCGGTGCGAGCGGGAATCCTCGTCAAACGGACGATAGGTCACGTGAAGGCTGTCGACGGGGTCTCATTCGACCTCATGCCCGGCGAGACCCTCGGTGTGGTGGGGGAATCCGGTTGCGGTAAGTCCACCCTGGCCCAAGTTTTGATGCGGCTGGAGGAACCCACGGGCGGGGTCGCGACCTTCGAAGGCCGTGACATCTTCGCGTTGCGGGGTGCCGAGCTCAGGAAAATGCGGCGTGAGATCCAGATCGTGTTGCAGGATCCGTACACGTCGCTGAACCCGAGGATGACGGTCGGTGACATCGTCGGCGAACCCTTCGAGATCCACACCGACGTGGCTCCGAAGGGCTCACGGGCGGCGAAGGTGCGGGACCTGCTCGACGTCGTCGGGCTGAACCCCGAGCACATCAACCGCTATCCGCACCAGTTCTCCGGCGGGCAGCGGCAGCGCATCGGGATCGCGCGGGCCTTGGCGTTGCGGCCGAAGGTCATCATCTGCGACGAACCGGTTTCCGCGCTGGACGTCTCCATCCAGGCGCAGGTGATGAACCTGCTCGGTGAACTGCAGAAGGAATTCGGCCTTTCCTATGTGTTCATCGCACATGATCTGTCCGTTGTCCGTCACCTTTCCACGCGGGTCGCGGTGATGTATCTCGGCAAGATCGTGGAAATGGGGACGGAAGAGGAGATCTACGAGCATCCCTCGCACCCCTACACGCAGGCGCTGCTGTCCGCGGTGCCGGTCGCCGACCCGGCGTTGCGTGGGCAGCGGCAGGTGATTCGCCTGGAAGGCGACGTGCCGAGTCCGCTCGATCCGCCGTCGGGCTGCCGGTTCCGTACCCGGTGCTGGAAGGCGCAGGACATTTGCGCCGACCAGGTACCAGAATTGATCACCCGGACCGGTGGACATTTGTCGGCCTGTCATTTCGCGGAGGAAAAAACCGTCGTGCCCGGACTTTAGTAGGGACTTCGTTGAAGGCCGACGGCCAGTAACGTAGTTTGCACGAATCGTTTTCTTCAGGAGGCATGAAGTGAAAAGATCGAGATCTCTCGTCATCGCCTTGGCGGTACCGCTGTTCGGCGCGATCGTCGCGGCGCCGATGGCGTCCGCGCAACCACAGCTTTCCGGCGCGCCGACGGAATTCTCCGTTCTGGGCCGCGAAGGACAGAGCGTCGCTTCGGTGGAGCGCGCGATCCGTGCCGCCGGAGGCACCGTCGTGACCAGCAACGCCGCTGTCGGCCTGATCACCGCGACCGCGCCCGCCAACGGATTCGCCGAGCGGGTCTCCGCCGACCGTTCGGTTTTCGGTGCGGCCAAAGCGAAGCCGATCGGCTCCGCGCCGAAGAGCAACAAGGCGAAGGTCAAGCCGGACGTCGTCGAGAAGGAGAGCCGCGGGGCGGCTTCGGCGCCGAAGCCGGCCTCGGCCCAGGCCGCCGGGCTCGATCCACTCGACAGTCAGCTCTGGGGCCTCAAGTCCGTCCGCTCGGACCTTTCGCGCACCGTGCAGGCGGGCGACAAGCGGGTGAAGGTCGGCGTCATCGACACCGGTGTCGACGCGAGTCACCCGGACATCGCCCCCAACTTCGACCGGGCGTCGTCGTGGAACTTCACCAAGGACATCGTCGCGGACGTGAAGGGTGAGCCCGTCGACGGACCATGCGAGTACCGCGGCTGCGTCGACCCCGCCGACGTCGACGACAACGGGCACGGCACGCACGTCGCCGGCACCATCGGCGCCGCCGCGAACGGTTTCGGCGTCTCGGGCGTCGCGCCGAACGTCACGCTGGTGAACCTGCGAGCCGGCCAGGACTCGGGTTTCTTCTTCCTGCAGCCGACCGTGGACGCGATCACCTATGCCGGTGACGCCGGTGTGGACGTCGTCAACATGAGCTTCTACACGGACCCCTGGCTCTACAACTGCGCTTCCAACCCGGCGGACTCGGCCGCGGAGCAGGCGGAACAGCGCACCGTCATCGAGGCGACGACCCGTGCGCTGAACTACGCGCACCGCAAGGGCGTCTCCCAGGTCGTCTCGCTGGGCAACCAGCACACGGACCTCGGCGCCCCGCAGCCGGACACTTCGAGCCCGGACTACCCGTCGAACAGCACGCACCCGAGGCAGATCGACAACGCGAGCTGCCTCTCGCTGCCCGTCGAGGGCCCGCACACGATCGGCGTCTCGTCCTTCGGTCCTTCGCAGGCGAAGGCGGACTACTCGAACTACGGCGTCGAGCAGATCTCGGTCTCCGCACCCGGCGGATACTTCCGTGACGGCTTCGGCACCCCGTGGTTCCGCACGATCGAGAACCAGATCCTCTCGACCTACCCGCGCAATGTCGGCGTCGCGGAAGGCAACATCGACGCGGCCGGCAACATCACGCCCGCCGGTGTCACCGCCGGCATCCAGAAGGCGACCACCGCCGACGGCCGCGTCGGCTACTACCAGTGGCTGCAGGGGACGTCGATGGCGTCGCCGCACGCGACCGGCGTCGCCGCGCTCATCGTTTCGCAGTACGGCAAGGGTTCGCGCGACTTCGGCATGAACCCGGACGCGGTGCAGCGAGTGCTCGAAGGCACGGCCTCCGACATCGCGTGCCCGGTACCGCGGACCGTCGACTACCTGGACGAAGGCCGGGACGCGTCGTTCACCGCGACCTGCGTCGGTGACGCTTCGTTCAACGGCTTCTACGGTCACGGTGCCGTTGACGCGTGGTCGGCCGTTACGCGGGGTTCGCAGTTCCTGCGAGGCTGACCCTTCGGCTCCCGTAGAGTGCTATGAAAGGTCCTTTCCTTGCAAAATTTGCAAGGAAAGGACCTTTCATAGCGTTACGGGCTTAACAGTCAGGCGGCCCGATCGGTGCGGACCACGGAGACAGCCGGTCTTGGACGGCGTGCCGCTGCCTCGGCGGCGGCACGAAGTTCGGCGATGACCTTGTCCGGCTCGTCGCAAATCCGGGACGGCAAGGTCTGCACGACGACGATCCCGGCAGCCGCGTACCGATTGTTGCGGTGGAGTGTCTTGCGGTAGGCATCCCTTCCGAAGTGAAAGGCATACGAATCGATTTCCCATGCCATGGCGAGTTCATCGCACCATGAATCGGGCTTGCCGATGTAGTTTCCGAAAGCGTCGAGGATTCTTACATTCTGTTCTGCCGGGGGCAGCCCCGCCCGCTTCCAGATCGCCAGTGCAGCCGCCTCGGGCACCGACTTGACCTCGGCTGCCAGCTCTCGGAGCACGGCGCGAGGAAGGGCGGTTCCCCGCCTGCTGCCAGATTCGAGTTCGGCGCTCAGTTCATCGACCGTGCACAGGCCTGTCTCGATCGTTTCGATCAGCAAGGCGCGTACTGGGTCGAGGTCACGGATGCGCCGTACGCCGTCCAAGACCGCTCGAGCTGGAGCGGCCAGCGGGACCCCTTCGACTATGCGATGGTCCGGCATGACGATCGTTCTCTCAAAGATCGCGAACTTGACGCTTCGCACTTTGCGCTGTTGGGGAATGAGCACGTGGACGGTTCCGTGAGGCCCGGCTTGCCGTAGCCCGTATCGGCGAGCGGCCTCGAAGCCAGTGACGACCCCGCAGCCGCCAGTGAGCATCAACGAAGCTTCGACTCGTTGTCGCGCGGTCGGTTGTTCCTTCGAGAGAAGGACGACGCCTGGCAGGAGATGAGTCCACCTTCCGCCAGGCTGGCATCTTCGGTATGCCGTGCTTTGCATGACCCCTAGTTTCTCCAAGGACGCCACACGGATGACGCCATGTCTGCTGTGTTGACGTAGGTACGAGTCCGTAATCGGAACTTTGGATAGGTACATGCCAACATAGTCATGGGTGGGTCCGACAAAACTTGGTACCTGGGTGCTATGAAAGGTCCTTTCCTTGCAAAATTTGCAAGGAAAGGACCTTTCATAGCACTTGTTAGGCTGGGAACGGGCGTTCCCTACTGTCCCGAAGCGCTCTTCACGAACTTCGCCAGGTCCTTCGACTGCCGCACCCGAGACTCCTCGTGCACGTACATCATGTGCCCTGCCGGGTAGTAAGCCGTGTCGATGTTCTCCCGCAACTCCTCGGGAATCTGAAGGCGCGCCAACACATGCTCCGAAGCGAAGTAAGGCGTGGCGCCATCATAGTGACCGAAAGCGACGTGAACGCGCAGATGCGGATTCGCCCGCATGGCGGAGGCGAGGGAGTCCACGGAGGACACCGAGCGACCCTCGAAGTCGGAGTACGACCAGGCCTTGAAGACGTCCATCGACAGGACCTCGTACGGAAGGTCGTTCTCGTAACCCAGTTCGGCCCGCACGTAATGGTTGAGGCCGCTCGCGTAGGCGCCGATGATCCGTGAGATCGACGGATCGTCGCTCATGTGCTCGCGACCGCCGTCGGGTTCCCAGGTGGTGAACCGGCCATCCATCCGGCCGACGGTGAGACCCTTGTCCCGCAGCAACTCCGTGAAGAACCGGACATGTTCGATCCGCAGGTTGACCCGGTCCACATAGGACTCGCTGAGGCCGGTGAGTGAAGCGAGCGTCGCCACCGCTTCGGCGCGATCCTGTGTGGACAGACGGGCGCCGCGCGCGAGGGCCCAGGGGAGTTCCTTCGCCGCGAAATCCTCGGCGTCCGCGAGGACGTCGTCGAGTGGGCGTTCGCCGTGGAGACCGTGGTAGTGCGCGATCGCCGCGTACGTCGGCACGTAAAGCGTGTACGGCAGGTCGTTGCCCTCGGTGAACCGCAGGGTGCCCAGGTCGAGCACGGAGGAGATCAGGAGCAGCCCGTTGAGGTACATCCCGTGGCGTTCTTGCAGATGCGCCGCCAGGCCTGCCGCCCGGAGCGTGCCGTACGACTCGCCCGCCAGGAACTTCGGCGAGAGCCAGCGCTGTTTGCGCGAGACCCACAACCGGATGATCTCGCCGATGGACTCGATGTCGGCGGTGTACCCGTGATACTCCTTGGCCTTTTCGCCGTCCACGGCGCGCGAGTAGCCGGTCGACACCGGATCGATGAATACCAGATCGCTGTGCGCGAGCAGGGTTTCCTGGTTGTCGGTCAGGCCGTAGGGCGGCGCGACCGGGTCGTCGACGTCGCCGGACAGCACGCGCCGCGGGCCGAGCAGGCCCATGTGCAGCCAGATGCTCGCCGAACCGGGGCCACCGTTGAACGCGAACGTGACCGGGCGAGTGCCGGGCTCCGCGTCGTCCAGGGTGTACGCGGTCAGGAACACCTCGGCCTTGGCCTTGTGGCCTTCGGACTTACCGTCGGTGATGACCTCCTTCCGTAGCACGATCCGCCCGGTCTGGGCCGTGTACGCGAGCTTCCGGCGCTTGAGCGTCAGCGTGTGCTTCGTGGTGACCAGGTCGTCGATCGGCTCGACCTTGGTTTCCACCGACGGGGTGTCCTTCTCGTCGGCGGCCTTCTCATCGGGATTGGTGTCCGGCATGGTCCCAACTTACTGGCAGTCTGTACGGGTGGACATCGTCACGGCGCATGATCGCCCGAACACCGTCGCCGAAGCGATCGAAATCCAGGAATCCCTGCGTGGCCTGGTCGATCGTGGGGATCGTTGTCCACAAGAGATCGTCACAGTCACCGGTTTGGACGTCGCCTACGACGAGGAGAGCGGCCTGATCGCGGCCGCCGCGGTCACTCTCGAAACCTCCGGATTCCGCGTCGTGGAAAAGCGAACGGTCGTTTCCGGGATCTCGTTCCCCTACGAACCTGGCCTTTTCGCATTCCGGGAGCTGCCGCCACTGCTCGACGCCCTCCGCGCGCTCGAACACACTCCCGATCTCCTGGTCTGTGATGGCCACGGGCTGGCTCATCCGCGCCGATTCGGACTGGCGTGTCACGTGGGCGTCGTGACCGGCTTGCCGGCCATTGGGGTCGGCAAGACCCGGTTCATCGGCGAACACGACGAGCCGGGCCGGGAGCGCGGCACCCGGACGCCGCTGGTGGACGACGGCGAGGTCGTCGGTGCGGTCCTGCGTACCCAAGACGGTGTGAAGCCCGTCTACGTCTCCGTCGGCCACAAGATCTCGCTGGACAACGCGTGCCGCCAGGTCCTGCGGCTGTGCCCGGCGTTCCGGCAGCCCGAGACGACCCGCCTCGCCGACCGCCTCTGCCGTGACGCCTTGAAGGAGGCGCTATGAGGTTCCCTTCGATCGCCGAGCTCGACGCCGAGGTCGTCGGCTGCCGCGCCTGCCCGCGGCTGGTCGCCTGGCGCGAGGAGATCGCCGTGGTCAAGCGCGCGGCCTTCGCCGGCGAGACCTATTGGGCCCGGCCCGTGCCCGGCTTCGGCCCGCCGGACGCGTCGCTGGCGATCGTGGGGCTCGCCCCGTCAGCCCATGGTGCGAACCGGACCGGTCGCATGTTCACCGGCGACCCCTCCGGCGATGTTCTCTTCAAGGCGCTTCACCGGGTTGGGGTCGCCTCGCAGCCGACGTCAACCCATATAGGTGACGGTCTCGAGCTCAGAGGGACCCGGATCGTCTCCCCGGTGAGATGCGCGCCACCCGCCAACAAGCCCACACCTGAGGAACGGGAAACCTGCCGATCGTGGCTCGCCGCCGAGCTCGCGTTGCTGAGGCCGACGCTGAAGGCCGTCGTGGTCCTCGGCGCGTTCGGCTGGCAAGCGCTGTTGCCGGTCCTCGCGGAGGCGGGCTGGCCGGTACCCGCGCCACGCCCGAAATTCGGCCACGGCGTCGAGGTGAGACTCGGCGACCTGCGCCTTTTCGGCTGTTACCACGTGTCGCAGCGCAATGTCCAGACCGGTCGCCTGACGCTCGACATGGTGTGCGACGTGCTGACCGCCGCGACCTCGGTGGCCGGGCTGAACTGAATCGGTGCGGAAGCCGTGGCGACGCTGGTCACAGCCGGATGGGGTCTACGAGCGATCTCAGCAGATGGGTGCGACTATAGAAATATGGCTGGTGTTAAGTCGGAACCGACACGGATCCTCGTCCTTGGTGGTGGATACGTCGGGCTCTACACGGCGTACGGGCTCCAGAAGATGCTCCGGGCCAACGAAGCGTCCGTGACGGTCGTTGACCCGCAGCCGCACATGACCTATGCCCCCTTCCTGCCCGAGGCGGCGGCCGGTGCGATCGAACCGCGGCACGTGGTCGTGCCGCTGCGGCGCGTGCTCAAGCGCTGCCACGTGCTCACCGCGCGCGTGACGAAGATCGAGCACGAGCGCAAGGCCGTCACGGTCGAAGCCGCCGACGGGCACGTCGAGCAGCTGAACTACGACGTCCTCGTGGTCGCGCTCGGGGCCGTCGCGCGCATCCTGCCGATTCCGGGCCTGGTCGAGGAAGGCATCGCCTTCAAGACCATCGGTGAGGCGATCTACCTGCGCAACCACGTCATGACGAAGCTGGACGAGGCCGCCAGCACGCTCGACCCCGAGCAGCGCAAGCGCCTGCTGACCTTCACCGTCGTCGGCGGCGGGTTCGCCGGTATCGAGGCGCTCGCCGAACTCGAGGACATGACCCGCTTCGCGGTGGAGCACTACTACCCGAACCTCAAGGTCGAGGACATCCGCTGGGTGCTCGTCGAGGCGGCCGGGCGGATCCTTCCCGAGGTGCGAGAGACGCTCGGCGTGTACACCGTCGAGCAGCTCGAGAAGCGCGGCATCGAAGTCTATTTGTCGACAGCGGCGAAGTCGTTCGAAAACGGCCACGTCGTGCTCTCGGACGGCACCGAATTCGACACCGACACGATCATCTGGACCGCCGGTGTGAAGGCGAACCCGGTGCTCGCCAGCTCGGACCTGCCGCTGGACAAGCGCGGCCGTGTCGAGGCCACCGCCGCGATGCAGGTCGTCGGGCACCCCGACGTCTGGACCGCCGGTGACAACGCCGCCGTGCCGGACCTCTCGCGCACCGAGCAGGACCCGACCGCGACCTGCCCGCCGAACGCGCAGCACGCCGTTCGTCAGGCGCGTCTGCTGGCGAAGAACATCATCAAGGTGATCCGCGGCGGCAAGCCGAAGGACTACTACCACAAGAACCTGGGTGCGGTGGCCAGCCTCGGCCTGCACAAGGGTGTCGCCGACGCGCTGAACCTGAAGATCAAGGGCTTCCCGGCCTGGCTCTTCCACCGCGCGTACCACCTCAAGGCGATGCCGACGTGGAACCGCAAGATCCGCATCCTGTTCGACTGGATGCTCGGCGGCCTGTTCCGGCGCGAGGTTATCTCGCTCGGCCAGATCAACAACCCGCGCGAGGAGTTCGACAGGCTGTCGAAGTCCTGATCTCGTAGCGCCGTGAAGGCCTCCTTCCCTACTTTGAGCGTAGGGAAGGAGGCCTTCACGGCGTTCAGGGTTAAGTCATCGCCGGAACGTGACATCGCTTAGGCTGTCGGTGCCCCGGTAGCCCAATTGGCAGAGGCAGTCGACTTAAAATCGACACAGTGCGGGTTCGATCCCCGTCCGGGGCACAACACGTTCCGCTCCGTGGACGTACTGGTCCGCGCGGACGGCCGCTGCTCACAATGATCCGCATGACCGGAAGCGGCCTGACCGACGAAGCCACCTACGACCACACGCGACTCACGCAGTGGCGGGCGGGGGAGGTGCGAGGTGACGGGTTGTCGCGTCGCAGGTTGCTTCGGCTGACGGCCGGTGGCGGGCTCGCGTTGGCGGCCTTCGGATCACTGCCGTCGGGGACGGCGTCGGCGGCCGCGCCGATCGTGAAACCCTTGCCGCCGGAGTTCTTCGAGATCCACGGCACCAACGCGGAGACGCGCTGGGAGGCGTTGAGCGGGCAGGGCTACCTGACGCCGATCGACCGGTTCTTCGTCCGTAACCACACCGCGACCCCGCTGATCGACGCACGCTCGTGGCGGCTGAAGCTGTTCGGCACCGGACTGCGCGGGGCACCGACGGCGGACCGCCCGGTCGAGTTCACCTACGCCGACTTGCTCCGGCTGCCTTCGGAGACCATCACCTCCGCCATCGAGTGCGCGGGCAACGGCCGGAGTTTCTTCACCAGCCAGCAAGGGCAGACGGTGTCCGGTACGGCGTGGAAACTCGGCGCGATCGGGGTCGCGCGCTGGCGTGGCGTCCGTCTTGCCACCGTGCTCGCCAAGGCGGGACTGACGCGGCACGCGGTGGACGTTTTGCCGGAGGGGCTGGACGCCGACTACGTCACCGCAGGGGTCAACCTGGGAAAGGTGCGCCGCCCGCTGCCGGTCGCGAAGGCGTTGCAGGATGTCTTGCTGGCGTACGAAATGAACGGGCGGCCGTTGTCACCGGACCACGGTCATCCGGTGCGGCTCGTCGTGCCGTCGTGGGTGGGGATCTCGTCGATCAAATGGCTGGGGCGCATCGAAGTTTCGGAAACGCCGCTGTTCTCACCGTGGCACACGCAGTACTACCGGTTGCTCGGCCCCGGCTACCCGGCGGAGGGCGCGGTCGTGACCCGACAGGTGGTCAAGAGCGCCTTCGAGCTGCCGTGGAACGCCGAGTTCGCTGTCGGTACCAGGCAAGAACTGCGCGGCCGGTCATGGTCGGGGAACGGCCGGATCCGGCGCGTCGAAGTGAACACCGGTGACGGCTGGCGGCAGGCGAGATTCGTGGGAGCGGCGGCGGATCGCGGGTGGCAACGCTGGGAAATCCCTTGGCAGCCCGGTATTTCCGGCACGTACACCCTGCGGGCGAGGGCCACGGACATCACCGGCGTCACCCAGCCGGACGTCACCCCGCACAACACACAGGGCTATCTTTTCGACGCTGTCGTGCGGCATCCGGTCCGGGTGGTGTGAGATGACGCAGTCGGTCGTGGTGACCGGGAAACCGACCGTCGAATTGACCTTGGCCTTGCGAGTCAGCACCGACTCCGAGCACGCCGCCGCGATCACCGCGCGCCTGCTCGAGTCCTTTGAGGACACTGTCGGCGTGACTTTGACGGCGCGCGCTTTCCCCGACGACAAGGTCGTCGAACTCGCCGGACGGCGTCGTCGCCTCAGCGGCCCCGCGCAGCCGTTGCGCATCGAGCCCGACGCACGGCGAGTGCTGCTGTGCGGCGAGGTGCTGGAGTTCACCAGGCTGGAGTTCGATCTCCTGCTGTTCCTGAGCCGGAATCCCGACCGCGTCTTCGACCGCGGCTCGCTCATGGCGCGGGTGTGGGGGCTGAGCGGTGGCAACGGACGGACGGTGGACGTCCATATCCGCAAGATCCGCGGCAAACTCGAGCCCGTGCTGGCGCCCATCACGACCGTGCGCGGAGTCGGTTACCGGTTCGATGGAGCGGGCCAGGTCCTCATCGCGGACTGAGACCGGGAATCTCAGTACGTCAGTCACTCATTCGGGTTGCTCTTGATTACGTTGCGATGACGGGGAATCTTCCGCGTAACACAACGCCATCTTTTTCCGAACTGTCAGGCACTCGGCTGGCGCGCGGCCTCCTTAGCGGTCGCCCTCGACCTCTTGGAGATGTCTGACATGTACACCCCGCAACCGCCACCACCCGCTCCTATGGCCTATACGGCTCCGCGGCCCACGAAGTTCGCGGGACTCGCCTGGACCGGGCTCATCCTCGGCATCGTCGGTGTCTTCGGCTCACCGATCATTTTCTTCAACAACCTCACCGCCGTGGTCGCCGGCGTCGGGTTCGTCCTCGGCGTGATCGCGCTCTTCGGTTCGAAGAAGATCCTCGCGACCATCGGTGTCGTGCTGTGTGTGCTGGCCGTCGTTTTCACGGTCATCGCTCAGGGAGCGGCGGTGAAGGAACTGAACGAGAAATTCGGTCTGCCAGAAACGGACAAGAAGGCGAGCGGCCAGACATACGCGGTGGGGGAAACACATCGCGGCACCGCCGTGGACATCACCGTCGCGGATCCGAAGGCCTTCACCACGAGTGAATACGCGGCCCCGGCCCAGAAGGTCAAGGCGACGAGTTACCAAGTGACGGTCGTCAACCACTCCGACAAGCCGTGGTCCGCGGCGATGCTGCTCGTCCAGGCCACCACGGGTAACACCAGTGCCGAGCAAGTCTTCGACACCGAAGCGGGGCTCGGGGGGACACCGAGTCAAGACATCCTGCCGGGCAAGGAACTCACGTTCCGGGTCGGCTTCGTCGATGCTCCGGGGGACGTGACGATCCAGGTAGGCAGTGTGACCGACGACAAGGTGTATTTCGTTCAGAAGCGCTGATGGGAAGGGTTTCTGCGCTGACTGAACGCTGACCCCTCGACCGGCAAAGCCGCGATGTCAGAATGCGGACGTGACTCCGACCTACGTTCTCGTACACGGCTCAAGCAGCAACTCGTTCACCTGGAGCCCACTGCAACGTGAGCTCGCCCTGCTCGGGCACCGCACACTGGCCGTCGACCTCCCGGGCCACGGCTTCGGCGCCGATTTCCCGGCGGCCTACCAAGCGCCCCAGGATCTCGAAGCGCTGGCCACAGAGCCGTCGAAGATGGCTGACGCCACTGCCGCCGAAGCCGTCGAGCATGTGGTGGCCGTCGTGCGCAGGGCGACCGAGCACGGGCCGGTCATCCTGGTGGGGCACAGCCGCGGCGGTGCCACGCTCACCGGGGTCGGCAACGCCGTCCCGGAGCTGATCGATCGGATCGTCTACATCTCCGCGTGGTGCTGCGTCGACGCGACCATCGGCGAATACATGCAGGGGCCCGAGTACGCGAGCAGCGCGCTCAACGACGTCGGCGGGGTCGTCGTCGCCGACCCCGTGGCGCTCGGCGCGCTCCGGATGAACTGGCGTACCGCCGATCCCACGCTACTGACCGCGTTGAAGACCGCGATGCTCGAAGACGGTACCGAGCAGGAGTTCTTCGCCTACCTCAACACTCTCGAGCCGGACGAGAGCCTCGACGCGGGTACCGAACGCGCCGATGCCGCCACCTGGGGCCGGATTCCGCGCACCTACCTCAGACTCACCGAAGACCGGTCGATGCCGATCGCGCTGCAGGACCGCTTCATCAAGGAGGCGGACGCGCTCACCCCGGACAACCCGACCGACGTGCGCTCGGTCGAGAGTAGTCACGTGGGGTTCCTGATCCGGCCGCGGGAGGTCGCGGACATTCTCGCCGGACTCGCCTGACACCGCCACCCGCCGGGGTATCCTTCCGCGGGGGGGAGGAGGAGACCCGAGTATCGTGACGGACGGATTGTTCACCAAGGGGCACCTGATCACTTTGCTGATCAGTTCCGCGATCGGCGTGGGATTCGGTGCCGGATGGTGGTTTTTCGGCGCTTCCTCAGTCTCCGATGGATCGACGCCGCTGGTCGGTTCAGGTGTCGTCGTGGTGCTCGGACTGGTCGGCTGGCTGATTCTGACGGCGCGGCGAGGTGCGGGGCTTCCCGCGGGCGGCGGCCGGGAGGAAAGCCCGTTCGGTAAGCAATACGGGTTCGCCGTGCTGCTGATGCTGGTGGGGATCTTCGCCGGAGCGAGGGTGCTCTCGGCGGTCTTCGAACTTCCCGAAGCCGTGCCCGCGTGGGTGCTTTTCGTGGTGGGCTTGCACTTCCTGTCGTTCGCGAAGTTGTTCGGTTCGCGGCGGTTCCTCGTGTTGAGCGCTTTGTTGTGCGCCGTGGCCGTGCTGGCCGCCGTGCTCGCGGTCGCGGGGTGGGCCGCGGCCTGGCAGCTCGTGCCGGGCTTCGGCGGCGCCGTGGTCCTCTGGGGAACCGTCGTCGCGGGCTTGCTGGGCGCGGTCACTCAGGGAGCGACAAGCCCGGCTTCGTAAGCAAAGATCGTCAGCTGGACCCCGTTGGTCGCGTCGAGTTTCGCGAAGGTCCGGGTGATGTGGGTCTTCACCGTCGCTTCGCTCAGATGCAGTGCCGCGCCGATCTCGGCGTTGGTCCCGCCTCGGGCGACGGCGGTGACGATCTCTCGTTTTCGTTCGGTCAGCGTGGCCAGCCCGGCCTGTGCGCGGTTCCGCCGCGGACTCATCCTGTTCGCGACGAAGTGACCGATGAGTTTTCGTGTAGTCCTCGGCGACAACTCCGCCTCACCTGCCGCGACCACGCGCACCGTGACCCAGCAAACCCCTTACACGCCTGCCCCGCAGGCCCCCGCCGCTCCGATGCCGCCCCGCAACGGCATCGGCGTCACGGGCTTCGTAGCGGCCGTGAACGAGCTCAACCGCACCGCGAAGGTGTTCTACGAAATCACTGGCGACGCCACGAACGTCGAGAACTAGGGCATGTACAAAGGCGGCGCGCTGACCGTCACCACGGGCGAAACCGGTGGCTCGGTCAGCTGCAAGATCACCGTCGACGGCGCGGTGGGTTCGACCAAGACCGCTTCCGGCGAATTCGCCACGGCCGCCTGCACCCGGGTGTGCCGGTCGGACGGTGAAAGGCCTCCTTCGCCATTCGCGGGGTGGCGAGGAGGCCTTCGCGATTGCGGCATGACGCGGACATGACCGAGGCCACGCATCCGTTCGCCCCGCCCGCCCACGAACGTCGCTGGATCGAAACCGCCACCGAACTGGCGAAGGGCTTCGCCGCGACAGCGGCCGACTTCGACGATACGGCCGAGTTGCCCATCGCCAACCTCCGCGCCCTGCACGCGACCGGCCTCGACAGGGCGACGTTGCCCGCGGAGTTCGGTGGCGAGGACCTGAGCTATCGGGCCTACGGCGAGATCGTCCGGATCCTCAGCGCCGCCTGTTCCTCGACCGCGTGCATCTGGGTGATGCACATCGGTGCCGCCATCGGACTGGTCCAGCTGTCCGCTCCCGAAGTGGGTCGCTTCTATGCCGAGGAACTCATCGGCGGCAAACGTTTCGCCAACGCGCTGTCGGAACCGAGCAGCGGGAACATGTTCCTGATGCCGCAACAAGTCGCCGAGCCCGTCGATGACGGGTTCCGGCTCACCGGCGCCAAACGGTTCGTTTCCGGCTGCGAGGCCGCCGATCACTTCCTGGTCAACGCGCTCGTCGACGGCGCACCAACCTTCTTCGGCGTCGCGCCGGACGACACGATGACCTTCGTGCCCATCTGGGACACGATGGGACTGCGTGCCAGTCGCAGCCAGCTCGTCTCGTTCGAAGGCACGGTCCTGCGGGAGGACCGCCGGTGCCCGCCTTCGACCGAGCGGCGCCCGAACCACATCGGAGCGGGGCTCGCGTTCCTTTCACTGGGGATAGCCGACGCGGCGGAGGACGCGCTGATCACGCATTCCCGGAGCCGCGTCATTCCCATGACCGGGCAGTCGCTCGCCGAAATGCAATGGCTGCAGTTCGAAGTGGCGGACGTTCACACCCGCCTCGATGCCGCGCGCATGTACGCCCGGAACATGGCGTGGCTGGCGGATCAGAACTCGCCGGAATTCCTGCTCGCGACCATGACCGCGAAGGTGCTGGCGAACGACATCGCCCGCGACGTCGCCCAGCTGGCGTTGAAAGCGGGAGGTGGCTCGGGCTTTCTGCGCACTTCGCCGATTCAGCGCCTCTTTCGGGACGCCCAGGCGGGCGGGCTGATGGCTTACTCCGCCGAAGTCTGCAAGGACCGGATCGGGAAGACGGTGCTCCTGCCGCGGGACTGACCTCTCGGATGGCCGGCCGGGTGACGTCAAGCCCGGCCGGTCCCGCCGGAACGGGTCAGCAGCAGCCGGTGCCGCAGACGCAGTCGCACCAGTCGTCGTTCCGCATGGTCATCCACCTCCTCCCTCGGGTCCGTGGTCAGGCGGGCACCACGCGCCGGGCAGCGGATCGGCGCATTTCTCGCCGGACATCCCGGACAGCATGGAAGTGAGTTCGGCGTGCAGGGAGCCGAGCCGCGTCATCTCCGCTTCGATTTCGGCGAGATGGCGTTCCAGCATGGTTTCGGCGGGTTCACACGGGCAGACCCCGGTGTCGCGCACGCTCAGCAGGTCGCCGATCTCCGTCAGCGTCAGCCCGAGCCGTTGGGTGCCGCGGATGAACCGCAACCTGTCGATGACGTCCTCGTCGTAGCGCCGATGCGCGCCGGACGTCCGTGCCGGTGTGGGCAGGAGACCGATGCGCTCGTAGTAGCGCACGGTATCCGGCCGTACACCGGCGCGAGAGGTCACCTGGGACATGGTCAACGCCGTCAGCGCCGTCGTCGCTTCGGTTCGCATGTACCGAGGGTAGAACCTGGACCCGGCTCCAGAATCAAGCGCGAATTTTGCTGGGGCTCATGAGGAGAAGACGACGGCGCGTCGCGTCCGCATCATCGGAAAGGGTGAAAACGGCGAGAGGACGGCACGGTGACTGACTTCCGGTACGTGATCAGGGACCTCACCACGGAGGGTGAACAGGTCGACGCCCTGGTGTCCGATCTGGACGACACGGGCTGGGCTCTGCCCACGCCCGCGACCGGGTGGACGGTCAAGCACCAGATCGCTCACCTTTCCTTCATTTTCAAGATCGCCGGGCTGTCCGCGGCCGAGCCGCAGAAGTTCGCCGAACTCGCGAAGACCTCGATGGCGCGCGGTTTCGACGCCGCCGTCAACGCGGCCCTCGACGACTACCTCGGGGATCCCAACGAGGTCGTGCTGAGCCGGTGGCGTGCCGAGCGCGACGCCGGCATCAAGGCCCTCGCCGCGGTCCCGGCGGACCGGGTCGTGCCGTGGCTGGTCAACCCGCTGCCGCCGGCCATCCTCGCCTGCGCCGGGATGATGGAACTGTTCGCTCACGGCCAGGACGTCGCGGACGCGCTCGGAGTGCGTCCGGAGCGGACCGACCGGCTCGCGTACCTCGTCGGTTTCGCCGTCCGGGTGCGGGACTTCGGTTACGAAGCACGGGGACTGACGCCGCCCGAGCAGGAGTTCCGCTTCGAGATCACCTCGCCGTCCGGGCAACTGTGGACGTTCGGCCCCGAAGACTCACGGCAGCGGATCACCGGAAGCGCGGAGGACTTCTGCCTCCTGGTCACGCGGCGCCGTCACCGCGACGATCTCGACGTCCGTGCCGAAGGCGCACTGGCGGACCACTGGCTCGACATCGCGCAGGCGTACCGCGGCCCCGCGGGCGAGGGACGGAAGCCGGGGCAGTTCGACCGCTGAGAACCGTGTCACTTCCACGATGATTACGCATCCTGGAAGTCGCGGCGGGCCCCGCTCGATGCGATCGTCGGTGCACACGGGGTCTAGGAGGCGATCGTGACAAGGGTGTGGTTGATCAGGCACGGCGAAAGCGAGTCGAACGCCGGCCTCCCCGGTGGTGAGCCGGGCGCTTCGGCGCTGACCGAACTGGGCAGACGGCAGGCCGCCGAAGTCGCCGGATCCTTTGACGAACCACCACGGTTGATCGTGACGTCGTCGTTTCTGCGGGCGCGGCAGACCGCGGAGCCGACGATCGAGCGGTTCCCCGGCGCGGAACGCGAAGAGTGGCCTGTCCAGGAGTTCACCTTTCTCGGCGAACTCCATGGACAGGTCACCACCACCGCCATCCGCAGGCCGTACACCGAGGCGTACTGGGACCGGGCCGATCCACACCACGCGGTGAACGGCGCGGAATCCTTCGCCGGGCTCTTCACCCGGACTCAGGAATTCCTGGCCCGGCTGGGTGAGCGGGAACCCGGACCGATCGCCGTGTTCACGCACGGGCTTTTCATCCGCGCGGTCATGTGGTCGTTGCTCACCGGGATCACCACCCCCGACAGCGAGGCCATGCGCGGATTCCGCACGTTCGCCGACACCTACCTCGTACCGAACGGCAACATCACCGAGCTGCGGTACACGCCGGGCAAGCGGGTTCCGCGAGTGGTGGTCCCGCTCGCTTCCCGGTTCGCCGACCGCTAAGGCTTCAGCCGCAGCTGAAGCTCGTTCACCCCGGTCATGTTCGGGCTGGGGATGAACGACGGCGGGACGGCGGGATCGGTACGCAGATCAGGGAACCGGTCCAACAGGATGTTGAGCGCCGTCTTGCCTTCCAGCCGCGCCAGCGGAGCCCCGATGCAGAAGTGGATCCCGCGACCGAAGGCCAGATGGGGGTTGTGCACCCTGGCCGGGTCGAAGGTTCCCGGATCCGTGAACGTGCGCGGATCCCGGTTCGCGGCCGCGACCCAGATGGCGAGCATGCTGTCCGCCGGAATCGTCCGGCCGCCGAGTTCGACTTCGGTCGTCGTGGCGCGGGCGACGAGTGCGAACGGGCTGAGGAAGCGCAGTGATTCCTCGATCGTGGCGGGCAGTAGCGCACGGTCCTCGCGGACGCGCCGGTACTCGTCCGGATGGGAATCCAGGCACAGCACCGTGTTCCCGAGCAACATCGTGGTGGTGATGTGCCCGGCGAGTAGCAGCACGTTCGCGAAGTTGACGACCTCGTTCTGCGAAAGCTTTTCGCCGTCGACCTCGGCTTCGACGAGTTTGGTCAGCAGATCTTCGCGCGGGTTCCGCCGTCGGTCGTCGACGTGCTCGCCCAGGTAGTTCACCAGGTTCTTCAGCTGCTCGATCGTTTCGTCGGAGGCTTTCTTGTCCTCCTCGGTCTGTTTGATCAGTGACCGCTGCTGGCTGTTCCGTAGCAACGTGTCGACCCATTCCTTGAACAGCTCGCGGTCGCTCGCCGGGATACCGAGCAGTTCGGCGATGACGATCACCGGCAGCGGATAGGCCAGATTCGTCACCAGTTCCATCGAGTCCTCGCCGTCGACGACGTCGAGGAGTTCGTTCGTCAACGCGGCGATCCGCGGTTCGAGGTCCGCGACGACCTTCGGTGTGAACGCGTGACTCACCAGTGTGCGCAGCTTCTTGTGGTCCGGCGGATCCATCTGCAGCAGGTTGCCGTCGACGAACAGGTCCTTGTCCGGCGCCAGCTCCTGGGGGATCAGACGGGCGGTGTCGGAAGAGAAAACCTTGTGATCGCTCAAGGTCTTCAGCGCCTCGGCGTGGCCGTAGACGTTCCACATGCCCGTGTCGGGTTCGAAACGCACCGGATCGGCCGGGAATTCACCGCGAAGCCAGAACTGGCTTTCGTGAACTCCCCAGTTTTCGGCGAGTGTGGTCATGGCGTGCCCCCTTCTTCTCAAGTGAAGGAGCTCGGATCAGACGGGCTCCTCGGCTTCGTCCTGCCGGTAGATCCAGGCGCGATAGGTCGAAATCAGATCCTCGAATGCCTGGGTGACTTCGGCCGCGGTGGCGGCCAAGTTCGCCGGGGACGGTTCTTCCGGCGGCTCGAACGCCGACCGGATGATGTGCGCGAGAGCATCGGCCTTCTCCTCGGGTGTGAGGCCGGTGCTCTCGGGGATGAAGCTGTCCATCAGATAGAACCCCAGCGCCGAGGCTCGCAGGGAATAGAGCAGGTTCGGGATGTCGCGCAGCAGGCCCCGGTCGATCATCGTCTTCAGATACCGCTCGGTCACGACGGCGTCCTGATCCTGCAAGGGATGTTTCTTCAACCGGCCCAGCAGTTCGGTGTTGCCGGTGATGAGCGCGCCGAGCAACGGATTCCGTTGGGTGTGCAGGAAGGCCGCCCGCTGGAACCGATGGGGGAGTACCTCCGCCGGATCTTCGGCCAGCCCCGCGAGAAGCGCTTCGGCGGCTCGGACGGATTCACGCAGGAGCAATGCTTGGAAAAGGTTCTCTTTGGCGCGCCAGTGCAGGTAGATCGTGCCCTTCCCGATGCCCGCCTGGTTCGCGATGTCCTCGATGGTCACCTTGCGATAGCCCAGCCGCGTCAGCAGGACGCCGGCCGCGTCGAGGATGCGATCGGCGCGGCCGGCGGTGCGGTCCGGACGTTCTGCCACGAGCACTCCCAGTCTCTGACTTCGTGACCAGATTTGCTCATCTGGTCATGGGGTCAGTTAGACCGTAGCGCCGCACGGGTCGGTCCGGCAAGGAGATAGGCGTTTTTTAACGCAGACGGTGGGCGAGGAAGAAGGTCCAAATGACCGGTGTCGCGTTGATGACCGTGGGGTGGAGGAGTCATTGTTCGGTGCCGTGCTCGGCCAGACGTGTCCGGCTCCTTCGACCCGATAGTGTTGGAGGGAGCAGCCGAGCCAGCGTTGGACGGTGACGTCGGTTTTCGGCGAGTACTGGACGGGGCGGGGGAAACAACCGTTCCGGTCTGCCCATCCGGCAAGCCAGTCCGGCAGCGTCGGCAGGCCCTTGGCGGGAATCCCGGTGTAGGGAATCGTCATGTCGGCCGTTCCGTGAAAGTCGAGAATCGGCGCCGGGCGCGACGGATCGCACTTCCCGCTCTGCGGGTAAAACGCTCCGGCGACCGGAGCGAACGCCGCGATCCGGCCTGGCATCCGGCAGGCGAGGACGCCGACGAACCCGCCGCCGTTCGATTTGCCCGTCGCGTAGATCCGGCGGGAGTCGACGCACAGGTGCCGCTGGAGCGCGTTCAGCCGGTCGCTCATGAAGAGCACGTCGTCGGCGGCCGCCGAATAGGGTGCGCCGGTCCAGGCCGACTCGCCGTCGGTGCTCGGAAGCCCCTGCGGGTAAACGGAAATCGCGTCATACGCCGAGAAGCCGGACAGTTCCTCCTGGTACTTCGATGTCCGCTTGTGCCCGTGGAACGACAACACCAGCGGATACGGCCGCGACGACTGGTACCGCGTGGGAACGTGGACCGTGTACTCGCGCGCCAGACCAGCCGACGTCAGAGTCCGCGGCGTCGTCACCCCCGCGGGGACCGGCGAGGGCCGGCCGCAGCCGGTGGTCGGCACCGGACGATCGATCGACGACGCTCCTGGCGCCACCGCCGCTCCTGACGCCACCGGCGCGACGAGCAGGCTCAGTCCGGCCGCGGCGGCGGCCATCAGTGCGAGACGGCGTAGGTACTTCGCGGGACCAGGCACGCGATCCTCCTTGATCGGGCGGCGGGGCGGTGATCAGGGTCACTCCCGGCGTCGACCTGGTCAGCATTGTGTCCATTGAGTTTTCGGACCGTTTCGCGGACAGTCTGGTCTGCGGACAGCCCAGCCGATTCGTCCGCGCCGGACGACCCCGCGGAGCCGCCTTCGTGGCCGCTGGTTCGGTCAGCCGCAGGCCTGTTTCGCCGTGAGCACCCTGGTCAGCGCCTCATCGACCCTGGCTGCCGGGAGCGCGCCCGACGCAAGCGCTTGCTCCAGCGTGTCCAGCACCGTGCCGACGTTGCCGCCGGAAGACCACAACGCCTGATCCGCCCCCGCCTGCAACGCCTTGAGGACCGCCGTCGGCAGCGGGTACTGAGCCGTGATCGCCTTCATCGCCCCGAGATCGTCCGTGATCACCGGGCCGTCGAACGCGTAGTCCTTCCGCAGCAGCCGGTACGCCGGCGCCGACAGGGTCGACGGCGTACCGCCGGTCAGATCAGGCACGTCCAGGTGTCCGACCATGACGCCGACCTCGCCGTACTGGCCGATGTCGCGGTAAGGCACCAGATCGACCTTCCGCAGCGAAGCGAGCGGCGGCGTCCGGACCAGTCCCTTGTGGGAGTCTCCTGTGGCGTGCCCGTGCCCGGGGAAGTGCTTGAGCACGGGCTGCACCCCGGCGTCCTGTAGCCCCTGCGCGAACGCCAGGACGTATTTGCGAGCGACTTCGGGGTCCGAGCCGAACGACCGGTCGCCGACGATGTCTCGGTCCGGCTGGTCGGTGATGTCGGCATCGGGCGCGTAGTCGACGGTGACGCCACGAGCCCGCATCTGCCGGCCCCGTTCGGCGGCCTTCGTCCGTACCTGCGCCGGTGTCATGGTCGCGGCCATCTTCCGCGCGCTCGGCATGCTGCCGTCGAGGGCGTCGATCCGCTGAACGCGGCCGCCTTCCTCGTCGATCGCCACCGACACGGGGACCTTCGCGGCCTTTTGGACCTCGTCCAACGCGCGGTTCTGCAGCAGGGCCGTCTCGTTGCCGCCGAGGAAGATGCCGCCGACCTGCTGGTCGCGCACCAGCTTCACCGTCGCCTGCGGGTCGCCCGCGTTCACGCCGACCACCACCAGTTGGGCCAGCCGCTGCCGGGGGCTCATCCCGGCGGTGACCGCCTTGCAGTCCGATATGGGCGCCTGCTCCGTCCTCGGTGACGGCGAGGGAGGGGGCGGGCTGGTGGGCGGGTTGGAAACGGTGCTGCTGCGCGGCGGGGGAACCGTCCCCGCCGGTTGTGCCGATCCTGGCTGCTCGTCCGCTGTGCCGCACTGCACGCTCGTGAGCAGAACAGTGGCCGCTCCCAGGATGACGGTCGCCCATCGTTTCGTCGTCTTCGGTCGCCCGGCGTTCATCAGCTCGTCTCGGTCGTCGTCCATGCCGGTACCGACGGTAACCCCAGGTGCCCGTCGGTACGCGCTCGCGTGCCCTTTGGCGCAGGTGCGCGGCGGCCGAGGGTGCGGCCTCACCTCCCTCCCTTTTCGTGTTCTCCCTCGTCAAGCCCGGTGTAGGACTTGACAAGTCGATCTGCTCCGCAGTAGATTACCACATGGTTATGGAACCGCAAGGTTATCGAAGGTCCGGCTGCGGCACGGACGTCGTGAAAAGCGAACGTGAGAATCGAACTCGTGAAAACGGAAAGGCGGGCGACCGTGGCACAGGATCTGCTCGATGTCACTTTCGCGGCGCTCGCGGATCCAACCCGCCGCGCGATCCTCGCGCGGCTCGCGCGCGGTGAGGCCACGGTGACGGAGCTGGCCGAGCCGTTCGCGATGAGCCAGCCCGCCATTTCCAAGCATCTGAAGGTGCTGGAGCGGGCCGGGCTGGTGGCGCGAGGCCGTGACGCCCAGCGCCGCCCCTGCCGACTGGTCGCCGAGCCGTTGAAGAACGCGAACGAATGGCTCGGTGGCTACCGCCGCCACTGGGACGAGGCCCTCTCGCAACTGGACCTCGTCCTCGATGAGGAGCTGCGGCACCCGGAGCACCGGGACGAGACCGACTGACCACCGCACGATCGGAAAGGAACGGCACGATGGGACGCACCCTCAGCGTGGTGAAATCCGGCGATCTGGAGATCGTCATGACGAGGTCCTTCGACGCGCCGAGGGCGCTGGTGTTCGACGCGTGGACCAAACCGGCGCTGGTACGCCGCTGGTTCGGCCCGCGCGACTGGGAAGTCATCGAATGCGAGATCGACCTGCGGGTCGGCGGCAGATGGCGTTACCGGCTGCGTCACGGTGACGGGAGGGAGATGCTCCTGCAGGGCGTCTACCAGGAGATCCGCCGTCCGGAAAGGCTCGTCTCCCTGGAGACGAACGACGACTGTGACGCCTCGGAAGGCCAAGCGCTGGCGACGCTGACCTTGGTCGAACAAGGTGGCGTCACCACCTTGACGCAGGTGCTGCGGTACGACTCGGAACGGATCCGGGACGCCGTGCTCGAATCCGGAATGGAGCGAGGCGTCGGCGCAGGGTTCGACAAGCTGGCCGAAGCCTTGTCCGTCCCGGCGGGGGCGTGAACACGATGACGGCCATCGCGGACCGCTATCGCGTCCGGGCCGACGCTTTCGAGAGCAAGGTCGCGGCCGTGAAAGCCGGCCAGTGGGAGAACCGGTCGCCGTGCGAAGAGTGGAACGCCAGGGATGTCGTCGGGCACATCGTCGACATGCACAGCGTGATGCTGCGCCCTTTCGGACGTGATCTCGCCCCGGCGCCATCGCTCCAGAAGGACCCACTCGGAGCGTTCCAGGCGGCAAGGGCGGATATCGAAGCCGTCCTCACCGATCCTGTGCTCGCGGCCACGGAACACGAGACCCCGATGGGGAAGATGACCGTCGAGCAACACATCGACCGGGTCGTCAGTGCCGACATGGTGGTCCACGGCTGGGATCTGGCCAGGGCCACCGGTCAGGACGACACGATCGACCCCGGGGAGGTCGCCCGGCTGTTGCCGGACGCCGAGACGATCCCCGAGGAGATGAGGATCCCTGGCGCCTTCGGGCCCGGCATCGTCGTCTTCGGTCCAGAAGTGAAGGTGCCCGACGACGCGTCCTCGCAGGACAGGCTGCTCGGGCTGATGGGCCGCGACCCGAACTCCTAGTACGTGCCGGACGTGGTCACACGTGAATGCCCCGATGCCGCCGCACGGGCCGGGAAGGGACCGGGACCTCTGCGGTGTCGGTTCCCTTGGCCGCGGCCAGGACACGTTCCAGAACCGACAGAGAGGAGGTGAGCAAGGAGATCTGGTTCTGGATCCGAGTTCTGGCGATCTCGAGTTCGTCGGTCATCTCCGGTGAAGGCACCAAGTGTGTGTCGTCCCCGGAAACACAAGGAAGGAGTTCCGCGATCTTGCCACTGCACAACCCGGCTGAATAGAAGAGCTGGATCTGCAGAACCCGGGCGACGTCGTCTTCGGTGAAGGTCCGGTAGCCGTTGACACAGCGATCGGGACTCAGTAGCCCTTCCGCTTCGTAGTAACGCAAGGACCGCACGCTCACCCCGGTCCGTTCCGCCAGCTCGCCGATCCGCATGAATCCACAGTAGCCGCGGAAACCGACGTTGACCGTGACGCCGGTGTCAGGGTTTAGCTTCGCGTTCATGACGTTGCTCGAAGCATTTCGCGGCACCGCGATCCAGTTGCCGAACCGCGTCGCGATGGCCCCGATGACCCGGGGGCGTGCCGACGACAAGACAGGTGTGCCACATCCGCTGACGGCCGAGTACTACGCGCAACGCGCGAGCGCGGCCTTGATCGTGAGTGAAGGCGTTTGGGTCACCCGAACCGGAAAGAGCGGTCCGGGTATCCCAGGACTGGTGACGGAGCGGCAGGTGGCGGCCTGGCGGGCGGTGACGGAGGCTGTCCACGAGAAAGGTGGCCGGATTTTCGCGCAGCTGTGGCACGCGGGCCGGGTCAGCCACCCGGACGTGATGGGCCGGACACCGGTGGCGCCCTCGGCGGTCCGTCAGGCCGGGCGGATCTTCGTGGCCGAAGGCTGGGTGGACACGGTCGAGCCTCGCGAGCTCCGTGAAGACGAGGTCGGCGGTGTCGTCCAGGACTTCGCCGCAGCGGCACGCCAGGCCGTCGAAGCAGGGTTCGACGGCGTGGAACTCCACGGTGCCAACGGTTATCTCATCCAGGAGTTCCTCGCCGACAACACCAACCGCCGACAGGACCGGTACGGCGGTTCTGTAGTGGCCCGGCTCAGGTTTCCGCTCGAGGTGGTCGAGGCCGTGGCCGCACAGATCGGCGCGGCCAGGGTCGCCCTGCGGATTTCGCCGGGCAACCCGGAGAACGACATCGTGGAAGACGATTGGAAGGAGGTGTACTCGCGACTGCTCGCGGAACTTCGCCGGTACGAGCTGGCGTACCTGCACGTCATCGACACCCCGGAGGCCGAGGCACTGTCCTACCTCCGGCCACTGTGGCCGGGAACGCTCATCGCGAACCTGCGTTCCGAGGAGCCGACCTCCCAGGAGGAGGGTGAGTCCTTGATCGAGGCCGGATTGGCTGACGTGGTCGCCTTCGGGAGGCTGTTCATCGCGAACCCGGACCTGCCGACCAGATTCGCGCTCCGTGCCCCACTCGCCCGAGCGGATCACGACATCTACTACGGCGCCCGGCTCGACGGCTACACCGACTTCCCGGCGTTCGAACCGGACGCGGTGAGGTTCGCCTGTTCGGCGCGCAGCTGATCTTCGCCGCCCGCTCTACAGTGCGGGGATGGTCAAGACGGCAATGGAAATCGCGGCGGCTGTGCGTGCCAAGGAACTCGACCCGGTCCAGGTGACCCGCGAGACGTTGGCCCGGATCGCCGCGGCGGACGGAGTGATCGGCGCCTTCCGCCGGGTCCGGGCCGAGGAGGCGCTCGCCGAGGCCGCGGCCGTCGCCGAACGCGCGGACCTGGCCGACCTGCCCCTGGCGGGAGTGCCGGTCGCGGTCAAGGACGTCACACCGGTCGAGGGCGAGTACGCCTCGTGGGGATCGCGCGCGGGTTCCTCGACGGTGTCCACAGAGGACGGCGAGATCGCGCGACGGCTGCGCGCGGCCGGTGCGGTGATCGTCGGCCTGACCCGGGTGCCGGAGCTGTGCGTTTGGCCGTCGAGCGACGATCCGGACGGGACGGCGCGTAATCCGCGCAATCCGTCCTACGCCGCGGGTGGTTCGTCGGGTGGGAGTGCAGCGGCCGTGGCCGCCGGGCTGGTGCCCATCGCGCACGGCACGGACGGCTTGGGTTCGATCCGGCTACCGTCCGCGATGTGCGGGATCGTCGGTCTCAAACCAGGTAAGGGCGTGGTCCGCATACCGGGGGAGACCGGCTGGTTTGGCCTGTCCACGCACGGCCCGATGACGACCACCGTGGCCGACGCGGCCGTGCTGATGTCGGTCCTCGCCGAACGACCAAATCTGGCGAAACTCGCCGACCCGAAGCCGTCTCGCATCGCCCTGTCGACTCAGGTCCCGTTGACCAGGGCGCCCTTGCCGCGCGCGTTCGGTCGAGCCGTCGCACGGGCCGGAGAGCTGTTGCGCGCGGAGGGGCACACTGTCGCGCCCGGAACGCCCCGGTACAGCGCCGGAGCCGTCGGCGGCCTCTTCGCGCGCTGGGTCGCGGGCCCGGCCGAACAGGCGGCCGAGTTCGACCTCGGCGCACTCCAACCCCGGACGCGTACGCACGTCAGGCTCGGTCGCCTCTTGGCGACGCGGGTCCGGGACAGCACCCGCGAGCGCTGGCTAAAGCGTGCCGAAGAGTTCTTCGCCGAGCACGACGTGCTGGTCACGCCCATGCTCGCGACACTCCCGCTCAAGGCCCGCACGTGGCATGAAAGCCGATGGTTCACCAACGTGCTGCCGTCCGTGCGCGTCGCGGGTTTCGCCGGTTTCTGGAATCTCGCGGGCTACCCGGCGATGTCGGTTCCGATCGGTGTGCACCCTTCGGGGATCCCGGCCGGCGTTCAGCTCGTCGCGGCACCCGGTGGGGAAGCACTCCTCCTCGGCCTCGCCGCCCAACTGGAAGCGGCCAATCCCTGGCCACGCACCACCGCCGTCTGACCGCGCTCCGGGAAGAGAGCAAGGGACCTTTGCTATCACTCTCTTCCGGAGAGCGATAGCAAAGGTCCCTTGCTATTTTCTGCTGGTCAGGAGCCGGTTTTGGCGGGCGACGGCTTCTGTCCGTTGCCCTTCGGAGCGGTCTGTCCGTTCTTCGGCGCAGCGGCGGCAGGCGCCGAAGAAGCGGGCTTGGCGGCAGCGGGCTTGGCCGGGGCGGCGGCCTTCGAGGCGGGCGGTTCGGCGGACTTGCCCGCCGGCTTCGTCTCTTCGGCCTTGCTGTCGCCACCGACGAGCTTCGAAGCGTGCGGGATCACCGACTCCTCGGGCAGTGCGGCGAGCATCGCCTCGCTGCCCTTCAGGACCTCGTCGGCCTGCTGCAGGCTCTTGCGGGCCTGCTCGCGGATCTCCGCGAGCCGCTCGACCTTCCGCTGGGCGGCGGTGGTGCGCTGGGCGGCCGTCGTCGTGGCCTCGTCGAGCCGGCGCTTGGCCTCGGCCGTCGCCTCGTCGATGCGGCGCTTCGCCTCCGCGGTGGCCTCCGCGATCCGGCGTTCGGCCTGGTTCTTGCTGGCCGTCTGCTGGTCGGTGATGTGCTTTTCGTGCGCCGCGCGCTGAGCCGCGATCGTCTGATCGAATTCGCGCTCGATCTTCCGGCGCTTGCGCTCGGCCTCGTTGTCCAGCAGTTCCCGGCGCTGGGCGGCCTCGACGGTCAGGCGCTGGACCTCGGCCCGCGTTTCGGCGAGCGCGGCTTCGTGCTCGGAGTGCAGCGCGTCCGCCTGCTTGTCCAGTTCGGCGACGAGCCGCGAGTAGCGCTCACGGAGCTTCTTCGACGCCTCGCTCGAGGACGCCCAGTGCTTTTCGGCGGCGACCTCGGCACGCTTCGTGATCTCGTCCGCGCGCGCCTGAGCGAGCGTCACGGTGCGTTGCATCCGTTCGTCGAGGTCTTCGAGCCGCTCCGGCGGCTTCTTCAGCTCCTCGATGCGGGCGTTGAGCTTCGCCACCTCGTGGCGCAAGGTTTCGAGTTCGCGCGTGGCCGACGTCGCCTGCGCGATCGCGGCGTCGCGGTCGGTCATCATGCGATGCAGCTGGGCTTCGAGATGATCCAGATACTGGCGCACTTCGTTCCGGTCGAAGCCGTGCCAGGCCTGGGTGTACTCGCGCCGCAGGGGCAACAGGCCGTTGTCTCGCTCGGGAACCATGGTCACGACGGTACCTGCGTACCCGGCGTCGCCGTTGCCAGGCTTCGTGATTCACCGACGTGTGTCGGCTCTCAGCTGCGATCCCTCACCTGAACGGCCGCCACCCGTGTGCGCAGTGTCACCAATGGAACCCGCGGCTGAGCCGGGCGAGTGCGACCGCCGCCCGGGAGAGATGCTGGTCGCCCTTCCCGATTTTCAGCCCGCCACCGCCGCCCGCGGCCGCGGAGTCCGGGAACACCCGGAAACCTTGGTAGGCCACGGCATCCGTGAGCCCGGGCGTGAGCGTGTAGGCGAGCCCGATCGCCTGTCCGGCGGGCGTGCCGATGTGCTTCGGGCGTTCCTTCAGCGCCTTCATCACCATGTCCGCCGCCTGGTCCGGGGACTTCGTCGGAAACGCGTCGTAAATCTTCGTCGGCCGGATCATCGGTGTCCGCACGAGTGGCATGTGGATGGTCGTGAAGGTGATTCCGTCGCCGTGGGTCTCGGTCGCGGCGATCCTGGAGAAATAGTCCAAAGCGGCCTTCGACGCCGCATACGCCGAAAAGCGCGGCGCGATTCCCTGCACACCGATCGACGAGACGTTGACGATATGCCCGAATTTCCGCTCGGACATATGCGGCAGCACGGCGAGGATCAGCCGCACCGCGCCGAAGTAGTTGATCGCCATCGCGCGTTCGTAATCGTGGAAGCGGTCGTAGGAGAGCTTGATCGACCGGCGGATCGACCGTCCGGCGTTGTTCACGAGCATGTCGATCCGGCCATGCTCGGCGAGCATCGCGTCGACGGCCTTGTGCACCGATTCCTCGTCGGTCAGGTCGGCCGGGTACACCGACGCCGTGCCGCCCGCGGCGATGATCTCGTCCCGCACTTCTTCGAGTTCGTGCTGGCGCCGCGCCACGAGCAGGGGGACGCCGCCCGCCGCCGCGACCTTGATCGCGGTCGCCCTGCCGATGCCCGACGACGCGCCGGTGACGATCACGCGGCGGCCGTCCAGCTCGCCACGAGGGCCGTGCTTACGGGCGCGGAACGGGTCCAGGTGCTCGCGCCAGTAGCGCCACAGAGTGGGCGCGTACTCCTCGATCCGGGGCACCTCGACACCCGAGCCGATAAGCGCCTTGCGCGTCGACGCCGACGAGAACACCGACGGGAACGCCATGGTCTCCAGCAGCACCGGCGGGATGCCGAGCCGCTCCAGCACGGCGTCGCGAGCGATCGTGAAGCCGGGGATGTGCTCGCTCAGCTTCACCAGGTTGACGATGCCTTTGGACAAGCGGTCGTTGAGCTGCACGGAGATCGTCGGCGCGCCCGCGGCCTTCGCGAACGCGTTGTACACCGAGACGACCGGCTGCGGCTCCGGGTTGACCAGGTGGAACGCACGTCCGTCGAGGCCCTTCGTGGTGACCAGCGCGAGCAGCGACTCGGCGACGTAGTCGACCGGGACGACGTTGGTGTCGCCGAGGTCGGGGCCGACGATCGGCAGGTCGGGCAGCCCGGCCAGCCTGCTGATCGCGGGGAACAGGTAGTACGGGCCGTCGATCTTGTCCATCTCGCCGGTCTCGGAGTTCCCGACCACGACCGCGGGCCGGTACACCCGCCACGGCACTTCCTGCTGTTCGCGCACGAGACGTTCCGCCTCGAACTTCGTGCGGTGGTACGGCGTGACGAGCCGTTGGCCGACGTCGAACATTTCTTCGGTGAACATGCCCTCGTGGTCACCGGCGACGGCGACCGACGACACGTGGTGCAGGCAGCCGGCGTTCAGGTCGGCGGCGAGCGCGATCACCTGTGCGGTGCCCTCGACGTTGGCCTTGATGCTGGCTTCATCGTCGGCGGTGAGGTCGTAAAGGGCGGCGAGGTGGACGACGTGATCGACACCGCGAAGCTTCTCTCGGTCCTCTTCGCCGACGCCGAGCAGCGGTTCGCCGAGATCACCGGTGACCAGGGTGACGCGTTCCGGATGCGGCCAGGTGTTCACGAGTTTGGCGAGTTTGTCCTGTGAGGACGGGCGGACGGCGAGCGCGACCTTGTCGACGTCCTCCCTGGTGAGCAGCAGCCGGGTGAACTGGCGTCCGATCAGTCCGGTCGCTCCGGTCACCAAAAAAGTCGCCATCCGCTTCACCCTTCACCGTGCTCGCCCGCGTCCACCCGGCATTCTGCTGCATGACGACGTCGCTGACCACCACGGCACCCGGTGAAGTTACTTGCGGGTAACTAGGCTCGGTCGGCGATGACGACCCGGTTCTCGGCGTAGCCGGTCTCCCCGCCGACCCAGCGGCCGCCGCAGGTGACGAGGACGATCCGATGGGGACCGGACTGGCCGAACAACTCGTCCGCCCGCTGCGGCAGTTCGTTCTTCTTCAGCGTGATCAGCTGGGAAACCTTGTACTTCCACGACTTCCCGGCCTTGTCGACCACGGTGACGTCACCGCCGATCCGGTCGTTCCACAGTTCCGCGAACGGACCCGTCGCGCCCTTCCAGTTCACGTGCCCGGCGAACACGCTGGCGCCGGTCGCCGAACTCAGTTCGGCGCCCCACCAGGTCACCTCGTCGAGGTTCTCCGGCACCGGAAGTTCCGCGCCCGGCCCGAGGTCCGCGCGGATCAGCTTCGCGCCCCCGCCGGCGGGCAGCCGGATCGTCCCGGGACCCTGCGGCTGAGTGGGAGGGGGCGCCTGCTGGGACTGAGGCTGAGGCGGCGGAGCGGATGGCGGCGTCGTGGGGACGATGTCCGGCGGAGGCGGGACCTCCTGCTGAGCGGCCGCAGCCGGTGCGCCGCCCGCGACGGTGACGGAGACGGGCTGTGCCGTCCCCGCCACCACGGTCGTGGGCGGCCAGATGATCAAGGCCGCGACGAGGTCCGCGCACAGGACCGTGACGGCTCCCAGCGCGAACCCGCGTCGTACTGACATTCTCGAATCCTCTTTAGCGTCGCGAAGACCGCCGCGCGGCCACGCCCACCATCAGCGAACCGAGCAGCGCGAGCGCGCCTACGCCGAGGATCCCGGCGGTCGACGCCGAGTTCTCGACGGTGCCCTGCATCATCGCCACCGGCCGGTCGCCGGCGGGAATGGTGCGCGGTACCTCGTTGGGCGTGTTGGCGACCTTGAGCGCCAGCGTCTCACCCGGCTTGACCTCGCCGCAGGCGGACGGCGGATTCTTCGGATCGAACGCGTTGGTGTAACCCGGCGGCGCGTTGACCTCGACCACGCAGATCTCTTGCGGGGCCCGCAGGTTCTCGACGGTGACCGTGCCGTTCTCGCCTTCGGTGGTGACGACGGCGGGCTTGCCGTCGGCGCCGTTGAGGGGCTTGCCGTCTTGGCCGACGGCGGCGGTGGTCTTGTCCTTGGCGGTGATCCGGAGCACGGCGCCCGCGATGCCCTTGTCGGTCTTCGCGTCGACCTTGGTCACCTGCACCTTGCCCGGCTTCGCGACGACGGCGACACCCTGTGCCTTCAGTTCCTTCTCGCCGCCTGTCGAAACGACCTTCTGCACGCCGGTCTCGACTGGGAACTGCACGTACGGCCGGTCCGCGGGCGCGGACAGCGAGCTGGCCAGCTTCGGCTGCTCACCGGTCGGCGTCACCTTGACCGTGACGGTGCCGTCTTCACCGGTTTTCACCGTGGTGACCTTGTCGGCTTTCGCGTTCGAAGACGACGCGGGCTTGGTGCTCTCACCGCTGTCGACGGTCGCGTTCGACGGAGTGAGCTTCACCGGCACACCGGAGACGCCCTTGCCCTTGGCGTTCTTGACGCTGATCGTCCACTCGCCCGCGGTGCCGATGTGCTGGTCTTCCTTCGGCGGCGCGATGGCGGTGGTCCACGGGCCGCGGTTCGCCTCGGCGTCCTTGGTCAGCTTGTCGACGGCCGTGGCGGCGTCGGGGTGCTGCTTCTCCAGCTTGGCGAAATTTTCCTCGATCTTGTAGCCGATCTCCTTCGAAGGCTTTTCCCGGTCGGTGTCGGCTTCAGTCCGCGGCTTGGCCGTCCAGGAATGCAGTAGGTGAGCGAGCGCGGCTGCCTCGGCTTTGTCCTGCGTTCCGCCGTAGCGGAGGAGCAGGTAGGAGATATTGGCCGCGATGTCCTCCGGCAGCTTTTTGCCCCACTTGTCGAGCAGTTCGTCGCCGGGCTTGTACTCCTCATCCGTGTCCGGTGCCTTCTGCTTGAAGCTCACGCAGAACACCTGCTTGCCGTTGACAAGATAGGAGCCGAGCCAGTCACGCTCCCGATCCTTGCCCGCGTAAGGCTGGCCGGGTGTGATTTCGTAGCCGACGAGCTCTTTCTCTTTACCATCCGCCGTGGCGGGCGTCACCGCGACGGTGGCGGATAGAGCGCCTAGCAGGCACGTCGCGATCAGACTGGTCAAGGCGCGCGAACGCACGCTCGGGCGTGTGGTCCACCCCATGGTGTGTTGACTCCTTTGGCCGTGCTCCGCCCCGGCGCCTTTACGTCGATGCAGGTCACACGATCGATAGGTTCCCCGACACGCCTTCGGTGTTTATCCGAACACGCACCGTGGAGGGTCGCGTGTGATCAGCGGTTTTGGCAAGAGGTCATCAGGTGGGGTATCGGTGAACGGTCGGTGATCTCCGCCGCATACGGTGTGGGGGATGGGCCTCGCCCCGAATGTGAGTAAAGTCGTCTTTACTTCGACGGGAACCGGGCGGCCCCCGCGGTCGTTGAACCCGATGCAGGTGCCAGTAGATCCAGGAGGATCAGGTGCGATCCAGTAGCAACCCGGCGTTCCGGAACCTGCCGCGTGGCGCGGCGGAGTACGGACCCAACGTAGGCTTCAACCAACCCCAGGGCGGGGTGCCCGGTTACGGTCCTCCGCAGACCTCGGCCGGCGCTGACGACCGTCCGATGACCGTCGACGACGTCGTCATCAAGACCGCGCTGAGCCTCGGCACGGCGCTGGTGACCGGTGTGCTCACCGCGATCTGGGCGATCAGCCAGATCCCGATGTCGGCGTCCGGCAAGATCCTGGGCATCCCAGGTCCCGTGATCGGCGCGCTCGTCGGCTCGATGCTCGTCGGCCTCGTGATTTCGCTGGTGATCATCTTCAAGAAGATGCCGAGTGGCCCGCTCACGCTGGCGTACTCGGCCGTCGAAGGTGTCTTCCTCGGTGCGATCAGCGGGCTGTTCGAAGCGCTGTACCCCGGTATCGCGCTGCAGGCGATCGTCGGTACCGCCGGTGTCTTCATCGCGATGCTGGTCGTCTACAAGACGGGTGCCGTCAAGGTCACCCCGAAACTGACGAAGTGGATCATCGGCGCCGTGGTCGGCGTGGCGATCATGATGCTGGTCAACCTCGTCACCAGCCTTTTCTTCGGTTTCAACCCGCTGCGTGACGGTGGTCCGATCGCGATCATCTTCAGCCTCGTGGTGATCGGTGTCGCGGCGTTCAGCTTCCTGCTCGACTTCGACCAGGCCGACCGGATGATCCGCGAAGGCACGCCGTCGAAGTGGTCCTGGTACGTCGCCTTCGGCCTGATGACCACGCTCGTCTGGCTGTACCTCGAGATCCTGCGGTTGCTGTCGTACTTCCAAAACGACTGACCCGAGTTCTCCGCGAAAGGGCGTCCCGAGCGATCGGGGCGCCCTTTTTCGTGCCGGTGAATACTCTGACCCCATGACCGAACACAGTGGTGAACCGCCCAGGCCGAAGCGGTCGAAATGGTTCTGGGTGGGCGTCCTGGTGCCGATCGCGATCGTGGTGCTGAGCGCGTCTTCGTGGATCTTCGGCTATCTCTCCAACACGGACGACGTCCGGGTGGGCGACTGCTACGCGATCACCACGTTCGGCGACGTCGACGAAGACCCCGTCAAGGCTGACTGCGGCTCGGTCGAGGCCAACGCCAAGGCCGGGGCGAAGCTCGACGTCGGCGGGGCTTGTCCTGAGGGCGAGTACGACCAGCTCACTGTCGACAAGACGTTCGCCTCGTACAAGCTCTGCATGATGATCAACGTCAAGCAGGGCGACTGTCTCGAGAACTTCTTCGCCGACAGCGTGGCCTATCAGAAGGTTCCGTGCTCGGATCCCGCGAAGGACGCGGAGGTCCTGAAGGTGGTCGACGGTGTCGCCACCTGTGACGACACGGAAGCGACCGACCTCAAGAGCTACTCGACGCCGCCTTCGACCGTCTGCGTGAAGAGCACCAAATAACGACCCCGACCTGGGTTTTTCACTCTTTCGGGGCCCTGGTGGACAGCGTTGCTCACGCTGCGTGTTTGATACCGAGGTTCTCATTCCTTTCACACCTGTGAGGTTTCTCGGTGACCACTTCCCAGCCGGCCCCTGGGGGCCAAACGCCGGTGGGACAGCCCGACGCTTTCGGTCCGCCTCCCGGCGTTCAGCCGGTGGCGCCCAAGCGGTCCAAGCTCGCCTGGCTGAGATTCGCCATTCCGGTACTCGTCGTCGTGATCGGCGGTGGCCTGTTCCTCGTCAACCACTTCACCGGGACGGGCAGTGCCCAGGCAGGCGAATGCCTGAGCGTGAGCGAGTTCACAAGGGCGGCCGACGAACCGAAGAAGGCCGACTGCGGCGCGCAGGAGGCGAACGTCAAGATCGCCGCGCGCGTGGGTGACGACGAGGCCTGCCCGCAGGGCGACTACGACACCATCTCGATGTCCGGCCGGATCTCGTACAAGTTGTGCCTGGCGGTCAACGCCAAGCAGGGTGACTGCCTCACGGGCTACAACTCGAAGACCGCCGGGTACCAGAAGGTGTCCTGCTCCGACCCCGGCAAGGACGCGGAGTTGCTCAAAGTAGCCGACGTCGTGGACGAGGCCGTGTGTGAAGGCACCGAAGCGACGCACGTGCGGTCGTACTCGACTCCGCCGACCACCATCTGCCTGAAGATCAGCAAGTAGCCTGTCGTTTCACGTGAAGGCCCCCTGCCCTCGGCCCAGCCGCGGGAAGGGGGCCTTCACGCGCTTCGGGGGAGCGGGGGACCTTTGCTGTCACCTGCCGCCATCCGGGCCTGCGGACGCGTCCGTTCGTCGCACACTGTGGGACGGGCTGCGACCGGGCGGGCGCGGGACCTAACGTTGCTCGTCCCCCACCCCGCCGATCGACCTGGAGTCCTGGTGGCGACGACAGAAACCCAAGCCGGTGCGAAGAAACTCCTCGACTTTCCGACCTCTTGCGCCGCTCCGGCCCCACAACCGGAAGAGCCGGTCAAGATCGTGCCGCTGGCGGTCGCGGGTGTGCTCGCCGTCGGCCTGACCTGGTACGTCTGGGCGGCGCACGGGGCGAAGTTCGGTGTCCTGCTCATCCTCGGGCTCCTGCTCGGGCTCGCGCTCTTCCACTCCCGCTTCGGTTTCACTTCGGCCTGGCGCCAGCTGATCGCGGTCGGAAACGGTCAAGGCCTGCGTGCACACACGCTGTTGCTCGGCACCGCCGCGACCCTGATCGCGCTGATCGTCGGCACCGGCTCCGGCCTGTTCGGCAGTACACCGAACCCGACCGCGGGTGGGTTGGGACTCGCCTTGTTCGTCGGCGCGACCATCTTCGCCATCGGCATGCAGCTGGGCGGCGCGTGCGCGTCGGGAACGCTGTTCGCGGTCGGCTCGGGGCAGTCGGCGATCGTGCTGACGCTCGGCGGGTTCATCACCGGCTCGGTCCTCTACACGTGGGCGTATCCGCTGCTGTCGGGCTGGCCCGAGTTCAAGGGCATCCTGCTCGCCGACCACGTCGGCTGGTTCGGTTCGTGGGCGATCACCGTCGCCGTTCTCGCCGCGATCGTGCTGGGCACCCGGTTCGTGCAGAAGCGCCGCAACCCGCCGCCGGTCGGTGTGGTGCCGACCGCGCACGGGTTCGCCCGGATCTTCCGCGGCTCGTGGCCGATCCTCGTCGGTGCCGTCGTCCTCGGTGTCCTGGCCGGCGCGGTCTTCCTGGTCTCCGGCGGGATCTGGGGTGTCACCAGCGCGTTCAGCCTGTGGGGCGCCAAGATCCTCCAGGTGTTCGGACTACACCCGGAGACGTGGGAGTTCTGGCGCCTCAAGGCGAACGCGGCTTCGCTGGCGGCGCCGATCTGGAAGGACAAGAACAGCCTCACCGACATCGGCATCATGATCGGCGCGGGGATCGCCGCCGCGGCGGCGGGTGCGTGGAAGATCCACAGTTCGATCCCGTGGCGCACCGCCGTCGCCGCGGTGCTCGGCGGGATCATGATGGGTGTCGGCGCGCGGATGGCGGGCGGCTGCAACATCGGTGCCTACCTCGGCGGTATCTCGGTCGGCAGTCTGCACGGCTGGCTGTGGGGTGTCTTCGCACTCGGCGGCACCTGGATCGGACTCAAGCTGCGACCGCTCTTCGGGCTCGGCAACCCGGCTCCGACAGACAGCGTCTGCTGATCACTCAGTGTCACAATCCGTATGCGGTCTTGCCCTTTCGGCCCGCATACGGGGAAAAAGTTGGCAGGTAAAACCCGCGTTCGGCTACCCTCGGCGACATGTTCTCGCTTGTGCCTTAGTGCACAAGCGTCATGGGGGATCACCAGGGACGGTTTTCACATGTCAACGCAAGGTCCGGCCGCGCCCGCCGGAGACAAACTCGACGCCGGCGTGCTCAAGGTCGCCGGCGTCGTCATCCTCGGCGCGATCATGGCGATCCTCGACACGACGGTCGTCAACGTCGCGCTCCAGAAGCTGACCATCGAGTTCCAGACGTCGTTCGACACCATCCAATGGGTCGCGACCGGCTACATGCTGGCGCTCGCCACGGTCATCCCGGTCACCGGCTGGGCCTCGGACCGGTTCGGCACCAAACGGCTCTACCTGACGGCGATCGGGCTGTTCCTGATCGGCTCGATGCTCACCGGGATGGCCTGGGACGTCGAGTCGCTGATCGTCTTCCGGGTACTGCAGGGCTTCGGCGGCGGCATGCTGATGCCCGCCGGTATGACGATCCTGACCAGGACGGCGGGGCCGCACCGGATCGGGCGCGTGATGGGTGTGCTCGGCGTGCCGATGCTGCTCGGCCCGATCGGCGGCCCCATCCTCGGCGGCTGGCTGGTCGACGCGGTGAGCTGGCGCTGGATCTTCTACATCAACGTGCCGATCGGCCTGATCACCATCCTGTTGGCCTGGCGCTTGCTGCCGAAGGACCAGCCGGAACCCGGTGAGCGGTTCGACTTCCTCGGCATGCTGATGGTGTCGCCGGGGTTGGCGGCGTTGATCTTCGGTGTTTCGAACATCCCGTCGGCCGGCGGTGTCGGCGCGGTGGACGTCTGGCTGCCCGCGCTGGCCGGGATCGTGCTGCTGGTGGCGTTCGTGCTGCGGGCGAACCGGGTTTCGAACCCGCTGGTCGACCTGAAACTGTTCAAGGACCGGTCGTTCTCCGTCGCCATGGTGACGATGACGTTCTTCTGCGTCGCCTTCTTCGGCGCGATGCTGTTGCTGCCCACGTACTTCGTGCTCGCCCGCGGCGAGTCGGCGATGAACGCGGGGCTGTTGCTGGCACCGCAGGGTCTCGGCGCGATGCTGACCATGCCGCTCGCGGGCAGGCTGGCGGACAAGATCGGCGCCAGGAAGATCGTGCTGCCCGGGCTCGTGCTGATGCTCGCCGGGCTGATCTCGTTCACCCGGGTCACCGCGACGACGCCGTACTGGCTGCTGCTTTCGGCGCTGTTCGTCATCGGGCTCGGCATGGGCGCGACGATGATGCCGATCACCTCGGCCGCGCTGCAGACGCTCGAGCCGAAGGACATGGCGAAGGCGTCGACGGCGACGAACATCTTCCAGCAGACCGCCGGAGCGATCGGCGCGGCCGTGCTGTCGATCATCCTCGCCGCGCAGCTGGCCGGGAAGTTCGGCGTGCCGACCGCTCAAGGGCAGCTCGCCGCGACAGGCGCGATCATGAACCCGGCCACGCACGAGGCGGCCGCGGGATTGGCCGCGGACTCGTTCTCGACGACGTTCCTGTGGTCGATGATCCTGCTGGCGCTGTGCCTGATCCCGGCGGCGTTCCTGCCGAAGACCAAGCCCGCGCTGCCGGCGGGCTCGGCCGACGGCGAGGTCCCCGCGGCGCCGCCGATCATGAGCCACTAGGCCCGGAAGGGAGCAAGGGACCTTTGCTCGCGTTCGTTAGCACACTAACTAACGTGAGCAAAGGTCCCTTGCTCTCTTTTCGCAGGTCAGGGGATCAGGAGAGGCGCTCCAGTACCATCGCCATGCCCTGGCCGCCGCCGACGCACATCGTCTCGAGACCGAACTGCTTGTCGTGGTGCTGCAGCGAGTTGATCAGCGTCGAGGTGATCCGCGCGCCGGTCATGCCGAACGGGTGGCCGACGGCGATCGCGCCGCCGTTGACGTTCAGCTTGTCGAGGTCGATCCCGAGGTCCTTGTAGGACGGGATGACCTGCGCCGCGAACGCCTCGTTGATCTCGACGAGATCGATGTCGTCGATGGCCATCCCGGCGCGCGCGAGCGCCCGCTTCGATGCCTCGACCGGGCCATAGCCCATGATCTCCGGCGACAGCCCCGAAACGCCGGTCGAGACGACGCGGGCGAGCGGCGTGAGGCCGAGTTCCTTCGCTTTGGTGTCGGACATGATGATCACCGCGGCGGCGCCGTCGTTGAGCGCGCAGCAGTTGCCGGCGGTGATGCGGCCGTCGGGGCGGAAGACCGGCTTGAGGCCGGAGACGCCTTCGAGGGTGACGCCGGCGCGCGGGCCGTCGTCCTTCGAGACCACGGTGCCGTCCGGCAGGGTCACCGGCGTGATGTCCTTGGCCCAGAAGCCGTCCGCGATGGCCTTCTCGGCGAGGTTCTGCGAGCGGACGCCGAACTCGTCCATCTCTTCACGCGACACGTTCTTCAGTCGCGCGAGGTTCTCGGCGGTCTGGCCCATCGCGATGTAGACGTCCGGCAGGGCGCCGTTCTCCCGTGGGTCGGTCCAGCTGTCGGCGCCTTCGGCGGCCACCTGCGCGGTGCGGGCCTCGGCGTCGGCGAAGAGCGGGTTGTGGGTGTTCGGCCAGGAGTCCGAGCTGCCGTTGGCGAAGCGCGAGACGGTCTCGACGCCGGCGGAGATGAACACGTCGCCTTCGCCCGCCTTGATCGCGTGCAGCGCCATGCGGGTGGTCTGCAGGCTGGAAGAGCAGTAACGCGTGATGGTGCAGCCGGGCAGGTGGTCGTAGCCGAGTTCGACGGCGACCGCGCGGCCCATGTTGAAGCCCTGCTCGCCGCCGGGGAGACCACAGCCCAGCATGAGGTCTTCGATCTGCGTCGGGTCGAGTTCGGGGACCTTGTCGAGCGCGGCGCGGACCATCTGCACGGTGAGATCGTCCGGGCGCATGCTCACCAGCGATCCCTTGCCGGCGCGGCCGATCGGGGATCGGGCGGTGGAGACGATGACGGCTTCGGGCATGGAACGACACTCCCTTGTTCTCGATCCAGACACGCGCTAAGCGGTTGCTCACCCGGCATCCTCCACCGGAGTGAGGTGCGGGTCAAAGGCGAACGCGACCTACGCCACTCTTTCCGGGTGGCCCTGGCCCGCCCGGAGTTGAGTGGGCACATCCCGACCTGCGGCGTTTAGGCTGTCACTGTGGATTACGTCGAGCACATCGTGGACCTCGTGGGCAACACCCCGCTGGTCAAGCTGAACGCACTGGCCGAGGGGCGGCAACCGCTCATCCTCGCCAAAGTCGAGTACGTCAACCCCGGCGGCAGCGTCAAGGACCGTATCGCGCTGCGGATGATCGAGGCCGCGGAGCGTTCCGGCGAGCTGAAGCCCGGCGGCACCATCGTCGAGCCGACGTCCGGGAACACCGGCGTCGGGCTGGCCATGGTGGCGCAGCGCAAGGGGTACAAGTGCGTGTTCGTCTGCCCGGACAAGGTCAGCGAGGACAAGCGCAACGTGCTCAAGGCCTACGGCGCCCGTGTCGTGGTCTGCCCGACAGCGGTCGCGCCGGAGCATCCGGACTCCTACTACAACGTCTCCGACCGCCTCGTGCGCGAGATCGAGGGCGCCTGGAAGCCGAACCAGTACGCCAACCCGGAGAACCCCGCCAGCCACTATCACTCGACCGGCCCGGAACTCTGGCGCCAGACCGAGGGCAAGATCACGCACTTCGTCGCCGGCGTCGGCACGGGCGGCACGATCTCGGGCACCGGCAAGTACCTCAAGGAGGTCAGCGACGGCCGGGTCCGGGTCATCGGCGCGGACCCCGAAGGCTCGGTGTACTCCGGCGGATCCGGACGGCCGTACCTGGTCGAGGGCGTCGGCGAGGACTTCTGGCCGGACACCTACGACCGGAACATCGCCGACCAGATCATCCCGGTGTCGGACGCGCATTCCTTCGACATCACCCGCCGTCTGGCGCTTGAGGAGGGGCTGCTCGTCGGCGGCTCGTGCGGGATGGCCGTCGCCGCCGCGCTCAAGCTCGCCGAAGGGCTCGGCCCGGACGACGTCGTCGTCGTGCTCCTGCCCGACGGCGGCCGCGGCTACCTCACCAAGGTGTTCAACGACGACTGGATGTCCTCCTACGGCTTCCTGCCGCCGGATTCCAGCGGCGCGACCGTCGGCGACGTCCTGATGAAGAAGAGCGGCTCGCTGCCCAGCCTGGTGCACAGTCACCCGAACGAAACAGTCGCCGAAGCGGTGGCGATCCTTTCGGAGTTCGGCGTCAGCCAGATGCCCGTGGTCAGCGCGGAACCGCCGGTCATGGCGGCCGAGGTCGTCGGCGCGGTCAACGAACGCGACCTGCTCGAAGCGCTCTTCACCGGCAAGGCGCAGTTGGCCGACCGGCTCGAGCAGCACATGTCGCCGCCGTTGCCGACCATCGGCGCCGGTGAACAGGTGGGTTCGGCGATGAACGCGCTCTCGGGCGCCGACGGCGCGCTGGTGCTGGTCGACGGCAAGCCGGCGGGCGTCGTCACCCGTCACGACCTGCTCGCGTTTCTCGCGGGACGCTAAAGAGGCATTCCATCGGACGGCCGGGCCGGGGCGTTACGAGCGGCCCACCCGGCTATCCGATAGCGTATTGGGTGAGTTGAACTTTTATGTCCTCGTCTAGGGGGTTCAAGACCCAAATGAGTGCTCCGCAGCCACCGAACCAGCCTTGGGGTGGCGCCCAGCCACCGCAGGGACCCCCGAGTGGCCCCCAGCCGCAGCAAGACAACCCGTTCGGTTCCCCGGAACCGACCCAGGTGGTGCAGCCCGGCCAGCCCGCGCAGCCCGACTACGGGCAACCGCAGTACGGGCAGCCCTCCTATGAGCAGCCCCAGGGCGGCGGGTTCGGCGACACGCCGGAGCCCACGCAGGTCGTCCAGCCGGTGCAGCAGGGTTCCGGTGACGCGAACGCCACGCAGGTCGTGCAGCCGGTGAGCGGTGGCGGGGAAACCCCCGGCGCCGACTCCACCCAGCTCGTGCCGCCGGGTTCGCAGCCGCCCGCCATTCCGTACGCCCCGCCGCCGAGCGCGGCCGACAACCCGGCCGCCGGTGCCTACGGCGCCCAGGGTGGCGGCTTCGGTCAGCAGCAAGGCTTCAGCGGGCCCCAGTCGGGCGGGTTCGACCCGTCGCAGGGTCAGCAGCAGCCCGGTTTCGGCCAGCCCCAGCAGGGCTTCGGCGGGCAGCAGCAGGGCGGTTTCGGCCAGCAGCCCGGTTTCGGCGGACCGCCGCAGGGCTACAGCCCCGCGCCCACCGGTGGCGGCGGCGGGAACCCGATGTTCGGGTTCATCGCCGGCGGCTTGGTCGGCCTTCTCGGTCTTCTCGCCCTGGTCTTCAGCTTCGTCTACTTCGGTGACGCGAGTGACTACTCCGAAGGCCTCGACAGCCAGTCATCGAGGCTCGGGCAGGAAGCGGTCGACAAGCTTCTCGACCAGTTCGGCCTGGCGTCACCAGGCACCGTCTGGCTCTACGTGATCCTGCTGCTGGTCGCCTCGCTCATCGCGACCGCGGCCGGTGCCGGTCTCGCACTGGCGGGCAAGCTCCCGGCCACGATCAAGAAGATCGTGCCGATCGCGGTCACCGCGGGCGGTGCGCTTCTGCTGCTTTTCGGCATCCTGCTCCTGGGGTCCACCACCCCGTCGGGCGACGGTGTCCCGGACGAGGTCGGCATCGGCATCGGCCTGCCGCACCTGATCTTCGGCATCCTGATCCTGATCATCGGTGTGCTGGGCCTGATCCCGCCGACCGCGCAGTTCGTCGGCCTCGGTGGCGGCGGTTCGGCGCTCGGTGCCACGCAGAGCGGGCAGCCCGGCGGTTTCGGCGGTCCGCCGCAGGGTGGCTTCGGCCAGCCGGGGCAGCCCGGCCAGTACGGTCAGCCGCAGCAGAATCCCTACGGTCAGCCCAATCCGCCTTCGGGCGGGTTCCCGCAGCCTGGCCAGCAAGGCGGTTTCGGCCAGCAGCAACAGCAGCCCGGCCAGCCCGGCGGTGGCTTCGGCCAGCCGGGTCAGCAGCCGCAAGGAGGCTTCGGGCAGCCGGGACAGCAGCAGGGTGGCTTCGGCCAACCGCAGCAGCAACAGCAGCACGGTGGTTTCGGGCAGCAGCCCGGCCAGCAGGGTCCGCCCAGCGGCGGATTCGGCCAGCCGGGTCAGCAGCCCGGTCAGCCGCCGCAGCAGTGGTAATCAGCAGCCACTGAACGGTTTCGCGCAGAACGCCCTCGGCCCGTCGGCCGGGGGCGTTTTGTTTCCGCCGATGTCTTCCGGATCGTCCTCCGCGACCGGGTCCGCCCGGCTAGGGTGAGCGCCGTTAACCCACACCCGGCTGATGGGGGCGACGTGACCGGTCCTTACGGATATCCCGCGCAGCAGCCCGGACCGGCCGGTTTCGGTTATCCCGCACCGCAGGCACGACCGACCGGCGCGACGGCGGTCGTCGCCGCACTGCTCGGGCTCGTCGCCGCGGGCGCCGCCGGGTACGTCCCGATCTACTTCTTCCTCAAACTGCCGTCCGGGTTCAGCATCGGCAATCTGCCCGGTCTCGTGTCGACCGTGCTGGGGCTGTACCTGCTGGCCGCGCTGCTCCTGCTGGTCGGCGCGCTGTCGGCGTTCTTCCGCTCGGTCGCCGGCGCCGTCCTGCTGATCATCGGCTCCCTGATGGTCATCGCCGCCGTCGTGCTGGAACCGTTGGCGTTCAACGGGTCCTACGGTCTGTACTTCCGCACGCAGTTCGAGTTCGAGTCGTTCGTCGCCATCGTCCGCGTGGTCATCTTCGCGGTCGTCCCCTGCACACTGATTTTCGCGGTCATCCCGCCGACGCTGAGGTATCTGCGTTGGCGGCCTTCCCCGGTCCAGCCCTACCGGCCGCGGAATCAGGTTCCGCAGCAACGCGGTCGGTGAGATCCTGAGACGTCCGGCCGTCGTCCGACGGCTCGACTTGGGGGAGTTCCATGAGCCAGAACCAGTTTTCGGCGACCGCGATCGGCGCGGCCGTCCTCGCCATGTTGTGCGGCATGCGTTATCTGTCCGAAGCGGGTGTCTTCGTCGTCCAACTCGCGTTTCTCGATACCGCGCCGCCGTACTTCGTGGGGACGGCCTGGAACGGGGCACTGGCAGTGGTCCTGTTCGTGGGCGGTGTCCTGTTGCTTCTGCGCAAGCGGCTCGGCCGCACCCTGGTGGTCGCCGGGGCCGCGTTCGGGCTGGTGACCACCCTCCTCGCGAACGGTGAAGCCCAGGCTTACTTCTTCGCCGAGGTGAACGGGCAGCCGACGGTCACGAACGACCTCGTCGCGTTCCTGCTCTTCGCGATGGCTGTCTCCGCTCTGGTCCTGTCGATTATCCGCCCGACTTCGGACTGGCTGGAGGGGAAGCGGCGTGAGGACGAAGAGCCGTCGAAGCAGGATCGGCTTCCCGGCTGGTAGCGGTGGCTGACAGGATGAGTCGAGGAGTCCGTCAGGGGGAGCGATGACGTATCAGCAGTACCCACCGCCGGGTGGTTATCCGCCACCCGGTGCCTATCCGCCGCCGGGAATGGCGCGGAATCCGAACGGTGCCACCGGCATCATCGCCGGGATCCTCGCGATCCTCGGCGGCGTGTGGTTCTTGTCCGGTCTCGTCTGGATGATCATCCTGCTGTTCAACCGGGTGCGGTCGTACTTGATCGTGGGCGGGATCCTCGACCTCGCCGTCGGGGTGCTCCTGCTGATCGGCGGAATCCTGTTGCTTCGGCGCAAGAGCGTCGGGCGCATGCTCGTCGTGATCGGCGCGGGCGCGGGAATCTTCTTCGGGGCCGTCTCGATCATCCTGAGCGCGACCGGGATGGACTTCTTCTATGCATACGGAGGGGTATCGGCTGTCCGCGGATTCCTCGGGATGATCGTCCAGTTGCTGATCCCGGCCATCGCGACCATCGTGCTGGCGTTGCTCCCGCAGACCGGTCGCTGGCTCGCGGCTGGGAAGCAGCCCGCGGTGTTCATGCCGCCGCAGAACTTCGGGTATCCCCAGGCGCCACCTGGCTACCCACCTGCCGGTTATCCGCCGCCACAGCAGGGCCCGCCACCCGGCCAGTGGTGAGTTCGATCCCAGACGATGGGATCCCGGGGTGGTGGTCGTACCCTGGACGGTATGGCCGACGACTACTCTCTGCTGGGCTTCGAGACGCGCGCGATCCACGCCGGGCAGACCCCTGATCCCCGGACCGGCGCGGTCATCGTGCCGATCTACCAGACGTCGACCTACGCGCAGGACGGCGTCGGCGGTACACGCGAGGGTGACTACGAATACTCGCGCACCGCGAACCCCACCCGCACCGCGCTGGAGGTCGCGCTCGCGGCGCTGGAAGGTGCCCGGCACGGCCTGGCCTACGCGTCGGGGATGGCGGCCAGCGATGTCCTGCTGCGGGCGACGCTGCGTCCCGGTGACCACCTCGTGCTCGGCAACGACGCGTACGGCGGCACGTTCCGGCTGATCGACAAGGTGCTCAGCCTGTGGGGCGTCGAGCACACGGTCGCCGATCTCGGGAACATCGCCGAGGTCCGCGCCGCGATCCGGCCGGAGACGAAGCTGATCTGGTGCGAGTCGCCGACGAACCCGATGCTGGGGATCGCCGACATCGCCGCACTGGCCGAGGTCGCGCACGGTGCGGGCGCCCGTCTGGTGGTCGACAACACCTTCGCCACCCCGTACCTGCAGAACCCGCTCTCGCTGGGCGCGGACGTCGTCCTGCACTCGACGACCAAGTACCTCGGCGGGCACTCCGACGTCGTCGGTGGCGCGATCCTGACCAACGAGGACGAACTGCGCGAGCAGCTGTTCTACCTGCGCAACGCGGCCGGCGCGGTGCCCGGCCCGTTCGACGCCTGGCTGACCCTGCGCGGGATCAAGACGCTGGCGCTGCGGATGGAGCGGCACAGCGACAACGCCGAACTGATCGCCCGGATGCTGCTGAAGCACCCGAAGGTCGAGCGTGTCTACTACCCGGGCCTGCCCGAGCACCCGGGCCACGAGGTCGCCTCGAAGCAGATGCGGCGCTTCGGCGGGATGATCTCGTTCACCCATGTCGACGGCGAGCAGGCCGCGCTCGATGTCGCGTCGAAGACGAAGCTGTTCATCCTCGCGGAGTCGCTGGGCGGGATCGAATCGCTCATCGAGCACCCGGGCCGGATGACGCACGCGAGCACCGTGGGGTCGACCCTGCAGGTGCCGGACAACCTGCTGCGCCTGTCCGTCGGCATCGAGGACGGCAGCGACCTGGTCACCGACCTGGCCAAGGCCCTGGGCTGACCGCCGCCGAGCCCAGGGTGGGAGCAAGGGACCTTTGCTATCGTTAGCGTAGGCATGCTAACTAAGTGACAGCAAAGGTCCCTTGCTCTTTTCGCGCTGGTCAGCGCGGTGTGGTGGGAGGAATCGCCCGGTTACGGGCGGAAGTTGCCGGGCTGGACGCCGCCGACTTCAGCGTCGGCCTCGTGCGAGGTCCCCCGCGGCGCGGCGGGCAGTTCGGAGCCGTCGACGCAGCCGCCGACGAGTTCGATGTGGTTGTCGTGCCGGATGTACTGGCCAGGGTCCACGCAACCGGCGCGATCGACGGTGTAGACCGCGGCGCCGGTCAGCAGCGCGGCCGAGGTCAGGGCCAGCACGGCCGGCAGCACCCCGGCGGAACGGGTCGCCCGGACCCTGCCGATGTTCCCCCGTGCCATGCGCGCTCCCTGGTCGCCTTCACCGCCATCGTCAAGAGTACCCGGACAGTGAACTTGTCACGTGACGTATCCGCCAGGTGGCATCATCCGGTCATGGAACTGGTCGGCGTCGAGAGGGTCCGGGCGGCCCGCAAGCTGCTGGAAGGCGTGACTCGCGTGACTCCCATGGAGCACGCCAGAGATCTTCGGAAGCTCCATGGCGGCCCGGTCCACCTCAAATGCGAGAACCTCCAGCGGACGGGTTCGTTCAAGATCCGCGGGGCGTACACCCGGATCCACGGCCTGTCCGCCGGGGAACGTGACCGCGGGGTGGTCGCGGCGAGCGCGGGCAATCACGCGCAAGGGGTAGCGCTCGCGTCGGCGCTGCTCGGGACGAAGGCCACGGTCTTCATGCCGCAACGCGCGCCGCTGCCGAAGCTCGCCGCCACCCGCGGCTACGGCGCCGACGTCCATCTGCACGGCGAGGTGCTGGAGGAGACCCTTGCCGAAGCGATCGCGTTCGGGGAGCGCACCGGGGCGGTGTTCATCCACCCGTTCGACCACGCGGACATCATCGCCGGGCAGGGCACCGTCGGGCTGGAAATACTCGACCAGGTCCCGGGCGTCCGGACGGTGCTGGTCTCGACCGGAGGCGGCGGTCTGGTCGGCGGGGTCGCTTCGGCGGTGAAGGCGCTCCGCCCGGAAGTGCGGATAGTGGGCGTCCAGGCCGAGGAAGCCGCCGCGTATCCACCGTCGCTGGCCGCGGGCGAGCCGGTCCGGCTCCGTGAGATGCACACGATGGCCGACGGGATCGCCGTCGGGCGGCCTGGGCCGATCAGCTACGCGCACGTCGCCGCATTGGTCGACGACGTCATGACGGTGACCGAGGAGTCCCTTTCGCGGGCGGTACTGCTTTGCCTGGAAAGGCGGAAACTCGTCGTCGAACCGGCGGGCGCGGCCGGGGTGGCGGCACTGATGCAGCATCCGGGCGCCTTCGAGCCGCCGATCGTGGCGATTCTTTCGGGCGGCAACGTCGACCCGGTGCTGCTGCTCCAGATCGTCCGGCACGGGATGACCGCGGGCGGCCGCTACCTGAAGCTGCGGCTGCTGGTGCCGGACAGGCCGGGCTCGCTGGCTTCCGTGCTTTCCCGCGTCAGCGAACTGGGTGCGAACGTCCTGGACGTCGAGCATTCCCGGGTTTCGGGGAGCCTCGCGCTCGGCGAGGTCGAGATCTCCCTCGCGCTGGAGACTCGCGGTCCCTCGCATTGCGCCGAGGTGGCGGCGGCGCTGCAGCGGGCGGGCTGGACGGTCGTTTGAGCGCAATGAAGGGGCCTTTCATCGCAAATTCGCCATGAAAGGCCCCTTCATTGCACGCCAGGGGACCTCGTCTCGCGCGAGGGGAGGCTGGTCCTAAGTGGACGGTTGACCGGTGATGGCGGCGACCGCGAGTTCGCGTTCGGGTTCGCCGACCTCCGGCAGGGTGAATCGCAGCGCCCGGATGTGGGTGAGCAGTTCGGGATCGGGTGCCACGTCGTGCTCGCGCAGATAGTAGGCGATCGCGCCCGGCCAGTACCACCGGCCGTCCGTGCGGAAGTTCAACGGTACCAACGGTTCCCGGTCCGGCTCGAACGCGTCGGCGTCGTAGGTCCGTGACGCCAGCACGACCGGCGCGCCGTCGAGGTACGCCAGCACGCGGTCCCGCTCGGCCGGGGACAGCGGCTCGCGGTTCACCACCGGACGGCCCGCTTCGTCGAGCCCGTCGTAGACACGCGGCGACTTCAAGGCCTCCGGTGTGTCCGCGGGCGGGGTCGCCACCAAGGGCTCGGCGGGTTCCAGTCCGGCTCGTTGCCTGAACCAGGACGGGATGTACTGCTTGGCGCGGGGGAAGAACCGGAGTTCGTCCTGGAACCCGATCGGCGGCGGGGGTCGCCGCCAGGCAGGCTCCCGGTCGAGGACGAAATCGACGGACATACCCTGCACGGGGTCGAAGGTCAGCGTCGCCCCGAGCCAGGTGCCCTGACCGGGCTGGTACATCCCGGACCGCAGTGTGCCGAGAAGCTGGATCAGTTCCGGCGGCGGCGCGACGGGATGCGTCACGCCGTCCGGCCCGGTGATGAGGACGTCGGTCTCGAGATGCCTGCCGACGGCCCGGTGCTCGGTCCGCAGCCGCCGCCAGCCCGCCGGGGCCATCGAGGCGAGGCCGTTGCCGATCTGGGCGATGATCTGGTGCTGTTGTTCCGGGGTGAGCGGCCCTGGTGCGGTCATCGGCACTCCCCTCAGACCCGCGGTGGCGGGGGCTGCGTGGTCGCCTGCTCGATCTCCACGAGGGAGCCGTCGGCGAGCAGGTCCGCGACCGAACGGGCGAGGACGTACGCCGTACCGCCACCGGCCTGGTCGTACCAGGCCACGGCGGTGCCGGTGATCGCGCGCACCGGCTCGACCAGCCGGTACAGGTGGTACTCGCGCTGTGCCCGCTCGGCCTTGTGCGACCGGTGGGTGAACTCGGTGCGGGCGGCGAACAACGTGTTGCCCGACGGGTCGCCGTAGCGGTCCATCTCGGTCCCCGGCGGCAGGGTCACCAGCCGTTTTCCTTCGTACAGCGAGAGTCCGCCGTCGTCGCTCATCGGCTGGATCGGCCAGGCCGACGTCGGCCGCTTGGCGTCCGGTGGCAGTTCGTCCCGGAACGCGGACCGATTCAGATACAAGTGCCCGGTGAAGTACCGGGCGGCTTCCCACGCGGTGGCGAAATCGGTTCGCGCGACGCGTTCCTCGCCCTGTGCCCAGAAGACCGACCAGCGGCCACCCTCGGGCACCAGGCACCAGGCGCTGTCCGCGATCTCGCCGATCCGGTAACGCGCGGGGTCCAGTTCCAGTTCGACGGCGACCTGCTCGGCCGCCGCCAACGCCTCCTTGGCTGCGGTGTCCGCGTCGGACTCCCCGGTGAGGGTCGCGACCGCCGCCCGGCCCGCGCGCCCCGCCAGCCAGTCCGGCACCATCCCCGCGTCGCGCGGGAAGTCGGCCAGTTCACGCACGAACGCCGACGTGGGCGGCTCGCCGTCCCAAGTCGGTTCCTGATCCCAGACGTAACCCGACTCGATCCGCGAATCGAGGTGGACGTGCGCGGTGGCCTCGTTCCAGGTTCCCCGGCCCGGCCGGTACATCTTGGTCCGCAGCTCGGCGAGCAACCGGGCCAGTTCCGGGCGCGGCGTCCACCGGTTCAGCCCGCCGTCCGTGGCCCGCCGGACCATCACCGACAGCTCCGTGTAGTTCCCGACGGCGCGGTAGGTGATCAGCACCTGCGACCAGTCCGCCGGGCAGAAGTTGGTCACCAGATTGGAGACCAGGCTCCAGATCCGGTCCTGCTCCTTGGCCCCGAACGGTTCCTGCGCGGCGGTCATCGGTTCTCCTCCGCGGTTTCCGCTTCGGCCAGCTTCGCTTTCAGCCAGTCCGGGATGTGCTGCTCGTCGCGCGGGAACGCTTCGAGGTCACGAGCCCAGCCTTCGGTCGCGATCGACGGGTTCCACAAGGGATCCCAGTCGTAGTTGTACTTGACGTAGATCGTGCCCGGCGGGTCGAGGATCACCCGCGCGGAGAACCAGGTGCCCTTGTCCGGCTCGTGCATGCCTTCGCGCAGCCGGAGCAGGCTCTGGCGTACTTCCTCGGGAATCAGCACGGCCGGGTTGGACCCGTCGTTCAGCAGGACCGTCAGCGCCAGGTCGTGCACGTCGATGTTGGCCAGGCACATCAGGTCGATGCGCCGCCAGCCTTCGGGTGCCGCGTCGAGGAGGGCGATGCCCACCTCGTTCGTCAGCTCCTGCCGTTGCGTGGCGTCCATCGCCATCACGTACCGCCCCCTGCTCCTGAGCCTGCGCTAGGTGGCACATTCGGGAAACTCCGGATGCGCACGGTGCGAACGACATTGCCGTCCGCGTCGGTCACATTCTCCACCCACCGCACCTGCAACGTGTGCGGCGCCCGGTCGCCGTCGGCGCGCAGCGCGAACGTGTCGACCTGCTCGATGCTCCGTGTGGCGCCGTCGGTGTGCTTCTTCGGATCGAGGAAGTCGGACAGGTCGCTTTCGAAGGCGTACCAATGCGCGTCACCGGCGGAGTGCAGCCCCTGGTTCTGTGCCCGCCATTGGCCGAGCATGTTGAGCAACTCGCCGGGCCCGCGGAACTGGTTGCCCGCGATATGCCCGCCGTCGTACTTGTTGATGTTGCGGCCGGTCGGGTTGCCGTCGGCGTCCAGCTCCGGTTCCTTGCCTTCGACGCCGCCACCGCGTTTCTGCGAGGAGTCGTCGCGGCGGTCGATCTCGTGCTTGTCCGCGCGTTCCAGGTCGTGGCTCGTGTGTGCGACCGTGTCGGTGTCGTAGGACCGGCTGGTGTGGCGGTTACCGACCTCCGGCCCCGTCTCGTACACGAACCGCCCGCCGTCGACGTTGTAGACCATGTTTGGCTTCGGGTAGTTCAGGTCCGGATGGTGCGGCTGATAGGTCTCCGCGAGCCGGATGTTCCCGTGTTCGTCGGTCCAGTAGACCGCGCGCTGCCGCGTGACGGTCTTGTCGCCGTCCTTGTAGTCGCTCTCCACGACGTAGCGCGAATTCGGTTCCAGCGGCGGCGTGTGGTCGTCGAAGAACGACTTGTTCTTGTCGAGTGTGACGTCCCGCCTGGTCGAACCTTCGAAGTCCTGCGGATTGTCCACGCCCGGCGGCGCCTTCGCCTCCGGGTCGAGCCGCTGCACCAGCCGGACCTCTCCGATGTCGGCCCTCGGCATGTTGGCGAGATCGGGGTTCGTCCGCGCGATCCGGCCGGATTCGACCTCCGCCCAGCGGACCCTGCCGTCACCGTCGGTGTAGTAGGTGCCGCGATAGTCGCCGTTGCTGTCGTGTACCCGGTAAGCGGTGTGCTCCTGCAGGTCGGTGCGGGCGACGAACGGCTGGCCGGGTCGCGGCGGGGTGGGCGAGTCCGGATGCCCCGGCCCGATGTCGACGTGCCTGTCGTCCGGGTAGTCCGGCCGGTGGAACCGGACGGCGGGCTCGGGAATCCCGTTGTCGCCGGTGCGGAACACCTGGTGCTCGCCGTCGATCTCGACCCGGTAGGTCGTGTTCGGCTGCGCGTGCAGCAGATCCGGGTTCGCCCGGTAGGCGGGGTTCGGTGAACCGTCCGGCATCCGGTGCGGCACGTTCGGCTGGCTGGTGTCGATATGCGTGACCCGGCCGGTGCCGTCGGTGTGGTACGTCCCGCGCGGGTTCCCGTCGGCGTCGCGGACTTGGTAGCTCCGGTTCGCTTCGAGCCGCTGGTTGCCGGGGAAAGGCTCGTCCGCGCGCGGCGCGCGGGGCGCACCGGGGGCCGGGTCGTTCGGCCGGACATGGATCGGCTCACCGGAGGACGGCGGGGTGAAGTCCGTGACCCGCTGCGGATTCTGGCGGCGTTCCCCTTGCCTGTCCGGGTCGAGCAGGTCCTGTTCCTGCTGACGTGAGTCGGGATTGCGGTTCGGGTGCGGCGGCTGGTTGCCCTGACCGCTCGGCGGCGAGTCGGCGTCCCGGTCCGGCGGTTCGTCGCCGTCGCCGCGGCTGCGGGCGCTGTCGGCGTCCACGGCCTGTTTGTCCGCGTGCGAGGCGTCCGGGGTGAAACCGTCGTCGCTCGCCCGGCGGGCGGTGCCGTCGGGGCTGTGGACGTCCCACTCGCCGTTCGGTGGGATCCGCGGGCGAGTGCGGCCATCGGGGCCGATCTCGTAGTCGGACGAGAAGACGCGTCCGTTCGAGTCCGTCCACGCCGGCCTGCTCGGCGCCATCACCTCGGTGTCGAGTTCCCGCGACAGACGGCGCGCGAAATCGTTCGAGCCGGCGTCGCAGCCGATCAGCCGGATCGGGCGGCCGTCGTAATCCCCGTTGCGGCGCAAAATGTCCGCGAATTCCTCGGGGGTGTAGGTGCGGTTGCCGATGCGGGCGTGCCCGTCCGGGGTGACGTGCACGTCGACGGTGTAGCGGCCGTCCGGATCCGGCTGGACGCGGTGCGGTAGATCGCCCATGTCCGCGTCGCCGCGGTGGTACGAGCTGCCGGCCGGGGTGCCTTCGGAATACCGCTGGTTGACCTCGTCCGGCGGCAGTGGGCGGTCCGGTTCGCCATCGGGGCCGCGGTCGTGCGGTGAACCGTCGGGATGACCGTTCGGGTCCTGACGGGGGCCGTGCCCGTCGGGGCCGTGACCGTCCGGCGAATGCGGCGGCCCGGAGTGACCACCGGGGCCGTGGCCGCCCGGTCCGGTGTTGCCGGGACCGGACCCGCCGGGCCGGTTGCCGGGAGCGTGCGTGCCCGGCGTGCCGGTGTGCGGCTGCGCGCCGGGACCGAAGTCGTTGCCGCGGGCCACCGGTGGCGGCTGATGCGGCTGGTTCGGCCGCCCGCCGGGACCGGTCTGGCCGGGGCCGCGGCTGGGGCCGGTATTGGTGTCGGGAGTGCGCGGGGTGTGCGTGTCCGGGGTGCGCGGCGAACCGGGCGTGCCCGTCCAGCCGCCGCCCGGCGGCCTGCCACCGGGCGAACCCGGGGTGCCGCCGGGAGTGCCACCGCCCGGAGCGCCTTGGGGCGGCACGCCGCCGGCCATCGGCTGGCCCTGCGGCGGGATGCCGGGTGACCCGTCGCCGCCGGTTCCGCCGCGCTGCGAAGGAACGTGTGACGGACCGGCGTCGCCGAGGCGCGGCGCCGTGGGCGCGGTACCGCTGGTCGTGGTGCCGCTGTCGGTCGGCCGGGTGGGGCTGCCGCCGTCGTTGCCGGCGTGGTGGCCGGGCGACGGGTCGGAACGTGGAGTGGGCGAGCCACCGCCGTCACCGCCGTGAGCCCGGGGCGAACCACCGCCGTCGCCGGTGTCCGCGCGCGTGGGGCTGGGCGAACCGCCGTCCGGGGTGTGACTCGGGGAGCCGCCGGTCTCGGTGCGGGTGTGCGGTGCGGACGCGGGGGAACCGCCATCCGGGCTGTGGGTCGGGGAGCCGCCGGTGTCCGCGCGGGTGTGCGGTGCCGGGGTGGGAGATCCACTGTCGGGGGTGTGGCTCGGTGAACCACCGGTGTCGGCTCGGGTCTGCGGTGCGGGGCCGCTGTCCGCGCGGGCCGGGCTCGGCGAGCCGCCGTCGGGCGTGCGATTCGGCGTACCGGAATCGCCGGTGTCGGCGGGAGAACCGCCGTCGGACCGAGTGTGTGGAGCGGGGGTGTCGGTACGGGCGGCACTGGGGGAACCGCCGTCGGAGCGCGGTGACGAACCGCCACCGTCCGGCGCCCTGCCGAGGTTTCCGTCCGATGTGGACGGTCCGTCGCCATCGCCCGCGCGGCTGGGGGATCCGCCGTCCGAGCGAGTCGGGGAACCGCTGTCCCTTGTGGACGGTGAACCGCCGCCATCGCCGCCGCGGGTGCTGGTGCTCGACGGGGCGTCGCCGCTGGAACCGTCGGTGCCGTTCGAACCGTTCGAGCCGGAATCGCCGGAACCGTCACCGGAGCGGCCGGAGTCGCCCGAACCACCCGAGTCGCCATCGGATCCGTTGGCGCCGTCGCCCGAACCGTTCGAGCCGTCACCGGATCCATCGCCGGATCCGTTGCCGGAACCGTCGCCGTCCGGACCGTCCCCGGAGCCCGTGCCGCCACCGTCGGGTCCGCCGGATCCGCCGCCGCGGCCGCCGCGCTGGACGAACCCGCCCGCCTTGATGTTCTTGGGGTTGAGCGCGTCGAGCCCGGTGACCTTGCCCGCGATCTTGCCGAAGATCTTGATGATCTTCTCGAAGACGTCGACCAGCTTGCCGAGCAGCGGCGAAACGCGCCGCATCGCGTCGCACAGTTCCTTGAGCTTGTCGGCGATCTTCGCGGCCCACTTCGCGATCGCGGTGACGGCCTGCGCGACCACGACGGGGGTGCCGAAGCCGAGGGAGAACACCGTCTCCATGACCCACGCGATGAGCTTGCCGACCGCGTCCGCGATCAGCTGGCGGATGAATTCGCGCACGAACGCGACGATCTCGCCGAAGATCATCACGACGGTGCTGATCCCGCCCGCGACGGTCGCCGCCGCGCCGATCGCCTCCGCCTGCTCCGCGGCCTGCTTGCGGTACTGGTCGCCCGCCTCGCCGGTCCAGCCGGCGGTGCCGTTCTTGACCGTGTTCGACAACTCGACCTGGGTGTCTTCCAGTTTCTTGGCGACGTTGCCCCAGGTTTCGGAGTACGACTGGATCACCGGCGGATCGCCCGCCACCGCGTCCAGCATGTCCTTCAGCGGCTGCATGTGTTCCATCAGGAACGACGCCACCGACGACATCAGGTAGCCGAACGGGTCGATCGCCGCGCTGGCGATCTCACCGGCGAGGCTCAGCACGCCGAGCCCGCCGCCCACCCAGTCGCCGTTCGAAATGCCGTTGAAGGCGTCCATGGCCGACTCGGCGACGCCGATTCCCGCCACGTAGCCGTATTCGCTGTTCCCCGCCGTCAACGGGCCTGGGCCGTCACCGTCTGTCGGCGCCTTCGCGACGAGCGGATTTCCCTCGGGCATCAGTCAGGCACCCGCACGTTCTTCAGCTCAGCGGCGAAGTTCTCGTCCTGCGCGTGGTAGGCGTTGGACGCCGACCGCACGTTGTTCGCCACCGCGGTCGCGGCTTCGACCGCCTTGTTCAGCGCGTTGATGCCGAATTCCTCGACCGGGTCGAGCATCATCCGGAACGGCTGGCAGATGATGCCGTACGCGTCGGTCGGCATGCTCACCTGTTGTGCGGCGTCGACCGCGGTACGCAGCCCGTCGGCGATGCCGTCGATCTGCTTCGCGTGCGCGTCGAGGTCGGAACCGAGCTCGTAACCCTTGCCTGCCATGGTGTCTCCCCTCTACCCGGCCGGATGGAACGTCTACGAAAGGATGCTGCCGCCGAATTCGTCGTCATCGTCGTCCTGCGTGCGGCGGCGGCGCGGGATCGGCTTCGGCTGTGGCGGCGTGGCCGCGGCAGGCGGCGTGGGCTCTTCCTCTTCGGGGCCGAAGCGGTGGTGCCGCTCGGGCTCCGGCGGGGCGACGTCCTCTTCCGGCGGCGCTTCGGGGAAGGTGCTCTGGGCTTCCGCGATCACGCGGCTCGCCGTTTCGTCGGTCGTGCCGACCGTTTCGGCCATCGCCTGCTGCAGCAGTTCGGGGATCCGGGACTGCGCGAGCTGCACGAGCCGCATGACCTGCGACGAGACCTCGGCCATCCGCTTGCCGCTCGCGGCTTCGGAGATGACGAGATCGGTGAGCAGGCCCTTGGAGTCGATGGTCACTTCGATGGTGTTGTCCTTCGACCGCTCCGTCACGGTCTGCCCCTGCATCCGCGCCGCCATCGCCTGATAGCGCGCGGCGGTCTCCTGGATCTGCTTCGTCCAGTTGTCCACCATCTGTTCGCTGGCGTCGACGTTGTCCGGCATCGGGACCCTTCCACAAGCTGCATGCTGACGTCTTCACACTGACGGTCCGAAGACGCCATCGGTTCCGGGGGCGATGAGTTTTCGTCGGACAGCTTAGTGCTCGTCCGGTGTACCACCCTGGGCCGACAAAGTCGGGCCGCTCACGCAGCGAAAGGGCCCCTCGCCGCACAAAGTGCGATGAAGAGCCCTTTCGCGCCTGCGAACTGCCGGGGGTCAGAGGTTGCCGCGGCGTTCCTGCTCACGCTCGATGGCCTCGAAGAGGGCCTTGAAGTTGCCCTTGCCGAAACCGAGCGAACCGTGCCGCTCGATGAGCTCGTAGAACACCGTCGGGCGGTCGCCGATCGGCTTGGTGAAGATCTGCAGCAGATAGCCGTCCTCGTCGCGGTCGACCAGGATGCGGTGCTCCTTCAGCTTCTCGATCGACACCCGGACCTCGCCGATCCGCGCGCGCAGCTCCGGGTCGTCGTAGTAGGAGTCCGGGGTGTCGAGGAACTCGACGCCCGCCGCGCGCATCGCCTTCACCGTCGTGACGATGTCGTTGGTGGCCAGCGCGATGTGCTGGCAGCCCGCGCCGCCGTAGAACTCGAGGTACTCGTCGATCTGCGACTTCTTCTTCGCGATCGCGGGCTCGTTGAGCGGGAACTTGACGCGGTGGTTGCCGTTGGAGACCACCTTGCTCATCAGCGCCGAGTACTCGGTCGCGATGTCGTCGCCGACGAACTCCGCCATGTTCACGAAGCCCATGACACGGTGGTACCAGTCGACCCAGTAGTCCATCTTGCCGAGCTCGACGTTGCCGACGCAGTGGTCGACGGCCTGGAACAGCCGCTTCGGCGCGCCCTCGGGGCGGACGATCTTGCTCTCGCGCGGCTCGTAGCCGGGCAGGTAGACACCCGTGTACTTCGACCGGTCGATCAGCGTGTGGCGGGTCTCGCCGTAGGTCGCGATCGCGCCGATCCGCACCGTGCCGTGCTCGTCGGAGACGTCGTGCGGCTCCTCCAGGACGGTGGCCCCCTGCGCGCGGGCGTGCTCGATGCACTTGTCGACGTCGGCGACCTCGAGCGCGAGGTCGATGACGCCGTCGCCGTGGCGGCGGTGGTGGTCGAGCAGCGGGGAGTCGGGCTTGACGCCACCGGTGATCACGAAGCGGGCGGAGCCGGACTTCAGCACGAACGACTTGCGTTCGAAGTTCCCGGTCTCGGGTCCGGAGTAAGCGATGAGCTGCATCCCGAACGCGACCTGGTAGAACCAGGCGGTCTGCGTGGCGTTGCCCGCGATGAACACCACCGCGTCCATCGACTTCACCGGGAAGGGGTCGGTCGAAGAATCGTGGTCGACGAGGCCGACGAGCTGACGCAGCTGGTCGTAGCTCACGTCGTCAAGAGCACCCTGGGGTTCCATTGTGTGCGTCATGCCCAGAAGCATCCGAGCACGTGACAAAATGTGCAATGGTCAAAGATTTTGCTGCACACTATGCCCAGTGATGACGGGGGTGACGCTGTCATAGTGGACAACCTGTGCAGGAGGTAGGGGCGATGTCGGAAAGCCTCGACGCGCTGGACGCGCGGCTGCTGCTGTTGCTCACCGACTCGCCGCGGCTCGGCGTGCTCGAATGCGCCCGTCGGCTCGGCGTCGCGCGGGGCACCGTGCAGGCCAGGCTGGACCGGCTGACCGAACGCGGGGTCCTCGGCGGTTTCCCGCCCGAACTCGACCTCGCGGCGATGGGATACGGCCTCACCGCGTTCGCCGTCCTCGAGATCGCGCAGGGGCGCCGGGCCGAGGTCGTGGCGGCGTTGTCCGCGATCGACGAGGTGTGCGAGGTCTACGCGACGACCGGACAGGGCGACCTCTTCGTGCGGATGGTCGCGCGCAACAACGACGACCTGCAACGGGTGGTCGACGAGGTGGTCGGCGCGCCGTATGTGCGGCGGACCTCGACGTCGATCGCGTTGTCGACGCCGGTTCCGCCGCGCGTACGGCCGCTGCTGGAACGGCTGGCGCGCGGCTCGTGAGTGGTAATGACGGTTAGAACCGTCATTACCACTCACGAGCGTTCAGCTCACCTGACCGAGGTAGCGCTTCGCCGACCGCTGGACGGCGTCGTGTCCGTCGGTGCGGATGATCGCGTCCCACCAGGCGCCGTAGATCGCCTCGAACTCGTACGGTTCGAGCATCTCGGCCGCGCGCCGGACGACCTCCGGGCGCTCCGGGATCAGGTTCGGGTAGCTGTACATCATGCCGACGAACCGGCGGTCCGGGATGACCTGCAGGATGTCGCCCGAGAGCACCGCGCCGCGGCCGTTCTCCCCGCCCGGCCAGTGCAGTACGGTCCCGCCGTCGAAGTGCACGCCGAGGTTGATCAGCCGCAGGTCGGGCGCGACGTCGAGGGTCGCGCCGCTCCACAGTTTAATGGCCGGGTCCTGCCTGCCGATCCACTGCCGGTCGTTCTCGTGCAGGTAGACGGACACGTCGAAGGCGTGGGCCCATTCGACCATGGTGGTGTAGTAGTGCGGATGGCTGATCGCGATCCCGGTGATCCCGCCGAGTTCGCGAACCCGCGCGACGAGGTCGTCGTCGATGAAGCCGGCGCAATCCCACAGGAAGTTGCCGGATTCGGCCTTGACCAGCAGTGCCCGCTCGCCGATGGCGAAGTTCGGGGTCGAGCCGACCCCGACGAGACCGGGGCCCTGCTCTTCGACGCGTGCGGTGTACGTCCCGCTCTCGCGCACGGTCTTCAGGTCGGTCCACCGTTGTCCCGCCTGCGGGACGTACTGACGTTCGTCGTCGCAGATCGGGCAGTCGGACCGGGGTTCCGCGTACTGCATGCCACAGGCGACACAGATCGGTAGCTCGCTCATCGTTTCCCTCCAGAATTATCCGGGGGTCACGCTAACGGCCCATATGCGCGCCCGGCCATATCGGGCCGGGCGCGCTGTGCGGTTACTTGCCGGTGTACGGCACTGCCTTGACGAGCGTCACCTTCTGGATGCTGCCGTTGGGCAGCTCGTACTCACGGGTCTCGCCCTCTTTGGCGCCGAGCAGCGCCTTGCCGAGCGGAGACTCCGGCGAGTAAACGTCCAGATCGCCCTCGGTGCCCTCTTCGCGGGTCGCCAAAAGGAAGTTCTCGTCCTCGTCGTCACCGTCGTAGCGAACGGTGAGGACCTTGCCCGGTCCCGCGCTGCCATCGTTGGCGGGCGGCTCGCCCACCTTGGCCGAGCGGAGGAGCTCCTGGAGGTGGCGGATGCGGGCCTCGTGCTGGCCCTGCTCTTCGCGGGCGGCGTGGTAGCCGCCGTTCTCCTTGAGGTCGCCCTCTTCCCGGCTGTCGTTGATCTTCGCGGCGATGACCGGGCGGAGCTCGATGTAGTGGTCGAGTTCCTGCTTGAGCCTGTCGTAGGCATCCTGGGTCAGCCAGGTCACCTTTGTGTCGCTCACGGTCACCATCTCCTAGTAGGGCCTGCCAGGCTTGGGTGTACAAGCCGGCCACCAGGCCGACATGGCGCGCCGGTCTGGTTGAGATAAAGGAAAAACACGGCCCGTCTTGGGCCGTGCCGGTAGATCAGAGTAACACGGCGCGAGGCATCGCCGCCGGTCTAATTCGGTCGCGCCTCGGCGTTGGGCGCCCGTTTCACCCCGTTGGCCGCTATGGCCTTGACAGGTACCGTGGTACGTCGTATGAGCACCCGAAGATATCAGCCGTGACCGGCCTTCCGATGCTCTTGATGGTGGTAGTCACCCGGCTGTTGTTCGAACCAGGCTGAATCAGGACCTCTTTGCGGCCGCTTTCCGCTCCGGCCTTGTCACGGACGCGGACGACACACACTCCCGGACGGTTCACCTCGTCCCTGGTCACGTTGATGGTGATCTCCATCGCGTCACCCGGCACCTCTTTGAACGCGACGCGTTCGCCCTCGATGGGCGCGCTGCCGAAGTTCAAATACGCGACGTAGGCGATACCACCGCTCACCAGCAGCGCGATCACGCCGAACACCAGGCGTCGCCAGCGGGTGGGCCGCGCGTCGCGGGTCTTGCCGTACCGGTCCTGGAGCAGGTCCGTCCGGGTGCTTTCCGCGCTGGGAGCATCCTGTCCCGTGCTCAACCCGGGCCTCCCGGTTGGTGTCGTCGTGCTCGCAGGGACAATGGAGCCGTATGCGAGTGGTTCCCCTCGAGTATCCGCGTCCCGCCGCGCGGGCCGTCAGGCAGGGTCGCAGGGGAATACGGAACGAGAAGGGGACGTTCGGAGCATGGTGCTAGCCGAGGAACCGCCGAAGTCGAGCCTCCGCCTGATGGCGGTACACGCGCACCCTGACGACGAGTCGAGCAAGGGCGCCGCCACGCTGGCCAGGTACGCCGCCGAAGGGCACGAGGTCATGGTCGTGACCTGTACCGGTGGCGAAGCGGGCAGTGTGCTGAACCCGGCCATGGACCGTCCCGACGTAGTGGCCAACATGACCGAGATCCGCCGGGAGGAGATGGCCCGCGCGGCCAAGATCCTCGGCGTGAGTCACGCCTGGCTCGGCTTCATCGACTCGGGACTGCCCGAAGGCGACCCGCTGCCCCCGGTCCCGGAGGGCTCGTTCGCGGTCATCCCCCTGGAGGAGTCCACCGGTGCGCTGGTGAAGGTCATCCGCGACTTCCGCCCGCACGTGATCGTCACCTACGACGAGAACGGCGGCTACCCGCACCCCGACCACATCCGCACACACGAGATCTCGGTCGCGGCCTTCGACGCCGCCGGCGAGGCGGAGAGCTACCCGGACGCGGGCGAACCGTGGCAGCCGCTGAAGCTGTACTACGTGCACGGCTTCTCGCGCGCCAGGATGACGACCTTCCACGAAGCGCTGCTCGCCCGCGGCCTGGAGTCGCCGTACGAGGAGTGGCTGAAGTCGTGGGATCCGGAGAAGGCCGACGTCATGGAGCGGGTGACCACCCGTGTCGAATGCGGCGACTACTTCGAGCAGCGTGACGAGGCCCTCAAGGCGCACGCCACCCAGATCGACCCGAACAGCCGCTGGTTCGCCGTCCCGCGCGACCTGCAGCGCGAGGTCTGGCCGACCGAGGAGTACGAGCTGGTCCGCTCACTGGTGGACAGCACCCTGCCGGAGGACGATCTGTTCGCCGGAGTGAAGGAGAAGGTGGGCTGAATGAGTTTCTCGGTGCCGGCGTTCGCCGTCGTTCCAGTGACGGCGGCGTCGCAGTTCCTGGCACAACAGCCCGGCAACGGCGACAACGGCGGCCAGGGTGAGGACTTCGGCAAGTCCTCGCCGGTGGGGTTCCTGATCCTCATCCTGTTCCTGATCGCCGTCGCGCTGCTGGTGCGGTCGATGACCAAGCACCTGAAGCGGCTGCCGGAGAGCTTCGACGAACCCGCCGCTTCTTCGGAGACTCCCGCTTCGGCGACGCCTGCTGACGAGGCGCCCGAGGCTTCGGAGGAGAAGGCCGCCAAGACCGAGAAACCGGCTGCCAAGTCCGACTGAGCGTGTCATGAGGGTCCCCATAGGACAATTTTCGTCCTATGGGGACCCCTCACGACATCTCTTGTAAAGCGGGTCAGAGGCGCGGATCGACCGGATCCGACTCCAACGCCAGCACGGCGAACACGCACTCGTGCACTCGCCACAGCGGTTCCCCGCGCGCCAGCCGCTCCAGCGCCTCCAGTCCCAGCGTGTACTCGCGCAGCGCCAGCGCCCGTTTCCGGTTCAACCCGCGCTTGCGGAGCCGTTCGAGGTTCTCCGGCAACGTGTAGTCGGGCCCGTAGATGATCCGCAGGTACTCCCGCCCGCGCACCTTCACCCCCGGCTGCACCAGCCCTCGCGTGCCGCGGGTCAGGTTCGCCGCCGGTTTGACGACCATGCCTTCGCCGCCCGCGCCGGTCAGCTCCAGCCACCATTCGACGCCGCGCGCCACCGAGGCCGGGTCGGTGGTGTCGACGGCCAAGGTCCGCGTGCGCGTGAACAGGTCGCCGGTGAGCCGCTCCAGCAGCGAGAGGTGCCACTCGTGCGGGCGGTCGTGGTACGAGCGGCCCTCCGACGCCAGTACCTGGAACGGCGCGAGCCGGACGCCGTCGAGGCCGTCGGTCGGCCAGCAGTAACGCCGGTAGGCCCGTCGGTACGCGTCCACAGTGGACTCTCGGAGCCGCGTCCGCGTCAGGAGCTCCGACACGTCGACCCCGCGACCGGCGGCGGCGTCCAACGAAGCGACCGCGGCGGGCAGCACGGCCTGAGCCGCCGCGCCGACAGCCGCGTACTGGCTCGAGATCAGTGAACCTGCCTTCGCGCTCCACGGCAGCAACTCCGCGTCGAGCAGCAGCCAGCCGGTGTCCAGTTCCTCGAACAGCTCCGACGCCGCTTCGCGCACACCGCTGAGCAGCCGTGCGTTCTGCTCGGGCGTGAAGAACGGCCGCCCGGTGCGCGTGTACACCGCGCCGGAACCCTGGATCCCGAATCGGGCGGGAGCCACGTCCTCGTCACGGCAGACGAGCACGACCGCGCGTGAGCCCATGTGCTTCTCTTCGCAGACAACGGATTGCACACCTGCCGCGCGGAACTCCGCGAAAGCCTCCTCGGGGTGTTCGAGATAGTCGTCCGAAGTGGACGTCGAACACGGCGCCATGGTCGGCGGCAGGTACGGCAGCCAGCGCGGGTCGACGGCGAACCGGCTCATCACTTCGAGTGCCGCCGCCGATTGTTCGGCGGAAACCCCCACCCGGCCGTGGTGGTGGGTCTGGATGATCCGTTTCCCGGTGACGTCGCCCAATTCCAGCACCGCGGGTTCACGCCCGCCCAGCGGCCGCTCCGGTTGGAGCGGACGCGCCGGTTCGTACCAGACCTGCTTCGCCTTGACGGAGACGACTTCCCGCTCCGGGTAACGCAAAGCGGTCAGCTTCCCGCCGAAGACACAGCCCGTGTCGAGACACATGGTCTTGTTGACCCATTCCGGTTCCAGCGTCGGCGTGTGTCCATAGAGGACCATCGCGGTACCGCGGTAGTCACGGGCCCACGGCAGCCGCACCGGCAAGCCGTATTCGTCGGTCTCGCCGGTGGTGTCCCCGTAGAGAGCGGTGCTCCGCACCCGGCCGGACGCGCGCCCGTGGTACTTCTCGGGCAGCCCGGCGTGCGCGACGACGAGCTTGCCGCCGTCGAGGACGTAGTGCGCGATGAGCCCTTCGCAGAAGGCGTGCGCCTTCGCGCGGAAACCCCCGTCCTGCGCGGAAAGCTGCTCCAGTGACTCCGCGAGCCCGTGCGTCGCCTGGACCTTGCGCCCGTTCAGCGCGCGGACCAGTTTCTGTTCGTGGTTCCCGCAGACGACCAGGGCGCTGCCCGCCTCGGCCATCGCCATCACGCGACGCAGCACCCCCGGCGTATCGGGGCCGCGGTCGACGAGGTCGCCGACGAAGACCGCGGTGCGGCCTTCGGGATGCACGCCGTCGACGTAACCCAGCTCGGTGAGCAGTTCCTCCAGTTCCTCGCGGCAGCCGTGGACGTCACCGATGACGTCGAACGGCCCGGTCAGCTCGCGGCGGTCGTTGCGCAGCGGCTCGACGACGATCTCCGCCTCGGCGACTTCGGCTTCGCTCCGCAACACGTGGACACGGCGGAAACCCTCACGTTCCAACGACTTCAGCGACCGATGCAGTTCGCCGCGCTGGCGGCGGATGACGTGCTCGCCGAAGGCGCGGTCCGGCCGGGACTCGTTGCGTTCCTGGCAGACCTTCGTCGGCAGGTCCAGCACGATCGCCGTCGGCAGGACGTCGTACTCCTTCGCCAGCTTCAGCAGGCTCGCCCGCGACGCGCGCTGGACGTTTGTCGCGTCGATCACGGTGACCCGGCCCGCTGCGAGCCGCTTCGCCGCGACGTAGTGGAGCACGTCGAAAGCGGCGGCCGACGCGCTTTGGTCGTTCTCGTCGTCGGCCACCAGGCCGCGGAAGTAGTCGCTGGAGAGCACCTGCGTCGGCGCGAAATGCGTCCGCGCGAAGGTCGACTTGCCGGAGCCGGAGGCCCCGACGAGCACGACGAGGGACATGTCGGGAATGGTCAGCTTCATGCCACGGCCTCCTTTCGAGACGTGAAGACCGCCATTTGGGTCGGCGGTCCTGATGCTTGGGACTCGGGTCCCACCGGAAGGTGACGGACGTCGTAGCCGTGCCGCGCCGCGACACTTCCGGCCCACGAACGGAACTGTTCGCGTGTCCATTCGAAACGGTGGTCGGCATGGCGGAACCGGCCCTCTTCGAGGAATTCGAAGTGCCGGTTGTACTCGGCGTTCGGCGTGGTGACGAGCACGGTCCGAGGCGCGGCCACGCCGAACACGGCGTGCTCCAGCGCGGGCAGGCGCTCTTCGTCGACGTGCTCGATCACCTCCATCAGCACCGCCGCGTCGTATCCGGCCAGCGAAGGATCGGCGTAGGTCAGCGCGGATTGCCGCAGCGTGACCCGCGACTTGTCTTTCAGCCGTTTTTCGGCGATGTCCAGCGCGCTCGCCGACACGTCGACGCCGACGATCTCCGTGAACGACGGGTCCTTCTGGAGTACGCGCAGCAGCGCGCCACCTCCGCAGCCGAGGTCGAGCACCCGCCGCGCGCCCGCCGCCCGGAGCGCCGCGAGCACGCTCCCGTGCCGCTGGACGGCCAGTGGTTCGGGCCGGTCCGGCAGCTCGGTGACCAGCGCTTCGGCCTCGGCGGGAACGTCGTCGTCTTCGACAAGGCGATCGAGCGCGTACGAGACGATCGGGCGCCGCCGTTCGAGGTACCGGTTGGTGATCAGCTCACGTTCCGGGTGCCCGGCGAGCCAGCCTTCGCCGGCGCGCAGCAACTTGTCGGCCTCGTCCTGGCCGACCCAGTAATGCTTGTCGCCGTCGAGTGCGGGCAGCAGGACGTACAGGTGCCGCAACGCGTCGACGACTCGCTGCGTCCCGGTCAGCCGAAGGTCGACGTAACGTGAATCGCCCCACTGCGGGAATTCGGGATCGAGCGGGATGGCCTTCGTCTCGACCTTCCAGCCGAGCGGTTCAAAAAGCTTGTGGACGACCTCGGCGCCACCGCGCGCGGTCAGCGACGGCACCCGGATCTCCAGCGGAAACGCCTCGCCGACCAGCTCCGGCCGGTTCGCGCACCGGCCGGCGAGCGCCGTGGTGAAGACCGCCCGCAGCGCCACCGCCAGGTACGAGCCGCCCGCGTACGGCCGGTCGTTGACGTATTGGGTCAACGACGTCCCGCCGCCACGCACGAGGTCGATCGGATCGATCTCGACCAGCAGCGCGACCGTGCAGCGGTCACCCGACGCCTCCGGGTAGAAGACGTGCGCCATCCCGGCCGAAAGCGTGAACGACTGCGCCTTCTCCGGATGCTTGTGCAGGAGAAAGCCCAGGTCGGTGGCGGGCGCGCGGGTGGTCGTCATGGTCAGGAGCACCGGATGAGTGTCGCGCAGACGGCCGCCTGAGCGCGCCCGCTTTTCCGCGTGCGACCCTGGTGACATGTCGAACCGCCTGAAGGCCGCGACCAGTCCGTACCTGCTGCAGCACGCCGACAACCCGGTGGACTGGTGGCCCTGGGGTGAAGAGGCGCTGGCCGAGGCGAAACGGCGGAACGTGCCGATCCTGCTTTCGGTCGGCTACGCGGCCTGCCACTGGTGCCATGTCATGGCGCACGAATCCTTCGAGGACGAGGCCACCGCGACACTGATGAACGCGAACTTCGTCAACATCAAGGTGGACCGGGAAGAACGCCCGGACATCGACGCGGTGTACATGACCGCCACCCAGGCGATGACCGGCCAGGGCGGGTGGCCGATGACGTGTTTCCTGACCCCGGAGGGCGAACCGTTCCACTGCGGCACTTACTACCCGCCGTCGCCGCGGCCGGGAATGCCGTCGTTCTCGCAGTTGCTCGTCGCGGTCTCCGAAGCCTGGGCCGAGCGCCCGGAGGAGCTGCGTTCCGGTGCCCGGCAGATCATCGCCCACCTCACGGAGAAGACCGGTCCGCTACCGGAGTCCGTTGTGGACGGTGACGCGCTGGACGCCGCGGTCTCCTCGCTGCGCGGGGACTACGACGCCGAGCACGGTGGTTTCGGTGGCGCGCCGAAGTTCCCGCCGACGATGACGCTGACCTTCCTGCTCCGCCACCATGAACGCACCGGCTCCGATCTTTCGATGGTCGAGCACACGGCCGAAGCGATGGCGCTGGGCGGGCTCAACGACCAGCTCGCCGGCGGGTTCGCGCGCTATTCGGTCGACGCGGGCTGGGAAGTGCCGCACTTCGAGAAAATGTTGTACGACAACGGGTTGCTCCTGCGCTTCTACGCTCAGTTCCATGGCCGGACCGGACTGGAGTACGCGCGCCGGACGGTCGAGGAGACCGCGGAGTTCCTGCTTCGGGACCTGGGCACGGCGGAAGGCGGGTTCGCCGCGTCGCTCGACGCCGACACGAACGGCGTCGAGGGGCTCACTTACGTCTGGACTCCCGCGCAGCTCGCCGAGGTGCTCGGCGAGGAAGACGGTGCTCGGGCGGCCGACCTGTTCCAGGTGACCGAGCGCGGCAACTTCGAGCACGGTGCGTCGACGTTGCGGCTGCGTGAGCCGCACCCCGAAGACGCGGAACGCTACGAGCGGGTCCGCCGGACCTTGCTGGCCGCGCGCGACGAACGTCCTCAGCCCGCCCGTGACGACAAGGTCATCGCCGCCTGGAACGGGCTCGCGATCGGCGCGCTCGCCAAGGCAGGCGCCCGGTTTGATCGTCCACAGTGGATCGAAGCGGCCGCCCGCGCGGCGGCTTTCCTGATGGACATCCATTTCGTGGACGGGCGGCTGCGCCGGACCTCGCGCGACGGAGTCGTCGGCACGACCGCCGGGGTGCTGGAGGACTACTCCTGCCTCGCCGAAGGACTGCTCGAACTCCACCAGGCGACCGGAGAGCCGCGCTGGCTGGCCGACGCGATCACGTTGCTGGACCTCGCCCTGGCGCATTTCGGCATTCCGGACTCGCCAGGGGCCTACTACGACACGGCCGACGACGCGGAAGTCCTCGTGCAGCGGCCTTCCGACCCGGCCGACAACGCGAGCCCGTCGGGGGCTTCGGCACTGGCGAGCGCGCTGCTGACCGCTTCCGTCTTGGCCGGGCACGATCAGGTCGGCCGGTACCGCGAGGCGGCCGAGCGGGCACTGGCCCGTGCGGGACGCCTCGCCGCCCACGCGCCGCGGTTCGCCGGGCACTGGCTCTCCGTCGCCGAAGCGGCGGCATCCGGGCCGGTCCAGGTGGCCGTGGTCGGACCGGATGCCGCTTCGCGCGCGGACCTGCTGGCCGCGGCCGTCTCGTCCTTGCCGGACGGGGCCGTCGTGGTGAGCGGGGTGCCGGACGCCGAGGGCGTACCGCTGCTGGCCGATCGCCCGCTGGTGGAGGGTGCCGCCGCCGCGTACGTATGCCGTGGGTACGTGTGCGAGCGCCCGGTCACGACGGCCGAGGAACTGCGGTCTCAGCTCACCACTCCCACCCCATAGGGCCGAAGGCGCCACCGCCGGTCTGCGGAGCCCCGACCGGCTTCACCGCGACCTGCGGCTTCGGCTTCGGCTTGGCCGTCGTGGCCTTCGACGGCTTCGGCGGCTTCGAGGACGTCGGCGGCTTCGGAGTGGCGGTCGGCGGCGTCCCGATGATGGTGAAAGTGCGGGAGGTCTTCCTGCCGTCCGAGCAGGTGAACGTCGCCGTGTACTTGCCCGGCGTCTTGCCGACCTTGCCGTAGCCTGCGGCCTTCCCCCAGTTGCCGCCCATCGTCCACTGAAGCGGCGCCGCGAACCCCGGTGAGGTCACCGGGGTCGCCGGTGAGCAACCGCCCATCGCGGCCTTCGTCTCGGCGTAGATCTGCCCGCCGGGTTCGATTTCGGTCGGACCCAAGCCCCAGGACACGTCCTTGGTCTCCGTCGCCGCCGCCGGCGCGATCACGGCGAGCTGGGCCGCTCCGGCGATGAGCGCGCCGATCATGACCTTCTTCAGCATGAGGTTCCCCTTTTCCGTCAACTGCTGGTGGGGATACGTCCGCGCACGTCATCAGGTTGCCTCGGGTTTCGCCGGGGGAGAACACGCATGTACTTCGGTGATTGCGGGCGTAGCGTCGGTAGCGTTGTAATCATGTAATCGCGGAGGCGAGCATGCACACCTACTTCAGGACGGCGAGACCTATGGGACGCGGTGGATGGAAAGGCCGGGGCGGTTGGCAGCAGGCGGAGATCCCGTCGGCGGACGACGCGGCCGCGTGGTTCGGCGGGCGGCTTCCCGACGGCTGGTTCGTCGGTGACCCCGAGATCACGGTGGACCGCGAGGAGATCGTCATCGTCGGCGAACTCCAGCCCCTCACCGGCGAATACGCCGACGACGCCGCCCGTGCGGCGGCCGAGGACGGCCGGATCAGCCGGTTCCGTGAAGAGACCCGCGACGAGCGCATCGAGATCGCGCGCCAGGCGGAGCACCGGTATCAGCGCAAGGTCGCCTGGGGTGCGAGCCTCGGCGGCACGAGGCACCTGTTCACCACGCATTCGGCGCCGGTGATGACCAGGCTGCGGCAGCCCGAACGCCTGGTACTCGACACCCTCGTCGACGCCGGCGTCGCGCGGTCGCGATCGGAGGCACTGGCCTGGGCGGTCCGGCTGGTCGGGGAGCACGCGGACGCCTGGCTCGCCGAACTCCGGGAGGCGATGACGAAGGTCGACGATCTCCGCTCACAGGGACCGGACCTTTCCTGAGGCCGGGGATTCGCTTTGCCGTCACCGATTCCGCCGTCGCGGAACAGGGCGAGGACCGCGTTCGACGTTCGGAACACCACGTTTGACGGGACACCGGTCTGATTCGTGCTGCGGCCCCCGATGTGGTGCGGCAGGCTGAACGCAGACCGCACCGCATCGGAGGAATCGTGGACACACCAGGACTTCCCGCGAAGATCGACCCGGACGCGCTGACCACCGTCCTCGATGGACGGTGGGCGGAACTCCGCCGCGCGGTGCGGGCGCAGATGGCGGCGGAGGACTTCAAGGACCCCGTCGACCTCGACGTCGAAGCGCATCGCGCCCAGGTCCTCGAATGGCTGCGCCTGCTCGCCCGCACCGACCGGCCGGGACTCGGTTTCGACCCGGCGTACGGCGGTGGCGGCGACGTCGGCGGCTCGGTGATGTCGTTCGAGATGCTGGGCTTCGGCGACCTCTCGCTGATGGTCAAGGCCGGGGTCCAATGGGGCCTGTTCGGCGGCGCGGTGCAGTTGCTCGGCACCGAACGTCATCACGAGCGTTACCTGCGCAAGATCAAGGACCTGGAGGTGCTGGGCTGCTTCGCGATGACCGAGCACGGTCACGGCTCGGACGTCCAGCACCTGCGCACCACCGCGACCTACGATCCGGCCACCCGCGAATTCGTCGTGCACACGCCGGATCGCGGCGCGACGAAGGAGTACATCGGCAACGCCGCCCGCGACGGCGAACTCGCGGTGGTGTTCGCGCAGCTGATCACCGGTGCTGAGGCACGCGGTGTCCACGCGTTCCTGGTGCCGATCCGTGGCGAGAATGCGCGGGGTGTCGAGATCGAGGACTGCGGGCGCAAAGCCGGGCTCAACGGCGTCGACAACGGACGGCTCACCTTCGACCAGGTGAGGGTTCCGCGCGAGGCGCTGCTCAACCGATTCGGTGACGTCGCCGAGGACGGTACGTACACGAGCCCGATCGAAAGCGACGGCCGCCGGTTCTTCACCATGCTCGGCACGCTCATCCGCGGCCGGGTCAGCGTCGCGGGCAGCGCCGGCAGCGCCACGAAACGCGCGTTGACGCTGGCCGTCCGATACGGCGAACAGCGGCGGCAGTTCGCGCGGCCGGAAGGCGAGGAGGTCGTGATCCTCGACTACCGCGCCCACCAGCGGAAACTGCTGCCCGCGCTGGCGACGTCGTACGCGCTGCACTTCGCGCAGGAAGCGCTCGTGTCGAAGCTGCACGACATCACCGAAGACGCGCCGGAGGAGGAACAGCGGGAGCTGGAATCGCGTGCGGCCGGCATCAAGGCCGTCTCGACCTGGCACGCGACGGCCACCATCCAGGCAGCGCGCGAGGCGTGCGGCGGCTCCGGCTACCTGTCGGAGAACCTGCTCGCGGGGCTGAAGGCAGACACGGACGTCTTCACCACCTTCGAGGGTGACAACACCGTGCTGCTGCAGCTGGTCGCGAAAGGCCTGCTGACCAGCTACAAGGACCAGTTCGAGGACTTGAGCCCGCTCGCGACCGCGAGATTCGTGGCCGAGCAGTTCGTCGAGGCCGTGATCGAACGGACGTCCGCGCGGAAGGTCGTCGAGCGGCTCACCGAAGCCGACGACAGCGACGTGCTGTACTCGCGCGAGTGGCACCTGAAGCTGTTCGAAGACCGCGAAGAGCACGTGCTCGGCGGCGTCGCACAGAGGCTGCGTAAGGCTGCTTCGGACCCCTTCGGTGTCTTCAACGACGCTCAAGATCACGTCCTGCGCGCCGGGCGCGTACACGTCGATCGAGTGGTCTTGGAAGCGTTCGTCGACGCCATCGAGCGATGCGCCGACGCGGAGGCCCGCGAGCTGCTGGAACGGGTTTGCGACCTCTACGCGCTGGCGAACATCGAGGCCGACCGTGGCTGGTTCCTCGAACACGGCCGCCTGACCTCCGGGCGCTCGAAGGCCGTCACCGCCGCGGTGAACGCGCTGTGCGTCGAACTGCGCCCGCACGCGCGGACACTCGTGGACGCCTTCGCTATCCCCGAGCAGTACCTAGCGGCTCCGATGCTGCGGGATTGAGTCCCGCCCGCTGCTCGGCGAGTTCGGCCCGCAACGCCTTCACTTCGCGGGTCAACTCGTCGAGATGCTCGCGGGTGACGGCCTGCGCGCTCTCGTCGGCCTCGGTCACCCGGCGGATCAGCCACGACGCCAGCGTCGCGGTGACCACACCGAGCAGGGCGATCCCGGCCAGCATCAGCCCGACCGCGACCACACGGCCGGTGCCGCTGATGGGATAACGGTCGCCGTAGCCGACCGTGGTGATGGTCGTGATCGACCACCACACCGCGTCGGGGAAGTCGGTGATCGGCGCGTCCGGCGTGGCGCGCTCGGCGTCGAGCACGGCGAGCGCCGAACAGAACACGATGAGCGCCGTCGCGCCCACCGTGTAGACCACGACCCGGCCGCGCAACGACAGACCGGCGTTGCGGTTGAGGACGTTGAGCACCGTGACCAGCCGGAGCAGGCGCAACTGCCGGATCAGCGGGAGCACGATGATCAGCAGGTCGAAGATGTTGTTCTTCAGGAACGCCCGTTTGTCGCCGGCGTGCTTCAGGCGGACACCGTAGTCCAGGGCGAACACCGCCCAGGCGAGCCAGGTGACGACCTCGAACCAGAGCCGGCCGGTGTCCCCGACCGAGGGTTGGAGGATCGGCCACGCGTAGGCGGCCAGGAACAGTACGGCGGCGGCGTTGAGCGGCCACTCCATCCGCTTTTCCCACATCGGGCGTCTCCTCACCTGGCCTTTTCCAGGTGCACGTTAAGCGATGTCGAGGGCCGTTCCATAGAGTTTGTCGGTTTTGAGGGTGATGTAGAGCCTTCGTTCGGCCGCGATCGTCTCGAGGAACTCGGCCTCGTCAGCGGGTTTTTGGCGCTGCGCGGCGAGATACGCGAGACCGGCGGTGTCACCGGGTGTCCGGGTGACTTCGGAGAGTTCCGTTTTTCCTTCCGCCACCGCGAATTTCCAGTGATCGGCGCTGGAGACATAGAGCGAGGCGGTGGGGTTGTGGCGGAGCTGCTTGACCTTGAGGCGGTCTTCGGTCGTGCTGATCCGGACCTCGCGGGTTTCGGGATTCCAGTCGTAGACGACGGTGGAGAGATGCGGGCGGCCGTCGCGCTTGAGGGTCGCGAGGGCGCCGAAGGTGTGCTCGGCGAGGAATTCGCTGAGGGCGGCTTCGTCGAGGGAGCGGGGTGGGGCGTTCTTGGTCATGTGGCGATCATGGCGGGGGTTCCGGGGCGCCGGAAGAAGGCACTTTCTTGTGCCAGAGGGAACACGCGTGTGTCCGTCCTGGTCACGCTGGTCGTGAGTGGCGATTCGGGTTAGAACCCGAATCGCCACTCACGACCAGCGCGACCCACCTCTCACCGGGAGCCTCGAGAACAGGCCACGGCTAGGAGTACATCGCCAGCCAGATCGCGACATAGTGCGAAACGGCCGCCAGCACCGTGCAAGCGTGGAAGAACTCGTGGTAACCGAACGTCTCCGGGAAGTGGTTCGGCCATTTGACGGCGTAGAACACCGCGCCCAGCGTGTAGAACAGCCCGCCGACGCAGAGCAGCACCAGTGCCGCGACGCCGGCATGCGCGCCCAGTTCGGGCAGGACGAAGACGGCGACCCAGCCCAGCGCGATGTAGATCGGCACGCCCAGCCAGCGCGGCGCGTTCGGCCACAGCATCTTCAGGGTGACACCACCGACCGCGCCGCCCCAGACGATGGCCAGCACGATGTACCCGGTCGGCTGGGACATCGCCAGAAGGGTGAACGGCGTGTAGGTGCCGGCGATGAACAGGAAGATCATCGAATGGTCGGCGCGCTTCATCCATTCGTATGCTCGTGGGCTCCACAAGCGACGGTGGTAGAGGGCGCTGACACCGAAGAGGCCGAGCACCGTCAGTCCATAGACCGAAGTGGACAAAGCGGCTATAGGCGACACAGTGGTCGCCGCGAGGCTGATCAGAGTCACCGCTCCGGCGACTGCCACGAAGAAGGACCAGAAGTGGATGTGCCCACGCAGGCGAGGACGGGTGTCCACCAGGGGCGCGGGGCCGGACGGCTGCTGTTCGGACTCTACGCTCACCCTTACCAGGTTACGTCACCGTAGGTTTTTCGCCAGTGTCCGTGGCGCGTCCCACTGAGGCGCGAAGGGTGCGTACTCTCCGGTGGCGTGAGTCTTCGGTCCTTCTTGTCAGACGTCGTGTACAGCGCCTACGGCAGGCGCTTGATCCAGCAGGCGAAGGGGCGCCATCCACGCCATATCGCCATCATGCTGGACGGCAATCGTCGCTGGGCGCGCGAAGCGGGCTTCACCGACGTCGCCGACGGCCATCGCGCCGGCGCCAAGAAGATCGCCGACTTCCTGAGCTGGTGCAACGAGGCCGACGTCGAGGTCGTCACCATGTGGCTGCTTTCGACCGACAACCTCGGCCGCGCGGCCGAGGAACTGAGCCCGCTCCTGAAGATCATCACCGACGTCACCGACGAGCTCGCCGCACCGCACACGCCATGGCGGCTCCGCATCGTGGGAGCCCTGGATCTGCTGCCTCCGGAGGTCGCGAAGGCCCTCAGTGCGGCCGCGGAGCGTACCGAGGGGCGCTCCGGGATGGAGGTCAACGTCGCGGTCGGTTACGGAGGGCGTCAGGAGATCGCCGACGCGGTCCGCAAACTCCTGCTCCAGCACGCCGACGAGGGCACCTCGATCCGCGAGCTCGCGAAGATACTGGACGTCGATCATATTTCCGAACACATGTACACCTCCGGCCAGCCGGATCCGGATTTGATTATCCGCACCTCGGGTGAGCAGCGGCTTTCCGGATTTCTGCTCTGGCAATCGGCGCATTCGGAATTCTGGTTCACCGAAGCGTATTGGCCCGCGTTCCGCCGGGTCGATTTTCTCCGCGCGATGCGTGATTACGCGTGGCGGCACCGGCGCTTCGGTTCCTGACCGCTGACATGACGAAGACCCCGGCGTGCACTCCGGGGTGGCGGCGATGCCCGTGTAGGCACCGGCGACCAGCGAAGCGGCACCATGGCCCAGCGCGCCGCCGCCCTCGATGAAGGTGTTGTAGGCGTCGCCGAACGTCGGGTCCGGGGTGCAAGCCGATTGTGTGAGGCGAAAGAGACCCGCTTTACTCTGTCTCGGTCACGAAATGCGGTCCGCTATCCGGCGGCGTCGCGTCAACGAGCGTCCCCGAATGGAGATCGTCACTACTCACCGTGACGGTGACTGGTTGTCGGTGTCAGGCGACCGACAGTGAGATGACGGTTTGGCGAATCACCGTGGTGGCTGCCTGCGCGATCGCCCGGACGCAGGTACCTTCCGGAAGTGAGGGTTCGCGTCCCATGCGGACTCTCACGGGAGGCCCTGGTCGTGGCGGTTGTCGACAGGGCGGCTCAGCCGCCCAGTGGATGCACGAGGGGGCCGGCACCCGGCCCTCGCGGCCGTGCCGACTGACGCGTCGAGCGTCAGAAGGAGCGGTTAGCCAGGGAGGTGCCCGGCCCAGCGAGTGCGGGCGTGGTGCCACGCCCACGAGGGAGATGCCGTCGTGACTGCGCAGCGTTCACCCCGCAAGGCCTCTGGCCGTTCTTCGACCGGTGCCCCTGGCCCGGAGAAAGCCTCGATCTCGCCCGAATCCCAGCGCGCCACCTACGTGCTCGACACGTCGGTCCTGCTCTCCGACCCCTGGTCGGTGACTCGTTTCGCCGAACACGCGGTCGTGCTCCCGCTGGTCGTCATCAGTGAACTGGAGGCGAAACGTCACCACCCCGAACTGGGCTGGTTCGCGCGCGAAGCGCTTCGCATGCTCGACGACCTGCGTCGTCAGCACGGCAGGCTCGACGCGCCGCTTCCGATCGGCGAGCACGGCGGCACCTTGCAGGTGGAGTTGAACCACTCGGACCCCACGGTGCTCCCGGTCGGCTTCCGGACCGACTCCAACGACCACCGCATCCTCGCCTGTGCGCTCAATCTGGCGGCGGAACGCGCGTCGGTCACGCTGGTGACCAAGGACATCCCCCTGCGCGTCAAGGCGGGCGCCGTCGGCCTCGAAGCCGATGAGTACCGCGCGCAGGAGGTGACGCCCTCGGGCTGGACGGGCATGGCGGACGTGGACGTGCCGCAGACCCTGGTCGACGCGCTGTTCAGCGGGTCTTCGGTGGATCCGGCGGAGTTCGGGATGCCCGAGGTCGGTGAACTGCCCTGTCACACCGGGCTGAGGCTGCTGGCGGGCAGTTCGAGCGCGCTGGGCCGGGTCACCGCGGACAAGCGGATCCGGCTCGTGCGGGGTGACAAGGAGGCGTTCGGTCTGCACGGCCGCTCGGCCGAGCAGCGGGTCGCGCTGGATCTCCTGCTGGACTCCGACGTCGGCATCGTCTCGCTGGGCGGACGCGCCGGTACGGGTAAGTCGGCGCTCGCGCTCTGCGCGGGGCTGGAATCGGTGATGGAACGCCGCCAGCACCGCAAGGTCGTCGTGTTCCGGCCGGTGTACGCGGTCGGCGGCCAGGAACTGGGCTACCTGCCCGGTTCCGAGAGCGAGAAGATGCAGCCGTGGGCGCAGGCGGTGTTCGACACCCTCGGCGGGCTGGTCAGCCAGGACGTCCTCGACGAGATCTTCGACCGCGGCATGCTCGAGGTGCTGCCGCTGACCCACATCCGAGGCCGGTCACTGCACGACACGTTCGTCATCGTCGACGAGGCACAGTCCTTGGAGCGCAACGTGCTCCTGACCGTGCTTTCGCGGCTCGGCACGGCTTCGCGGGTCGTGCTCACGCATGACGTCGCGCAGCGTGACAACCTGCGCGTGGGGCGGCACGACGGCGTTTCCGCGGTGATCGAGAAGCTCAAGGGACATCCGCTGTTCGCCCACGTCACGCTGACCCGTTCCGAGCGGTCTCCGATCGCCGCACTGGTGACCGAGATGCTGGAGGATCACGGCTAGGCGCGTGCCATGAAAGGTCCTTTCCTTGCAAAATTTGCAAGGAAAGGACCTTTCATGGCGGCTCAGGTGACCGGTTTCGCCCAGGGGAGCGGCCGTCCGTCCACGTCGTCGGTGAGTTCGACGCCGAGCATGGCCGAAAGAGTCGCGCCCAGGTCGACGACGTCCAGATCCGGCAGCTTCGCGCCCGGTTCGAAACCGGGGCCACTGGCGAGCAGCAGCCCGTCCGGGCGGTGGTCGCCGGTGCGCCAGTGTTCGTCGGGCCGTAGACGACGCCGGTCTTGGGCGACCAGACCGTCTCGATCGGACCGGTGCGCGCCCAGTCGATCAGCAGATCCGGCAGGGTGTCGTCGGCCTCGCGGTCGTAATGGTCGCTCGTCCGTGAAACCTCGCGCACGACGGGTTTCCCGCTCGCGACGTTCACCAGCGAAAGCAGGTCCTCGGTCAGTCGCGCGCAGACGGCCTCGTACTCGGCGCCAGGCCGGACGACGCCGTGCGGTTCGCGTCCGGCCAGGTTGATCCGCACTCCGCCGAAGACGAAGTTGTTGGGAGACAGGTAGAAACGCTGTTTCGACCGTTGTTCGGCGGTCGCCCAGTTCGGCACCGCGGGCAGCGGTGCCGCGGCCAGTCGCTTGCGCAGCAAGGGCATCGCGGCGGACGCCAGCGCCGTCCTCAACGGACCGGGTAGCGCGGAGTAGCCGCGTTTGGCCAGTGTCATCGGGGCGCTGCCGCGCAGCCCTTCCGACGCCACCCCGTCGAGCAGTCGCAGGATTTCGTGCAGCAGATGACTTCCCTCGTACCGCGGGCCCATGCCGTGGCTCAGCAGCACGAAGACGGTGGTGTCCGGTCCGGACAGGGCGAGGTGCTCACCGATCGCGGTGTCGAGGCTCCGGTACACCGAGCGGATCGGATCCAGTTCCGCGGCGAGCGCGGTTTCGTGGTCACGGTGCGCGGGATCGTGCAGATGCCACTGCTGATGGCCGATGCTGTGGGATTCCCCGTACACCGACAGGAAAAGATCCCAGCCGCCTTCGGCGAGGAGCTTGGTCGACACCCGGGTCTTCTGCGTGATCCCGGCGACGAGGCCGTGGGTCAGCGCACGCTCCTCGTCGGGTGTCCGATGTGGACCCTCGCGGTGCAGGTAGTCGTCCGGCGCCCAGTCGCGGACCAGATCCGGTTCGGCGGTGAGGATCGGGGTCAGCCCGAAGTCGGCCTCGATCTCCTTCGCCAGTTCCGGCGGCGAGGTATGGAAACCGAAATGCCGGTCGTGACAGGCGTATTCGCTCACCATGACCCCGTTGAGCGGCTTGTTCGCACGGGAATGCGGGACGTCGAGGACGGCGACGCGTTTGCCCGCCTCGGAAAGCGTCTCCCAGAACGGGGTGCCCCGGATTTCGAGCGGGTTGGTCAACCGCCGTTCGTAGGTCTTGGTGTCGACCTCTTCCCAGCAGTGGAATCCGGTGCGCGCGGCCGTGCGGGCGGTGAAGAAACTGCTCCACAGCGAGCCGACGAACAGGCCGTACGGGTTGTGCGTCGTCGCCGACGCGCTGCTTTCGAGCAGGCGTGCCAACGTCGGCACCTCGCCCGCCGCGGCGAGTTCACGGATCGTGCCGGGGTCACCGGCGTCGAGTGCGACGACGAGGATCTTGGCGGGTTCGGTCACGGCTTGTCCTCGGTTCCGGAATGCTTGCGGCGGATGGCCGCGAAGTCGGCGTCGTAGGTCGGCCCGTGGGAAAGCCGGTCCTCGGACGCGGTCGAGTAGTAGCAGGCGATCGCCGGGACGACCAGGGGAGCACGCTCCGCGGTCAACGCCAGGAGCAGGTCCCAGTCGCCCATCTCGACCAAGGACTCGTCGAACCGGGCTTCCTGTAGCCCCGCCCGATGCGCGACAGCGCCGATGTCGGCGAGATTCTCCTCCAGCAGCGTTTCCCGGTCGTACCGACGCAGGAACAGGGTCGGGAGACCGCCGATGTCGTCGATCACGAAACCGCCGTAGGCCGCGGTGATCTCCGGATGCTCGCCGAACGCCCAGGCCAAGGCCTTGAGCCACAACGGATGCATGGTGTTGTCGTCGTCGAGGTAGGCGACGACGTCGCCGGTGACCTCGGCCAGCCCGGCGTTGCGGGCGGCGCAGACGCCGCCGTGCGCCACGCGGATCGACCGGATACGCGGATCTTCGAGGGCGGCGAGCACCTTGGGTGTCGAATCCGCGCTGGCGTCGTCGACGATCACCAGTTCCCAGTTGAGATAACGCTGTGCCTCGACCGAGGCGATCGCGCGGGGCACCAGCTCGGCGCGGTTGTGCGTCGGCAGGACGATCGAGATCTTCGGCGTGGCGGCGAGTTCGTGCTGATCGAGCCAATGGGTGAAGGTGCGGACGTCGCGGGCCGCTTCGAGCTGCTCTGTCCGGATATGGAGACCGTGGAACGCGGTGTCGTGGCCGTCGAGCCAGCCGTCGAGCGCTTCCTGCCGTTCGTCGAGGGCGCGCTGCCGGGCTTCCACCGTGGTGGTGCGGGCATCGGCGTCGCGCAGCGCCCCGCCGTGGTCTTCGAGCCAGGCGGTGTGGTGCTCCAGCACCCCGCGCAAGCGCTCCAGTTCCTCGGCCTGTGCCGCGATCCTGGACCGGAGTCCGGCGATTTCGTCATGGTCCGCGTGGCGGCGGCGGTCCAGCGCCGCCGCCACGATCCGTCTGAGGGGCCTCACCCGGTGCACCATAGTGCTATCCGGGCCCGAGATCACCAGCCCGCGGGCAGCGGCCGTCCCTCCGCGAAACCGGCGGCCGACTGGATGCCGAGCAACGCGCGCTCGTGGAACTCCTCCAGCGTCCGCGCACCCGCGTACGTGCAGGCCGACCGGACACCGGAGCCGATGGAGTCGAGCAGATCCTCGACGCCGGGGCGAGCCGGGTCCAGCGCCATCCGGGAGGCCGAGATGCCCTCTTCGAACAGCCCCTTCTTCGCGCGCTCGAAGACGTTGTCCGTCCGCGTGCGGGCACCCACGGCGCGCTTCGACGCCATGCCGAACGACTCCTTGTACGGCTTGCCCTGCTCGTCGTAGCGCAGATCGCCGGGGGATTCGTGGGTGCCGGCGAACCAGGAGCCGACCATCGCCGCGGACGCGCCGGCGGCCAGCGCGAGCGCGACGTCACGCGGATGCCGCACGCCGCCGTCCGCCCAGACGTGTTTGCCCAGTTCGCGGGCCGCGGCCGCGCATTCGGCGACGGCGGAGAACTGCGGGCGGCCGACGCCGGTCATCATCCGCGTGGTGCACATGGCGCCGGGGCCGACGCCGACCTTGACGACGTCCGCGCCCGCGTGGATCAGGTCACGGGTGCCTTCCGCGGTGACCACGTTCCCGGCGACGACGGGGACCCGCGGGTTCACCGATCGGACGGCCTTGAGGGCAGAGATCATTTTCTCCTGGTGGCCGTGCGCGGTGTCGACGACCAGCACGTCGACGCCCGCCGCGAGGACCGCTTCGGCCTTCGCCGCGACGTCACCGTTCACCCCGATCGCGGCGGCGACACGCAGGTTGCCGCCGTCGTCGACGGCCGGGGAGTAGATCTCCGCGCGGAGCGCGGCGGTCTCGGTCAGGACGCCCGCGAGCCTGCCGTTTTCGTCGATGCCGAGCGCGAGACGCCCGCCGTGGGCGTGCAGGCGCTCGAACACCTCACGCGGCGGGGTGTCCAGCGGGACCGTGACGAGTGCCGGTTCCGCGACGTCGGACAGCCGCGCGAAGCGGTCGACACCGGCGCAGGCCGCCTCGTCGACGACGCCGACGGGCTTGCCGTCCTCGTCCACCACGACGACGGCGCCGTGGGCACGCTTGCCGACCAGGTTGAGCGCGTCGGCGACAGCGTCACCGCGGCCGAGTACGAGCGGGGTGTCCCACACCGTGTGACGGCTCTTGACCCAGGCGACGATGTCGGCGACGGCGGCGGTGTCGACGTCCTGCGGGAGCACGACGAGGCCGCCGCGCCGGGCGACCGTCTCGGCCATCCGGCGGCCCGCGACGGCGGTCATGTTCGCCACCACGATCGGGATCGTCGCGCCGGTGCCGTCCACAGTGGACAGGTCGACGTCGAAGCGGGACTCCACGTCCGAACGGTTCGGCAAGAGGAACACGTCGTCGTAGGTCAGGTCGTGAGCGGGCCGATGCCCGTCGAGAAAGCGCACGAGGCCCCAGGATACCCGCGTGGGACACTGGCGGCATGACCGACCGGGACCGCGACGAAGCCGGACGAGCCCGCAACGCCCGCCCACGGGACGGCCTCGGCAGGCCGCTCCCGTACGGCGCGGACGGGGTCGAACGGCAGCCCGAGGGCATCGAACGGACCCCCGAGGACACCGTCGCGGAGGCCCAGCGCCTGCTCGACGCGGGGCGCCCGTTTCACGCGCACGAAGTATTCGAGGACGCGTGGAAGACCACCGACGGACCCGGCCGGGAGCTGTGGCGTGGTCTCGCGCAGCTCGCTGTCGGCCTGACCCACGTGGCCAGGGGAAACGGGAACGGGGCGGTCTCGCTGCTGGAGCGGGGCGCGGTCAACATCGAGCCGTTCCGCGAGGCGCGGCCGCACGGGATCGACGTCCCCGGGCTTCAGGCCTGGGCGCGGGCGATGGCCGATGAGGTGAAGACGCGGGCAAGGGTGGAGCCGGTCGCGCCCCGGCTGCTCGGCCGACCTTGAGGACGCGGCATACCGCAAGTATGTTACTTCGAGTAGGGATACTGCTCAGTAGGTAACTGCCCGGAGGATGCGCGATGAGCGAGCCCGAGGAACTGCTGGCCGAACCGCTCACGCTGCGGTGCGGCGCGCTCCTGCCGAACCGGCTGGCCAAGGCCGCGCTGAGCGAGCAGCTCGGGGACCGCCGCAATCGGCCGACCCCGGAACTGGCCGAGCTGTACCGGACGTGGTCGCGAGGCGGCGCCGGGACGCTGATCACCGGCAACGTCATGGTCGACCCTGCCGCGCTCGGCGAACCGCGCAACGTCGCGGTGCCGAGGGAGCCGGACGCGACGGAGTTCAAGTCGTGGGCGCGGTCGGCCGACGGGACCGAGACCGGGCTGTGGGTCCAGCTCAACCACCCCGGCCGCCAGAGTCCCCGGTTCCTGTCCCGGCAGCCGGTCGCGCCGTCCGCGGTGCCCTTCGGCGACCGCGGCATCCGCTCGGTGTTCGCCACGCCGCGGGCGCTCACCGGCGACGAGATCGAAGCGATCATCGAGCGCTTCGGCGTGGCCGCGCGCACCGTCGTCGACGCCGGGTTCACCGGTGTCCAGATCCACGGCGCGCACGGCTACCTCGTTTCCCAGTTCCTCTCGCCGCTGACCAACCGGCGCACCGACGGATGGGGCGGTGACGCCCCGCGACGGCGCCGGTTCCTGCTCGAAGTGGTCGCCCGTGTGCGCGCCGAGGTCGGCGACGCCGTGCCGATCGCGGTCAAACTCAACAGCGCGGACTTCCAGCGTGGCGGCTTCAGCGAGGAGGAATCGCTCGAAGTCGTCCGCGAACTGGGGGAAGCGGGCATCGACCTGCTGGAGGTCTCCGGCGGCACCTACGAGAAGACGGCCATGATGGGCTCCGGCCGGGCGAGCACGGTCAGCCGTGAGGCCTACTTCCTCGACTACGCCGCGAAAGCGCGGCAAATCACCGACGCCGCGCTGATGGTCACCGGCGGTTTCACCAGTCCGGGCGGGATGGCGGACGCGCTGCGCTCCGGCGCGGTGGACGTCATCGGACTCGGCAGGCCGCTGATCGTCGACCCGGCCCTGCCCGGCCGTCTGTTGCGTGGCGAGGACGCCCGCGCCGAGCGCAAGGCCCCGAGGACCGGCCTTTCCCTGGCCGACAGCCTGCTCGAAATCCAATGGCACACCCAGCAGATGCACCGTGTCGCCGCCGGGAAACCGGTCGACCGGCGGCTCGGCGCGGTGCGGACGCTAGTGCGCGCCGGCGTCGCGGATCCGCTCAACGCTTTCCGCCGGGTCCGGGGCTAGTTCGTCGTCGAGCAGCCCGTCGCGGTCGTCGCGACGGGTGAAGGTGCGGTCGAAGCCGACCGCGGCCGCCGCGAGCCCGGTGAACAGCACGCCGATCAGCACGCAGTTGAACGCGACCCCGCCGTAGCCGTTGATACCCGGGTCGACGAACGGGTACGGGTAGAACCCGATCATCGCGCCGCGCACCAGCGTGACCACGAGCCAGCCCAGCGGGTACAGCAACGACCACCACAGTGCCCGCCACGACAACTGGCCGCGCGGCCCGAACAGCAACCAGCCCGCGACGCACATCAGGGGTGACACCTTGTGCAGCATCGTGTCGGCGAACACGGCCCAGCCGTGCAGTTCGTAGAGGTCGGCGAGCGCGACCTGGAAGACGACGCCGGTCACGGTGATGCCGACCAGACCGGTGAGCCGCAGCACCCCGGACAGTGTCGACTTGCCGGCGACGCCCAGCGCGAGCAGCAGGCTGCCGACGCCGACCAGGATGTTCGAGTCGATGGTGAAGAAGGCCAGCAGATTGGCCACTCGCCCGGCCGGGGTCTGGAAGGCGCCGCCCGTCGTGCCCGCCGAGACCGGGATCTGGGCGGCGAGACCGGCGATCACCACCAGCGCTGTCGCGCCGAACCAGGCACGCGCGATGTTGGAAGCCTGCATTCTGTCTACTTTATGGGTGACCGGGCGGGGACGTCCCGTAACCAGCGCACGCCGCCACTCGATCGGGGCTCTTCGGACCGCTGCTACTGACGCGTTTAGTCCTCTACATGCGGTAATTGCACGCGCAAGGACCGCATGTAGAGGACTAATTGCCGGGTTTGAGGAGGCCTCGCACGGTGTCGATGGTGTCGGCGTCGGCGGCCTCCTTGTCGGGCCGGTACCGCACGACCCGCGCGAACCGCAGCGCCAGTCCGCCCGGATACCGCGTGCTCACCTGGGCACCGTCGAGTTCGATCTCGACGACGATTTCCGGCCGGACGTGCACCGTCCAGTCGGTGCGGTGGGTCTCGATCTCCTGGAACGTCTTCGTCTGCCAGGCCAGCAGTTCGTCGGTCATGCCCTTGAACGTCTTGCCGACCATGATCGGGGGCCCGCCGTCGGGGTCGCGCGCTCCGAGATGCAGGTTCGACAGCGTGCCGGTGCGCCTGCCGTGCCCCCACTCCGCGGCCAGCACGACCAGGTCGATCGTATGCACCGGTTTCACCTTGAGCCACGCGCGCCCGCGGCGCCCCGCCGCGTACGGCGACGCGAGATCCTTGACCATCACGCCCTCGTGCCCGGCGGCCATCGCGGCTTCCAGTACCTCCTCGGCCGCCGCGGGCGCGACCTCGCCGGGGATGACGTGCTCTCCGGCGACCTTCCGCAGGGCGGCGTTCCGCTCGGACAGCGGCGCGTCCAGCAGGTCGACACCGTCGAGATGCAGGCAGTCGAAGAAGTACGGCCGCAGCAGCAACGCCTTGACCTGCTCCTCGCGGGTGCTGCCGAACCGGCTCATCGTCTCCTGGAACGGCCTCGGCCTGCCGTCGTCGGTGAGCGCCAATGTCTCGCCGTCGAGGACCACCGACGAACACGGCAGCGAACGCACGAGCTCGACCAGTTCGGCGACGCTGCCGGTGATCTCCCGCAGCGTCCGGGTGTAGACGTGCACCTCGTCACCGTCGCGGTGGACCTGGATTCTCGCGCCGTCCATCTTGTACTCGACCAGGGCTTCGGCGTGCTCGGTGATCGCCTCGTCCAGCGACTCCGCGGGGGAGGCCAGCATCGGCCGGATGGGCCTGCCCAGCGCCAGCTTGAACTCCGCCAGCCGCTCTTGCCCGCCTGCCATCGCCGCGAGCGCCGTCACCGGGAGCTGCCCGGTCAACATGAACGCCCGCCGGACGTCCTCGACCGGGACCTCGGACGCCGCCGCGATGGCGTCGACCATGATCCCTTCGAGCGCGCCCTGTCGAAGCTCGCCGGTGAGCAGGCGGAACAGGAACTCCTGCTCGGCCTTGGTCATCTTGGTGAACAACGCCCGCAACGTCTCCGCGCGCAGCTTCACCGCTCCCGACCCGGACGCCGCCCCGACCGTGCCGAGCGCCGTGTCGACCTCCGCCACGGTCAGCGACGGATCGGCGGCCGGGGTGGCGTTCAACTCGGCCAGCGTCCGCCAGCCCGTGCCTATCCGGCCCTGCGTCGGCTGTCCGGTGAGGAACGCGACCACGGCGGGCAGCTCCAGCTCACCGGCGGCGCGCAGCAGCGCGGCCAGGGTGGCGATCTTCGCCTTCCGGGACCTCGTGGCGGCCAGTTCGGCCGACGCGGTCACCACCGCGGTGAGCAACATGCGTCCATCATGACCCCGGACACCGACAGTTTCGCGCTGAAGCCTGATCGGGGTCGTGAGTGCTTTGGGTCGTCAGAGCCAAGGGTGTTTTAGGTGCCTACAGCGGGTGAGTCCCTCACAGTTCCCTTCACCCGCCCGGAAGGCCATCACGAGCCTCAGCAGCACCACCAGCTACAACAGCGGTGCGTGAAGGCCCCCTTCCCGCGGCTCAGCCGAGGAGACTCGACCTTCACGCCTTCCCCAGTACATGATGGCCCCCTTCCTTGCGCCAGGCGCAAGGAAGGGGGCCATCACGTACTTCACGCAAGGCCGCACGCCACGAGTAGGTACCTAAGAGACGGTTCGCTAGAACGACCCAAAACACTCACGACCCCACAAGCACCAGCAGTTACAACAGTGGCGCATGAAGGCCCCCTTTCCGCGGCTCAGCCGAGGAAACTCGACCTTCGCACCTTCCCATTCCGTGAAGGCCTCCTTCCCTACCGTGAGAGTAGGGAAGGAGGCCATCACGGACTTCACACCAGCAAGGCCGCACGCCACGAGTAGGTACCTAAGAGGGTTCGATAGAACGACCTAGATCACTCACGATCCCTCAGGCGTGTGCGGGATCCGCGACCCAGCTGGCGAGCAGACTGAGCGCCCGCTCGCTGTCGGAACCGGGCTCGGCGGTGTAGATCACCAGTGCCTGGTCGGGGTCGTCGGGCAGCCGCAGTGTCTCGTAGCGCAGCCGGAGCTCCCCCACGATCGGGTTGATCATCATCTTCCACGCGTGCGCCTTCTCGCGCACGGTGTGCTTCGCCCACAGCTTCCGGAACTCCTCGCTGCCCAGGGAAAGTTCGCCGACCAGCTGCGCGAGATACGGGTCGTCCGGGTACTTCCCGCTCTCGGACCGCAAGTTCGCCACGACCTCCTTCGCCACGGTCTCCCATTCCGGATGCATTTCCCGCGCGTTCTCGTCGAGGAAGAACATCTTCGGGATGTTGCGCTCGCCGGGAGCGCAGGCGGCGAAGTCGAACGACAGCGCCCCGCCGAGCGAATTCCAGGCCAGCACGTCCAGATAGCGGCCGAAGACGAACGCGGGGGAGTGCAGCGCGTTCAGCATCGTCTGCAGTTCCGGCCGGACGCGCTGCGCCCGCGGCCGCGCGACGCCTTTGCGTTTCGGGGTGGCCAGGTTGCGGAGGTAGGTCTCCTCGTCGCGGTGCAGCCGTAGCGCGCGGCTCAGCGATTCGAGGACCGAATCGGAGACGTTGCGCGCCCGGCCCTGTTCGAGCCGCGTGTAGTAGTCGACGCTGATCCCGGCCAGCTGCGCCAGCTCCTCGCGTCGCAGTCCGGCGACCCGCCGCTGGTTGAACCCGGTCGGCAGACCGAGGTCCGCCGGGTCCAGCGCGGCTCGGCGCGCCTTGAGGAAATCGCCCAGTTCGGCCGTGTCGGTCATGTCCACGAGTATTCCGGACGCGGCCGGTGCGTGCCTGGTCCTGCCAGACCCAGGCGGGAGCCTAGCTCTGCGGCGGCACGACCGGATCCGCGCAGGACGTCTCGTCGGGAAGGAGCGGGCGAAACACGACGAGCCAGGTCGTCTCCGCCGTCCTCCACCTGGTCCCGCGGGTAGCGGACTTCGCCAGGTTCTCGGCCTGGCGCACGGCTTCTCCTTCGAGGACGACGCAGAGCCCGCCGTCGACACGCTGAGTTTCGGCGAAGGACGCGAAGGGCCACGGCCGTACATCGGCGTTCTCGGGCTGCTGGTCCGCCGCCCAGCCGATGGCGGCCATCCGGCTCGGCCGGTAAGACGCGGGGACGACCTCGGCCTCCTTCGCGACCTCGGCGAGATCGTCCTGGAAGTCGGCGAGTTCCTCCAGTCTGCCGCCGGAATCACGCTGTGGTGTGGAGGCGCGGACCTGGTGTCCGCCGTACAGCGTGAAAACGAGCAGAGATCCGTCGATCGCGTCGTCGTTGGGGATGTATCCGTCGCGATCGAGATCGGTGTCGTGAGCCGCGTTGTAGACGCTTCTCACCGTTCGGTCGTTCAGGCGCTTCTCGCGGATTGTCTGGAGAGCTCCTTCGGGTTCGCCGGGAACGAGCAGCCGCCCACCGCCGTAGAGGCTGAATTCGGGGAGCAGCGCGGGTTTGGGGCTTGGCATGCCGACGTAGGTCTTGGCGCGCAAGAGCAACGTCCCCGGGTCCGACGGCGGCGACGGAACGTCGCCACACGCGGCCACCAGCGCGAACAACGACACGAAAACGATCCCCAGGCGCATACCGCGGAGACGGAAACCGTCCCCGTTTCGGTTGCGTCGATTTATGGTCCTTTCGCTCGGGCCCGATCTGGCCCTGTTCTTCGGGCCAAGCCGCCGACATCGTGGAGGCGTGGACAGCGAACGAAGAAGTGTGACGATCGGCGTACTGGGGGTGCTGGTCGTCGGGGCGTCCGTGCCGGTGACGGGAATGCTCGACGGTTACCCGGTGATCACCGGACAGGCGCTGCGCTACGCGCTGGCGGGAGTCCTCCTGCTGGCGTGGGCGCGGCTGAGCGGGCGTCCGTTGCCGTTGCCCGGCGCGCGCGACGTGCCGTCACTGCTCGCCCTCGCGGCGACCGGGATGATCGGGTTCCAGGCGTGCCTGCTGTTCGCGCAGCGCTACGCCGAGCCCGGCCTGGTCGCGGCGTTCCTCGGCGGCACACCGCTCGTGCTCGCGCTCGCCGGCCCGCTGGCCACCGGGAAACGGCCGTCGTGGGCGCCGGTGACCGGGGCGGTGCTCGCCGGCCTCGGGATCGCCGTCCTGTCCGGCGGCGGCGCGGCGCGCTGGCAAGGACTGGTGCTCGCGGCGTTGGCGATGGTGTGCGAAGCCCTGTTCACGCTGCTCGCCGTCGGCGTGCTCGAGAGGCTCGGGCCGTTGGCGACCGCGACCTGGGGTTGTTTCACCGCGGGTATTGGCGGCGCGGTGGTCGGCACGATCGCCGACCCGTCCGGCGCCTGGGCGTGGCCGGACGGGCGTGAACTGATCGCGCTCGGCTACCTGACGGTGGTCGTCACCGCGATCGCGTTTCTTCTTTGGTACTCGGCGGTCTCCGCGCTGGGCGCGGACCGGGCCGGGGTGCTGGTCGGGCTGATGCCGGTGTCCGGGCTCGCCGTCTCGCTCCTGCTCGGCATGCAGGACTTCCGCTTCTCGCAAGTGATCGGGGTCGCGCTGGTGTCCTCGGGCGTCGTGATCGGCCTGCGCCGCCGCAAGCTCGCCGAGCCCGGCGCGGTCGAGGTCGAAGTGCTTCAGGAGGTCAGGGTGAAGTGATCGAGTCGGGCCGTCGAGAGAGAAGCCCCACGACGGCCCGATCCGGCGCTCAGCGGCCTCCGCGCGCCATGCGGAGCACGTCGAGTGCTTCGTCCAGCTGCGCTTCGGTCAGTTTGCCGTTCGCGACGTGACCGCGTTCGATCACGACCTCGCGGATCGTCTTCAGCTCCTTGAGGGCCTGCTTCGCGATGGCGGCGGCCTCTTCGTAACCGATGTATTTGTTGAGCGGCGTCACGATCGACGGCGAACCCTCGGCGTACTCCCGCGCGCGGTCGGCGTTCACCGTCACCCCCGCGAACACCTTGTCCGCCAGCAATCGCGAAACCGCGGCGAGCAGCCGCGCCGATTCGAGCACGTTGCGCGCGATCACCGGCAGATTCACGTTGAGCTGGAAGTTGCCCGCCGCGCCGGCGAAGGCGACCGCCGCGTCGTTCCCGATCACCTGGGCGACCACCTGCAGTGTCGCCTCCGGGATCACCGGGTTCACCTTGCCCGGCATGATCGAGGAGCCCGGCTGCAGATCCGGCAGCGCGAGTTCGGCGAGACCGGTGCGCGGGCCGGAACCCAGCCAGCGCAGGTCGTTGGCGATCTTGTTCAGCGACACCGCGACCGTGCGCAGATGACCGGAGGTCTCGACGACGCTGTCCTGCGTCGCCTGCGCCTCGAAGTGGTCCCGCGCCTCCGTCAGCGGGAGGCCGGTGACCGAAGCCAGTTCCTGCGCTACAGACGCGCCGAAACCTTCCGGCGCGTTCAGCCCGGAACCGACCGCGGTACCGCCGATCGGCAGTTCACCGAGTCGAGGCAGACCAGAACGCAGCCGCTCGACACCGAACCGGACCTGCGACGCCCACGCGCCGGCTTCCTGGCCGAAGGTGATCGGAACGGCGTCCATCAGGTGCGTACGGCCGGACTTCACGATGTCCGCCCACTCGGCCGCCCGCGTCTCGATCGCCGCGGCCAGGTACTCCAGCGCCGGGATGACGTCGGACAGCACGGCTTCCGTCGCGGCGACGTGGATCGTCGTCGGGAAGGTGTCGTTCGAGGACTGCGACGCGTTGACGTGGTCGTTCGGGTGCACGTCGCGGCCGAGCGCCCTCGACGCGAGCGTCGCGATGACCTCGTTGGCGTTCATGTTCGACGAAGTCCCGGAACCGGTCTGGAACACGTCGATCGGGAAATGCGCGTCGTGCTCGCCCGCGGCGACCTCGTCGGCGGCCTTCGCGATGGCCTCGGCGACGTCGGCGTCCAGCACGCCGAGTTTCGCGTTGACCCGCGCGGCCGCGGCCTTCAGCAGGCCGAGCGCGCGGATCTGCGCCCGCTCCAGGCCACGGCCGGAGATCGGGAAGTTCTCGACGGCGCGCTGCGTCTGCGCGCGGTAGAGGGCGTCGACAGGGACGCGCACCTCGCCCATGGTGTCGTGTTCGATCCGGTATTCCTGTTCAGCCATGCCTCAAGTTTCGCGCAGGGACACCTGGAGCGCTCCGTGTCTTTCGGCACGCGAGGTCTAGGATCGATTGTGTTCTCGATCACGCCGCCCACCACTGGCCGGGAGAGTGCCGAATGAGCGAGTCCGCTGGGGAAACGTCGTACGACCTCGTCATCATCGGGGCAGGTCCGACGGGTTTGTTCGCCGCCTACTACGCGGGATTCCGCGGCCTTTCGATGGCCGTCGTGGATTCGCTGCCGGAGGCGGGCGGACAGGTCACCGCCATGTACCCCGAAAAGATGATCTACGACGTAGGCGGCTTCGCGGAGATCCGGGGCCGGGACCTGGTGCAGGGCCTGCTCGACCAGGCCGCGCCGTGGAAGCCCACGTATCTGCTGGGGCGCAAGGCGGAGAAACTCGAAAGCGTCGAAGACGGCGTCACCATCACCCTCGACGGCGGACAGGTCCTGCGCGCCGGGGCGGTGCTGATCACCGCCGGGATCGGCGAGTTCACCCCGCGTCCGCTGCCGGCCGGGGAGGGTTGGCACGGCCGCGGGATGGTCCATTTCGTGCCGTCGCTGCAGGCACACGCCGGCCAGCACGTGGTCGTCGTCGGTGGCGGGGACTCGGCTTTCGATTGGGTGCTGGCCCTGCATCCGGTCGCCGCGAGCGTCACCCTCGTGCACCGGCGCGCACGGTTCCGCGCGGCCGAGTCGATTGTGCGGCAGGTGCGGGAACTCGGCGTGCGGATCATCACCGACGCCGAAGTCACCCGGTTCCTCGACCGCGACGGCGCGCTGGCGGAGGTCGAGGTCCAGGTCAAAGACGCCGAACCCGAGGTGCTGCCCGCCGATGCGGTGGTGGCCGCGCTCGGCTTCACCGCGGATCTGGGGCCGATCGAAAGCTGGGGGCTGCGGATCGACCACCGCGCGATCGCCGTCGACTCGACCATGGCGACCCCGCGGGAGCGGGTCTACGCGGCCGGAGACGTCGCGGCGTATCCCGGGAAGGTCAAACTGATCGCGACCGGCTTCGGCGAGGCGGCGACGGCGGTCAACAACATCGCGGTGCTGCTGGACCCGGACGCGCATCTGTTCCCCGGTCATTCGAGCAACGCGGAGTAGCGCGTGCCAGGAAAGGTCCTTTCATAGCGCGTCAAGCAGGCGGAGCGGGCGTATGCGGCGTGATCTTCTCCGCGATCCACTGCGCGTAAGCCACCACCGAGGTCGCGATCGACGGCGAGGTCGCGCAGACCGGATCGGCGTTACCCGGACGGCTGATCGTGCCCAGCAGGACCCACTTCCCGTCGACCTTGGCGATCTCCGGCCCGCCGGAATCGCCGTAGCACGAACCCGACTTCCCACCGGGATTGTCGGTGCACAGTTCGACGGCGCCGTCGAACTTGGCGGTGCAGCGCACGCCTTCGACGATGGTCGTGTCCAGTTGCAGCAGCTTCGCCGTGCCCTTGCCGCAACCCGAAGTCGGGCACGTCTGGCCCCAGCCGAGCAGCCGCGTCGGCGTCCCCGGCGCCACGGTCGCGCCGATCGAGATCGGGGCCGACTGTACCGGTGCGGCCAGCCGCACCAGAGCGAGATCGCCGCCCGCGTGTTCGGGCACCGGGTTGTAGGACGGGTTCACGATGATCTCGGCGGGTTTCGCGATCTCGCCGCCCGAGGTGTTGTCGTTGCTGCCGATCCGCGCGCTCAGCGTCGCGGCGCTCTTGCCCTCGACACAGTGCCCCGCGGTCACCAGCCAGTCCGCCGTGATCAGCGCCCCGGCGCAGAAAGCCTTACCGGAGGCCGAATGCAGCGACACGATGAACGAATACGGCTCGTCGGCCTCTCTGCCGCCGATGAGGTCGCCCGCGCCCGTGGCCTGCCCGACCGGCGTCAAGACCATCGCCGCCAGCAGGGCCACGAGCACGCGCTTCAGCACGGATTCTCCTTAGGGGAGCGGGGGTACGACGTCGTCTTCCAGCGAGTCGTCGAGGTGGCCGTCGAAGTTGACGGACGAGTACGAGCGGAGCTTGGTCAGCCGGTGGTAGCCGTCGATCATCCGGACCGTGCCGGACTTCGACCGCATCACGATCGACTGGGTCGTCGCGCCGCCGGCGCGGTAGTGCACGCCGCGCAGCAGGTCGCCGTCGGTGACGCCGGTGGCGCAGAAGAACACGTTGTCGCCGCGGACGAGGTCGTCGTTGCCGAGCACGCGGTCGAGGTCGTGGCCCGCGGCCAGTGCCTTCTCGCGCTCGGCGTCGTCCTTCGGCCACAGGCGGCCCTGCAGTTCGCCGCCGAGGCACTTCATCGCGCAGGCCGCGATGATGCCTTCGGGGGTACCGCCGATACCGAGCAGCATGTCGACGCCGGTGGTCGGCCGAGCCGCGGCGATCGCGCCGGCGACGTCGCCGTCGGAGATGAAGCGGATCCGGGCGCCCGCGTCGCGGACCTCCTTGATCAGCCGCTCGTGGCGCGGCCGGTCGAGGATGCACACGGTGACGTCGGAAACGCTGGACTTCTTGGCCTTCGCGACCCGGCGGATGTTCTCCGCGACCGGGGCGGCCAGGTCGACCTTTCCGGCGGCGTCCGGGCCGACGGCGAGCTTCTCCATGTAGAAGACCGCGGACGGGTCGAACATCGCGCCGCGTTCGGCGACCGCGAGCACGGCCAGCGCGTTCGGCATGCCCTTGGCCATCAGGGTCGTCCCGTCGACCGGGTCGACCGCGACGTCGCAGTCCGGCCCGTCGCCGTTGCCGACCTCTTCCCCGTTGAACAGCATCGGGGCTTCGTCCTTCTCGCCCTCGCCGATGACGACGACACCGCGCATCGACACGGTCGAGACGAGCTGGCGCATCGCGTCCACGGCGGCGCCGTCACCGCCGATCTTGTCCCCGCGCCCCACCCAGCGGCCCGCGGCCATCGCGGCGGCTTCGGTCACGCGGACCAGCTCCATCGCGAGGTTGCGGTCAGGCGCTTCAGGGCGTCGAGAAGAGCCGGCGGACGAGGTGGGGGTGGGCATGAGGCCTCCCGGGTCAGGGAACTCGGCGGGGTCCCAGTCTCTCAGATACCCGCCATGCATCGGCGACTCGGAGAGCATGGTGAACGTCACTGACCGTTGCCGGTCTCCTCTTCCACGGACGACAGCGCGGCCTCGATCCGCTCGCGCGCACCCTCGAGGTGGTGTTCGCAGACCTTCGCCAGCTGCTCGCCCTTCTCCCACAGGGCGAGCGACTGCTCCAAGGACAGCCCGCCCGCTTCGAGCTCGCGGACGACCTCGACCAGTCTGTCGCGGGCCTGCTCGTAGCCGAGTTCGGCGGTCTCGCCACCGGGTTTGCTCACGCTGTGCTTCCTTCTACCGGACGTCGGTGCTTGCCGATACCCGCGCAGACTACCGCGCCGGCCATGGCGTTGTCGTAACCCACGAAGGCGAGCGCGAACTCCTGTCCGTCACCCTCCGCGATCGCCGCGACGAGGTTTTCCTGGGCCCGCGCCACCCGTTTGCGGTGCCCGGCCCCCTCCGCGAACCACCAACGGGTGCCGACGTGCTCGGCCGTGGCCTCCGACAGCTTGCGCAACCGGGCGTCGAGATCCCGTTTGGTCGACAGCTCGCAGCCCGCCAGCAGCACCGTCCAGCATTCGCCGGCCGCGCGGTCGGTCAGGAGCGCCTGGCGCAACACCTCGGGGGCATCGGCACGCTTCGCGGCGTCGAGGGTCAAAGGCAGGAAACTCGCCGTCAACGCTTCTCCTCCGCCTCGGACGCGACGACGGCGCCGAGCGCGCCGTCGACCACGCGGACGCGCAGTTTCGCGCCGTCCGCGACTTCGGAGACGGACCGGAGTACCTGGAGGTTGCCTTCGGCGTCGGTGTACTGGACCACCGCGTAGCCGCGTTCGAGGGTCGCCGCCGGGCCGAGCGCGGTCAGCCGCGCGCGGGCGCTGGCGATCTCCGCCTGGTCCTTGGCGAGCAGGGTGAGCATCGCGCGACGTCCGCGTTCGCGGTGGATCTCCACGTCGTCGGACCGCCGCTGGATCGGGCCGAGCGGGTCGGCGAGCACGGGACGGCTGCGCATCTGGTTCAGCAGTCTGACCTGGGTGTCCACCCAGCCGTGCAGGGCGCGGCGACCGCGGTCGCGCATCTGGTGGACCCGCTGGGTCTCCTCGCGGACGTCGGGCACGATCCGCTTGCTGGCGTCGGTCGGCGTCGAGCAGCGGAGGTCGGCGACGTGGTCGAGCAGCGGGGTGTCCGGCTCGTGCCCGATGGCGCTGACGACCGGGGTCCCGGCCGCGGACACGGCGCGGCACAGTGCCTCGTCGGAGAACGGCAGGAGGTCTTCCACGCTGCCGCCGCCACGGGCGATCACGATGACGTCGATGTCCGGGTCACGGTCCAGTTTGGACAGTGCCTGGAGGATCTGCGGAACGGCCAGCGACCCCTGCACGGCGGTGTTGATCACCTTGAAGGCGACATGCGGCCAGCGCGCCTGCGCGTTGACCAGCACATCGCGCTCCGCCGCCGACGCGCGGCCGGTGATCAAGCCGATTCCCCTCGGCAGGAACGGGATCTTGCGTTTGCGCTCGGGGGCGAACAGACCTTCGGCGGCCAGCAGCCGTCGCAGCCGCTCGATCCGCGCGAGCAGTTCACCGATGCCGACCGCGCGGATCTCGTTGGCGCGCAGGCTCAGTGAACCGCGGTTCATGAAGAAGGTCGGCTTCGCGTGCACCACGACGCTCGCGCCCTCACGCAGCGGCGGTTCGATCGTGCGGAGCAGGCCCATCGGGCAGGTCACCGACATCGAGACGTCCGCGGACGGGTCGCGCAGCGTCAGGAAGGCGGTGTTGGTGCCTTGGCGGGCCGAGATCTGGGTGACCTGACCTTCCACCCAGACCGCGCCGAGCCGGTTGATCCACTCGCCGACCTTGCGGGCGACCGTGCGGACCGGCCACGGGTTTTCGGCGGTGGTGGAGGGACCCGCCCCCGCGGTGGTGGGTTCGGCGCTCACTGGCCTTCCGCGCCGTCGCCGTCGGCCTTCTTCACATTTCCGATGCGGCGCGCGAGCATGCCGACGAACGACGGCCGGTCGGCGTTCGCGCGTTCGTAGGTCAGCAGCTCTTCCAGCTGTGTCAGATCGAACCGGCGCAGCCGGGCCCGCAGCTGCGGCAGGGTGAGCGTGTCGTAGTCGTCCAGCCCGGCAGGACCGGAGGTCACGGGCGCCTTCGCGCTGTCGAATTCGCCGTCGGCGTGGTCCTCGGCGAGCGCGCGCTCCTCCTCGGCCCACGGGTCTTCGGCGAGCTGTTCGAGGTCGCGGAGGTGCCCGTTCGACTCGGCCCGCGGCTCGGGGACCTCGGCCTCCTCGCGCAACGGGACCACGCACGAGTCGCGTTCGTAGCGGCGCTCGTTCACGTCGGGCGGGAGATCTTCGTCGAAGGTGGCCCAACTGGGGGCGTCTTCGACCGGGCGAAGGCCCGACAGCGCGTCGTCGCCCTTGATCGCGAGTTCGGTGACGTGCTGCTGGACGCGCATGGAGAACTGGAGCACCTGGCTGACCACCGTGACGGGGAGCCCGGTGAGCTGCTTGGGTAGTTCGCGAACCCGCTCGGCGGTGGTGACGGCGAGGCCCGCGGCGACCCGGAGGGGGAGCGGGAGAGGCTTCATACGTCTAGCCTGCCGTATCTCGTCCATCCTGCCCAACCGAACGGGTGGGTCGGCTCACCGGACGTGATGCCCCGCACATACTTTCGAGGGGTTCGCAGGTCACCTGAACGTGAGTGCGAGGTGCCCCGGGGACAGCCCGTACCCTGGGGGCATGAGTTCTGCGAGTCCCGGAATCACGCCCGCCGGCAGTCCGACGATCACCGAGTCCGGTGTGCCGGCAGGTGGCAAACGTGTCCTGCTCGCGAAGCCTCGCGGCTACTGCGCCGGTGTCGACCGCGCGGTCATCGCCGTCGAAAAGGCACTCGAGCTCTACGGTGCGCCGGTGTACGTGCGCAAGGAGATCGTGCACAACCGGCACGTCGTGGACACCCTGCGCGAACGGGGGGTGATCTTCGTCGACGAGACCTCCGAGGTGCCGGAAGGCGAGCTGGTGGTGTTCTCCGCGCACGGCGTCTCGCCCGCGGTCCACGCCGAGGCGGCCGAGCGCAACCTGCGGACCATCGACGCGACCTGCCCCCTCGTGACGAAGGTGCACAAGGAGGTCAACCGGTTCGCGAAGGACGACTACGACATCCTGCTGATCGGCCACGAAGGCCACGAAGAGGTCGAGGGCACCGCCGGCGAAGCACCCGACAAGGTGCAGCTGGTCGACACCGCCGAGGACGTCGACAAGGTCGAGGTCCGCGATCCCTCGAAGGTCATCTGGCTTTCACAGACCACCCTTTCGGTCGACGAGACCATGGAGCGCGTCGACCAGTTGCGGGACAAGTTCCCGGGTCTGGCCGACCCGCCCAGCGACGACATCTGCTACGCCACCACGAACCGTCAGGTCGCGGTCAAGGCGATGGCCGCCGAGTGCGACCTGGTGCTGGTGGTCGGCTCGACGAACTCGTCCAATTCGAAGCGGCTGGTCGAGGTCGCGCTGAAGGCGGGGGCGCGCGCGTCGCACCTGGTCGACTTCGCGCACGAGGTCGACGAAGCGTGGCTCGAAGGCGTCGAGACCATCGGTGTCACCAGCGGCGCTTCGGTGCCGGAGGTGCTGGTCATGGACCTGCTGGCGTGGCTGGCCGAGCGCGGCTGGGACAACGTCGACGAGGTCACCACGGCGAACGAGAAGATCGCGTTCGCGCTGCCGCACGAGCTGCGTAAGGCCGCGAAGGCCTGACACCCGGCTACGCGAAAAGGGCCGCCCGAGGATTCCTCGGGCGGCCCTTTTCACTGGTCAGAGGCTCAGGCGAGAGCAAAGGTCCCTTGCTTCAGCGCTCGTCATCCCATGGGCGACGGCGAGGCGGCTGACCACCGCGGCGCGGATCGTCCGCACGCGGGGGACGGCGGCGCGGGGCGCCGGGAGCGCCGTCGGCACGCGGTTCGCGGCGACGGGGCTCGCCGTCCTCCGGCGGACGTGGCCGCCGGGGCTGACGTCCCGGTGGCGGCGGTTTGCGGACGCCGGGCTCGGCGTCGCGGCGAGGACGGCGTTCGTCGTCGACAGGACGGCGGCGCGGCGGCGCGTCGTCCCGCGGTCCACCACGGCGCGACGGCGGAGGCGGTGTCTGGCCGGTCCGGGAGGCCGGACGGCCCGCGGCGGCGGGCTTTACCGAAGGCTTGGCCTCGTCGCGGCGTGCCGGCTTCGCGTTGGCTTTCAGCTTCACCGGGGCGTCGGGATCGCGTTCGCGGTAGATCCGGAAGATCCCGATCGCCAAGGTGACGCCGGTGGTGATGGCCATCGTCGGGAAACCGTTGATCAGCGGGCCGCCGACGTCGACGGCTCTGGAGAGCAGATCGGTGCCCTTGCTGCCGTCCGAGGTCAGGAGGATGACCCCCGGGACGGTCACGGCGAGGACCAGGGGCGGCTGCACCATCGGGCCGAACAGCCCGCGGCGCTGGACGGCCACCACGGCGGCCACCGCGCCGAGCGCGTAGCACGCCTTGAACAGCAGGCCCAGGTCCTTCTGCAGCATCATGTCGACGAAGGCGCCAAGAATGGCGAGCCCGAAGCCCACCAGGACGGCCGCCCACCAGGGCAGCCCGCGCCTGGCGCCGACGAGCGGACGCTCGTCCCAGGCAACGGGGACGTCGTCGGCATCAGGATCGCTCTGGCGATCGCGAATCGCGGTCACAGGCCCCACCGTATATCCAAGCTGCGGACATACCGCCAACAGGCGGTATGTCTATCGCCTGGTAGTGGTCATTCCGGACCACCCGGACGGACAGCCCGGGCTCTTCCTGGAGGTAGTACGCGTAAGGGTGCGACAAGGTTGTCAATCAGGGCGAAACGGAGCCTCCGATTCCGGAAACCGCAGGTGATGCGGGTTCGCTGGGGTCGGGTCTCGTGAGTGGTAATGACGGTTAGAACCGTCATTACCACTCACGAGGCGGGAAGTTCGTCGGCCTTCCTGATGAGCGGCACCTGCGCCGGGCTGCCCGCCGCGTCCGTCAGTGGGGAGACCGTGCTCCGGAAGCTCTCGAGCGCCTCCATTTCCCGCCGCCGGGCCGAGATGAAGCGTTGCAGATGGGTGCTCGACAGGTTCAGCGCGTCGATCGCGTTGCCCGCGGCCCGGTGCGCGGCCGCGGCGCCGGCGCGGACCTGCTCGACGTCCTCGACCAGCGCCCGCTCGGTCGCGGCGAACAGCGCGGCGGACGCCAGCACGGCGAACCCGGTCGGCCCGCAGAGGAAGACCCGCCTGTCCAGCATCCAGCGCAGCAGTTCCGGATCGGTGTCCAGCGCGGCCACCACGGCCGCGTCGGAGGGGACGAACATGATCGTCCCGTAGATCGCGTCGGCCCAGCGCTGGTAGCCCTTGCCCGCCAGTTCGGCCGCCCGTGACCGCAGTTGCCGGACATGGACGCGCAACGCGTCCAACCGTTCTTCGGGGTCATCGGTCTCGACCGCTTCGGCCCAGCAGGCCATGCTCGCCTTCGCGTCGACCGGCACCGTCCGGCCGCCGCCCACCCGAAGCACCATGTCCGGTTTCGCCGCGCCGCCGCCCGCCAGGTCCGTTTGCAGGGTGAAGTGCAGTTCCTCGCGAAGACCGAGCGCGCGGGCGGTCTCCAGGAGGACCTGCTCGCCCAGTTCACCGCGGCCGCTGATCGAGGCGAACGCCACTTCGTACCGGCGCAGCGCGAGTTGCTGCTGATCCAGCTTGGACCGTTCGGCGGCGACCAGTTTCGCCGCCGCGTCCGCCCGCCGCATGCCGTCGTTGTACAGCCGCCACAGCAGCGCGACGGCCACGAGCAGCAGCAACGCGAGCACGACGGCCGCGGTGGTGATCACCGTCGCCACCGGTACCTCCCCTCCCGATCCGAGTCGGGGGACATCATGGCGGAACCCACCGACAAAACCGGAGCGGCGCGGTCGCGCTCCGTATCTGACCTGCGCCATCCCCGGCGTGTCGGAAAGCGCACCGTCGCCAAGGGCGCGCCTCCGCTCTCCGGCCGGTGCGCGGCCCTACCTTGGGCTGCGTGAAGCTCCTGCACACGTCCGACTGGCACATCGGCCGTACCTTCCACGGCGCCGATCTGCTCGCCGAACAGGAAGCCGTGCTCGGCCATCTCGCCGATCTCGTGGTCGCCGAGTCGGTCGACGTCGTGCTCGTGTCCGGGGACATCTACGACCGCGCGGTGCCCTCGGCGGAAGCCGTCCGCGTGGCCACCACCGCGCTGGGCAGGCTCCGCCAGGCCGGGGCCAAGCTGGTGATGACGCCGGGCAACCACGACTCCGCGCCGCGGCTGGGCGCCTTCGCCGAATTCGCCGCGGCGGGCGGGCTGTACCTGCGCGCCACGATCGACGGCCTCGCCGAGCCGGTGCTGCTGCCCGACGAACACGGCGAAGTCGCCCTCTACGGCATCCCGTACCTCGAACCGGAGCCCGCGCGTCACGCGCTCGGCGTGCCGGAGGCCCGCGGCCACACCGGCGTCCTCACCGAGGCGATGCGGCGGATCCGCGCGGATCTCGCCGCGCGGCCGTCCGGCACGCGGTCCGTGGTGCTCGCGCACGCCTTCGTCACCGGTGGTGAGCCGACCGAATCGGAGCGGACCATCGCGGTCGGCGGCGTCGAGCAGGTGCCGGGGTCGGTGTTCGACGGCGTCGATTACGTCGCACTCGGCCACCTGCACGGGCCGCAGACCCTCGCCGAGCACCTGCGCTATTCGGGCAGTCCGCTGGCGTACTCGTTTTCCGAGACCCGCCAACGGAAATCGGTGTGGCTGGTGGACCTCGACGCCGAAGGCCTCGCGGAGGTCCGGCGCCATGAACTGCCGGTTCCACGACGGCTCGCGAAGCTCCGCGGCGAGCTGGCCGACCTCCTGTCGGATCCCGAACACGACGATCTCACCGAACATTTCCTCTCCTTCACGGTCACCGACCGGGTCCGCCCGATCGACGCCATGCGCAAACTGCGCGAGAGGTTCCCGTACGCCGTGCACATGGACTGGCAGCCGGAAGGCGGGCACGACGGCGCGGTGCTGAAGTACGCCGAAGCCGTCCGAGGACGATCCGACGTCCAGATCACCCGTAGCTTCCTCGAAGACTGCCGCGGCTCGGCGCCGTCGGAGAGCGAGGAGCGCCTGGTGCTGGCCGCTCTCGGCGCCGCGGGCAGGGAGCGCGAAGTATGAGGTTGCACCGGTTGGAGGTCGCCGCTTTCGGCCCGTACGCGGGCCGTGAGGTGGTGGACTTCGACGCGCTCGGCGCCGACGGCCTGTTCCTGCTGCACGGCGACACCGGCGCGGGGAAGACGACGCTGCTCGACGCCATCGCGTTCGCGTTGTTCGGCACGGTCCCCGGCGCACGCGGCGAGGTCAAGCGGCTGCGCTGCGATCTCGCCGAGCCCGACCAGGTCACCGAGGTCGTCCTCGAACTGACCGTGCAGGGCCAGCGGATGCGGATCGCGCGCAACCCCGAGTACCAGCGGCCCAAGCGGCGCGGCGAAGGGATGACCGTCCAGCAGGCGAAGGCGGTGCTGAACTGGGTCGGGACGGTGCCGGCCGGGCACGTCGCCGAGGGCATCACCCGGATCGACGAGGTCGCGCGCACGGTCGAGCGGCTCATCGGCATGACGCACGAGCAGTTCTTCCAGGTGGTGTTGCTCCCGCAGGGTGAATTCGCGCGGTTCCTGCGCGCGAACACGGCCGAGCGGGAGGAACTGCTGGAGCGGCTGTTCGGCACCGAGCGCTTCGCGTGCGTCGAGGACTGGTTCGCGAATCTGCGCGCCGAACGCGGCCGGGAGCTGCAGGCGCGGCAGCAGTCGCTGCGGGAGTGGGTCGCGCGGTTCGCGCAGGTCGCCCGGCAGGAAGCGCCCGAAGAGGGGCAGGCCGAATGGATCGACACCGTCCTCGCCGAGTCGGCCGAGCGCGTCACCGAGGCGCGGGAACGGGAAGCCAAGGCGAGGACGGCGGCCAAGACCGCCGAAGCCATCTGGCAGGAGAACCGGACCACCGCCGACCGCATCCGCCGGGTGCGGACCGCGTACACGCGCCTCGCGGCGATCACCGAGCAGGCGGGGCAGCGCGCGGAGTGGGCGGAGGAGGTCGAGGCGGCCCATCGTGCGGCCGGCGTGGTCGCGGAGGCCGATCTCCTCGAACGCAGGTTGGAGCAGCTCGCGGAGGCCGAGGCCACGGAAGCCCTCCGGGCCTGTGAGGTGCCTGACGCCGCGGACAGCTCTGCCGCCGAACTTCGCGCGCGTGCCGGAGGTTTGCGCGAGGAGGCCGGGGCGCTCGCCGAACTCGTGGCGGAAAGCGAGCAGCAGCAACGGGATCTGGCACGTCGAGAGCAGCTGAACGCCGTCGCGGAAAAGGCGAAGAAGCAGGCCGAAAATTTCGCCGACGAACTCGATTCGGCCCCGGAGAAGGTCGCGGCACTGCGCGCGGAGATGACCGCGGCCGCCGAAGCCGAAGCGAAACTCGACGGCGCGCGCACCCGCGTCGACGAGCTGACCGCGCTTGTCCGCGACGCCGACGAGCTGCCGAACGCCCGGCAAGCCGTCGAGCGAGCGCGTACGACGGTCAGCGAAGCCGTGGACGTCCATCAGCGGGCCCGTCAGCATCGCCTGGATCTCCGCGAGCGCCGCCTCGACGGGATGGCGGCCGAACTCGCCGCCGGGCTGCACGCGGGCGAGAACTGCCCGGTCTGCGGCGCGACCGAACATCCGGCTCCCGCCAAGCACACCGGCGGACTGGTCGATCCCGAAGACGAGCGACGCGCCGAGTTCGCGGAGCAACAGGCCGACGGTCGGCGCGAGAAGGCGAAAGCCTCACTACTGGAAGCCGAAAACCGGCTGACGCTCCTGGTCGAGCGGCTGGGTGAGCACACCGCGGAGACGTTGCGGACCGGCCTCGGCGAGGCGCGGGAACTGGTCACGTCGCTGTCGGAGTCGGCTCGTCGCAAGCCTGCTCTCGAGACGCGGCTCCTCGAACTGGAAAAGAACATAGAGCGGCTGACCGACCAGCGCGGGGTGGCCGAGCGGCGGGTGGTCGAGGTCTCGACCGAGGTCCGAGGTCTCACGGAAAGGCTGGCCGAACGGGAACGACGGCTGGAAAGCGCCCGCGGCGAGTTCGCCGACGTCGCCGCGAGACGGCGGCACCTGCTCGGCTTCGCGAGCCGCCTCGACGCGCTCGCCGAAGCGCGGATCGGCGTCGCCGGTGCCCGCGAGCGCCGCGACGAGCAGGCGAAACTGGTCGAGGCAGCCTTGCGTGCCAAGGGTTTCGCGGATCTCGACGAGATGCGTGCCGCGGCGCGGCCGGAAGAACAGATCACGAAACTGGAGACCAGCCTCGCCGACGCCAAGGCGATGGAGAAGGCCGAACGGCAGGCCCTCGCCGAACCGGAACTCTTCGGTATCTCGCCGGAGGACGAGATCGACGTCGCAGCCTCCGAAGAAGCGGCGCGGGACACCCGGGGCGAGGCCGAACAGGCTTTCGTGGCGCTGCGGACGGCCACGGCCCGGCACACGGACCTGACCAAGCTGGCCGAGCGGATGGCGTCGGTGATGGCGGAACTGGCGCCGGTCGAGGAGCAGTACCTCGAACTGAAGGCGCTGGCCGAGGTGGTCAACGGGCGCGGGCAGAACGCGCGGAAGATGTCGCTGCGCTCGTACGTCCTCGCCGCCCGGCTGGAAGAGGTCGCGGTCGCCGCGACCCACCGCCTGCGGACGATGAGCCAGGGCCGCTACTCCTTCGTGCACTCGGACGCGGCCGGTGCCCGGGGCACCCGCGGCGGACTCGGTCTCGACGTACTCGACGACTACTCCGGCACCGTCCGGCCCGCGAAGACGCTGTCCGGCGGCGAGTCGTTCCTCGCGTCACTCTCGCTGGCGCTGGGTCTCGCCGACGTCGTCGCCGCCGAAACCGGTGGCGCGCTGCTGGACACGTTGTTCATCGACGAGGGCTTCGGCACCCTGGACGCCGAAACGCTCGACATCGTCATGAACATCCTCGACGAGCTTCGCGCCGGTGGGCGCGTGGTCGGGCTGGTCTCGCACGTCGAGGAGCTGCGGCAGCGGATCCCGACCCGCCTGCGGGTCCGGAAGGCGCGTACGGGCTCTTCGGTGGAGATCCACGCCGCCTAGACCCCCCTCTCTCATGACATGAAAGGCCCCTTCATTGAGCCTTTTCCATCCTGAGGTTCAGAGGGTGTGGGGGCGTGAGTGGCGCCATTCACGAGCAGATCTTACTTCGCAGGTAGTCGACTGTGAGGTAAGGCTTGGCCGGGGTGTCCTTTGTCCTTCCGTAAGGCGGCTGGAGGGTTTGACCCGGTCGGGTCGGGGTGGCGATGTGGGGATTGGGACAGTGAGTGTCCCGATTCCCACATCGTCGTGAGGTTGCCCCGGTCCCGATGTTGATCAACGATCGACGTCGTGCCGCTCGGGCCCCGCGGCTGACACAGCCGAGTGGGGAGGATTCCGGCCGTTGGACGGCCGGAATCCTCCCCACTCGGACGTAGCGGCACCAAGGCGAGGTCAGGTTCCAGCAGGTCAGCAAGTACCGGTCCGCCAGAACCGTCATCACCACTCACGCCCCCACACCCTCGGAACCTCAGGATGGAAAGGCTCATTGCAAAATTCGCGATGAAGGGGCCTTTCATGTCACTTGAGAGACGAGATCAGGCGGCTTCGTGGGTCAGCAGCCACTGCTTCGCCGGGACACCCCACCGGAAGTTTCCCACCGCGCCGCCGGTCCGCACCACCCGATGGCAGGGTACGAACAGCGCCGCCGCGTTCTTCGCGCACGCCGAAGCGGCCGCCCGCACGGCCGACGGATTCCCCGCCAGCGCCGCGTATTCCGCGTAGCTCACCGGCTCACCGGCGGGCACCTTCCGCAGGATTTCCCAGGCGTACTCGCGGAAAGCGCCGGATCGTTGCCGAACCTCGATATCGGCGACGGCGTCCAGGTCGCCGTCGTGGTACCGGCGGATCGCCGTGCTCACCGGCCCCAGGTCTCGTCGCTGCGTCACCTCGCCGGGAGCCAGTGACGGGGAGATCAGCGGCGTCAGTTCGCCGACGTCGCCTGTCCAGCCCGAGGCGAGCACGGCCCCGTCACCGGCCACCACGGCGGTGAACGGGCCGATCTTCGTGTCCATTGTGGACCAATACGCGATGTTCATCAGTTTCCTTTCAAGCGCCACAGGTACATGCCGGCGTACGAGGACCACGGCTGCCAAGCCCGCCCGCGTTCGGCCAGTGTCTTCTCGTCGTCGGCGATGCCCAGCGCGGCCGCTCCTCGGCGCAGCGCCGGGTCACCGGTCAGGAGGACGTCCGGCGCGCCGAGCACGCGCATCAAGACGTAGTCCGCGGTCCGCGGTCCGATCCCCGGGATCTCCAGCAGCTCCGCGCGCAACTCCGCGGGATCGCGGCCGACATGGACCGAAACCCCGTCCGTCAGCGCGCGGGCCACGGCGGCCACCCGTTCCGGACCGCGTTCGGCGACCTGCGCCGCCGTCGGGAACAGCGTGGTCAACCCTGCCAGCGACTCGTCGCAGCTGGGCAGGCGTTCGCCGAGGGTGTCGGCGAGCGACGCCGCCTCGGCGGGGGACAGCAGCGCGCGCAGCACGAGTTCGTCCCCGTCCACGGCGCCGGGCACCCGGATGCCGGGGATCGCCTCGACCAGCGGCGCGAGTGCCGGGTCCGCCCCGAGGACCCGTGCGACCGCCGCCGGGTCGGCGTCGAGGTCGAGCAGCCGCCGCACCCTGGCCACCGCGCTGCTCAGATCCCGCAGGTCGGTGAGCCGCAGGTCGCAGAGGACGTGGTCGTCCTTCGCCGTCAGCCACACCACACCGGAGCCGTGCGCCAGGCGCAACGTGCGCCCGTAGCCGGTCACCCCGGCCTCGTCGCGCGTCAGGTGCTCGACGCCGGGGACCGCCCGATCGGCCAGGAAGTCCAGTACCCCGGCCGCGTCGAAGGGTTTGCGGAACGGCAGCCGCAGGCTCAGCCGGGTCCCGGTCGGCAATTCCTCGGCCTTGCGACGGCGCAGGCTCGCGGCCCGAAGCTGCGAAGGCGTCGTCGCGAACACCTCGCGGATCGTCTCGTTGAACTGACGGACGCTGGAGAAGCCCGCCGCGAACGCGACGTCGGTCAGCGGCAGTCCGGACATCTCGATCAGCAGCCGGGCGGAATGCGCCCGGTGCGCCCTGGCCAGCGCGAGCGGTCCGGCACCGAGTTCCGCGGTGAGGACGCGCCCGAGCTGGCGTTCGGAATAGCCGAGCCGCCGCGCGAGCCCCGGGACGCCGTCGCGTTCGACGGTCCCGTCCGAGATGAGCCGCATCGCCCGCGCGGCGAGGTCGGCCCGGATGTCCCAGTCGGGTGAGCCGGGGACGGCGTCGGGGAGGCAGCGGCGGCAGGCGCGGAAGCCGTTGGACTGGGCGGCCGCCGACGTCGGGTAGAAGCGGACGTTCTGCGGTTTCGGCGTCGACGCGGGGCAGGACGGGCGGCAGTAGATCCCGGTGGTGCGCACGGCCATGATGAACTGCCCGTCGAAGCGGGAATCACGAGCGGCGACGGCGCGGTAACACCGTTCGGTGTCGCGCCACACGGCCCGCTCGGCCAGCGTCTGCTCGGTCATGACGTCGATCGTGCCACCAGGTCGAGGGCTCGGCTGGCGGAAATCCGACACGGCGATCCGGGCCGCGGCGACCGGCACCGGGAGCGGCGGCGGGCGGCACGTAGACTTCTGGCCCGTGAGTCTCACCCTCGGTATCGTCGGCCTGCCCAACGTCGGCAAGTCCACCCTGTTCAACGCGCTGACCCGCAACGACGTGCTCGCCGCGAACTACCCGTTCGCGACGATCGAGCCCAACGTCGGTGTCGTGCCGCTGCCGGACCCGCGGCTGGACGAGCTCGCCAAGGTCTTCGGCTCCGAGCGGACCGTCCCGGCCGTCGTATCCTTTGTGGACATCGCGGGCATCGTGAAGGGCGCGTCCGAGGGGGCGGGGCTCGGCAACAAGTTCCTCGCGAACATCCGCGAGGCGAACGCGATCTGCCAGGTCGTCCGCGTGTTCGACGACCCGGACGTGATCCACGTCGACGACCGGATCGACCCGGCGAGCGATATCGAGACCATCAACACCGAGCTGATCCTCGCCGACCTGCAGACGCTCGACAAGGCGCTGCACCGGCTCGAGAAGGAGGCGCGGACCAAGAAGGAAGCCAAGCCCGCCCTCGACAACGCGGTCAAGGCCAAGGAGATCCTCGACTCGGGCCGGACCCTGTTCCAGGCGCAGAAAGAGGTCGACTTCGAGGCCCTGCGCGAGCTGAGCCTGCTCACCACGAAGCCGTTCCTCTACGTCTTCAACGCCGACGAAGGCATCCTCACCGACGAGTCGCGCCGCGAAGAGCTGGCCAAGATGGTCGCCCCCGCCGACGCGGTGTTCCTCGACGCCAAGGTCGAGTCCGAGCTGCTCGAACTGGACGACGAGGAGTCCGTGCGCGAACTGCTGGAGTCCGTCGGCCAGCACGAACCGGGCCTCTACTCGCTCGCGCGCGCCGGTTTCCACACCCTCGGCCTGCAGACCTACCTGACCGCCGGGCCGAAGGAATCACGCGCCTGGACGATCCCGAAGGGGGCGACGGCCCCGCAGGCCGCCGGCGTCATCCACACCGACTTCGAGCGCGGCTTCATCAAGGCCGAGGTCGTCTCGTACGCCGATCTGATCGAGCACGGCTCCATGGCCGCCGCCCGGTCCGCGGGCAAGGTGCGCATGGAGGGCAAGGACTACGTCATGTCGGACGGCGACGTGGTGGAGTTCCGCTTCAACGTTTGATGTCGACCTGCAGGAACTCCTGGAACTCCGCAGTGGCGGCCTGATCGTTCAACGCGGCGTTCCACCGCGCGATGCCGACTTCCGAGACGTCGGCGTCGAGTGGCAGGAAGACCCGCACCGCGTTCGGCCACTGCCCGAAGAACCCGGCGGCGTCCGATGCCGTCAACGCTTGGGCGATCGAGTCCCACACCGTCTTCCGGAACTCGCGAAGGTGCGGTGCCGTGCCCGGGCGGGCGCTCGAATCGGTGCAGCGTCGCTTCGCCCGTTCTGCCTCGGCGCGGATCGGCTCCAGCGGGTCGTCGATCCCCTCGGCCCCGCGGATGTCCATGTCCCACTCGCCGAGGTGCCATCTCGCGTCGATGGCGGACTCCGGATCCTCGGCGATCATCTCGTCGAGATGCCGAGCACGTCGTCGACATCAACGACAGCGACGACTGGTTTGTCGAGTTCACCCGCCGCTCTGTCTGTTTCCAGCAGGCAGAACGTGGCGGAGAAGTCGTTGGCACTCTCGACTATGCCGACCGCGACGAGGCGCTCGCCGTCGCGGCAGCGACCGGGGCCGTTGCCTACGAGGAAGCGGCCCAGCGCCCTGCGGAGTGGGCTCGCCCCGAAGTCGTCTGATCAGACGCCATAGCGTTCCTGGGACATCGTCGCGGGCGGCTTGCCGTGCCGCGCCGTGTAGGCCGCCACGATCTCGTCCGTCGTGTCCTCCCCGGCCTGGAGGCGGACCAGGTACGGCACCACCCAGTGCAGGTCCGCCTCGCCGAACTCCTCCGCCCAGGACGGCCTCAGCCCGGTCCGGGACTCGTCGAGCACCTGCGAGAGGGCGACCTGCCCACCCGCGTTCACGGGATGCGGGCCCACCGAGATCGAGACGCGGGAAGCGGCGCCGGCCGGGTGCAGCGCCACCTCCATGGGGTGCGGGTGGTGGCCGGGTGCCGTGCGCGCGATCACGAGGAACCGCAGAGGCCCGCGTTTCGTCTTCTTCATGCGGCCATTCGAGCACGCCGCCACGGACCGAGGATGAACCGCATGACGAGCCCCGCCCTCTCACCGCTCGCCCATGCCCTGGCGCGCACGGACTTGGGCGAGGATCGGGACGAGCTTCTCGGGTTGATCCGGACGCTCGGACTCGAACGCGTGGACGCTCCGCCGGGAGCCGCCGACGGCGAGGTGCGGGTCCGCACGGATCCGCGTATCGACGCCGAGCTCGAGCGCTGGGCATGAGCACATCAGGAGGCCGTTCCGTGTACCACCGTTTCGAACCCGAGGTCGCCGGAGGCCTCGGTCCCGGTATCGACTACGACCCACGGCGTGGGGCCGAACCACTCGTCGGCCCGCTGCATTATCAGTTCGCCGGCTGGCTCGGCGACGACATCGTCACGACGAGCGGTTACTGGATCGTCACCGGCAGGCTCGCCGACGCGCTGAGGGAATCGCCGCTCACTGGCTATGAACTCGGCGAGGTGGTGGTGACCACCGACGAACAGTTCGACATGTTCTACAGCCACCTCGGCCTTCCTCGTGACTGGGAGCGCCTCATCCCCACCGGCACGGTGGAGGGCGGTGAGGACTTCGTGCTCGAAACCGTTGTCGACCTGCTTGTCAGTGACGCCGCACTCGAACTGTTGGGGCGGTTCGGCATCGACGACGCCGACATCTCGCCGGCGGACGAGGAACCGGTGGTCTCCGAAGTCATGCGGAAGTTCCTCGACCTGCAGCGAGCGAAGGGCAACGAGACAAGGAGAACAGTGCCGAACGATGCCGCCGTCGATCTCATCGGTTCGTTGGTCGAAGTCGCGGGCCTGCCGGGATCGGTGGACGGCTGGGAATCGCTGGCGATGGTCCTGGAGTTCGGGGAAGGGTTTCGCAGTGCGTACGGGTACGCGTACGCGCCCGGGGACGTCATCACGCCCGTGTCCTGCCAGTGGTCGGGCATCGAAGCGGCGGTGAACGCGTACCTGGGCGGCTACTACCGGCCCGGTGAGAGGCTGCCGGTGCAGATCCTCGTTCAATACGACCGGACGACAGGGAAGTACGAAGTGACCTTCGAGGACACCGACGAGGAGCGCTGGGCCGTGAAGCCGAGGAACTTCCGGCAGATGCGCGAACAACTGCGCCCGGATTTCGGCTGAGGAGAGCACGGTGGCACGAAAGCGCAAGACCCTTCCCAAAGACTTCCAAGAGATGCTGACCTCGGCTTCGGTGGAGGAGCTCAAAGCCGTCTTCGGCAAATGCGAGATCGACGCGCGGGGCGGCTATGCCAAAGGGACCGCCATCGGCTTCCCGGAGTGCCCGGACGAACTCGTCGTCTGGCTGACCGGGCAGGGCCTCGCCGTCGACACCCCGGACAGCTACGGCAGGACACCGCTTCACGCACGGGCTTCACGCGCTGCTCCGAAGCCGATCGCGCAGATTCCTTTGCTGCTCTCTCTCGGCGCGGACATCGAGGCGGCCGACAGCTCCGGGCAAACGCCGCTTCAGACCGCTGTGGACCGGTTGAATGCCGGGGCGGCGCGCGTGCTGATCGAGCACGGGGCCTCGACCGAGGTGCTCGACAGGCGCGGCAACACGTTGTTGACGCGGGGCCTGATCGGGACGCGAAACGTCGACATCCCCGAGTGTGTCGAGATCGCGAAGCTACTGCTCGAACACGGTGCGAGCATCACGGCCGAGATGCGTCGGAAGGTCGAGCGGATCGGTAGTGGTTTCGAGTTCCACCGGGAGAACTTCAACCCCGATTTCCTCGAAGAGACCGACGCGGCGCTCGGCGAGCTGTACCGGATCTTCGGGGTCGCGCCGGTCGCCCGGCGGTCGACGCACGACGGGGTATCGCCGATCGTCGTGCCCGACGGACCCTGGCGGGAGCGGCACAAAGCGCTTTGGGAGCTTCTCGTGCCGTCGGCCGGCGCGGGCGCGACAGTGCAGTGCGAGGCCGTCCGCGTCACCGGCCGGATTTCCGACGAGATGTTCCGGAACGGCGGAGCGAACTGGGACCGTGATTATCGTGCGATGGCCGACGCGTTCCCGGGTTTCCTGGCGCGAGGCGAGTCTCTCGGCGAAGAAGAACTTGAAGAAGCCAAGGAGATCGCGAAGCAGGTCAGGTCGGGCCGCGGCGCGGACGGCCACCTCGATCGCTTGAGGGAACTCGCCGTCGTCTGGGTCGCGAAGAATCCGGACCCGATCGCCTTGGGGCCGGTGGACTACACACGTTGAGGGCGGGCCGCGTGTCCCGACAAGGCATCGGGGACACGCGGCGAGGCTCACTTCCGCAGCAGGCTGTACGCCGCCGAGCCGATCAGCTCCAGCGAAACCTGAAGCCGTTCAAGCGAAACGTTGTCCTTGATGGTGTCTTCCGGCGTGTGGTAGGTCGGTTCCAGCAACGCCGGGCCGGACTCGCCGCGCCAGCTGAAGTTGCCGGAAGCGATCCCGCGCTCGAAGAACGGCACGTGGTCGCTCGAACCGCGCGCGACCGGGCCCTTGACGCGCGGGTCGTAGCCGAGCCGCTTGGCGGCGGCGTTGACGGCCGCGGTCGTGGCGTTGTCGGCACCGTCGACCGAGAGCAGCCAGTAGGTGATCGCCGGGTCCCAACTGGTGGCGACCATGTCGTTCTGGAAGCAGCCCGCGATCCGCTTCGCCTCCGGGTCGGACAGCTGCGAGACGTAGTGCCGCGAACCGATCAGCCCGTACTCCTCCGAGCCCCACAGCGCGAACCGCAGCGTCTTGTTCGTCGGCAGGTACCGCAGGACGCGCGCGAGTTCGAGGCACAGCACGGTGCCGCTGCCGTCGTCGTTGGCGCCGGGGGAGCCGGGAACGCTGTCGTAGTGCGCGGTCACCATGACCACGCCGTCGTCCTTGCCGGGGAAGGTGGCCGGGCGTTCGGCGATGATGTTGTGCGACGTCAGGTTCTTGTGGTGGACGGCCGACGCCTTCACCGTGACCGAGCCCTTGGCGAGCCGTTCACGCAGACGCTCCACCTGGACCTGGGCCAGCCCGAGCACCGGGATGGTGACCGGCGTGGCGAGCGTCGGGGAGAACGCGGACAGCTTGCGTGCCGGGTCGGCGCCGACGCGGCCGAGCAGGACGGCGACGGCACCGCGCTGCGCGGCCGTCAGGTAGGCGTCGGCCTTGTTCGTCACGGCCGCGATCAGCACGATCTTGCCGGTCAGGTCGTCGGGCAGGGTGTTTCCGTCGCCGGCGTCGACGACGACCGCTTCACGCGTGACGTCCTGCGCGCCCTGCGGCGACGAGCCGGTCTGCCAGCTGTCGCGTCCGATCGATAGGACACCGAGGAACTTGTCGGCGATGGGGAACGGCTGCACCGTGACCTGGTAGCGGAGATCGCGCAGCACCTTCGCGATGTAGTCCTTGGCACGCAGTTCGCCTTCGGTGCCGGCGATCCGGGGGCCGATCCGGTCGCTGAGCACCCGCAGATGCTCCAGCGCCCGCCGCGAACGGACCCTGGCCACCACGGGATAGTCGCCGAACTCCAGCGACGGCGGGAACTGCGCGCCCGGACGCTGTTGCGTGGCCGCGGCGGCGGTGCCGGGGTTCAGCCCGATCGTCGCCGCGCCCGCCAGTGCCACCGCGCCCGCGAGCACCTCACGCCTGCGCAGACCTGCCATGGAACACCCCTCACTTCTCGGAAAACCTTCGTTCGAGTAGCTAAGAGAGGCGAGGCTCGGAGAGCAACCTCCGATCGTCCCCTTTTTCCGATTCGTAAGCGGCTACGCGGACCTGCGTAGCGGCTTGCCGAGGATCGGGGTGAGTTCCGCCGAAATCGCGGCCACCAGTTCGTCACCGAACACGCACAGCGTGTACTCCCACGGATGCCCGAACGTGCCGAGCCGGAAGTCCGGTGTGAGGTAGATGTAGTAGTCGCCGTCCGGGAACGGGCTGAGCGGCCAGTCTGCCGCGGCGGTCGGGAACCGGTACGCGTCGTGGTGCCAATCGAGCGCGTACAGCTCGTCGGCGCAGGCGGTCAGTCCCCGCCGGACCACGGAAATCATCCGATCCAGCAGGAGGTATTCGGGGTCGTCGTCGAGGGCGGTCAGGCTCCAGGTCATCGAACCGGGCGGCTCGCTGATCCCGGGCCACTGGAACCGGTCCGTGCTGGGCCGGAAGGCGAAGTCCGCGTAGAAGCGGTGCCACACCTGGCGGTGTTCGGAGTATCCGAGGGTCTCGACGCTCACCCAGGGAAAATACGCGCCGGGGCGTGCTACCAGAGTGGTATCATAGGCGGCATGGCCATGACCCTGAGGTTGAACGACGAGCAGGAGCGCGCTCTCGCCTTGTTGGCCGAGGCCGACGGCGTGAGCAAGCACGAGGCGACCGTTCGCGCCATCACCGAGGCCGCCTCGCGCCGGGTCCGTGACGACCGCGTCCGCGCGCTCTCCAAGGACGGCCGGGAGCGCTATGCCGCTCTGCTCGACCGTCTCGCCCAGTGATCGAGTATCTCACCGTCGAAGACCTCCTCGCGCTCGCGGAAGACCTCCGTGTGCCCAAGATCCGGGATCTCGGCCTGCTCGACTCCGCCGCGCATCGGCCGCAGGCTTCGTTGATGGGCCGGGACGCGTATCCGACGCTGCACGAAAAGGCGGCGGTGCTGCTGGAGTCGGTCGTACGCAACCACCCGCTCATCGACGGCAACAAGCGGCTGGCCTGGATGGCGACGTTCGTCTTCTACGGGCTCAACGGCCACGATCTCGACGCGCCGGAAGACGACGCGTACGACTTGGTGATCGCGATGTCCACCGGCTCGCGCATCTACCAAGACGCCGCGGCCGAACTGGCGGCGTGGACGCGGGTAACTTCGGACGGGTGAAGCCGTTGAGTCCCGACATGTTCGCCCCAGGCTGCCCGTCGAACCTGACTCCGTTCCGGATCGGCGACAAGTGGGCGGGTCTGGTCGTGCTGTGCCTGGAAGAAGGACCGCGCCGGTTCTCCGAACTGCGGGTGCCGTTGCGGGGCGTCACGGCGAAGGTCCTCACGGAAACTCTGAGGGCGTTGGAGCGCGACGGCATGATCACGCGGACGGCGTACGACGAGACACCGCCACGGGTGGAGTACGAACTCACCTCGCTGGGCCGGACGTTGTTCGAGCCGATCGAGGCGTGCCGCGAGTGGGCGGCGAAGCACCTTCCGGAGCTTATCGCCGCCCGTGAGGCGTATTCGGGATAAAAGTTAGCCGAGAAGGCCCAGCACGATGATCGTCAGCAGCGTGATCGCGGCGGCGAAGGCGGTCACCCAGGCGCGCTGTGCGGCGGTGATGGAGGCGTTGTTCACGGCGGTTCCCCGGGGAGAGAAGCGACAGGTCCGCCGTGAACAGCGCGTTGATCAGGCTCCGCGTTACTTGCGGAGGGCCGCTGTGATCAAGATCACTGGTCGTGCTGGTGATGCCGCCCTCGCGCCGTGTGCCAGAGCACTCCGGCCGCGGCCGCCACCATCGTGCCGAATGCCGAGAACCCCACCACGATCGCTTGCGTCATCACTCGTCCTTTCTCGTTGTTCCTACTGGAAGGACGTCCGAGAGGCGGCGGCGTGGCGTGAGCGTCGCGGACGTCACACGTCGGTGAGTACCCCGTCGATCTGCGACGCAAGCGCGAAGTCCTTCTCCGTCAGCCCTCCGGCGGAGTGGGTGCTGAGCCGGAACGTCACCGTCCGCCAGCGGATGTCGATGTCGGGATGGTGGTCGGCCGCCTCCGCCAGTTCGGCCACCTTGTCCACCGCTTCGATGGCCTTCGGGAAGCTCGGCAGCTCCGCCGTTCGCTCGATGGTGACGCCCTCGCGGGTCCAGCCGGAGAGCTTCGTCACGGCTTCGTCGGCCTGCGTGTCGGTCAAGATTTCCGCCATGACTCCATGGTGGTACGCCGTCGGCTACGCTGCACGTTTGCCACGGGTCCCCCAGGAAAACGCAGGAGGCTAGATGAAACGCGCCCTCCGCACGCTCGTTGCGGCTGGCACGGTGGCCGCCCTCGTCGCGGGCTGCTCGCTCTCCGGGAACTCCGGAGGAGACCCGCAGGGACCGACGACGGTCACGCTCGTGACGCACGATTCGTGGCTCGCCCCGCAGGAGGTCCTCGACGCGTTCGAGCGGCAGTCCGGGATCAAGATCTCCGTGCTCAAGCAGGGTGACGCCGGCGCGCTGACCAACAAATTGGTGCTGACGAAGGCGAACCCGATCGGCGACGTCGCGTACGGCATCGACTCGACGTTCGCCTCCCGCGCACTTTCCGAGGGTGTTTTCGAGCAGTACACCAGCCCGGAAGCCGATCGCGGCCCGCAGCGGTACTCCATCGACCCCGGGCACCGGCTCTCCGCGGTCGACCTCGGCGACGTCTGCGTCAACATCGACACCCGCTACTTCGCGGACAAGGGCCTCCCGGAGCCGAAGTCGTTCGCGGACCTCGCCGACGCCAAGTACAAGGACTTGATGGTCGCCGAGAGCCCCGCGACGTCGTCGCCGGGCCTGGCGTTCCTGCTCGGCACCGTCGCCCAGTTCGGCGACCAGGGCTGGCAGGGGTATTGGACGCAGCTGAAGGCCAACGGGCTCAAGACGGTCAGCGGCTGGGAAGAGGCTTACACCAAGGAATTCTCCGGCTCCTCCGGCAAGGGGCCGCGGCCGATCGTCGTCTCCTACGCGTCGTCGCCCGCCGCCGAGCTCGGCGAAGACGGCAAGCCGCGCACGAAGGCGCTGCTGGACACCTGTTACCGCCAGGTCGAGTACGCGGGCGTGCTGGCGGGCGGCAAGCAGGTCGAGAAGGCCCGTAAGGTCGTGGACTTCCTGCTGTCCCAGCAGTTCCAGGTGACCGTGGCGAGCAACATGTACGTCTACCCGGCACGCCAGGGCGTCGAACTCCCGCAGGGCTGGGCGCAGGCCGCGCCGCTGCCGCAGGAACCGAAGACGCTCGAACCGGCCAAGATCCAAGCCGGGCGTGAGCAGTGGATCGCCCAGTGGCGCACTCTCTTCGAGGGCTGAAGACTTCTGGGCTGAGTTCCCGTGGAGTCGGGCTGGCCGCACTCGCCGTGCTGCCGCTCGGCTTCCTCGTGGTCTTCTTCGCCTGGCCGGTCGCGGCGATCGTCGCCCGTGGTTTCGGCTCCGGCGGGGTCGGCGCGGCCATCGGTGACCCGCTGACCTGGAAGCTCGCGGGGTTCACCGTCGCCAGTGCCGGCGCTTCGACGATCGTCGCGGTGCTCGCGGGCCTGCCGGTGGCGTTCCTGCTCGCCCGGGTGCGGCTGCCGGGAGTCTCGCTGGTCCGGACGCTGGTTCTGGTGCCGTTCGTGCTGCCGACGGTCGTGGTCGGCCTGGCGTTCCGCGCGCTCTGGCCGGACGGCGGACTGCTGCCCTTGGTGCTGGCCAACGCCTTCTTCAACGTCGCCGTCGTCGCGCGCACGGTTTCCGGTCTGTGGAGCCATCTCGACCCGCGCACCGTCGACGCCGCGCGGGCACTCGGCGCGTCGCCGTGGCGCGCCTTCGCCGCGGTGACGCTGCCCGCGCTCGCGCCTGCCGTCGCGTCGGCCGCGGCGGTCGTGTTCCTGTTCTGCGCCACCAGTTTCGGGGTCGTGCTCATTCTCGGTGGGGCGAAGTTCCGGACGCTGGAGACGGAGATCTATCTGCGCACGGTCGAATTGCTCGACCTTTCCGGCGCGGCCGCGCTGTCGCTCGTGCAGTTCGCCGCCGTCGTCGCCGCGCTCGTGGTGGGCGCGCTGGCCAGGCGGCGCCGTGAGAACGCGGTGCGGCTGCGCTCCCGGTCCGAGACGGCGCGGCGGCCGAGAGGTGGCGAGTGGTGGGCCGTCGGGGCCGGGTTGGCGGTGATCGCCTTGCTCATGACGCCGATCGTGGCGCTGCTCGTCGAGTCTGTGTCCACTTCGGACGGTTGGAGCTTCGCGGGGTACGAAGCGCTCGCCGGACAGGGCTCCCGTGGCGCGCTTCAGGTTTCTGGCTGGGACGCGGCGTCGATGTCGCTGCGGACGGCGTTCGACGCGACGATGCTCGCGATGATCGTCGGGGTGCTCGCCTCGGTCGTGCTGGTGGCCTTGCGGCGTACGCCGGGCAGGCTGGCACGGGGGATGGGCGAGACGATGGACGCGGCGTTGATGCTGCCGCTCGGCGTGTCAGCGGTGACCGTCGGTTTCGGCTATCTCGTCACGCTCGACGCGCTCCCCGGCGACCTGCGGACGTCGCCGCTGCTGGTCCCGCTCGCCCAGGCCTTGGTGATCATCCCGCTGATCGTGCGGATGGTGCTGCCGGTGCTGCGCTCGGTCGACGTCCGGCTGCGGCAGGCCGCCTCGACACTCGGCGCGAGTCCCGGCCGGGTGTGGCGCGAGATCGATCTCCCGCTGACCGCGCGTTCGCTGGTGGCGGCGGCGGGCTTCGGTTACGTGGTCGCGCTCGGCGAATTCGGCGCGACGAGTTTCCTGGCCAGGCCGGACGCGCCGACGTTGCCGGTCGCCGTCGCGACGCTCATCTCACGGCCGGGTGAACTGAACAACCAGATGGCCTACGCGGCCTGCGCGCTGCTCATGATCGTGACCGTGGCGGCGGTGGTGCTGATCGACCGGTTCGGCGCGGTCCGCGGGCAGAATTCGGTAGGGGAGTTCTAGTGTCACTGTCGGTACGGGAGCTGAGCGTCCACTATGGATCGTTCGCGGCGGTGAAGGACGCCGGGCTGGACATCGCCGACGGCGAGGTGCTCGCCCTGCTCGGCCCGTCCGGCTCGGGTAAGTCGACGCTGTTGCGGGCCATCACCGGGTTGGAGCCGCTGACCTCGGGAACCGTGCGCTGGGACGGCGAGGACCTCGTCGGGGTGCCGGTGCATCGGCGGGGGTTCGGGCTGGTGTTCCAGGACGGGCAGCTGTTCCCGCACAAGGACGTGACCTCGAACATCGCGTTCGGCCTGCGGATGCACGACGTCCCGCGCGCCGAGCACGCCGAGCGGGTGCGCGCCCTGCTGGAACTGGTCGGACTGAGCGGGTACGAGCGACGTCGGGTGACCGAGCTGTCCGGCGGGCAGGCGCAGCGAGTGGCGCTGGCCCGTGCGCTGGCTCCGGAACCGCGATTGCTGCTGCTGGACGAGCCACTGTCCGGTTTGGACGCCGGACTGCGGGAGCAGCTCGCGATCGACCTCGCGGCGTTGCTGAGGCGCAGCAAGATCACCGCGTTGCTGGTCACGCACGATCAGGAAGAGGCGTTCACGCTCGCTGACCGGGTGGCCGTCCTCGACGGCGGTGAGATCCGGCAGGAGGGCGCGGTGCGCCGGGTCTGGCGGCAGCCGGTGGACGAGGGGGTGGCGCGGTTCCTCGGCGTGACGGCCTTCGTCGACGGCGAGGCGTCCGGCGGCACGGTGCGGACCGTGCTCGGCGACGTCACCCTTCCCGACGTCAAGGACGGCGCTGTGCGGCTGGGGTTGCGGCCACATGGCCTGCGGGTTTCGGAAAGCGGGGTGGCGGGCGAGGTCACGGCGGTGGTGCACCGGCGGGAACACGTCCGGCTCGTGGTCGCGCCCGGCGGCGATCTGTCCATTGTGGACGCCGTCGCGCCGGTCACCGCCGACTTGCGTCCGGGCGACACCGTCCGGCTCGCTCTGGACCCGGACGGCGTCGCCCAACTCCCGCAATTCGTCCTCTGAACGCGTTAGTTCGCTTACCCAACTACCGCATTTAGAGGACGAAACGCGGGAGTGGTGGGGATCAGACGGCGACCAAGCGGATGAGCAGGACCAAACCGAGCGTCAGGGCGGCGCAGGCGATCGCGAGCCACGCGTAGCCCTCCATCGGCGAGTCGTAGAGGGTGTGCACGGTGCCGTACCGGTTCAGCCTGCGGCCGATCACGCGGATCAGAATCGCGCTGAGGACGAACCCCGCCACCCACGCTATGTCGGTGATCAGGGTCTTCCCGTCGAACACTCCCTGGAAGACGACGCCGACGGCGAGTCCGAGCAACAGCAGTGGGCCCACCAGGCAACCTGCCCCGGACCACTTGACGGCACCAACCTCGTACATGTCGCGCCCCTTCGCAGAAGCCCCGACCTTACCGCCCCTCGACGCCGTGAAGGCCTCCTTGCCTACCCTCAAGGTAGTAAAGGAGGCCTTCACGGCACGAAGAGTCAGCCGTCCCGCGTCGTGAGGCGCGCGTAGGCGATCGAGAGCCCGATGGCGATGTAGCAGGCGGCGCGCAGCGCGCCTTCGCCGAGCATCGTGGTGTCGATGGGATCCATCAGTACCGATGCCGGCGCCTGCGACCAGTTCTCGTTGAGCAGGAACGGATGCAGCCACGACACCGCGTCCAGGAACCCGAGGATGGTGAACACGATCGTCCCGGCCAGCACCGAGGCGACGACCAGCATCGGGTGTTCGGTGAACGACGAGATCGCGAGCGCGACCGCGCCGACCGCCCACAATTGCAGGACCACCCACGCCGCCACGAGCAGGATGCGGCCCAGCGCGTCCCAGACGCTCAACGTCGAGCCGGTGAGGGTGAACATCGAATCGGTGCCGCTGATGATGAGCCCGGTGACGAAACCGGTGAACGTCATGGCCAGTACCGCGATCGTCGAAACCGTCGCGACGCCGAACGCCTTGATCGCGAGCAGCCTGCCGCGGCCGACCGGGGCGACCAGCCAGCCCCGCAAGGTCCCGTGTGCCGCTTCACCGGCGATCGCGTCCGCCCCCGCCATCGCCGAAGCGAGCGGGAGCAGCAACGCCAGCGTCATGGTGAGCGCCGCGACCGGGAGGACGAAACCGTTGCTGACCGCGGAGGCGAGCAAGGCCCCGTCGTCGCTCTGCCCCCCGTTGGGCCCGGACACGTCGTCGACGAGCGTCAGCGCGACGCCGATGATCACCGGGATCAGCGCGAGCAGCCCCAGGACGGCCAGGGTGCGGGGCCGCCGGAAGATCCAGCGCAGTTCGGCGCGATACAACCGAAGCAGGCCGACACTGTCCTGGCCGGTCCGCGCCGCGGGTGCCGCGGCCAGAGCGTGGGTCACGACTCTCCCTCACTGTCTACAGTGGACTCGGGTTGGGTCAGGCGGGCGAACAGATCTTCGAGTCCGGTCCGCGCCCTCGCCGCCTCGTGCACCGCGACCCCGGCCGTCACCAGGTGTCGAAGCACGTCGGGAGCTTCGGTGGCGGTGAGATCGACACGGACGCCGTCCGGCGTCAGCCTGCTGCCGATCCTGTTCTCCCGCAACGTTTCCACCGCGAGTTCGGCGTCCGGCGTCCGCACCAGCAGCGCCGCGTTCCCCGACTCCAGCAGTTCCGCGAGCTCGCCCTGGGCGATCACGTTCCCCGACTGGAGCACCGCGACGTGCGTGCAGGTCGCTTCGACTTCGGCCAGCAGATGCGACGACACCAGGACGGTGACGCCGTCGGCGTGCAGTTCCCCGATGATCCGGCGGATCTCCCTGGTCCCGGCCGGGTCGAGGCCGTTGGTCGGCTCGTCGAGCACGACCATCCGCCGCGGTACGAGCAACGCGCTCGCCAGCCCCATCCGCTGTTTCATGCCCAGCGAATACCCCTTGTAGCGCCGGGTCGAGGCGTCGGTCAGGCCGACCCGCTCCAGCGCCGAGTCGACAGCGCCGGGAATCCCGGCGGCCGCCAGCCTCGGCTCGGCCGCGGCCACGCGCAGCAGGTTCTCCCGCCCGGATAGAAAGGGATAGAAGCCCGGCCCTTCGACCAGCGCGCCGACGTCGGGCAGCGCGTGCGCCGCCTCGTCGGGCATCCGCTTGCCGAAGAGTTCGACCTCGCCCTCGGTCGGGCGTACCAGGCCGAGCAGCATCCGGATGGTCGTCGTCTTGCCCGAACCGTTGGGGCCGAGCATCCCCAGCACGGCGCCTTCGGGAACGTCGAGGTCGACGTGGTCCACGGCCACCGTGCGGCCGTAGACCTTGCGCAGGCCCCTGGTGCGGGCCGCCATGGGTACCGCCGGAGCGGACGCCTCCTGCGAGACGTCCGCTCCGGCTACGAACGTGGTGGTCACTTCGCGGCCAAGGCCTCGAAGAGAACCTGCTCCGGCACCGCGCCGACGGCGTAACGGCCGTCGTCGGTCAGCACGCCGGTGCCGACCTTGGTGGTCACCAGCCAGCCACTGCCCCAGGCACCGCTGACCGGCTTGGCGAACCGCGAAAGCAGCGCCTTCGGGTCGACCTGGTTGCCTTCGCCGTCCTTCGCGGTTCCGGCCTTCGCCAGCGCGTCGGCCGGGATCTTGCCGGTGATCGCGGTGTCCCAGCCGTCGCCGACGACCTTGACGTCACTCTTCGCCTGCTCGGCGAGCTCACGGTCCTTCGGGTCGATCTCGGCGGTCTTCTCGGTCACCTTCGCGCCCTTCGGCGGGGTGAACTCGAAGTTCGACGCGGGCTGGTTCGCGAAGTTGATCTCGCTGAACGAAGCTTCGAACGCCGGCGAGGAGGTGCCGTTGGCCAGCACGGTCACGCGCAGCGGCATCCGCGTCTGCTCGTCGATCGCGACCCGGATCTCGCGCAGGAGCGTCCGCTCGGTCGGCTTCGGCGTCAGCACCAGTTCGTACGCGGCGCGGTTGGCGACCGACGACGTCCCGTCAACGGCGATCGTGCTGCTCTCCCGCACCTTGCCGAGCAGTTCCGAGGCCACCGTGGCCGGGTCGACGGCCTGACCGTCGGCCTTGGTCTTGTGCTCCTTGGCCAGTTCCGGCGGGATCGTGATCTTGGTGGCGGAGTTGTCCTTGGAGTTGTACTCCCAGACGGTCTCGCCGTTCCGGACGATGGTCTGCTGGCTGGAGCCTTCGGTGAGCGACATCTTGCTCTTGCCCGCACCGTCCGTCGACACCTGTGCCGAGTCGATGCTGAGCGCCGACGCGCCGGGCAGCGCGTTGCCGACCCGAGGCAGGCCGAGGTCGTTGTCGACCTTGACCTTCCCGTCGAACGCCAACGGCTTCGCGTTGAGCGTCGACTGCACCAGCTCTTCGGCGCTGATCTGCGGCAAGACGGGCGCGTCACCCGCGGTGGCCGGCATCGCGACGACGGCGAGCCCGCCGACACCCAGTGCCGTCCCCACCACCGCCGCGGTGATGGCCTTCCTCTTCGGATCCATGCTGTCTCTCCCTGCTTCCCCGAACCCGGAGTGTGCTCGGGTCTTGGCGACAACGCTTCCCCGGAAACGCTGAGATACCACTCAGACTTCACCGCCGGAGCTGAGATGGCGCTGAGAGCTCGCGCGTGAGCTGGTGAAACCGTGAATGATGAGTGACGTGAAACCTCGAGTACTGGTGGTCGACGACGAACCCGGCGTACGCAAAGCCTTGCAGCGCGGACTGCACGCCGAGGACATGGACGTGGTCACGGCGGCGGACGGGCCCAGCGGCCTGCGGCTCGCGCAGACGGGCTCCTTCGACGTCGTCCTGCTCGACATCATGCTTCCGGGGCTTTCCGGCTACCGCGTGCTCGAACGGCTGCGCGCGATCGGCGTCACCACTCCAGTGCTGATGATCTCCGCCAAGGACGGCGAGGTCGACCAGGCCGACGGCCTCGACCTCGGCGCCGACGGATATCTCGTGAAACCGTTCTCGTTCGTCGTCCTGGTCGCGCAGGTGCGCGCGGTGCTGCGGCGCGCCTCGCCGGACGCGATCCGCGGGCCGCTGCGGATCGGCGCGCTCGAAGTCGACCGGAGCCTGCGGCAGGTCCGCTACGACGGTGTCGAGGTCGCGTTCAGCCCACGCGAGTTCGCGCTGCTCGAAGTGCTGGCCGGCCGGGCGGGCACGGTGGTGACCAAGGACGAGCTGCTCCGCGCGGTCTGGGGTGACGAGCAGGCCGCGACCCGCAACGTCGTCGAGGTCTACGTCGGTTACGTGCGCCGCAAGCTCGACGCCGTCGGCGGCGGCGCCCTCGTCCGAACCGTGCGCGGGCACGGCTATCTGGCCTCGGACGCGCAGCTCGACGAAGTCATCGCTCCGGTGGGACAGGGGTGATCGGCTCGCCGTCTTGGTGGCGCCGCCGTTCGCTCCAGGTCCGGATCACCCTGCTCGCGGCCGCGGTCACGCTCGGTTTCCTGCTCGGGCTGGCGGCGGTCGCCGGTGACAATCTTCGGCCGCTGCTCATCGACTCGGTCGACGACGAACTCGGCGCCCAGCTGGCGACCGCGACCGCCGACGTCGCCGCGGGCAGGACGCCGTCGGGATCGGCGGTCACCGTCCGCGTACTCGACACCGGGGGCGGGCCGGTGGACGGCCTGCCGCCCGCGAATCTCGGTCCCGCCGAGGTCCGCGCGCTGAAGGCGGGGGAGCCGATCACGACCGGCGGCGAGCACAGCTGGCGGTGGGCCGGGACCGTGGTCACCGCGCCCGACGGGCAGCAACGGCTCGTCGTCGCGGGAGCGGGACTGGTCGGTTTCGCGACGGCCGTGCACTCAGGTGGTCTCTGGCTGTTCGTGGTCGCGTCCGTCGGGGCGGTGGGCGCCGGGATCGCGACATGGCTGCTGGTGCGGTTCGCGCTGCGGCCGGTGGCCCGGATGCGCGGGTCGGTGCGGGCGCTCCCGCCGGGCGCGCGGCTGCCGCTGCCGGATTCGCACGACGAACTCCGCGCGCTGGCCGAGGAGTTCAACGCGCTGCTGGCCCGGCAGGAAGAGAGTGCCGGACGGCTGCGGCGCTTCACCGGGGACGCGGCGCACGAACTGCGGTCGCCGGTCGCGTCGATCCGCGTGCAGGCCGAGGTCGCCGTCACCAACCCCGATCCCGACCTCGCCCAGGAGACGCTGTCGGACATCCTCGAGGAGGCGGAACGGCTTTCCGCGCTGCTCGACGGATTGCTGGCGCTGGCGAGGTCGGACGCGGGGGAGGTCCCGCCCTCGGAACCGGTCGAGCTGGTGAGCGAGGTGCGGGCGGTGGTCGCGAGGTTGGCACGGTCGTCTCCGGACGCGCCGGACATCCGGGTCACCGGAACCGTCGGGACCGCGTGGGCACTGGCCACGCACGCCGAGGTCGAACTGGTGCTGAGCAACCTGCTGCGCAACGCCTGCGGGTACGCGCGCGGCGAGATCGTGGTGTCGGTGCTCGCGGCACGCTCCACCGTGCGCGTGGTGGTCGACGACGACGGGCCGGGTATCGAGCCGGAACACCGGGATCGTGTCTTCGACCGGTTCTATCGCGTTTCCGATTCGCGGGCACGGTCCTCCGGCGGCACCGGGCTGGGGCTGGCGATGGTCGCCGAGGCCGTCCGGCGGCGCGGTGGCCGGGTGCGCGTCGGCGAATCACCCGACGGCGGGGCCCGCTTCCAGATCGTCTGGCAGGCGGCACGGCCGTGAAGGCCTCCTTCCCTGCTCTCAAGGTAGGGAAGGAGGCCTTCACGGACCAGAATATGGTGTGCCACGTGGTGATCGTGGGCGCCGCCATCGTGCGGAACGGACAGCTGCTGGCGCAGCAGCGGGCTTGGCCCGCCGACCACGCCGGGCAATGGGAACTGCCGGGCGGCCGGGTCGAGGACGGCGAAAGTGACGAGGCCGCCTTGGCGCGGGAATGCGTGGAGGAGCTGGACGTCGCGGTGACGGTCGGGAGCCGGGTCGGCGACGACGTCCCGTTGCCGGGCGGGAAGGTGCTGCGGATCTACGCGGCTTCGCTGGTCTCGGCGGGGGACGAGCCGCGGGCGGTGGAGCACAAGGACGTCCGGTGGGTCTCCGCGCGCGACCTCGACGACCTGGACTGGCTGCCCGCCGACCGCGTACTCCTGCCCGCGCTGCACGCCCTGCTCGTTCCCGCGTGAGCTTCACCTCGCGCCAAGTGTCATGAGGGGTCCCCATAGGACGAACTTCGTCCTATGGGGACCCCTCATGACACACGCACGCGAGTTCAGCCGGCGCCGATGAGCCGCAGCGCGGACTGGACCCGGTGCTCGCCCCGTTCCGCCGCCCGGACGGCACCCGCCTTGCGGACCCGCTCCAGCTCCCCGGGGTCGGCGAGCAGCGCCAGGGCGCGTTCCCGGACCGGCCGCAGTTCCTCGATCAGCGCTTCCGCCACGGCCTCTTTCACCTGGCCGTACGAGGCGTACTGATCGGCGAGGACGGCGGGCTTCTCCTTGACGCAGGCGGCGAGGATGTCCAGCAGGTTCGCCATCCCCGGCCGGGTTTCCGGCGCGTAGACCGGCTTCGACCCGCCGTCGGTCACCGCGCGTTTCACCTTCCGCCGGACTTGGTCGGCCTCGTCGAGGACGAAGACGACCCCGGCCTCCTCGCGGGTCGATTTCGACATCTTCCGCGTCGGCACGGAGAGGTCCATGATCCGCGCCCCGGCGGGCGGCAGGACCGCCTTCGGCATGGTGAACACCTCGCCGTAGGTGGAGTTGAACCGCTTCGCCAGCGTCCTGGCCAGTTCGACGTGCTGCCGCTGGTCCTCGCCGACCGGGACCTCGTCCGCGCCCTGCAGGAGGATGTCCGCCGCCATCAGCACCGGATAGGTCAGCAGGGACAGCCGGACCCCGGCGCGGCCCTTCGACTTGTCCTTGAACTGGATCATCCTGGCGGCCTCGCCGTAGTTGCAGGTGCATTCCAGGACCCAGTTGAGCGCGCCCAGCTCGCGAGCGATGTCCGATTGCACGAACACGCGGTCGGGTTCGATCCCGGCCGCGATCAGCACGGCGAGCTGCTCGGCCGCCATCGACCGCAGTTTCGCCGGGTTGTGCGACGTCGTCATGGCGTGCAGGTCGGAGACGAAGTACAGGTCATCCGGCCCGCCCTCGTCCGCCCAGCGCCGGATGGCCCCCAGGTGGTTCCCGACGTGGACGTGGCCGGACGGGGTGATCCCGGACAACCTGATCATCTGCCTTCTTCCTTCCGGATTCGGGCCGCCCCAGGGTCCGGGCACGAAAAAGGCCGCCCGGTGGGGCGGCCTGGTGGTGCGCTCGTCTGGTTCAGCGCAGGACTTCGGGGCCGCCGGAGGGCGGCCACCACTGGGCGTTCTGCGCGCGCATGCCGACGATGCTAGCGCACCCCTCGCGTTTCGTCCTCTGGATGCGGTGGTTCGACGCCGAACCACCGCATCCAGAGGACGAAACGCGACGTTCGCGTCAACACTTCATATCGGCGAGGGCGGTGCGGCTGTCACAGTGGAGATTCGGGTCCGCCTTCATCTCATTTATGTCGTTCTGCTGACCTACACCGCACCCATCGAAGAAATCGACTACGCGCTGCCTGAGCACGCCGACTGGCTGACCAAACAATACGAGCGCGGGAATTTCCTCGCCTCCGGCAGACGCAATCCGCGCATCGGCTCTGTCCTCGTCACCAGGCTCATGACCAGGGGAAAGCTGGACGCGATCCTCGCGACCGACCCCTTTTCGATCAAGCACATGGCCGCTTACGAGGTGATCGAATTCTCGCCGACCCGCACCGCTCCGGAACTGCGGGTGGTCAACGAGGCGGTGGTGCGCTGAAAATCTTTCACGACGCCCGATCAGGCCGCTTTCGCGATCTTCGTCTTCGCCTTTTTCAGTGCGAGAACGGGGCATTTGCCGCACCGCGATTTGGACCGGCAGCATTTCTTCTTGACCTTGCCGGACTTCATCCACTTGCGGACGAGCTTGTGCGGGTCGTCAGGTAGCTTCTTGCCCACTCGTGGCTCCTCGTCGGACTTCGTCGGCGACGCCCGCCTCGGCTCCTCACGTTAGGTGAGGCTAACCGATCTTGGGGCGTGGGGGTGCTCACAGTTCGGCTACAGGTACCCTGGTGTGGTCCGCGTATGGCCAAAGTCGGCCGACGTTACTCGATCGCGTGAGTGCGCCTTCGAGGCGGCGCGGGCACCACACCCGAACTTGAAACCTTTGGAGCCTTCGCGTGCCCGCAGCCAGCGCCACCGCAGTCGATGCCGGCCGCCATTCCGGCAAGACACGGCCCGACCTGCGCAACGTCGCCATCGTCGCACACGTCGACCATGGCAAGACGACCCTCGTCGACGCGATGCTCCGGCAGTCCGGGGCCTTCGAGGAGCGTGCCGAACTCGTCGACCGCGTGATGGACTCCGGGGAGCTCGAGCGGGAAAAGGGCATCACCATTCTCGCGAAGAACACCTCCATCCACCGCGAGACCGAGAGCGGTCCGGTGACGATCAACGTCATCGACACCCCCGGCCACGCGGACTTCGGTGGTGAGGTCGAACGCGGCCTCGCCATGGTCGACGGCGTCGTCCTGCTGGTCGACGCCAGCGAGGGCCCGCTCCCGCAGACCCGGTTCGTCCTGCGCAAGACCCTCGAGGCCGGCCTGCCGGTGATCCTCGTGGTCAACAAGACCGACCGCCCCGACGCCCGGATCTCCGAGGTCGTCGAGGAGACCCACGACCTGCTCCTCGACCTCGCCGGTGACATCGAGGACGCCGACCTCGACGCGATCCTCGACCTGCCGGTCGTGTTCGCGTCCGCGCGGGCAGGCAAGGCGAGCCTCGAGCAGCCCGCCGACGGCGCGGTGCCCGAGAGCGAGAACCTCGACCCGCTGTTCGAGACCCTGATGCGTCACGTGCCGCCGCCCTTCGCGGACAAGGAAGGCCCGCTGCGCGCACTGGTCACCAACCTCGACGCGTCGAACTTCCTCGGCCGGATCGCGTTGATCCGCATCCACTCCGGCAACCTGCGCAAGGGCCAGACCGTGGCCTGGATGCGCGAGGACGGCACCATCCAGAACGTCCGCATCTCCGAGCTGCTGGTCACCGAGGCGCTCACCCGCGTCCCGGCGACCGAGGCCAGCGCGGGCGAGCTGGTCGCCATCGCCGGCATCCCCGAGATCACCATCGGCGACACGCTGGCCGACGTCGAGAACCCCGAGGCGCTGCCCCGGATCGCGGTCGACGAGCCCGCGATCTCGATGACCATCGGTGTCAACACCTCGCCGCTGGCGGGCCGCAGCGGTGGCGACAAGGTCACCGCGCGGCTGGTCAAGGCCCGGCTGGACCAGGAGCTGATCGGTAACGTCAGCATCAAGGTGCTGCCGACCGAGCGTCCCGACACCTGGGAGGTCCAGGGCCGTGGCGAGCTGGCGCTGGCGATCCTCGTCGAGCAGATGCGCCGCGAAGGGTTCGAGCTGACCGTCGGCAAGCCGCAGGTGGTCACCCGGATGATCGACGGCAAGCTGCACGAGCCGTTCGAGCGCCTGTCGATCGACGCCCCGGAAGAGCACCTCGGCGGCATCACGCAGCTCCTCGCCGCCCGTAAGGGCCGCATGGAGCACATGGGCGGGCACGGCTCGGGCCGGATCAAGCTCGACTACGTCCTCCCGGCGCGCGGCCTGATCGGCTTCCGCACCGACTTCCTCACCGAGACCCGCGGCACCGGTATCGCGAACCACGTGTTCGAGGGCTACTTCCCGTGGGCGGGCGAGATCCGCACCCGCCACTCCGGTTCCCTGGTCGCCGACCGTTCCGGCCCGATCACCGCGTACGCGATGATCCAGCTGGCCGACCGCGGCACCTTCTTCGTCGAGCCGGGCGCCGAGGTGTACGAGGGCATGGTCGTCGGCGAGAACCCGCGCTCCGAGGACCTCGACATCAACATCACCAAGGAGAAGAAGCTGACCAACATGCGTCAGTCCTCCGCCGACGTGATGGAGACGCTGGCCCGCCCGCGCAAGATGGGCTTGGAAGAGGCGCTGGAGTTCTGCTCGGTCGACGAATGCGTCGAGGTCGCGCCGGACGTCGTCCGGATCCGCAAGGTCACGCTGGACGTCAACCAGCGCGCCAAGGAGCGCAACCGCAACAAGAACCGCGGCTGATCCTCGAAGCCGTAAACGCGCCGAAGGGGCGTCTCCTCACTCAGCGTGAGGGGGCGCCCCTTCGGCGTGCGGCGGGAAGTACATGATGGTCCCCTTCCTTGCGCCAGGCGCAAGGAAGGGGACCATCATGTACTTGGGAAGGCACTACCGGATCCACTCGCCGTAGGCGTCTGAAACGCCCTTGGCCAGAACGCTCATCAGCTCTCACGACCCCTTAGGGAAACCGCGCAAAGTGCCTGAATCGGACACCCGGGCCTCGGGAGGTGTCCTTTATGGACTGTCGGGTCGTCGTTGAGTCCGCTTCCGCCGTCAACACCGCGAAGCCGTGAGCGGGACAGTCGCCGCCAGCGTCACTGCCCGCGAGTTCCGCCGCGACAGCTTCGCCTCCCTCGCATCGGTGTAACGCTAAGTAGTCATCCGGGCTCTTAATGTGAAGAATCGTTTTTCCGTCGATTTGTGCTCCTTTTAGGACCGCCGTTCACATCACCGGAACGGCTTCCCGACGCGGCGAGAGGACGGCAACGGCCGCCGTACCGAGAACGCCGACACAACCCAGCGCGAAACAAACGATCCGAAATGCGTCGGTATAGGACTCGCCGGAGAGCTTCCCCCCGGTAATCGACGCGAGAACGGCGCCGACAACCGCGATCGCGATCGTTTCCGTCGCCAATCGTGCGGTGGTGAACATTCCGGCCGCCGTTCCGGAATGTTCCGGGCCGACGGAACCTATTGCCAAACCGTCCAGCAATCCCATCGTCAATCCCGTGCCCGTCCCCGCCAGAACGAGCGGGGCGAGCAACGAGAGCGCCCCGGACGCGGAGTTCATGGTCATCAGCAGAAAGGCGCCCGCGCCGCTCACGGCCACCGCGCCCGCGACGAACCACGACGACGGCAGCCGCCGTGCCAGCGCGGCACCCACGGTCGGGAACAGCACGGTCGGCGCGGTGAGCATCAGCAGCCACAGCCCGGCTTCCCCGGCGCCGAGCCCGAGGACCTCGATCAGGTACGACGGCAGGTAGACCAGCAACGGCACCAGAATGGTCACCAGCGCGCCCGCCGCGACGGCGAGCGATGTGAAGCCGCGGTTGGCCAGCAGGGCGAGATCGAACAGCGGATCGGCCCGCCGTCGCTCCACGAACGGGAAGACCACCGCGAGCACGACGGCCAGCACCAGGGCGCCGACGACGAGCGGATGCCCGAAGCCGAGATCGCCCGCTTCGACCAGTCCGAAGATCAGCAGCATGATCGCGCCCGTGAAGAGCGCGGCGCCCGCCCAGTCGACCCGGCGCCCGGATGTCCCGGGAACTCGCGGGAGAAGCGGCGTCAGGGCCAGCACGAGCGCCGCCACGACGGCCGGTGCGCCGAAGACGGCCCGCCAGCCCAGCAGATCGACGAGCAGGCCGCCGATCGACGGCCCGAACGCGAGCCCGATCCCGAGCACCGTGCCGACCAAGCCGAACGCCCGCGTCCTCGCCGCGCCTTGGAAGGTTTCGGTGAGGATCGCCAGCCCGCCGGTCACCGCGGCGGCCGCGCCGGTTCCGGCGATCAGCCGGACGACGTCGAGCACGACGATGTTCCCCGCCACGGTGCAGCCGATCCCGCCACCGACGAACAACGCGAGGCCCGCCACGTAGATCCGGCGTCTGCCCAGTACATCGGCCAGAGAACCCGCGAAGACCAGGAAGCTCGCGAAGCAGGCGTTGTACCCGTTGACGACCCACTGGGTCGCCGCGAGGCCGGCGCCGAGGTCGTCCGCGATGTCGGTCAGGGCGACCGAGGCGCCCGTGATGGTCAGCGGGAAGGTGAACGTGGACATGAGCACGATCACGAGGACGAGCGCGCGTTTGGTCACCCCGGCAAGCTAGTGGCCGACTACTTCGCGCGGCTAAGCGTTTTCCCATGGCCTGAGCAGGAACCTCACGGGCCTCCCGCACGTCCACCGGATGGGTGGTATTCAAGCCGGTCGGGCGACGGCCAGGCCGATATGGGAATCTCGCTGTGGCGGTCGGATCGACGTGGCAGCATGGCGAGGGACAAATCAGGAGGATTCAGGCGTGCGGTTAGTGACCACAGCGGCGCCCATGCTGGCGTGCGCGGCCGTGCTCCTCGCCGCCTGCAGCAATACGCCGCCCCCGCCCGTGGTCAGCTCCTCGGCCTCCCCAGTGAGCTCCTCGACCACGAAGACGCCTTCGCAGGTCGTGGTGGGTGTCGACACCATTCTCGGCGGCTACAACCCGCACAACCTCGCGGACGCGTCCCAGGTGACGTCGGCGCTCTCGCAGCTTCTGCTCCCGTCGGTGTTCCGCCCGAAGGACGACGGCAGTGTCGAGCTGGACAAGAACCTGATGAAGTCCGCCGAGGTCGTCTCGCAGCAGCCGTTCACGGTCGCGTACACGATCCGGCCGGACGCCTCCTGGTCCGACAGCGCGCCGATCGCCGCCGAGGACTTCGCGTACCTCCGCGAGGCGATGCGCGACCAGCCCGGCGTGATCGGCGCCGCGGGCTACCGGCTGATCTCCGACATCCAGTCGCGTGAGGGCGGCAAACGGGTCGAGGTCATCTTCGGCAAGCCCTACCCCGGCTGGCAGACGCTGTTCGCGAACCTCCTGCCCGCCCATCTGCTCAAGGACGCCCCGAGCGGCTGGCAGGGCGCGCTGGCGACCACCTTCCCGGCCGTCGCCGGGCCCTACTCGATCAAGAGCCTCGACACCGCGCGCGGAGAGGTGATCCTGGAGCGCAACGAGCGCTATTGGGAGAAACCCTCCGCACTGGACCGGATCGTGCTGCGTGCGGCCGATCAGGACGGCACCCTGGCCGCGCTGCGCAGTGGCAACGACCAGTTCGTGATGACCAGGACCGGCGCCACCGGCCTCAAACGGCTCGGCGAACTGGGTTCCGCCGTCCAGTTGCACACGGTCGCCCGGCCGACGGTCGCGCAGATCCTCCTGCGGCCGGTGAGTCCGACGCTGTCGGACCCCAAGGTGCGCGAAGGCGTCACCGCGCTGATCGACCGCGGCAAGCTGATCACCGAGACGGCGGACGGCGGCCCGTCGGACAAACTCCGTGCCGACGCGCAGGTCCGCGTCCCGTCGGGAACCGGTTTCCAGCCGACGATCCCGTCGCCGGGCCCGCCGTCGGCGCCCGATCCTGCCAAGGGCGAGGAACTGCTCAAATCCGCCGGATACACCAAGGAAGCCGGAACCTGGCGCAAGAACGGGAAGAACCTTTCGCTGGTCGTCGCCTCGCCCGCCAAGCAGGAGCCGTACGCGACGATCGCCAAGGAGCTGACGGCGCAACTGGTGGCCGCGGGGATCGAGGTCAACGCGATCGCGCCGCAGCCGAGGGAGCTGTTCTCGACGCTGCTGGCGATGCCGGTGCTCAACGGCGTCCAGCAGACGACGTCCGAGGGCGCGGGCAACGTCGGCATCGACATCGCCGTGATCGGCCAGGCCACCGGCGGCGCGGACGTCGCGTCGGTGCTGGCGTCCGTCTTCGGCTGCCGTCCTGATCAGCTCGCCGACAAGACCAAGGCCGTCGTGCCGGGGAACCCGCTCGGCTTCTGCGACCCGGCCCTGCAGCCGACGATCGACGCCGCGCTGACCGGCGCCACGCCCGCCGCCGACGCGCTTTCGACCCTCGAACCGGAATTGTGGCGCCGGAATGTGGCCATTCCGTTGTTCCAGCTGGCCGATACCCTCGCCATCGGCTCTGGTATTTCCGGAGTAACCGCTGGTCCTCCTATGGTGGGCCCTTTCGGGTCGGCGGTGAACTGGACGCGGGGTCCGAAGTAGCCGATTCGCGATCGAGTTCGCGCCGGAGGGTGACGTTTCCCGGCACGTTCGAGTGGCGGACCGATTCCTCCTGGTAACCAATATATTTCCTGAAGTCAGCCGCAAGTTACCCTTTGGTCACGATCGCCCCGTAACTGGTGACTGTTCGTGCATTTCCTTTCTAGCGTGCACCCGCAGTGCGCCAAATGAGGTTGCTTGGCGTGTCATAGGCTCCGGGCCATCTCACCGGAGCGGTGTGGGGTCCTGTTCCGATCTCAGGAACCCAGTGCTAGGAGGGCACACTTCATGAGGAAGTCCAAGGCAGTCTCCGCCTGGTCGCTGGTCGCGGCCTCCGCGCTTGTGCTGAGCGCATGCAGCGGTGGCGACAGCGGTAGTTCCGACCAGAACGGGTCGTCTACCGACATCAAGAGCATGGCGGTCGGCAAGGCGCAGAACGGCGAAAACTTCAAGCTCGCGGACACCCCGGGGTACGAAGGCACCGTCACCGTGGGTATCGACGACGGGTACTCGGGCTACAACAACGACACGCCCGACACCAACACGTCGTACAACACCTACATCCTGACGGCCGTGCTCGCCGGTGCCGATGTGCTCGACGGCAACAACAAGGTGCTGCTGAACAACGACGTGTTCGACTCCTGGGAGGTCACCTCCAAGGAGCCGCAGACCGTCGTCTACAAGATCAAGCCGAACGTGAAGTGGTCCGACGGCGAGGCGTTCGACTGCGACGACATGTACCTGTCGTGGCTGTCGCACTCCGGTGCCGCCAAGACCTCTGACGGCAAGCAGGCCTTCCTCGCCGCTTCGACGACCGGCTACCAGCTGATCAACCAGGCGACCTGCAAGGACGACCTGACCTTCGAGACCAAGTACACCGAGCCGTACCTGGACTACAAGGGTCTGTTCAACTCGACCGCGATCATGCCCGCGCACATCGTCGAGAAGCGCGCGAACGTCCCCGACATCACCAAGCTGACGCCGACCAGCGACTCGGCCCAGCTCAAAGCGGTGGGTGACTTCTGGACCAACGGCTTCAAGCAGTTCAAGGCCGAGGACATGCCGGCCTCGGGTCCGTACAAGATCACCGCGTTCGACCCCAACCAGAAGGCCGTCACGCTCGAGAAGAACCCGAACTGGATCGGTGGCAAGGGTGGCCCCTCCAAGATCGTCGTGAAGGCGATGGAGGACACCAAGGCCATGGCGACCGCGCTGCAGAACGGTGAGATCGACATCGCCGCTTCGACCCAGCCCGACGCCACCGCCGCCGGCACCCTGAAGAGCCTTTCCGCTCAGGGCGTCACCTACGGTTCGGCCTCGCAGCTGACCTTCGAGCACATCGACCTCAACTACAAGCGCATGTTCAAGGACAAGACCCTGCGCAAGGCGTTCTTCGAGGTGGTCAACCGCCAGGAGATCACCGACAAGCTGCTCAAGGAGGTCCAGGCCGACGCGACCCCGCTGAACAGCATCGTGTTCATGCCGGGCGAGCAGGGCTTCCAGGACCGCTACAGCAGCAAGGCCGGTCTGGGCGCCGAGGCCGCGGCCAAGACGCTTTCGGACGCCGGCTGGGTCAAGGGTGGCGACGGCATCTTCGCCAAGGACGGCCAGCGCGCGTCGTTCAAGATCTCGCACAACCAGAACGCCCGCCGTCAGCAGACCGTCGAGATCATCATCTCGCAGGCCAAGCTCGCCGGTATCGAGATCACGGACGACCAGGACGCGAACTTCCTGAAGGGCGGCCGCCTCGCGGCCAGCGACTACGACGCCGCGCTCTTCGGCTGGTCCGCCGCTCCGTTCAAGGCCGAGCAGAAGTCGATCTACATCACCCGGGTCGACGACAGCAGCCAGAACTACCAGGGCCTGTCCAACCCGACGATCGACTCCGCGTTCGAGGCGGCCGTGAAGGCCACCGACGAGGCCGTCCAGCTGGAGAGCTACCAGAAGGCCGACCAGGCGATCGCGGACGAGTACGCGACGCTGCCGCTGTTCCAGACCCCGTCCATGTGGGCGTTCAAGGGCATCGACCGCACTTACATGCAGTCGTACAACGGTGTCCTGTGGAACGTCGGTGAGTGGGAGAAGAAGTAGGGCCTAGCCCCGCTTTTTCACCTCTCGCTTACGCGATCCTGGAGGCGCGGGGGCCCGGCCACAAGCCGGGCCCCCGCCCCCGCCGGAAGTAGCTGTTGACCGTAGGGTTACCGCCACTACGGTGACAACCGGGCGACGGTCCAGCACTTCGGCGACCAGGCCTGGATGAGGAGCAGTTCGTTGAACCTGGTGATCTACATTCTTCGCCGTCTGGCGATATCGATTCCCGTCCTGCTGGTCGGGACTTTTCTGTGTTTCATCATGGTCGCCGGCACCGGTGACCCGCTCGCCGAGCTGAAGAGCAACCCGGCCATGAACCCGCAGGTACTCGCGGAGACGGCCGCGCGGCTCGGGCTCGACCAGGGCATCATCCCGAGGTACTTCTCGTGGCTCGGCAACTTCGTCACCGGCGACTGGGGCGTTTCCATCGCACAGGGCAACGCGCAGGCCCCGGTGTTCCCGAAGGTGATTGCCGCGTTCGAGGTCACCTTGAAGCTCGTCGTCGGAGCCGAGATCCTCGCGCTCGTCCTCGGCGTTCTCGTCGGTGTGGTCGCGGCGGTCAAGCAGTACTCGATCATCGACTACGTCGCCACCACGCTGGCCTTCCTGCTGTTCTCGATGCCGATCTTCTGTGTCGCCATCGTGCTGAAGGGCTACGCGATCCAGTTCAACGGCTGGGTCCGGGACCTGGGACTGTCCGATGTGCTCGGTAATCCCTGGATTCGCACCACGAGTCCGGAATCGCTGAACTTCGACGGGCCGGGCGGTTTCCTCGCCAGTTACGTCGGCGCGTATCTGCTGCCGACCCTGTCCATCATGGCGATCAGCTTCGCCGCGTACAGCCGGTTCCAGCGCGCTTCGATGCTGGAGACGCTGAACGCGGACTACGTGCGGACCGCGCGTGCCAAGGGCCTCGCCAACGGCAGGGTCATCTTCCGGCACGCGTTCCGGAACGCGCTCATCCCGGTGACCACCCTGTTCTCCGTCAACTTCGGTGCCGTGCTCTCGGGCGCGATCATCACCGAGTCGGTGTTCAACTGGAATGGGATGGGCAAGCTGCTCGTCGAAGCCGTCGTCAAAAACGACACACAGGTGATGATGGGGTGGCTGGTGCTCATCGCCAGCAGCATCATCGTCGCCAACCTGATCGCCGATCTGATGTACGGCATCCTGGACCCGAGGATTCGCGTTGGCTGACTTGAACTCCCTCATCGCGGCGGAAGGCTCGACGTCCGCCGACGGCAAGCTCCCGGAAGAGGCCCTGCCCGAACCCCGGAGCCAGGGCAAGCTGGTCCTGCGCAAATTCCTGCGGCACAAGCTGGCGATGGTCTGCACGGCGATCCTGCTGGTGCTCGTGCTGACCGTGATCATCATGCCGATCTTCTGGCCGTACGATTACGAGGACAGCTCGTTCCCGTCCTTCGCCAGGCCCAGCGGGGATTATCCGCTCGGCACCACGCAGGTCGGCAAGGAGATGGTGTCGCAGATCCTGCGCGGCACCCAGTACTCGCTCCTGATCGCGCTCATCGTGTCGATCGTCGCCACCACCATCGGCACCATTTTCGGGGCCATGGCGGGATACCTGCGCGGCTTCACCGACTCGGCGATCTCCCGCGTGACGGACCTGTTCCTGATCGTGCCGCAGATCGCCGCCGCGGCGATCCTGGCGAAGGTGTTCGGCGGCGGTACCTGGTACATCGTCGCGATCGTGCTGGCCGCCTTCGGCTGGATGCCGATCGCGCGTATCGCCAGGGCCGAGTCGATGTCGCTGTCCCAGCGTGAATTCGTGGACGCCGCCCGCGCGTCCGGCGCCGGGACGCTGCACATCGTGTTCAAGCACCTGGTGCCGAACATGGTCGGCCTCATCACGGTCAACGCGACCCTCGCGATCGCGCAGGCCGTGCTGATCGAGGCGGCGCTGTCCTTCATCGGGCTGGGGGTGCAGCTGCCGGACACCTCGCTCGGCCGCGTCATCCTCGAGAACTACTCGCAGCTGCAGAACCGGCCCGCGTTGTTCTTCGGTCCGTTCATCGTGCTGGTGCTGATCTCGCTGACGATCAACTTCATCGGTGACGGTCTGCGGGACGCTTTCGACCCGCGGCAGCGCCGGATGAAGGCGTGATTTATTTCGCGCGCTGACGTAAACGCGCCGAAGGGGCGCCGGCCCGCTTCAACCTCAGGTTGGGCGGGGAGGCGCCCCTTCATCGCGTTTCCGTGGGCCTCCGGTGGTCGTGAGTGGCGATTCGGGTTCTAACCCGAATCGCCACCCACGACCACCGGCACCGAGGCGTTACCGGCGCCCAGCTACGTGAAGGCCCCCTTCACTGCGTCTAGCGCAATGAAGGGGGCCTTCACGTACTTTCCAGAGGTCAGTCGGCCACCGGTGCGAGCTTGCCGGCCTGCCAGGCCGCACGGCGCTCGGCCTGCAGCACCGGGTCCGCGACCGGAGCCGCCGAGAGCAGGCGGCGCGTGTAGTCCTCGCGCGGCGAGTGCAGCACCTGGTCACGCGTGCCGACCTCGACCAGCTTGCCGTACTGCATCACCGCGACGCGGTCGGCCAGCAGGTCGACGACGGCGAGGTCGTGGCTGATGAACAGGCAGGCGAACTGCAGCGAGCGCTGCAGGTCCAGGAACAGGTCCAGCACGCGTGCCTGCACCGACACGTCCAGCGCCGAGGTCGGCTCGTCCGCGATCAGCAGCGCCGGGTCGAGCGAGAGCGCCCGCGCGATGGCGACGCGCTGGCGCTGGCCGCCGGACAGCTCGTGCGGGTACCGGTTGCGGTAGTGGCCGCCGAGCTCGACCTTGTCCAAAAGGGACGCCACGCGCTCGTTCAGTGCCTTGCCCTGGAGGAACTTGTGCAGCACCATCGGCTCGGCGATCGACTCGCCGATGGTCATCTTCGGGTCCAGGGTGGACGCCGGGTCCTGGAACACGATGGAGAAGTAGCGGCGCAGCGGGCGCAGTTCCTTGTTGGACATGTTCGTGATGTCCTTGCCCGCGATCGACACGCTGCCCTCGGTCGGGGTCAGCAGGCGGATCGCGCAGCGGCCGACGGTCGACTTGCCGGAACCGGATTCGCCGACCAGGCCGACGATCTCGCCCTTGGCGATGCTCAGCGAGACGTCGTCCACCGCGCGGTTCTTCGCCTGGCCGCGGCGGCCGGGGTACTCCAGTACGAGGTTCTTGATCTCGAGCGCCGGGGCGTCCGCTTCGATCACGGCCTCGAGTTCGGTGTCCTTGAGGCGGATGTCCTCGGCGATCTTCGAAGCCTCGTCGCTGTCGGCGTCGATGCCGGAGTCGTCGAGCAGACGGCGTCCTTCGGGACGCTGGCCCAGCACGGGCACCGCGGCGAGGAGCTTGCGGGTGTACTCCACCTGCGGCGACGCGAACAGGTCGCGCACCGGCGCCTGCTCGACGATGTTGCCCTGGTACATCACGACCACGCGGTCGGCGAGGTCGGCGACGACGCCCATGTCGTGCGTGATCAGCACGATCGCGGTGTTGAGGGTGTCGCGCAGCTTGCGCAGCAGGCCGAGGATCTCCGCCTGCACGGTGACGTCGAGGGCCGTGGTCGGCTCGTCGGCGATGATCACCTTCGGGTCGCACGAGATCGCCATCGCGATGACGACGCGCTGACGCAGACCACCGGAGAGCTGGTGCGGGTACTGCTTGAAGCGCAGCGGCGGGTTCGGGATGCCGACCATCTCCAGCAGCTCGATGGCGCGCTTGTCGGCGGCTTCCTTCGAGATGTCCTGGTGTGAGCGGAGCGCCTCACGCAGCTGCCAGCCCACGGTGTAGACCGGGTTGAGCGCGGTCATCGGCTCCTGGAAGATCATCGCGATCTGGTTCCCGCGGATCTTCTGGAGGTCCTTCTCCCTGAGATCGGCCAGGTTGCGCTCGCCGAGACGAAGCTCGCCCGCGATCCGGCTCGTCTTCGGGAGCAGCCCGAGCACCGACATCGAGGTCACGGACTTGCCGGAGCCGGACTCGCCGACCACCGCGACGATCTCACCCGGCTTGACGTCGAATCCGATGCCCTTGACGGCGTCGACAACGCCTTCGTCGGTCGGGAACGAGACGCGCAGGTCGGAGATGGACAGAACCGAACCCGACACGCCGCCGAGGTCCGACGATGCTGCTTCAGTGCTCACCAAGATGCCCTTCGTGGGGGTACATATGGTCACGGCGCATCGGCCATGCCCTGTTTGTGCGTCCTCGGCGGTAAAGACTGCCTCGGACGTGCGCGAGGATAACCGAGAGTCGCCCGACTAAGGTCGGTGCTCGTGGCTTCCGTTCCCGACACCCTATAAAGGAATGCCCGCCGTGTTCGAATTAGTCTTCAAGCCGTGATCTCCCCTCAGGCCAAATTGCTACTGGTGCATGCCCATCCGGACGACGAAAGCATCACCACCGGCGGCACCATCGCGCGTTACGCGGCCGAAGGCGCCGACGTGACCGTGGTCACGTGCACTCTCGGTGAGGAAGGCGAGATCATCCCGCCGTCTCTCGGTGGGCTCGGTTCGTGGGCTTCCGACCAGCTCGGCGGGTATCGCGCGGGCGAACTGGCGTCGGCGTGCGCCGCGCTCGGCGTCACCCGGCACCGCTATCTCGGCGGCATCGGCCGCTGGCGCGACTCGGGGATGGCCGGGACACCGTCCGCGGCCCATCCGCGTGCCTTCTCCGGTGGCGACGTCGAGGAGCAGGCGGCTCAGCTCGCCGAGATCCTCGACGAGGTCCGGCCGCGGGTCGTGGTCACTTATGACGCTTTCGGGGGTTATGGGCACCCCGACCACCTTCGCGCGCACGAGATCACGATGGCCGCCGCGCCGAAGGCCGCCTCGGTCGAGCGGGTGTTCCATACGGTTTCTTCGCGTGACGCCGTCGCGGCCGGGCTTGCCGCGTTGCGCGGCCACTCGCCGTTCCGGGTTCCCGAAGACGGCGAACTGCCGGTGACGCCGGACGAGACGATCACCACCGTCCTCGACGTCCGCGCCCATCTCCGGGCGAAGGCCGCCGCGCTGCGAGCGCACGAAACCCAGGTCAGCGTGCCCGCCGCCGCGGACCATTTCGCGCTGAGCAACGATGTCGCGCAGCCGATCACCCCGAACGAGTACTTCGTGCTCGCACACGGGACGGCCGACGGTGCCGCGGCCGATCTGTTCGGAGGGCTCGCGAAGTGACGGTCACGCCCCAGCCGCTCACCCCGCGTCAGCGTGGACTGCTGGTCCTGCTGTCCTTCGACGCGTTCCTGCTGGGGCTGCTCGAGTTGTTCTTTCTGCCGCTGCGGCTCGACGGCATCGTGCTCCCGAAACTCGGGGACGCGCCGATTCCGCTGACCGTGGTGCTCGCCGTGCTCACCACCCCCTTGCTGGTCATGATGACCGCGAAAGTGATCCGCCCGTCTTTTTCGGTGATTCCGTTGCTCGTCTGGGTACTAGTCGTACTCGGGATGGGCGTGACGGGCCCGGGAGGTGATCTGGTGCTGGTACAGGACTGGCGGGCGCTGCTGCTGATCGGCGGCGGGGCGCTGCCGGGCGCGCTGGTGCTGGGCGGGGGCCTTGGCAAGGCGGCGAAAGCCGGCAAGGGAGGTAACGATGGGTGAAGCGATTTCGGATCGCCAGGTCGTGGCGGTGCTGCGGCCGTTCGTCCGCGCCTGCGGCCCGATGGTCGACGCGTTGCGTGTCGCGGATCCGTTCGGCCTGCAGGCCAGGGGCCGTCGTGAGGACGCGCTGGAGGGCGTCGAGCCCAAACTGAAGGACAAACTCCTCGACGGAATCACGTCGGTCAAGGTGCCCGGCACCGCTGCCTGGGCGGAGATGTCGAACTACCAGCGGACCCACTGGTGGGTGAACCGGGTCGGCCGGGTCACCGCGCTGATCACCGCGATCCCCGGACTGGGTGGCGCGCTCGCCGACCGGCTGCCGGTGCAGGACGCGCTCGGCTCCGCGTCCCAAGGGATCTTGCTGTGCGCCATCGCGGGGGAGTACGGCGTGACCGACGTCGGCGCCCGGGTCCGATTGATCGCGTGGGTGCTCTTCGAGCGCGACATCGATCCGGTGATCGCGGCGGGCAAGCACGCCGACCATGACAAGGTCGCCGAAGACGACGAAGCGGCGAAGCTCACCGAAGAACTCGATGATGCCAAGAAGAAACACGGCAAAGTCACCCTGAAGGCGGCCGCGGGCACGCTGTGGCGCCTCGGCCGGGGACTGCTGGGCATCGTCGACGAACTGGAGAAGCGGCCACGTGGCCGTCTCATCCACCGGGCGCTCGGCAAACTGCCGGTGGTCGGCATGGCGGGTGACTACCTCGGCGAGCGCTCCGGACTGAAACGCGTCTGGAAGCGGGCGCACACGTGGTTCACCGAGCATCCCGAAGGCAAGTGACGCTCACCTCCAGAACATGAACGCGTCTTGCCCGTACTGAGCCGCGAGCGAGAAGCCGCCGACGGAGTCGAAGAGCGCGTAAGACACCTTCCAGAGCAACGAGGCGGCTCCGGGTACCGCGAACAGCACGGCGAACAGCACGAGCGGTGCCCACGGCCGGGCCTTCGCGCCGAACTCACGCGCGCCGGGCGAAAGATAGGGCTCGATCGCGCCCCAGCCGTCGAGACCGGGAATCGGCAGGATGTTCAGGACGAACGTGACGATCTGGAGCAGCGCCAGGAACGAGAGTCCGATCACGAGTCCGTTCGACATCGGCACCAGCGCGACGACGAGGGTCAGGACCACGCCGACGGCGAGGTTGCTGAGCGGCCCGGCGAGGGAGACCCATGACTGGACCGCGCGTGACCGCAGGCGCCCGTGTTCGATCCAGACCGCGCCACCCGGCAGCGGGATGCCGCCGATGATGAGGAATACCAACGGCAGGACGATGGAGAGCACCGGATCCGTGTACTTCCGGACGTCCATGGAGAGGTAACCCTTGTGGGCGACGCTGTGGTCGCCGCCGCGGAACGCCACGAGCGCGTGCCCGAACTCGTGCAACGTCAAGGACGCGACCCAGCCGCCCGCGACGAGCAGGACCACGCCGGTGATGATGAGCGGGTCGTACTTCTGACTGGAAATCGTGTTCGCGTCACCGAAAGCCGCCAGTACACCGCCCAGGACGGTGACCGCGAGGATGCCGAGGAAGATCGGGCTTGGCCGCACTGCTGATCTCTGCACCCCTCCAGTCTTCCGTATGCCCGATGTGAAGTTCTCGGCGTGTCCCCTTGCGCGGTCGCGCCGAAGTATCCCCCGAACTCGCTACTCCGCTTGACCTGACCGCACTACACGGGTGTAATCACAGTGATGTCATTCGTCGCTGGAAGGGGGCGGCGGATGGTGTTTCAACACCGCCAGCCTGGGGAGTGCGTGGACAGCGAGGAGGCGGACGTGCGGTTGGAAGCAGATGGAAGGGAATGGGGGCAAGTCGTGGGTTGGGGTGAGGTCCCGGAGCAGCAACTGGGCGATCTCACCGAGCTTTTCGACGATGCCTCCGCGGAAGAGCAGGACTGGCAAGAACGGGCCCTCTGCGCGCAGACGGACCCGGAGGCGTTCTTCCCGGAGAAGGGCGGCTCCACCCGCGAAGCCAAGCGGATCTGCCTCGGTTGCGAGGTCAAGGACGAGTGCCTCGAGTACGCCCTCGCGCATGACGAGCGGTTCGGTATTTGGGGCGGGCTCTCCGAACGCGAGCGTCGGAAACTGAAGAAACGAGCTGTGTGACGGCGATCTCCGGCACCCCGTGCGCCGGAGATCGCTTCCTGCCCGCTTCCCCCCAGTTTTTTCCACATAGTGGGGCCACCAACGGGTGACAGGGTCGCGTCGTAGGGTGGCGGCACTCGACTTCGCCGCCACATCTGGAGTGCCCGTTGTCTCGCACTGCCGCGTCACCCGCACTGCGCACGGTCCCCGTTCTGGCCATTGTGGTCTGTCACAACGGCGAGAACTGGTTGCCACTGGCGCTTTCCGCGTTGCGGCGCAGCGGGGTCCGGCCCCGGCACGTGCTCGCCGTCGACACCGGTTCCACTGACCGGACCGCGCGACTCCTCACCGACGCGGCAGCGGCCGAAGGCGTCGCCGGAGAGGCGCCGGTCCTCGACGGAATTCTCACGCTATCGGAGGACATCGGCTTCGGCGCCGCTGTCGGCGAGGCCGTCGAGTACGCCGTCGAACGCTGGGGTGATCCCGGCGGCTGGGTCTGGCTGCTGCACGACGATTGCGCGCCGGAACCCGACTGCCTCGAAAACCTGTTGGCAGCGGCCGAAAACGAGCCGGCCGCGACGGTGCTCGGTCCACTCGCGGTGGACTGGAGCGATCCGCGGCTGATCGTCGAAGCCGGGCTGTCGACCGACGCCATCGGCCATCGGCAGCAAATCTCGCCGGAGGAGACCGCCGCGGCGGTGCTCGCCGTGCCGAGCGCGGGATCGCTGATACGGCGGGAGATTTGGCACGACCTCGGTGGCTACGACCCCGGGTTTCCTTTGCTGCGCGAGGATCTCGACTTCGGCTGGCGCGCCAACGCCGTGGGCGGCCGCGTGCTTTCGGTGCCGTCGGCCCGGCTCCGGCACGCCCGCGCGCTCAGCACCGGACAGCGGAAACCGGACGCGCTCGGGATTTCGCTTGCCGCCGCCAACCGCGCGCACGGACTCCGGGTGTTCCTCGTCAACTGCTACCCATCGTCGTATTGGTTCGGCTTGCTTCGAATCCCGTTCTTCGCGGTGCTGCGCGCGCTCGCGTTCCTGCTGCTGCGCCGCACCGGCGAGGCGGGCGCGGAAGTCGCGGCGACCTGGTACCTGCTGCGCGGCCGCGGCGGACTGCGCGCGGCCCGCGCCGCACGCCGGAAGACCGGCAAGCCCGGCGCTGTGCGCGGCCTCTTCACCGGGCGGATGACGCGGGTGCGCAACGCGGTCCGCGCGGGTGTCGTCGGTCTCGTCCGGCGCGGCGTCGAACGGGACTACGCGCTCGGGACCGTGCCGGAGACCGTGGATCAGCAAGGCGCCTGGATTCCGCCGGAAGCGGTGAAGGCCGGACAAGAGCGGCCGGTCGGTCCGGACGCGCTGCCGGCGGGGGCGATGCGCGGTGTCGGCTCGCGGGGGACCGGTCTGCGACGGCCCAGCGGGGTCGTCGCGGTCGCGGTGCCCGAGCAGGCGGCCGAGCCACGCGGCGAGGGCAGGCCGAAACCGTCGCCGGTACCGCGTGACGGCGGGCGCCCGACGGAGCCGGAGCTCGTGTTCGTCGAGGTCGACCGGAAACGGGTGCTCGGCGCGACCGTGTTCGCCCCGCCGGTGCTGATGCTCGTCGTGCTGACGGCGCTCGCGTTCGTGGTCAACGGTTCGCGGCTCGGGCTCGACCTCTTCGGCGGGAAACTGCTGCCGGTCGGCGGGCTCGGCGAGATCTGGTCGTCGTATCTCGCGCCGTGGCACGCGAACGCGGGCGGGACGGCGAGTCCGGCCCCCGCGACGCTGCCGGTGCTGGGCGTCCTCGGCGCGATCTTCACGCCGATCGGGGGACCGGCGGCGCTGGTCGCGATCCTGCTCATCGGTGACATTCCGCTCGCCGCCCTGAGCGCGTACGCGGCCACTCGGCACCTTCGCGTGCGTCGCTGGGTGCGTGCCGTCGTCGCGGCGGCTTACGGCGTGCTTCCCGCCGCTACGGCTTCGGTCGCACAGGGACGGCTCGACGTCGTCGTCGTGCACCTGCTGCTGCCGCTCGTGCTCGCCGGCCTCGTGGGCTTGCTGGTCCGCGCGGACTCGCGGTGGCTGCACGTTTCCGCGCTGAGCGCGATCGGGCTGGCGCTGATCGGCGCCTTCTCGCCGCTGGCGCACGCGCTGGCGCTGGTCGGGCTGGTGGTCGGTTTCGTGGTGCTGCCTTCGCCGAGCGGGCTCGCGCGTCGGATCGCGTCGGTCGGCATCGTGGTCTTCCTGCCACTGGCGCTGCTGCTGCCGTGGCCGAGTGTGCTGCTGAGGCATCCGGAACTGCTGCTGCACGGACTCGGTGGCGGCGCCACGGCCGCGTCCGGCGCCGATCTCGCCGGGCTGGACCCCGGCGGTCCCGGCGCCTGGCCGATCGGGGTGGTGCTGGTCGCGGCCGCGATCGTCGCGCTGGTGGTCCGGCCGTCGAGGGGCGCGGGCGGCGGCGTCGCGGTCGTCGTACTGGGTGTGCTCGGCCTCGTGGCCGTGCGGTTCGTGGCGGTGACGCCGATGTCGGGTGGCGCGCACGCGACCGGATACGCCGGGGTGCCGCTGCTGGTGATCGGCGCCGGGTTGCTGTGGACGGTGCTGGCGACCTGGCAGCGTGGCGCGGCCGGTGTCGAACCGGCGCCGTGGCTGGCGAAGGTGACGGCCGTGGCCGGGGTGCTCGTGCTGCTGGCCCTCGCGACCGGTGCCGTCGTCGCCGGACGCGAGGGGCCGCTGAGGTCGGGTGACCGTCCTTCGCTGGCTCCGGAGATTTCGACCGAACTGGCTTCGAGCGGGCGTTCGGTACTGGTGGTGGGCTCGTCTCCGGACCTGGTCCGGCAGACCGGCGGACGGTTGCCGCTTTACGGCGACGACGAACTCGCGTCGACGCCCGGCAGCGCCGACAGGCTGGCCTCGTGGCGCCGGGACCTGTTGCAGGGCTCACCGGACGCGGTCAAACAGGCTTTCGCGGCGGCCGCGGCTTCCGGGGTGCAGTACGTCGTGCTGCCCAGCGGGGTCGATGGCTCGGCCTTCGTCGGGCTCGCACGGGACCTGGTCGCACCGGTCGCACCGACCTCCGACGGGCGTGCGGTGCTACGGCTGCTGCCCGCCGGTGGTCAGGTGGCGCTGATCTCACCGGAACTGGCGCAGGCGGCGGTGACCGGGAAGGGCGCGCCGGGTGCGTCGCCCGGCGTGGCGCCCGTGCAGGCCGGTCTGCCGGACGTGCGAGTGCGCGTCTCGGAAGGGCCGACCGGACGGCTGCTCGTGCTGGCCGCGGAGTTCGAGGCGGGCTGGCAGGCGACCGTGGACGGCAAGGCCGTGCCGATCGTGCGGGCTTGGGGTCACCAGGTCGCCGTCTCGGTGCCTCCCGCGCCTTCGGAGGTGGTGGTGGAGCACCCGGGCACCACGCGGAACCTGTTGCTGCTGGCGCAGATCGCGGCGGTGCTGTTCACGCTGCTGACCGCGGTGCCCACGCGGCGGCGTCCGGGCTGAGTCTTGAGCCCGGGCCGGGTTCTGGGCGACGTGGCCTTGATCAACATCCGAGCCGGTGCGATCCCCCGCGCCGATGAAGGAATTGGGACACTCAACGTCCCAATTCCTTCATCGACATCCCGACGGCCGACGAACCACACAAACGGGAGCCCGCATGGAAACCACTCAGGGTCCCCAAAGTCGCATTCGAGACGCTGAGCGGCCCGAATGCGACATTCGGAACCCTTGAGCTCGCCCGGATCTTGAGTTGTCCACAGCATGATCCGGTTGTGGACAACTCCGCGCTTCAGTCCCGTTTTCCCAGGTCAAGTCGATCCCGCGCGGTACGCTGGGCTGGGGACGCCCCCCCGGGGAAGGGCGGGGGCTGGGCGGGGGAGGGAGAGGCGAGGGTTATTCGCCTTCGATGACGTCGGGTTCGACGCCGAGGTAGCCCGCGACCTGTTCCACCAGGACGTCGTGCACGAGTTCCGCGAGTTCGCCCGGGTCCTTCGCGCGTGCTTCGAGGGGGCGGCGGTAGAGGACGATGCGGGCGCGCGTCGGCAGTCCGGCGCGGTCGACGCCGGCGGGCACGAGGCGCGAGAGCGGGACGGCTCCGTCGTGCAACACGCCGTCCACTCCGCTCGGTGCGCCATCCGAGCGAACTTCGGGAACGTCGTCGACGGCGACATCGAGCTTCGTGAGCTCGTGCCGCCACCGTGCCTCGATCGGTTCGAGCGCGTCCAAAACCAGTGCGTCGAACCTTTCCGCCCTGCTAGCGGCGGCGGGAAGGGTCGACGGATAGAGCGCACCACGCAGGCCCCGGCCGTGCCGGTCCCGGCGCATTCGCCGTCGCTGTCGGGAATCACGAGCCGTCGCCACGGAACGAAGGGTACGCGCTCGGCGAGTCGAAGCGCGTGTCGCCGGTACGCCTGGCTCGCGACGCGCTATCGTTCTCGATCGTGCGGAGCGTACGAAAGTGTTCGCGAACGGGTTGCCTCGAACCCGCTGTCGCCACGCTCACGTATGCCTACAGCGATTCGACGGCCGTGGTGGGCCCGCTGGCCACCGCGAGCGAGCCGCACTCCTATGACCTTTGCGAAGCCCACGCCCTCCGGCTCACCGTGCCCAAGGGCTGGGAAGTCGTCCGGCACGAGGGGGCCTTCGCCGCCCCGGACCCGTCCGCCGACGAGCTGACCGCGCTGGCCGAGGCCGTCCGCGAAGCGGGCCGCTCGGACAAGCCCGCGCCCGACCCCGAACCCGAGGGACCCTCGGGCAGGCGCGGCCACCTGCGCGTCCTGCCCGGCCGCGCTTGACGCAAGGGCTCGCCGGTAGGCTTTCGAGGCGCCAGAGGGCGTTGTAACGAGACTATTGGCGGGGAGCAGGCGTGCCAGACCTTTCGGGCATCGTGAAGGCCTACGACATTCGCGGCGTGGTCGGTGAACAGCTGGACGTGGCACTCGTCCGCGACCTCGGCTCGGCGTTCGCCCTGTTGATCAAACCCGAGTCGGACGCGATCGTCATCGGCCACGACATGCGCGACTCGTCGCCCGAGCTGTCCGCCGCGTTCGCCGACGGCGTGACCTCGCAGGGTCTCGACGTCGTCACGATCGGTCTCGCCAGCACCGACCAGCTGTACTTCGCGTCCGGGTCGCTGAACCTGCCCGGCGCCATGTTCACCGCCAGCCACAACCCGGCCAAGTACAACGGCATCAAGCTGTGCCGGTCGGGCGCGGCCCCCGTCGGCCAGGACTCCGGTCTCGCGGAAATCCGCGACACCGTCGAGCAGGGCGTGCCCGCCTTCGCCGGCCAGCGCGGTTCGGTGACCGAGAAGGACGTCCTCGCCGACTACGCGGCGTACCTGCGCAAGCTCGTCGACCTGTCGGGCAGCCGTCCGCTGAAGGTCGTCGTCGACGCGGGCAACGGCATGGGCGGCCACACCGTGCCGACCGTCTTCGCGGGCCTGCCCATCGAGATCGTGCCGATGTACTTCGAGCTCGACGGCAGCTTCCCGAACCACGAGGCGAACCCGCTCGATCCGAAGAACATCGTCGACCTCCAGGCGAAGGTGCGCGAAGAGGGCGCCGACGCCGGTCTGGCCTTCGACGGCGACGCGGACCGCTGCTTCGTGGTCGACGAGCGCGGCGAGCCGGTGTCGCCCAGCGCCATCACCGCGCTGGTCGCGATCCGTGAGCTGGAGAAGGAGCCGGGCGGCACCATCATCCACAACCTCATCACGTCGAAGGGCGTACCCGAGATCGTCGCCGAACACGGCGGCAAACCGGTGCGCACCCGGGTCGGGCACTCGTTCATCAAGGCCGAGATGGCCAAGACCGGCGCGATCTTCGGCGGCGAACACTCCGCGCACTACTACTTCCGCGACTTCTGGCGTGCCGACACCGGCATGCTGGCCGCGCTCCACGTCCTCGCCGCCCTCGGCGAGCAGACCGGCCCGCTGTCCGAGCTGACCGCGGAGTACTCGCGCTACGCGGCCTCCGGCGAGATCAACTCGACCGTGGACGACCAGGTCGCGCGCATGATGGCGGTCAAGGACGCGTTCGGCGCGCGCGACGGCGTCGAGATCGACGAACTCGACGGGCTCACCGTCCAGCTTCCCGGCGGCGGCTGGTTCAACCTCCGCCCGTCCAACACCGAGCCGCTGCTCCGCCTGAACGTCGAGGCCGCCGACGCCGAAGCAGTCCGGGCATTGACCGAAGACGTACTGGCGATAGTCCGTGGGTAACGAATGTGTCGTGGAAACGCACATAGAGACATCTCTTGGTCTCGAAGGTGGCATTCACGACGTACTCACAGGTAGGGAGTAAGCATGGCCGTCACGCTTGACGCACAGTTGCTGGAGATCCTGGCCTGCCCGTCCCCCGATCACGCGCCGCTGCGCACGGGGACGACGGCGGACCCCGAGGCCGACGCGCTGACTTGCACGGAGTGTGGTCGAGTGTTTCCGGTCCGTGATGGAATCCCGGTATTGTTGCTGGACGAAGCCACCGAGCCGACGAACCCGGATGGCGAACATGCCGACAGTCCCTGACGATTCCCTGCTCGACGACCCCGCGAGGCTGGCCGAGGCCGACACCGCGGGGCTTCTCCGCGCCGCCGCGATGGCGGGCGCCCAGGTCAGGGCGACCGCCGAGGCCGCGGCCGAACTCGAGTTGAGCGATCGTTTGGACGTCGGGCGTCCCCGCTCGCTCGTACTGATCGACCGGCCCGGGGTCAGCCGGACGCTGACCCGGCTGGTCGCCGCGCTGCTGACCCCGTCGTGCCCGGTCCCGGTGGTCGTCGCCGAGGTGGTGCCCAGCTGGATCGGCGCGCTCGATGTCGTCTTCACGCACACCGACGACGCCGGTGACCGCGAGCTGGCCGCTTCACTGGAGCGCGCCGCCCGGTTCGGCGCGACAGTCGTGCTGTCCGCGCCCGGCGAAGGCCCCGTCGCGGCCGCTGTGGCGGGGAAGGGTGTGCTGTTGACGCCCCGGATCCCGGTCCCACCGGAGATGGCCTTCCCGCGCGGGCTCGCCGCCGCGCTGGTCACCGCGAACGCGCTCGGCCTGCTGGTGGCCGATCTCGAGCAGCTCGCCGATCACCTCGACGCGGAAGCCGAGAAGGACTACCTGGCCAGGGACTCGTTCGCGAACCCGGCCAAGGCGATGGCGCTGCGTGTCGTCGACCGGCAGCCGCTGCTGTGGGGACTGGACCCGGTCGCGGTCGCCGTCGGCGAGCACGCGGCACACGCTTTCGCCGCCCACGCGGCGCTCGTCTGTGACGTCGAGGACTACCGTCAGGCGCTGGCCAGGCCCGCTTTGCGGCGTGCGGCGTTGTCCGGGGGCGTGGAGCGCGATATCTTCGCGGACCCGGAGGACGGGGCCGGCTTGACGCCGAGGGTGTTGCTCCTCTCGGTTCGGACGGGGCCCGCCACGGAGGCGGCCCGCTACGAGGCACAAGACCTGTTGCCCGGTGCGGACGTGATCGCCCCGGCCGAAGAGATCGAAACGGACGAGATCGTGCGTGCGGCCGTTCTCGCGCTGCGTTTCGAGCTGGCCGCGGTCTACCTGGGGCTGGCCGTCGGCAGCATCGGCGGCGCCGGGAGGTACACGCCCGCAACGGCGTGAACCCCGCGCGCGAGACGAATGAATGAGGGCCGGCACCACCCGTGCCCGGCGAGGAGTTGAGGTGACAGTGGAGCTGCTGCGCAATGCCGTGCGGCCCTACGCGTGGGGATCGAGAACGACGATCCCCGAGCTGCTGGGGCGTCCGGTGCCGGCGCCGCATCCGGAGGCGGAACTGTGGATGGGCGCTCACCCCGGTGACCCGTCTCACGTCATCGGCCCGGACGGCACCGAGCGGAGCCTGCTGGAGCTCGTCGAAGCCGACCCGGTCGGCCAGCTCGGCACGAGCTGCGCCAACCGCTGGGGCGGCAGGCTGCCGTTCCTGTTGAAGATCCTCGCCGCCGAAGAGCCGCTTTCGATGCAGGCGCACCCCTCGGCCGCCCAGGCGGCGGAGGGCTACGCGCGCGAGGAGTCCGCCGGGATCCCGCGCGACGCCTCGAACCGCAACTACCCGGACCCGACCGCGAAACCGGAACTCGTCTGCGCGCTGACGGAGTTCCACGCGCTGGCCGGCTTCCGGGACCCGGAGCGCACGATCTCGCTGTTGAAGGCGATCGAAACGCCCGGTCTCGCGAAGTACGCGGTGCTGCTGGATGCCCAGCCGGATCCGGCCGGGCTGCGCGCGCTGTTCACCACCTGGATCACCCTGCCGCAGGCCGCGCTCGACGAACTGCTGCCCGAGGTTCTCGATTCGTGCGTCAAACACATTCAGCAACGCGGCGAGTTCGACATCGAATGCCGGACCATCCTGGAACTCGGCGAGTCGCATCCGCGGGACGCGGGCGTGCTCGCGGCGCTCCTGCTCAACCGGCTCACCCTCAGCGCGGGCGAGGCGATCTACCTGCCCGCCGGGAACCTGCACCTGTACCTGCACGGCACCGCCGTCGAGATCCTCGCGAACTCGGACAACATCCTGCGCTGCGGGCTCACCCCCAAGCACGTCGACGTGCCGGAGTTGCTGCGCGTCGTCGACTTCGCGTGCGGTGAGATGCCGGTCCAGAGCGGCGAGCAAGAGGCGCGGATGTCGGTGTACCGCACCGACGCGCCCGAATTCGAGCTGTCGCGGATCGAGTGGGAGGCCGGGGACGACGGCGAGGTCGCCGTCCATGACGTCGGCCCGCAGATCCTGCTGTGTACCGCGGGCAGCCTTCAGGTGACCGCCGACGACGGCGAGCAGGTCGAACTCCGCCGCGGTCAGTCGGTGTGGCTCCCGGCCGCCGACCCGGCCGTCCGCGTGCGGCCGCTCTCCGGCGAGCGCACCCAGGTCTTCCGCGCCACCGCCGGCACCTGCTAGCCCCCGATCCCTCGCGTTTAGTCCTCTTGATGCGGTACTTGCGTGTGCAAGTACCGCATCAAGAGGACTAAACGCGTTTCTTGGCCGAACTGTGTGCGTTCCGTGTGGTGGGTTCCGCAACTATCGCCCGAAGGGGTGACCCGGCGGTTGGCGTCGGCTCATCCCGGATGTCGATAGCCAAGGAGTGACCAACAGTGACTTCCCATCCCGACGCGGCGAGCGGGCGCGTTTACCGGGTGCCGGTTTCCGTGCGCCCCAGCGTCCTGCTCACCGCGCTCGGATTCGTCGTGGTGACCGTGCTCGTCCCCCTCGGCGCCCAGGTCCTGCTCACCGCCGCGCTCGTGATCACCGGCGCGCAGCCCACCCGGGTGAGGCTGACCGTCGCCGGTCTGCTGGTCATCGTGCTGGCCTGGTTCTCCTCGATCCGTCGCGAGCCGCGGTTCGCGCTGTAGTGATTTCCGGGTGGTGCTCGTCTGAGGGGTCGGGCACCCCCCGGTCAGGCCGGGGCGGGTTCGGTGAGCGACAACAGCAACCGGACGAGGGTCGAAGCGTTGGCGTCGTGGGGGACTTCCAATCGCTTCGCCTCTTCGCCCGCCGCCTCGGCCGCCTTCGTCTCCCCGACGGCCTCGTACGCCCGGCGCAGCACGTGCAGGGTGAGGCCGGTCGCGGGTTTCCCGCCCATGGCCCGGAATTCGTCGAGGCAGTGGCGCAGCACGGGAATCGCGCGATCGGCCCGGCCGTCGCCGATCCAGCTGGCCGCGATCGCGCGGGTGCACGAAAGCTCCCGTGGCCGTTCTTCGAGCGCGCCGGCCAGCCGCCGCGCGTTCTCGTAGGCCTTCACCGCGCCGACCCGCCGTCCGGCACCCGCGAGGATGGCGCCCTGGGTGCGCAACGACTTCGCCAGCGCCGATTTCGCCGTCGTCCGGCGCAGCACCCAGACCGATTCCTCGATCGTCTCCAGCGCTTCCCCCGGCCTTCCGTCGAGCATCAGCGACCACGAAAGCCCTTGCAGGGCAGCGCCGAGCTGGCGTTCGTCACCTCGTTCGCGGGCGTGCGCGAGGATCCTGCGGTCGATCTCGAGCGCTTCGGTGACCTTGCCGAGCCGATGCAACGCGGCGGACTCCGCGTGCCGCGCGTACGCTCCCGGCCCCGTTTCCTCCACAGTGGACAGTTCGCGGGCTTGGGTCGCGGCGTGGAGGGATTCCCCTGCCCGGCCGAGACCGACGAGGCAGTGCGCCAGGTTCGTTTCGACCCACGCCTGCGCGGAACTGTCGCCGAGTACCGCCAGCTCCTTCGAACATTCGCGGTAACCCTCGGCGGCGCGTTCGTACTCGCCGCGAGCGTGCAGCAATACCGCCAAGTTCGCCTCGGCGATGACCACTATATGCCTGTCGCCCGCCTCGCGGGCGGCGTCGCGCAGGGTCTCGTACGCCGTCCGCATATCGGTGTAGTGGCTGTGCAGGTACAGGTACGCGCTCAGCCTTTCCAGTATCCGCAACGCTTTCCGCAGCCAGCCGATGGTGCACAGCGACGAGACGGCGGTGACCAGATTGGCCCGCTCCACGGAGAACCACGCCTCGGGATCGCGCAGCAGCCGCTCGACCAGTTCACCCGCGAGCGGTTGCGCGGGCAGGTCCTGATCCGACAACGGCATCGGCACCGTCCTCGGCAGGCGACGGGCCGCCGTGTCGGCGAGGCACAGCGCCGCGTCCGACACTTTCGCGACGGTGGCCACCCGCTCGGCGTGGGTCTCCAGTTCCCGGCCGAGTTCGGTGGCGAAGACGCGCACGAGATCGTGCACGCGGAACCGCTGTTCGCCCGTCGGGTCGAGGCCGGTGGCTTCGAGCAGGCTGGCTTCGACGAGCTCGTCGATGGCCTCGTCCGCGTCCTCGTCGGCGGTGTTGTCGATGAGGGTCGAGACCGCCCAGGCGGGAAGGTCGAGAGTGCGGCAGCGGCCGATCAACCGGAACGCCCGCCGCGCGGCCGGGCTCAGTGCTCGGTAGCTCAACGCGATGCTGCCGCGGACCTGGAGATCGCTGACCCGCAGTTCGTCGAGGCGGGAGACCTCGTCTTCCAGCTTCGCGGCGAGTTTCCCCAGCGGCAGTCCCGGCCGCATGGCGAGCCTGCTGCCCGCGATCCGCAGTGCCAGCGGGAGATTGCCGCAGGCCTTGGCGATCCGCTCCGCGTCCGCGCGTTCGGCGCCCACCCGGTCCGGTCCGGCCAACCGCTCCAGCAGCGTCATCGCCTCGGCGCCGGACAGCGGGGCGAGGTGAAGGCGACTGGCCCCGGCGAGACCGGAAAGCCGTTGCCTGCTGGTGATCAGGACGGCGCAGCCCGGCGTTCCCGGCAGCAGTGCGCGGATCTGATCCGGGCCGGCGGCGTCGTCGAGCACCACGAGGACCCGCCGGTCGGCGAGGCGCCCGCGGTAGACCGCCGCCCGCGCCTCGACGTCGTCCGGGATGGCGGGGCCGGTGACCCCCAGTGCCCGCAAGAGGTCGCCGAGGACGTCGGCGAGATCGCGCGGACTGGAGGCGCCTGCCAGCGGGACGAACAACTGACCGTCCGGGAAGGACCGGCGGAGCCGGTGTGCCGTGCTGATCGCGAGGGTGGACTTGCCCGCACCGGGTTCGCCGGTGATCACCGCGACCGGGACGCCGGCACCGTCGCCGAGCAGGCCGGAGAGTCTCACGATCTCGCCTTCGCGGCCGGCGAAATCCGCGATGTCCGGCGGAAGCTGGCAGATCGGGAAGACCGGCGTCACCTTGGTGGCGGGCACCGGATCCTCACCGCGCAGCACGGCGGCGTGCACGCGGCGGACCTCGGCGCCGGGTTCCACGCCGAGCTCCTCGACGAGGGTGGCGCGCAGGTCGCGGTAGACGGCCAGCGAATCGGCCTGCCGCCCGGCGCGGTGCAGCGCGATCATCAGTTGCGCGGCCAGCCGCTCGCGCAGCGGGTGTTCGGTGATCATCGCCTGGAGTTCGCCGGTGAGTTCGCCATGCCTGCCGTCGGACAGTTCGGCGTCGACACAGTCTTCGAAGGCGGCGAGACGTTCCGACTCGAGCCGGGCGACATCCGCGTCGAGCCGGGGAACGTGCAGTCCGGACAAGACCGGCCCGCGCCATTCCGCGAGCGCGCGGCGGTAGTGCCCGGCGGCCGCCGCCGGATCACCCGCCCGCGCCGCCGCCTTCCCCGCGGCCGCGGCCTCGCGGAAGGACAGCAGATCGAGTTCGCCGGGCTCGACCACCAGCCGATAGCCATGCGGATCCCGCTCGATCTCCAGCCCCTCGATCCGCGCGCGCAGCCGGGAGACGTAGGTGTGCAGATTCGAGGCGTACGACTTCGGCGGCGTCTCCGGCCAGAGCGTCTCGACCAGGGCGTCGACCGGGACGGACGAGTTCGCGTTCAGCAGCAGGACGGCCAGCAGGGTGCGCTGATGATCGCCGCGCGGCGTCGTACGCCGCCCGGGCGGACTTTCGATCGTCAACGGTCCGAGCACGCCGAATCGCGGCACGGGTACCTCCCCAGCTCATGAGAGGGGCGAGACTAGCGAGGGCGTCCGACAATTCTGTGACCTGTCCCCGGGCCGGGCCGCCCAGCGCGTACCGGCTCGTCTGCACTGCTAGCCTTCGAACCCGGCATATCGGGACACCATTGGGGAGTTGGCACGTGTCAGCAGGTGGCGGAACCAAAGCGATCATCGCCGCGCTCGTGGCGAACGCCGGCATCGCGGTCGCGAAGTTCACCGGCTTCCTCATCACGGGGTCGTCGTCGATGCTCGCCGAGTCGGTGCACTCGCTCGCGGACACCTCGAACCAGGGCCTCCTGCTGCTGGGGCAGAAGACCTCGCAGCGCAAGGCGACCCGCACGCATCCGTTCGGGTTCGGCCGCGACCGGTACTTCTACTCGTTCATCGTCGCGCTGATGCTCTTCAGCCTCGGCTCGGTGTTCGCGCTGTACGAGGGCATCCACAAGATTTCGCATCCCGAGGACCTGACCTCGCCGATGGTGGCCGTCGGCATCCTGGTGGTCGCGATCGGACTGGAGTGCTACTCCTTCTACACCGCGATCCAGGAGTCGAAGAAGATCAAGGGCGACGCGGGCTGGTGGGCGTTCATCCGCCAGGCCAAGACCCCCGAACTGCCGGTGGTCCTCCTGGAGGACGCGGGCGCGCTGCTCGGCCTGGTGTTCGCGCTCGCGGGCGTCGGGATGTCGGTCGTCACCGGGAACCCGGTGTGGGACGGCATCGGCACCGTGACCATCGGCGTGCTGCTCGGGATCATCGCGATCATCCTGATCATCGAGATGAAGAGCCTGCTGATCGGCGAGGGCGCCTCGCCGGCCGACCTCGACACCATCGTCGACGAACTGGCCGCGGGCAAGGTCGAGCGGGTCATCCACATCCGCACCCTCTACATCGGCCCGGACGAGATGCTGGTGGCCGCGAAGCTCGCTTTGGTGCCTGGACTGGACACCGGCGAGGTCGCGCAGACCATCGACGACGCCGAAGCGCGTGTGCGCGCGAAGGTGCCGACGGCGAAGCTGATCTACCTGGAGCCGGACCTGGACCGCTCCCTGGTCTGAGTCTCGCTCGCCCCAAGACACGCAATGAGCCTTTTCCATCTTGGTTAGCTGAGGCTGTATTCGAGGGTGAGGATGGCTTTGGCTAGTGCGGTGACGCGGTGGGTGCTGGTGCGGACGCGG